>DASUHH010000045.1:0-4544 GCA_036273615.1 Allosphingosinicella sp. | reverse complement strand
TCATCCCTCTCCCCTGCAGGGAGAGGGGACTCACGCCGCCCACCCGTTATGCGCCATCCAGGCGGCGCATGCGCCTTTGGCGAGCTCGCGGACGCGGCCGATATAGGCCTGGCGTTCGGCGACGCTGATCACGCCGCGCGCCTGGAGCGTGTTGAATACGTGGCTCGCCTTGATCGCTTGCTCATAGGCCGGGATGGGCAACTTCGCTTCGAGGCAGCGCTCGCATTCGGCCGCCGCCTTGCGGAACAGGTCGAACAAGGCGTCGGTGTCCGCGACCTCGAAATTATAGGCGGACATCTCCCGCTCGTTCTCGAGGAACACGTCGCCGTAGCTGACACCGGCATCGTTGAACCTCAGATCGAAAACATTGTCGACGCCCTGGATGTACATGGCCAGCCGCTCAAGCCCGTAGGTCAGCTCTCCGGTGACCGGCCGACACTCGAAGCCCCCGACCTGCTGGAAGTAGGTGAACTGGGTGACCTCCATCCCGTCGCACCACACTTCCCAGCCGAGGCCCCAGGCGCCGAGCGTCGGGCTTTCCCAATCGTCCTCGACGAAGCGGATGTCGTGCTTGAGGAAATCGATCCCGATCGCCGCAAGGCTGCCGAGATAGAGCGCCTGGAGGTCGTCCGGGCTCGGCTTCAATATCACCTGATATTGGTAATAATGGCCCAGCCGGTTCGGATTCTCGCCATAGCGGCCGTCGGTCGGGCGGCGGCAGGGCTGGACATAGGCCGCCTTCCACGGATCGGGCCCGAGCGAGCGCAGGGCCGTCGCGGGATGGAAGGTCCCCGCCCCCATCTCCATGTCGTAGGGCTGGAGGATGACGCAGCCCTGCCGGCTCCAATAATCGTGGAGCGTCAGGATGAGGCGCTGGAAGCTCGGCGGCTGCTCGGCCAAGGCGGGTCTTTCGCAATGCAACAAAAGGCTGGCGACGCTTTGGCCCATGGTTCTAAGAGGGTCAAGAAAGGCGGCGCGAAAGGGGCACCGCGGCGAATGGAGGGACGAATTTCATGCGTGGCAAAAGCTTGTTCCGGCTGGCGACGGCCTTTGCCGGCTTCGCCCTGATCGGCGCCGCGCCGGTGCCGCACCCGGCCCCGGCGGCGGCCCACGGCCATCCGGCGATCTGGAAGCTCGCCGACAAGGACACGACCATCTATCTGTTCGGCACCTTCCACCTGCTTCCGCAGGGCGAGAATTGGCGGACTCCCGCTTTCGACAAGGCCCTCGCCTCCTCGGACGAATTGGTGATGGAGATCCCCAATATCGACGACGCCAATGCGCTCGCCCAGTCGATGCTGAAGCTCGCCGTGCAGCCGGGCCTGCCGCCCCTCGTCGAGCGGGTGCCGCCCGAGAAGCGCGCGGGGCTGAAGGCGATGATCGCCGAAAGCGGCATCCCCGAGCCGGTGCTCGACCGGATGAAGACCTGGGCGGCGGCACTGCTTCTCGACGCCGTGATCTTCAAGCGGCTCCATCTCGATCCCAATGCCGGCGTGGAGGAGACCCTGATCGGCCCGTGGCGGAAGAGCGGCAAGCCGCTCGAAGGGCTGGAGACGGCGGAGCAGCAATTCGGCCTGTTCGATCATCTCTCCGACAGCGCGCAGCGCGCCTTCCTCATCGACGAGGTCGACGAGCTGGACAAGGCGAAGCCCGAGTTCGACGCGATGATCCGTGCCTGGATCAGCGGCGACGTCGCCGGCATCGCCCGCACCTTCAACGACGACATGAAGGATTCGCCGGAGCTTCGAAAGGCGCTCCTCGTCGACCGCAACGCCCGCTGGGCCGACTGGCTGAAGGCGCGGATGGCGAAGCCCGGCACATTGTTCGTCGCGGTCGGCGCGGGCCATCTGGCGGGGCCGGAGTCGGTCGAGGCCATGCTGGCGACGCGGGGGGTAAAGGTGACGCGGGTTCAGTGAGATCAGAGAGCCAAATTACGGATGCATCCCCGGAATGCCATTGAGACGCCCGTCTGGAAGAAAGACTGTTGCATCTCGGCTACTGCACGGAGAAATCGAAGAACTTGGCTACGCTCGCGCCTCCAGCTCCGATCATGACAAAGCTGTATTCGCCCATGGCTAAGGGGGATTCTGGACGAACAACAAACACTCCAGGCCGAACTTCGTCAAAAATGATGTTGACGCGGTCCTTGCTCACCACACCGGATTGAAAGCCTGTGATGTTGCCGCGTCCGATGCGCGCTTCCCGACTTCCACCTTTTCTCTCAAGGCGAATCAGGGAGAAATCGTTCGGAGAACTCGGTTCGGAACTCGATTCCGTGAAGCTACTGGATCCTGATCGCGCGACCGCAGCCGGAAGGTAGAAATAGAATGTCGGCGTCTCATCATGCGTCCTCACTCGTGCGCTCTCACCCTGAAGGACGACCTTCACACTTATCTTCGCGATTCCGTAGGACAATGCACTGCCGAGGAAGCCGCCTGTTTTCGTCTGGCCGGAGACATTGAAGTCGATACGCTGCAACTGCCCATTTGAGAGGAGGTATATGCCAGCTGGCCTCGAGACAGCTAAGGTATCGGCGCTCGCCGATGAGGACCGGACACCGGAGGGGGGCGTCGTTATTGGGCCAGGACCTCGGGTGCGGTTTTGCGCCTGCAGCATCGCAGTGATGACCCGGCTCGGCACCCCCTGCTTCTTCAGAGCGACAAGTGCCGAGGTAGAGAGATCAAAGTTGGCGTCCGACGATTCGATTTTGGCGATGATTGTCTCATCGTCGAGACCGCTCGCATGTAGCTCAACGATCGAACGATTGTTCAGAGTCTCAGACGCTGCCGGCGAAGCCATCGAAAGCGCAGCAATAGCGAATCCCAACACGAGCTTTTTCATAAATTCCCCGATCATGTTTCTCATGAGAGTTGGCACGCTGTTCTGAGACGCTGACGCGCCATTTTAGACAGCAAATTCAAACACGGTCAACGACTCTGCGTGAGCTGCGCGGGCAGCGCTGGCTGCGAGGCGATGCTGAGCTTGAGAGAGGCAGGGTTCAGGCCAAGACTGCACAGATTGCAGAGACAATATCCAGTTCTGATCCGTCCGACTCAATTCCGCGGCGCCACGCGCCGATAGCTGAGCGCCTCCGCCACATGCACCCGCCCAACGCCTTCGCTCCCTGCGAGGTCGGCTATGGTGCGGGCGACGCGGAGGATTCGGTGGAAGCCGCGGGCGGAGAGGCGCATTGCCTCGGCGGCCTGGGCGAGGAGGCGGCGGCCCGGCTCGTCGGGCGCGGCGACGCGGTCGAGCAATTCGCCGTCGGCTTCGGCGTTGGTTCGTAAACCGGCCTTGGCGTAGCGGTCGGTCTGGATCCGGCGCGCCGCCTGGACCCGCGCCCGCACCTCGGCCGAGCCTTCGGCGGGCGGCGGCAGGACGAGATCGGCGGCGGCGACTCCCGCCACCTCGACGTGGAGATCGATGCGGTCGAGCAAAGGGCCCGAGACCTTCGCCTGATAATCGGCGGCGCAGCGCGGCGCGCGCGAGCAGGCGAGCGCGGGGTCGCCGAGATGGCCGCAGCGGCACGGATTCATCGCGGCGACGAGCTGGACGCGGGCCGGAAAGGTCACATGGGCATTGGCGCGGGCGACCGAGACGGTGCCGGTCTCGAGCGGCTGGCGCAGCGAATCGAGCGCCTGGCGCTGGAATTCGGGAAGCTCGTCGAGGAAGAGCACGCCGAGATGCGCGAGGCTGATTTCGCCCGGCCGCACCTTGAGGCCGCCGCCGACCAGAGCGACCATCGAGGCGCTATGGTGCGGCGCTCGAAAAGGGCGGTTGCGGACCAGCCTTCCCCCGGTCAGCGCTCCGGCGACGCTGGCGATCATCGACACTTCGAGCGCTTCCGAGGCGGTCAGATCGGGGAGGATTCCGGGCAGGCAGGCGGCGAGCAGCGACTTGCCGGCGCCGGGCGGGCCGCTCATCAGCAGATTGTGGCCGCCGGCCGCGGCGATCTCCAGCGCGCGCTTCGCAATCTCCTGCCCCTTCACCTGCGCGAGATCGGGCCCGAGCCCCGGCGGCTCCGCCTCCCCCGCGGCGGGCGGCGACAGGATTGCGCTGCCGCGGAAATGGTTGAGCAAGGCAATAAGGTCGCTCGCCGCCAATATCTCGATATCGCCCGCCCAGGCGGCCTCGGGCCCCTGCGCGACCGGGCAGATCAGGCCGAGGCCGCGCGCCGAGGCGTGCATCGCGGCGAGCAGCACGCCCGGCGACGGCGCGATCCGCCCGTCGAGGCCGAGCTCGCCGACCGCGACGTAGCCGGCCAGCATCTCCGTATCGATCGCGCCCATTGCGGCCAGCAGGCCGAGCGCGATCGGCAGATCGTAATGCGATCCTTCCTTGGGCAGATCGGCGGGCGAGAGATTGACCGTGATCCGCTTGGGCGGGAGCGACAGGCCGATCGCGGCGAGCGCGGCATGGACCCGCTCCCGGCTCTCCGCCACCGCCTTGTCGGGCAGGCCGACGACGAGGAACTTGGGCAGGCCGCTGCCGATCTGGACCTGCACGTCGACCGCGCGCGCCTCCAGCCCCAGAAACGCCACCGT
>DASUHH010000044.1:0-18980 GCA_036273615.1 Allosphingosinicella sp. | reverse complement strand
CGCCCCCCCGGCACAAACGAGCGCAATATCTCCCATTGATCGTCCCGCAGAACCTCGCCTTCCACACCAGCCTCCAAAAGCCAGCGTTGAATCAGAACTCAACCCATATGGGAATCCCCTAATTTGTCACCGCAGCCTAGCCATGAAGCTTGAAGGTCCGAAACTTTGCCACGGCGCCCGCAGCCGCCAGCAGGACGATGCCGGCCGCCACCCAGAGCGCGACCTGCGCGGCATCCGAATAGGCAGCCCGCACGGCCGCCACGAAGGCGCCGGGGTGGCCGACACGCCCCGAACCCAGGGCCGAGCCGATTCCGCGTAGCGCGCGCTCCCCGGCTTCGCCGTGAATTGAGCGGGGGATGCCGGCGATCAACGCCGAGCGGTAGACGAAGGTGACGAGGCTGCCGAGAAGCGCGATGCCGAGCGCGCCGCCCATTTCCGAAGCCATTTCGCTCAGCGCCGACGCCGCGCCGGACTGCTCCTGGGGAGCCGCGCTGACGACAAGATCGGCGATGATCGTCGTGCACGGGGCCATTCCGATCGAGAACAGCACGTTCCCGAGAACGATCGAGAGCAGGCCGTGGGCGTGGACGGCCAATGCCATGGCGGCGAGACCCACCGCGCCCGACGTCAATCCGCAGGCCAGCACATAGGCAGGCCGCATCAGCCTGAGCGCAGGCGATGTCAGCAGCGATCCGATGACGAACCCGAATCCGACCGGAGTGCTCCAGAGCCCCGCCTGCAAGGGCGTCAAGCCCAGCACCAGCTGCAGATATTGCGCAACGATGATGAGGATGCCGAAGCCGACGAAGAAGTCGACCGTGTAGATGGCGAGCGCCATGCTCACCGCGGGCCGTCCGAAGAGCCGGAGATCGAGAAGCGGATCGCCCAGGCGCGCCTGCCGGCGCAGGAACCAGAGGCCGAATGCAAGCCCAATGATCGCGACCGATGCCGCCCGGAAGAGGCTGCCGCCCTCCGCGGCGAGCTTGATGCCGTAGATGATCGGCAGCACGGACACGACCGACAGAATCGCGCTGACGAGATCGAGGCGCCCGGCCTGCGCATTCCTGTATTCCGGCAGCAGAAGCGGGCCCGCGATCAGCAGGACCGCCATCACCGGAACCGGGGCGAGGAAAACGGCGCCCCACCAGAAACGGGCGAGGATCATTCCGCCGATCGCCGGCCCGATGGCGCCGCCGAGCGAGAAGCTCGCGACCCAGACGCTCACCGCGAAGGTCTTTTCCCGATCGTCGCGGAACATGCTGCTGATGAGCGACAGCGTCGACGGCGCCATCGTCGCGCCGGCGATCCCGAGGAGCGCGCGAACCGCGATCAGCATCCCCGGAGTCCGCGAGAAGCCGGCGATCAGGGACAGGATCCCGAAACATGCGGACCCGATGAGCAGAAGCTTGCGGCGCCCGATCCGATCGCCGGCGGTTCCCATGATGAGGAGCGACCCGGCCGCCAGGAATCCGTAAATGTCCACGATCCACAAAAGCTGCGCGGCCGAGGGCTTGAGATCGGCGCTCAGCGACGGAACGGCCAGATTCAGGACCGTGAGATCCATCGCGTAGACGATGCAGGGCAATGCGATGATCGCGAGCCCTGTCCATTCGCGACAGGTCGCCTTCACCGGTTGCAGGGCCATCCGGGATTCCGTCATGGCTGCCGCCCGGCCCGGTCAAGCCGGCGCCCGCCGCGGCGCGGCGCGCGGAGCGGTGGCGCGCGCCGCCTCGCCGGCCGACCACAAGGCCACGCCGAGAAGGGTAAGGTCCTTGACGATGAAGCCGCCAAGGGCCGGATCGAGATTCGGCGTGGTCACCAGAAAGCTCAAGGTGACGACGAGCGAGGCCGCGACGCCGTAGCTGCCGACGACGCAGAGGCGGGGCGCGATCGGGCGGGCGGCGACCATTGCGCCGAGCGCGATCTCCACCACGCCGATGACGTCCGATGCGGTCCGCGGATCGAACAGCCGGGGAAGCCAGGACAGGAAGGGGCTGTGGACGAGCAGCGGATGGATGGCCGCCGCTTCCCCGGGGGTGAACTTCGCGATCCCGAACAGCAGGAAAAACAGGACGACGCTGTAGCGTGCCACGCCTGTCCCCACCGTCAGGGTCCATTTGTGCAAAGCCGGGAACATGAAACTCTCCTTGACATGTGCGTGCAGCACACACATATATACGTCAGGATCGCCCGTCAACCCCGTTTCCGCCGATCGGATGTCCATGACCCGCCTGAGAACCGCCAATATGCTTGCCGCCTTCGCCGGCGACGTCAGCGAACGCGCGAACGCGATGCTCAAAAGCCATCCCAACCAGACGGATTCCGCCTTTGCGGCGCTCAACATCATGAGCTTCTGGGAAGGCATCACGAACGCCCAGCTCGCAAAGGCCCTGAAGCTTTCCCACACCGCGACCGTCCGCCTGGTGGACAAGCTCGAAGCGCGGGGGTTCGTGCAGGCGCGGCGCGGCGAGGACAAGCGCGCCACCCACCTCTTCCTCACGGACACGGGCCGCGGCGCCGCGGAGCCGATGCTCGTCGCGCGGTGCGCCGCCATGACGCCCTATCTCGACGTCCTCAGCGTCGACGAGGAAAAGCAGCTTTCGACGCTGTTGGAGAAGCTGATGCGGCCATTGGCGAAGGATGCTTATGGCGTGAGCCATTTTTGCCGACTTTGCGATTTTTCCGCCTGTCCCGAAGATCAATGTCCGATGCACGCCGATATGGACAAATGGGCCGCGCCGTGACGCCGGGCCGGAGGCGTTGCGGCCTGCTCATTCACCTGACCGAAACCGTTCCAGGCGCGGAAGATGCCCGGCGCGACGACGCTCAGCCGTCAACGGCCGGGAGAGAGTGATGCTCGTGCAGGACACGCCACGCACCGTCGACCTTCCGCAAGCCGATCGTCACCCGGAAGAGGAAGCCCGCGGGGTCCCGGCCCGCGCCGCAACGCATGATGCCAAAGGCAAATCCAACGTCCTCGCCGGCGACGATGCCGAGCTCCTCGACGTCGAATGCCCGCGACACCTCGTGGTATCGGAAGAACAGATCCCAGGTTTTCTTATACTCGTCCAAACCCCGGGCCTGCAAAGGCGGGGGCAGATCGAACATCACGATGTCCGGCGCGTGGCAGGCGAGGATCGCGGGCAGGTCATGCCGTCGAACGGCGGCGGCCCACGCCTCAATCAGCGCGCGGATTTGAGATTCAGGCGTGTCGATTTCGTCCATCATCGTCCTGCCTTCCCGACTTCCGGCGATGCCCGATTCCCAATTCGCTACCAAAGGCCGTCCTTCGCATAGGGCCGGCTCCACAGGGTGACGCTGAGGATCACCGCCTTGGTCCAGGCCGCCTGCATCCGCTCGGCCTCGTTCGGCGGCGTTCCGGCCGCCTTCAGCCGCCTGCCGACGCTCAGGCTGACCGGTGCGCAGAAGGCGAACAGGTGGCGCAGCGGCACATGGTCGGGCGTCCGGGCATGGTCGGTATCGTTCTTCTTCGCCGGGGTATGACGCAGCCCGATCTCCTCCTGATAGTCGAGCCAGGCCTGGTCGAAGGGCCGCTCGAACAGGTCGACCACCCAGCGCACGAAGCGCGCCTTGACCAGCGACTTGTAGCGGTCGTCGGGCTTGCCGTCGAGCCCGAGGAACCATCGGCCCAGATGCTTGTGGGCCCCGATGACGGCGCGCCATTCGTCGACCATGGCTTCGGCCTGCGGCACCAGGATCCGCCCGGCGCGGACCAGCGCCTGCCGGTCCTCGTCGGTGAAATCGACCGTGGCCTTGAGCTCGTCCAGCTCCTTCAAGGTCAGCGGCGAGGGCGCGGCTTCGCCATAATCATAGCCGGCGATGTTCCCGACAGCCTTTCGGGCGAGCGCGGACATGTCCTTCTGCCTCCGGTTGCGGGCCCCACCCTTCAAACCCCGGGGGCCGGCGGCAGTTCCTGATCGTCGCCGAAGATCAGGAGGCACCCATGGCCTTCGGCAAGGACCAGCTTTTCGCGTTCGATGCCGGCGAACGGCTTGAACGCCGAGCCCGTCGTTCGGCGGCAATTGGAGCAATGGCAACAGGCCGCGTAGAGAAATGCGTCCGGAACTAGGCAACGGCGCCGCACAAGCATTTGCCGGCAAGCATCCGAGCCTTCATCCGCCGATCCTCTCCGCCCCGGCGTCGGCCTTTTCCCGATGCGGGCCGAATCGATATCGATCCCGGAATCCGGGATGATCATCCCGGTCATGCCTTTCCCTCGCGCCGAGCGCCCTGGTCCGCCGACCTTCTTCACCGGCCCGCGACGTCATTGCCGACGGACTCGGTAGCGGATGTGGGTGGCTTCCGGCGTGTCGATCACCCGAAGGATTTGAAGCTCGATGCGCGCGGGCAGGATGTCGAACATCCGCTTCCCATTGCCGAACAGCACCGGGATCTGGTGAATCTGCAACTCGTCCAGCACCCCCGCCTCCAGCGCCCGTTGCGCCGTGTAGGCGCCGTGCACCATGACGTTCCTGCCCTTCGCGGCGGCCTTGGCCTGGGCCATCGCGCTGACGATCCCGTCGTTCACATAGGTCACCAGGGGATAGGCGGCGGCGGACTCACCCGGCGGCCGGTGACTGGGCACGAAGATGGGGACGCCATGATGATTTCCGCCCCAATGACCGGCCTGCTCGGCGGTGCGCCTGCCCGCGAGCACGGCACCCGTGGCGTTGCCTTCATCGATGAAATGCGCGCCCCAGCCGGTCCCCCTGGTGTTGGGGGGCGACGACCGGAACCCATACCATTCGTGCAGGCGCATGAAGCCGTCGCCGCCGGGATTCCCCGGCCTGTCGTTCGGCCCGGCAATATAGCCGTCGAGCGACATGGACATGTAGAGAATTGAGTTGGACATGGCTGGTTTCCTTTCTCCGGCCGGCTCCCGCCGACATCGGCACCGTCAGGTCCGGAAGCCCTTGCTTGCCGCCGGCCTTCGTAGCTCGATCCTCAACCGCCGAAGCGCCCGCCGCCGGATGTCTTGCGGGGAAGGCGCCAGCCGAGGGCGAATTTTTCGCCGGGACCGTGGATGGCGCACAGGAGGAGACCGGCCAGGAAGATGAAATGGTCGAAGAAGGCGCCGAACTCCATCGGGTTGCCCTTCCAGTGGGACGGGCCGTGGAAGGTGAAGGCGAGGAACATCACATAGAGTCCGGCGAGAATGGCCGCCTCGCTGAAAAAGGCGCCGGTCAGGAAGGCGAGCCCAAGGCCGACCTCGAAAAAGGCCGCGACCCAGGCGAGGAACAAAGGGAATGGAATGCCGGCCGCCCCGATATATTGAGCGGTCCCGGCCATTCCCATGAACTTGAATGCCGCGGCCATCAGGAAGGCCCAGGCGAAGATCAGCCGGGCGAGGAGCATTGCAGCGGTGCGCATCAGAGCAATCCCTTCATATGAGAGGTTCGGATATGGGAACGACGAACGACCGGCGCCTGTTTCGACAAAGCCCACGAGGCGGTGAAGGAAGCTGCCTCTCCTGGTCGGGCGGTTCAAGACCCTCACGCCGTTGCGGTCGCTGCCGCATCCCGTCACCTAGCGCCGGTAGTGGAGCTGGACGATCCCCTCGTCGAGTCGGGTTGTTCGGACCAGCTTCAGGGTCTCGGCGCGGCGCCTCGGCCCTTCGATCCGCAGGCCGCGCCCTATCAATTCCGGGGCGATGTTGACGTAGAGCTCATCCACGAGGCCCGCAGCCAGAAAACTTGAAAACAGCTTCGCGCCCCCGCCGACCAGGGCGCCGGAAATTCCCTTCCGTTCCAAGAGGCGCACCGCTTTCGCTGGTGAATCGGCGACGAAGACGCCATCGCCCTCAGCCTTCATCGACGTCGACACGATGGCGACCGGCACAGGCTGATCTTCGCCTTCCATGCTCTCGTAGGTGGTGCGCCCGACGATCAGGCTCCCGGCTTCCGCGGCCCGTTTCAACGAATCGTTGATGACCGGATCGGGCGGCGGAAGATCCTTGTCCTCGGCCCTTGGGAGGAACCCGTCGGCGCTCAAGGTGAAATAGGCGATGACGTTCATTGTCGTACCTCTGAATGACCCGGCTCGATTCCGGGAGGGACGCCAGCCGGGATTTTATGAAACCCGCATCTCCACGATCAGGTCGCCATCGCAGATCACCCTGTTGGTGATCCGACGGCTCGTCACATGACCGTCCGGATCGCGGGTGCTCAGGGTGACCGCCAGGATGGACTCCGAAGCAGCACGCTCGAGGCGGTCTATGCCCACCCTGGCGTCAGCCTTCTCCCATTCCGCTCGCCAGTGTTCGGCCACCGCGGCCTTGCCTCGAACGGCGTGCCCCTCGCCGGTATCCCAGACGATTCGTGGATCGAGGCCCGCAAGAGCCCCATCCAGGTCGCGACGATTATAGGCTTCGTAGGTGCGGCGAATGACGTCTTCAGCCGTCATTGGAGATTCCTCGATTTTTTGGCACGCCGCTCAGGCGGTGAAACCGTTGTCGATCCGATGAGAGGCTCCGGTGACGAAGCTCGCCTCCGGGCTGGCGATCCAGGCGACGAACTCGCCCACGTCGGCCGGCGTGCCGAAGCGCGGCGTCGCCATCAGCCGTTTCAGCGGCTCGCTATATTGTCCGTCCCGGGGGTTCGCGTCGGTATCAATGGGGCCGGGATGCACCGAATTGACCGTGATCCCCCGGGGCCCGAGATCGCGCGCCATGCCCTTGCAGAGACCGTCGAGCCCCGACTTCACCATGGCATAGAAACCGGTGGTCGGCAGGGCGGCATAATCGGCGATGTTGCTGGCGATGAAGACGATCCGCCCGCCCTCCGGCAAATGTCTCAGCACCGCCTTCGACCCGACGAAGGCCGCCCGCAGATCGAGCGAGACGATGTCCTCGAAGTCGTCGAGCGTGAACTCGTCGATCGGCTTGAACATCAATGCGCCGGCGCTGCTGACGAATATGTCGAGTCCCCCCAGCCGATCGGCGATCTCATCCACCGCTTCCGTCAGCGCCTCGGGATCCTTGCTGTCGGCCTGAAGCGAGACGCCCTTGCGGCCGAACGCTTCGACGTCTCGTACAACCGTTGCCGCGGCGTCTGCGCGCGATTTATAGGTGAAACCCACGTCCGCGCCATGTTTGGCCAGGCTGCGCGCGATGCCGGAGCCGATACCTCGGCTGCCGCCGGTAACCAGGGCCTTCTTGCCGCTCAAACGTGGCATCGTCATCTCTCCGTCATGATTTGAACCGAGATCGTTCCCGCACTCCTTGCTTGAGGGCCAGGCGCATCCTGCTTCGGCAGGCGATGTGGGAGATCGAGTCCGGGCGCAATCCCGCGATCTTGGACGCTGCGTCCCAGCCCATGAACGTTCGCGATTGACGGCCCCTCACGTCTCGAGCGTCATGGCGGCGCGCAGATGATCGGCGATATGGTCGGACACCGCCCGCACCGCGGGGAGCTGACCGCGGCGATGAGGGGTCAGGATGCTGATGAATGCGCCGCCCGCTGTCCATTCCGGCAAGACCCGCGCAAGGCGGCCGTCGTGGAGGTCGCCTCGGCACAGGCCCACCGGCAGCATCGCTATCCCCAGCCCGTCGCAGGCGGCGATCCGGAGCGATGCAGGATCGTCGGCGCAAAAAGCCGGCCTTGGGCTGGCCTGCATCGTGACATCGGGATCCGTCGTCAGCGTCCAGTCGGATTCGAAGCCGGCGGACATGCACAGCGCGTCGTGATCCTCGAGGTCGTGGGGATTTTCGGGGGTTCCGCGCCGCGCCAGATAGCAAGGCGACGCCACCAGCCACCGGTAGGAGAAGCCGAGCCGGCGCTGGATCATCTCCGAATCCGGCAGGGGCTTCTCATGCGCGCGAACCGCGAGGTCGTAGCCTTCGTCGACGAGATCGACCGAACGGTTCGTCACGCTCAGGTGGACGCGCACCTTTGGGAAGGCCCTGATGAATCCCGCGAGCACCAGCGCCAATCCCGCCTGCGCCGTCGCGACCGAGCTGGCCACGCGCACCGTGCCGCGCGGCTCCGCCGTCCGGCTGCGCACGGCCTCCTCGGCGGAGGTCGCCTCGGTCAGCATGGCCGATGCGCGATCGAAGAATTCTCGACCTATGTCGGTCAGCGCGAACTGCCGCGACGTGCGGTGGATCAGCCGCGCACCGAGATCGTCCTCAAGCTTCGCGATACGGTTGCTGATGCTGGACTTGGGACGCCCGAGGGCCCGAGCCGCGCGGGAAAAGCCGCCCTGCTCGACGACCTGCACCAGGAGACGGGCATCGTTCAGGTCGATCATTATCGTTCACCTCCATGAACGCTGCGTCCGGTTTGGCCGGACTTTCAAGCCATCGTCCAGATATTAGGTAGGATTGCGTTGAAGGCAAAATGAGGTCCGCCATGAATCCGGGCATGCGAATTACGGGCGCCGCAGGCATTGTGGCCGCCGGTCTGCTGGTCGCCGAAACGTCATCGTTCCTGATCAGCGGCTGGTCACCGGCCCGATTCGCGGATCCAATACAGGCGATGGGCCTGATTCGAGACGGCGGCGACGCGCTGAGGGCCTCGGCGGTCTTCGGCTTCGCGGGGCTGGTGGCGACCGTCTATCTCCTGGCCGGGCTGGCGACCGCATTGTCGAGAATTTCGCCGACCGCAGCGACCGGGCAACTCTATCTGGGCCTGGTCGGTATCGCGGGTCACAGCCTCGTTCCCCTGACCCTCTGGATCGGCATTCCGGCCTTCGTCGACCTTCAGGCGCGGAGCATGACGCTGGCTGAAAGCGGCTGGGCCGCGTTCGCACCGATATCCAACGGGGCGCACGGGATCGGCACGCTCTTCATGGGCATCGCGATGGTCGTTGCCGGCCATGGGCTTGCGAAGGAACCGGGCTGGATGCGCGCCGCAGGCGTCTCGGGGCTCGCCGGAGGCCTTCTCACCCTTGCAACATTGCTGGCCGTGGGCACGCGGTTCGAGGCGGCGGCCGGCATGATCTTCATGCCGTCGCTGGGCCTGACGGTGCTGTTCCGGTTTTTGAGCGGCGTGGCCCTGTGGCGTCTCGCCCGGGCGGACGTCGCTCACGGAGCATGAGCAATATGCGGTATAGCCGTAGACGATGCGGTTGATGCCGCGCGCCTCGTCGATGATGCGGGTGGCGATGCGGCCGAGAAAGGCGGCGTAGAAGGTAAAGGCCTCCGCCGTCCTGCCGTTGGCCTGTGCGTGGCGCGAGCTTTCAGGACACCCCTTGATCGACGGCCTCCGCCATCGCCTTGACGAGATTGTCCAGGGACGCATTGTGCCCGAACTTCGCGCCGTTGAGCATGCCCTCTCCGGCAAGGGACGTGAGCTGCACGGTGACGATGACCCTCGTGCCGCTGCCCTCGGCCTGCAATGCGGTCGTCGCCATCGAGATGAGAAGCTTGCGCCCTTCCGTTTCCACGACCTCGCTCGAGATGATGCGCTCATCGGGAACGATATCGTGATAGGTGGTGACGCCCCGATATTGAGGATTGCTCCTGTCGCCGCAGCGGAAGACGTCGCTGCCGCCTTCACGGAAATCGACCTTGTCGTAGATGAAAGCCGCCGTTTCCGAAGGCGTCCCCCAATTGGCGCGCTCCACGGGATCCGCGAAGGCTGCGAAGACCCGCTCGACCGGTGCAACGCAGATGCGCTCGAGAATGAGGGTTTCGTGCTTCAGGTCTCGATTGCTCATATCCCCTCCTCCGCGGTGATGGATATTTCCGTTTCAGATAAGTCGCTTGGCCGTGGGCCGTGGGGTCGCTCGGGATATGCCCGGCACCCTCGAAATCACTCCCACTCGATCGTGCCGGGCGGCTTCGAGGTATAATCGTAGACGACGCGGTTGATGCCGCGGACCTCGTTGATGATGCGGGTGGCGACCCGGCCGAGGAAGGCGGCGTCGAAGGGGAAGACGTCCGCCGTCATGCCGTCGGTCGATGTGACGGCGCGAAGGCCGCAGACGCTGTCGTAGGTGCGCGCGTCGCCCATCACGCCGACGGTCCGCACCGGCAGCAGGACGGCGAAGGCCTGCCAGATCGAATCGTAGAAGCCGGCGGCGCGTATCTCCTCGAGATAGATGGCGTCCGCCTTGCGCAGGATGCCGCAGCGCTCCTTCGTCACCTCGCCCGGGATGCGGATGGCGAGGCCGGGGCCGGGGAAGGGATGGCGCCCGACGAAGGCCTCGGGAAGGCCGAGCTCGCGGCCGAGCGCGCGCACCTCGTCCTTGAACAATTCCCGAAGCGGCTCGACCAGCTTCATGTTCATCCGCTCGGGCAGGCCGCCGACATTGTGGTGGCTCTTGATCGTGACCGAGGGGCCGCCGGTGAAGCTGACGCTCTCGATCACGTCGGGATAGAGCGTGCCCTGCGCCAGGAAATCGGCGCCGCCGATCTTCTTCGCCTCCGCCTCGAATATGTCGATGAAGGTCTTGCCGATAAACTTGCGCTTGGCCTCGGGGTCGGAGACGCCACCGAGGCCCGACAGGAACAGGTCTTCGGCGTCCACATGGACGAGGGGGATGTTGTAATGGCCCCGGAACAGGCTGACGACCTGCTCCGCCTCGCTTTGCCGCATCAGGCCGTGATCGACGAAGACGCAGGTGAGCTGGTGACCGATCGCCTCGTGGATCAAAACCGCCGCGACCGCGCTGTCGACGCCGCCCGACAGGCCGCATATCACCCGGCCATTACCGACCTGCGCGCGAATCTCCGCGATCTTGGCCGCGCGGAACTCGGCCATGGTCCAGGTGCCGGAAAGGCCGCAGACGTGGCGGACGAAATTGGCGAGCAGCCGCCCGCCGTCGGGCGTGTGGACCACCTCCGGGTGGAACATCAGGCTGTAGAAGCGCCGCTCCTCGTCGACCGCCACCGCATAAGGCGCGCCTTCGGAGCTGGCGACGACCCGGAACCCCTCGGGCAGCCGCTCGACCCGGTCGCCATGGCTCATCCAGACCTGGTGGCGCTCGCCCGGCGACCAGAGGCCGTCGAACAGGCTGCAATTGTCGACGATCTCGATGAAGGCACGGCCGAACTCGCGACTGTCCGACGGCGCGACGAGGCCGCCCAATTGCTGGGCCATCACCTGCTGGCCGTAGCAGATTGCGAGGATTGGAAGTCCGGCCTCGAACAAATGCTGGGGCGCGCGCGGGCTGTCCTCCCAATGCACCGACGACGGGCCGCCCGACAGGATGATCCCGCCGGGCGTCAGCCGCTCGAAGGCCTCGCCGGCCATGTTGAAGGGCGCGATCTCGCAATAGACCCCCGCCTCGCGCACCCGGCGGGCGATGAGCTGGGTCACCTGGCTTCCGAAATCGACGATCAGGATGGTTTCGGAAGGGGACATTCGCGTTCCTAGGGCCTGGGATGCGCCCGAGCCCTAGTGCGATTCCGGTGCGGAGGGAACAGCCCGCGCGCGGCCGGTCAGGCCGCGCCGGGCGTCGTCCGGAAGCTGTAGATGGTGCCGTTGTGGATCACGCAGCGGAAGGAAAGCGGCCCCGGCGGCGGAGGCGGCGGTCCGGCTCCGTCCTGCGGCGGGGGTGGAGCCGGACCTGCGCCGTCGCGCGGCGGCGGCCCGTCCTCGTCTCCGTCGGGGGGCGGCGGCCCGTCGAAGCCGGCATCGAGAATGCCCTCGACCGTATAATAGCCCTTGCTGCTCGATACGTGATTGATGTCCTGGACCTGGCCGCCGGTCCGGTGCTCGGCGGCACGGGCGCAGCCGTCGACCGCGGCGTCCTGGCGGGCGCGGTCGTTGCCGTGGATCGCCGAGACGAGCGCCGCGATGCCGCCGACCAAAACCGCGCCGGCGACGAAGTCGCTGAAGCCGCCGTCGCCATGATGATGGTAGCGATAATGGCCGTGCCAGTCGCGCGCGTCCGCCGGGGTCGCAAGCGCGCTCCCCACCAGGCAGGCCGCCGCCGCCAATCCGATGATCCTGCGCATTTACCCGCTCCCTCAAGCAAGATGGCCGGCGCCATCTTCGCCAGATCAGCTTTCGCGGCCCTGAACGGAACGTGGGAAGGCCGGCATTGAACGCGCCGACGCGAAGATCGCCGGCTGAGCTTGCGGGCGGCGCCCCGCATACCTAGCTGCGCAGCATGGCGGAAGGGACGAAGATCGGGGAGGCTGCCGGGGGCCCGCGCCCGTCCATCCCCTTCTGGATTCGCATGGGCAAAAGGTTGCGGCGTCCGTTCAACCGCGCCATCGCCCGCTCGTCGAAGGTCGGCGATCCGCCGGTCTTCGATCCCGCCGATTTTCCGTGGATCGCGGCGCTGGAGAGCCATTGGAGCGCGATCCGCGCCGAGGCCGACGCACTGCTCGCGCACCAGGCCGCGATCCCGCCGCTCGCCGCCATCTCGCCCGACCATCGCCGGATCGCGCCGCCCGAAAAGTGGAAGAGCTTCTTCCTCCACGGCTACGGCTACGCGGTCGAGGAGAATATCCGCCGCTGCCCCCGCACCGCGGCCGCGGTGGCGGACATCCCCGGCCTCAACAGCGCCTTCTTCTCGATCCTGACGCCCGGCGCGCACATCCCCCGTCACAGCGGAGTCAGCAAGGCGATCGTCACCGCCCATCTCGGCGTGGTCGTGCCGAAAAGGCGCGAGGCCTGCCGGATGCAGGTCGGCGACCGAATGTTGCTGTGGGAGGAAGGGAGGATGCTCGTCTTCGACGACACCTATCATCACGAGGTCTGGAACGAGAGCGGCGAGACCAGGGTCGTGCTGCTCATCCAGTTCCGCCGGCCGGCCGGCCCGATCGGACGCCTGCTCGGAAGCCTGTTCCTGTTCGGCGTGCGGCGCTCGCGCTTCGTCCAGGACGCCCGCTCGAGCCTGAGCGGCTGGGAGCAGGCGATGCAGCGGATCGAGCGCGATACGGTCGCCGCCTGAACCGGGCCGAATCGGAAACCCCGCCGCGCAAGGGGGGAACGCGGCGGGGCCCTGAAGGCGGGAGCATCGAACAGCGCCGCCCCGGCCGCCAGGGAGGAGGCGGCCATGTTTGATGTGGGGTCAAGCTACGGTTTTTAAAGGGGTTTCCCCGACTTTTCGAGTCATTCGGACGCCTTCGAGGCCTGCTTCATCTGCTCGACATGGGCGGCCGGCGGATCGGCCGGCTCCAGAGGCGGCACTGGGATCGGCGCGGGCGCTTCGGCACTGGTGACGATCTCCGATCCGCCGCCGCTGAGCGTGCGGTGGACCGGGCATTTTTCGGCAATCTCGAGCAGGCGGGCGCGAATGTCGCCGGCGAGCGGTCCGTCGAACAGGATGCGCCGCGTGAAGCGGTCCCCCGGCGGGCTTCCGGCGACCAGCGCATGCTCGACCTCCACCCGGAAGTCCGGGATCGTCCAGGGCTTGCGTGCGGTGTAAAGGCGGATCGTCATCACCGTGCAGGCAGCGAGCGCGGCGGACAGCAATTGATAGGGCGTCGGGCCGCCGCCCCCGCCGCCGACCGCGACCGGCTCGTCGGCATGGATCGGGCCGCCGGGCATGTCGATCCTGGTGGTGAAGCGGCCGCCATCTTCGGGCCTGGCGGCGATCGGGGGAAGGCTCTCGCTCACCCGTTCGTGGTGCCACAGGCGGGGCGCTTGAGGAAAAGGAATTTTGCCGCCATCGCGCCTGCGAACTTTCCAAAGAGGCGAAACATGCCGACGATCCTGCTGCTTCTGTCGTCGAACATCTTCATGACCATCGCCTGGTATGGGGGTCCGGACTCATTACCGGCAATGGTCAGGATCGCCCGGAGAAGGGCACCGGCAAGGAGTGGTGTGCAGGGCGGGCTCATTTGCCCGCACAAGCGCCGCGACGTGGCCGGTGCCCTTCTCCGGGCGACCCCGAAGGGGAGAGGCGGAGAGACGGCCATGGCGTCGTTGCTCGTCGGTCACGATGGATCGCCATCGCTCCACTCCTCGCGCCTAGCCCTGACCGCCTCTCCGCCTCGTCATGGCCGTTGCCGGTAATGAGTCCGGACCCTGGCCTCGACCGGAGGCGCGCGCCAGCCGTCTCAGGCGGCGCGGCGGCCGGCGGCGGTTTCGCCGCGCGTGAGCCACCAGGAGACCAGTTCGGCGCCCGGCATCGGCTCGGCGATGAAATAGCCCTGCGCCCGGTCGCAGCCGAGCCGGCGAAGCAGCGCCAAAGTCGGCTCGTCCTCCACGCCCTCGGCCGTGGCGATCAGGCCGAGGCCGTGGGCGAGGCGGACGATCGATTCGACGATCAGCCGCGATTCCCGCGCGGCCGCCGCGTCGCGGACGAAGCAGCAGTCGATCTTGAGCTCGCTATAGGGAAGCTGGCGGAGCTGGAGCAAGGACGAATAGCCGGTTCCGAAATCGTCGAGCGACAGGCCGAAGCCCTTGATCCGGAAGCGGGTCAATGTGTCGAGCAGCCGCTCGGTCTTCTGCGTCGCGCTTTCGGTGATCTCGAGCAGGATATGGTCGCTCGGCACGCCCTCGCCGCGGCAGAGCAGGTCGAGCCGGTCCGGAAATTCGAGGTCGCGGAGGCTGAGCGCCGAGAGGTTGACCGCGAGGCAGGTGACGAGCCCCTGGTCGCGCCAGGCGCACCATTGGTGGAAGGCCTTGCGGAGCAGCCAGTCGGTGAACGGGCCGATCGTCCCGTGCATCTCGGCGGCCGGGATGAACTGGCTCGGCGGGATGTCGCTGAGTCGCGGATGATGCCAGCGGGCCAGCGCCTCGACCCCGGCGAGCGCGCCGTCGTCGAGCGCGATCTTGGGCTGGTAGACGATGTCGAGCCGGTCCTCCTCGACCGCGAGGGCGAGCTCGGCGGCGAGCGCGCGATGGCTGATCCCCTTCATCGCGCCGGCTCCGCCTGGGTCGCCCGGATCGCGCCGAGCAGGTCGTCGACCGTCACCGGCTTGGCCAGAGCCGGCGCCATGTTGAGCCCGATCGACTGGCCGAGCCGTACCGCCGCGTCGAGCACGCGGGTGTCGAAGCCGCTCAGCACCACCACCGCCGCGCGCGACCGGCGATCGGCGAGGAAGCGGAGCAATTCGATGCCGTCGCCCCCGGGCATTGCGAGATCGAGGACGACGATGTCCGGATCCCGCCGCTCATGGTCGCGCCGGAAGGCCTCGGCGCTGATCGTCATCCAGGCCTCGATGCCATGGGCTTCGGCGGCATGGGTGATGAATCGCGCGACCATCGGCTCGTCGTCGATCACGAGCAGCCGAAGCGGCCCCGGCTTGCGCCGCCGGGGCGGCGCTTCGGCGCCATCGGCAGGGGCGGGGAGGTCGGGCGCCCGCTCCTCGTGGACGTGGCGGCCGAGCCCGGTGCGCGAGACCTTGAGGCCGGCAAGGCCGTGGCGCACGAAGGCGCGCTGCCAGCTCGCCAGCTCTTCGACGGTGAGCCGGTAGAGGCGGCACGCCTCGTCGATGCTGAGCCGGCCGACGCGGATCGCGTCGACCACCTGCGCCTTGCGGCGGGCGACCCAGCGCGACGTGTCGGGCGGGGGAAGTTCGGAATAAGTCGCAAGGGCGGCTTCGCCGCCTTGGCTATTTCGCAGATGACGAGTCACGGGCGCCTCGTTTCAAAGCGCCACCCCGCGCGTCCCCCTTGATCCCAGACAATGAAGGAAAGTTAGCGAAACCTGGTTAACGTCGCGTACAGGGCACGGCTCAGCTCGCGTCGAGCTCGGCCGCCAGCGCATCGGCGCCATAGACCTTGCGGAGCGCCTCGCTCACCGCCGCCGTCGAGACCGCGACCGCTCGATTGAGCGCCGGGTCGTAGCCATAATCGCCGCCGAGGCTGTGGATGTTGCCGTCGAAGATCGCGCCGATCACCTCGCCTTTGGCGTTGATCAGGGGCGAGCCCGAATTGCCGCCGATGATGTCGTTGGTGGTCGAGATGTCGAAGATGGTGTCGGGGTTGAGCTTGCCCCTGGCCGCGACCCAGCGCGGATCGAGGTCGAACGGCGGCTGCCCGGTCGCGCGCTCGTAGAGGCCGGAGAACATGGTGAAGGGCGGCACTTCGTGGCCGCGCTCGTTCCAGCCGGCGATCCTGCCGTAGGAGAGGCGCAGGGTGAAGGTCGCGTCCGGATAGGTGCTGGCGCCATAGGCCCGGAAGCGGGCATTGGCGATCGCCTCCGAAGCGGCGGTGGTCGGGCCCTGGACCTTCTCGTTCCATGCCGTCAGCAGCCGCCGCGCCTCGGGGTCGATGCGCAGCACATAGCGGATCATCGGATCGTCCGACGCCTGGATCGCGGCCATGCCGCCGTCCCAGAGCGCCCGCCGCACCGCCGGGTCGCCGAGCTTCGACTCGGCCAGGCGGGCGGACAGCGCTTCGGGACTGTCGCGGCCGAGCAGCAGCTTCGTGTCGGGATCGTCGGCGGTCAGATATTCGCGGGCCTTGCTTAGCCAGAATTCGAGCAATTGCTGCTCGAGCGCGGCATAGACCGGCGCCTGGTCGAGCAGCCGCTTCTGGAGCAGGGGAAGCTGCGAATCCGCATAGCCGGGCAGGCGCTCGGCCGAGGGCCTGGTCCGCTCCGCCGCGGCCCGGACCAGCGCCCGCGCATAGCCGAACAAAGCGGAGCCCGACGGACCGCGCTCGACGAAGCGATAGGGAAGGTAAAGCGCGCGTTCCTGCTGCTGCGCCGCCGCGATCACCGTCCAGGGATCGCCGGAGCCGGACACGCCCGCTTTCTGCCGCAGCGCCGCTTCGTCGCTGCTCTTGCTCGCCATGAAGGCCGCGTCGTGGAGTGCGAACAGCCGCCCGTAAAAGACCTTGTAGCTGTTCTCGAGGCCGAAGAGCGTATCCTGGGCGATGCGGCGATTCTCCGGGCTTTCCTCTCCGAAACGGATCAGCCGGCCGCGCTCCTCCGACGCGAGCAGAGCGGTGACGGGCAGGACGAGGTCGCGCTGGGTCTCGAGCTCGGACATGGTGAGCTGGCGGTCGGTGCCGCCGGGATTGCCGGCGACGAAGACCGGCTCACCAGCGCTCGGCGGCGCCTTGTTCCACTTGAGGTGATTGGGCGTCGCGACCGGCCCGCCATTCTCGTAAAGGCGCACGAAGGCGCTATCGAGGTCGTAGCGCGGGAAGTTGAAATTGTCCGGATCGCCGCCGAAGAAGGCGGTCTGCACGCCCGGCGAGAAGATCAGCCGAACGTCCGAATATTTGCGGTATTTGTAGAGCTTGTACTGGCCGCCATGATAAAGGTTGACGACCTGGCAGCGGTCGTGGGCGGTGTCGGGGCAGCCCTCCTTCTCGATGATGCTTTCGACCGCGGTGCGCGCCTTGACCAGAGCGTCGCCGGAAAGGCCGTTGCCGGCGGCGGTGACGCGCGGGGTGACGTCGCCGATGTCGGTGAGTATCTCGGCCTGCATGCCGGCGCATTTCCTCTCGTCGGTCGCGGCGGCGGCGATGTAGCCGTGGGTATAATAATCGTGCTGGGGCGAGGAGAGATCCTGCGCGCATTCGGCGACGCAATGATTGTTGGTGAGGACGAGGCCGCGGCCGCTGACCAGGGAGGCCGAGCAGCCGGTCGAGAGCCGCACGGCGGCCATCCGGACATGGTCGAGCCAAGCCCGGTCGATGTCGACGCCATAGGCCGCCTTCACCTTGGCCGAGGGGAAATTGTCGAAGGTCCACATGCCTTCGTCGGCCCGGGCCGGCGCGGATGCCGCCGCGAGGATGGTGGTAAGCGAAAGGAAGGTGAGCAGCCGCGACGCCATCGCCGAAATCTCCATGATGTGAAGCGGCGCCGGAATGGAACCGAATCCGTTTGGATTCAATATGAAAGGAGGTTCGCGCCCTCAGATCGGAACGGAGCGGCGGTGGTGCCAGGCGAAGACGGCGAAGGCGCCGCGGTGCGGCCGCCAGGCCTCGGCGAGCGCGCGGACCTCCTTCTCGCTCGGGCGCCCCTCAATGCCGAGGATCCGCGCCGTCTCGATCTGGATGGCGAGGTCGCCCGCCGGCCAGATATCGCGCCGCCCTTCGGCGAAGAGCAGGTAGATTTCGGCGGTCCAGCGGCCGATCCCCTTGACGTGGACGAGGCGGGCGATCGCCTCCTCGTCATCCTCGGGAAGATTGTCGAAATCGAGCCGGCCGGAGAGGACGTCCTCGGCGAGGCTTCGCGCATAGCCCGCTTTCTGGCGGGAGAGGCCGGCGGTGCGCAGGGTCTCGTCGCTCGCTTCGAGCAGCCGCTCCGGATCGGGCGGATCGCCGACCAGGCCGGTGAGCTTCGCCCACATCGAGGCCGCCGCCTTCACGCTGACCTGCTGGCCGACGATGGCGCGAAGCAGGGTCTGGTAGCCGCGCGGGCTGGTCCGCGGCTCGGGATAGCCGGCCTCGGCGAGCGCGGCGGCGATCCGCGGCTCGGCGGCGGCGAGCGCGTCGAGCGAGTCCTTGAGGCCTTTACCGTTGATCCCCACCCGTCGCTCCCTTGTAATGGTCCAGCACGCCTAGCATAGGCACCTCCCCAAATCACCGGCATCCAAGGGCCAATGGCAAAGCTCATCATCGTCGGCCGCGATGGCGCCGAAAAGACCGTCGACGGCCGCTACGGCTGGAGCGTGATGGAGAATATCCGAAGCGCCGGCTTCGACGAATTGCTCGCGCTCTGCGGCGGCTGCTGCAGCTGCGCGACCTGCCACGTCCATGTCGATCCCCGCTGGCTGAATGCGCTGCCGCCGATGAGGGGCGACGAGGACGATCTGCTCGACACGTCGGATCACCGCCGGCCGAACAGCCGCCTCTCCTGCCAGATCGAATATGGCGAGGCGCTGGACGGCCTGAGGGTCCAGATCGCGCCGGAAGACTGAGCTCCTCTCCGGAACGGGGAAGGGGGACGACCATGCGAAGCTGGTGGAGAGGGGTCACGGTGCAGGTCTCAACACACCGCTCCATTACGCCTGTACAGGCTAGGAGCCTGTCTGAGAAATCACGATTGGCGGTGGCCAGCGGTATCTGTGCAGATTGATGGTGGCTGTCAGGCTGTGGCCTGTGCGAGCTTGAGGAGGTTGTGGGCGGTGCAGATCATCGCCCACTCACCTTTGACCT
>DASUHH010000043.1:0-2118 GCA_036273615.1 Allosphingosinicella sp. | reverse complement strand
TCGGGATAGAGGTGGACCTTGACCCGCGCGCGCACGAAATGCGGCCGCATCGGGCTCTCCGGGATTTGCAGTTTCAACGTCCGGTAGGAGACGCAATTGTCGTTTCCGACCTGGCGCTCCTCCTGAACGCACAGGATCTCGCCGAGATCGACACCCTGGATCGGGACGAAGGCCGAGCCGGCCGCAGCGGGTTGAACCGCGAAGCGGGCGTTGTGCTCCGGCAGATAGACGTCGCGGATGAAGGCGTTGGCCGCCTCGACGCCCGTTATGCCGGCGAGCTTCAGCTCGTTCGGCAGACGATTCTGAAGCGTGCCGAACATCCGCTCCGAACGGCCCCGCGCCTGGGGAGAATAGGCCCCGATATGCTCAACGCCCAATTGCGCCAGCGCCCGGCCGACCTGGGTCGGATGGCCGCGGTCGATCGCCCCGCCGGCCTCGGGGGTGAAAAAGTAATGCCCGCCGCGGTCGGTGTAGAGGCTCATCGGCAGGCCGTTCGCTGCAAACACCTCACTCAGCGCCCGGAAGGTCGAGGCCGTGCCCTCCTCCTCGACCAGAAGCGCCGAATAGACGGCGCCCGTCGCGTCATCCATGGTGACGATCAGGTCAAGCGGCGCGCAGCCCTCCAGCCATGCATGACGCGAGCCGTCCTGGTGCAGCATCATCCCCGGCAGCGGACGGCGCTCGCGCTTCCTGCGGTGCGCGCCCTTGCGCGGCGCCTTGGGCGTCATGCCCTTCCACTGAAGATGCAGCTTGGTCCAAGTGTAGCCCCACCCGAAGCCGTGGTCCTTCACCAGATGCTCATGGAAATGCTTGACCGTGAAGCCCTGGTAGCGCTCGCGATAGAGCCGCTCCACTTCCTCCGCCCGATCCGCCGGGACCCGCTTGCCCGACGCCTTGCCGAGCCGGCGGTCGACAAGTCCGGCCTCGCCTTCCTCCTCATAAGCCCGGGTCCAGCGCCGGAACGTCCGCTCGCTCACCCCCAAAAGCTCCGCCGCCTCCGCCTGATTGAGCTCCGCCGATTCCCAACGCCTGAGAAGATTCAAAAACATCGCCATGCGCACCCCCTGAAGGGCCTCCGTCCGGCGCATCCAACCCCCCTTTCAAAAGGGCGGACCTACCGGACAGATCGTGCGCTACCTAAACCGGACATATCGTCCGCTACCGACACCATTGCCGATCCCGGGTGACAGGCGGCCCATCCGGGTGTAGATTGGCGTGGTTAGCCGGCGCGAGATTTCGCGACGTTAAAGTCCTCCTGGGCGAACGCCCGAATCTCGCACCCCAACGCGGACGAGACGAAGGAGGATGTGCTTATGACTTCCGCTTTCCACGTCTATTTCGGACCCAAGGCCTTCGCCCAGACGCCGCGCGTGCGACGCATCGGCGCGGGCGATTGCTTCGCCGCGCTCAGGGAGGGGCTCGACGATTTCCTCTCGATGCC
The DNA here is from genome assembly GCA_036273615.1 of Allosphingosinicella sp. Classification (GTDB taxonomy): domain Bacteria; phylum Pseudomonadota; class Alphaproteobacteria; order Sphingomonadales; family Sphingomonadaceae; genus Allosphingosinicella. The sequence continues at coordinate 677 of DASUHH010000043.1, read as the reverse complement.
CACCTATCCGGTCTTCGTCGGACTGTTCTACGCGGTCGCTGGAGTGGCGCTGTTCGCGATGGTTTCGCTCGAAAGCGCGTTGCATCTGGCGTTTCCGCTCGCCGCCGGCTTTGCGATCATCGGGCCGTTCGTCGCCATCGGCCTCTATGAGATGAGCCGCCGGCGCGAGCGCGGACTCGCGGTGAGAGGGCGCGACGCCTTCACGGTCCTTCGCTCGCCGGCGCTCGCTTCGATCCTCGGCTTCGGCGTTCTTCTGCTTGCGATCTTCGCCGCCTGGCTGTTCGCCGCCGAGCTCATCTATGTCTGGCTCTACGGCCCCGCTCCGCCCGCCGCCGCGATTCCGTTCCTTCACGACGTTCTAGCCACCGGCCGCGGGTGGACGCTGATCGTCGTCGGCGTGCTCGTCGGCTTCTGTTTCGCGGCGCTTGCGCTTGCGATCAGCGTCGTCTCGTTCCCGCTGATGCTCGATCGCGACCTCGGCCTCGTGCCAGCGCTCGAGACTTCGCTTGAGGTCACACGCGCCAATCCGGTCGCGGTCGCGCTCTGGGGCCTGATCGTCGCCGCAGCGCTCGTTCTCGGCTCGATTCCCCTGTTCTTCGGCCTCGCGGTCGTCCTGCCGTTGCTCGGCCACGCGACATGGCGCTTTTATCGAAGGGCGATCGAGCGCGAACCCGCTC
>DASUHH010000042.1:0-10953 GCA_036273615.1 Allosphingosinicella sp. | reverse complement strand
CGCGCTGCGAGATCCGCGCGAGCGTGACGGCCATGAGCCCGGCGCCGGCGCGAGCCGGCCGGCGACCAGAGCGCCGCCCGGCGAGATGTCCCTGACGATGCAGGGCGCGCGGCCGGCCGGCGCGCGCAGAATGCCGGTGCGCATGATCGTGGCGACGCGGGCATAAGCGCGGCGATCGGCGGCGGGCGCGGCAACGACAGGCGCGGGCGCGGGCGGCGCGTCGATCGGGACGAGGATCGGCTCCCAGCGATAGCCGGGGCGCGGGCTGGGCAATTCCTTCATCGGATCAGGCGACGCGGAGGCGATCGGCGTCGCGGCCATGGTCCACGATCAGGGTGGCGGGCGCGGGCCGCGCGGGCGCGGCCGGCGCGAGCAATTCGGTGAGGCTCGGATCCTTGCGCAATTTGCCGGGCGACCAGGGCGTCCAGTCGACCGGCGGCCCCGCCACCTCGCGCCAGACCACCTGGTAGCCGGCGGGCACCTCGCTCCAGACGGCGCCGCGGCGGATCAGGTCGCATTCGCAGCGCGCGCATTTGGTGAAATAATAGCCGCCGTTCCACAGCCGGCTCGGTATCGGCGCGTGGGCCAGCAATCGGCAGATCATGGACATTCGCATCCCCCCGTCCATCGGAACGGGGCCGCAATGAGCGAATATCCTTTATTTTCCGTTAGTCATGATGCGTCTCTGCGACGCGGTTCGCACCACAGCTCCATCCCGGCGAGACGCGGCTTCGGGCAGCGCCCCTTCGGCAGCGGCAGAGGCGTGCCCGGCCGCCACAGGCCGAGCCGCCGCTCGATATTCGGCATCTCGGAATCGATCACCGCCAGGCTGTTGCCGTCGTCGTAACGGGTGGCGCTGCGATAGCGCAGCACCTGGCGGTAGGTGCCGGCCGGGCCGAGCCGGCTCACGACGATCCAATAGCAATAAGGCGCATTGCCGGTCGGCTCGGCCGAGATCATCGCGCCGTTCAGCGGCCCGCTTGCCATGTAGCGGACCTCCTCGTTCCGATTGTGGCCGACCATCTTTCCATAGGCCGGCACGAACCGGTCCCCGCCCCGGTCGTAGGCCAGGATTTGCGTCGCCTCGATCTGATCGCCGTCGCCGCTATGGACGCTGGATGTCTCGATGAGCAGAAGCGCGCGTCCATGGGGGCGGACGATCCCGGCGCTGTTGAGGAAATGCGGGACCGCGAAGAGCGGCTCCGTCGCGCCCATGACCCGCTCCAGATCGGGGCCGCAGGATTTGCCGCCGTCGCGGCTGATGCAGAGGCGGATCGCGCCCGCCTCCATGTCGCCGGGCCCTTCGACGGGGTCCTGGACGTCGGGTCCCTGCGTGGCGATGAAGCGCCAATGCGAGCGGGTTGCGAACGGCTTCATGAGGTCGATCGAGGCGATCACGCGGGCGGGCGAGGCCGGCGCCGCGCCGCCCGTGATGGCCGCTGCCAGGATCGGAAAAGCGGAGCGAAAGAGGCCGATGCGCATGGCTTTTTCTTTAGCGAAAGCGGCGAAGCCTGGCGACGGCTCCCGGGCTTGACAGTCCGGCCGCTTCGTCGCTCCCTGCGGCGGCATCCCCGGACAAGGAAAGCGCAAATGAGCGGAACGGCCGATCGCCCCTGGACCGGAGCCCGCCGCATGGCCCGGCGCGCGCTCGCCGCCGCCGCTCTGGCATTGCTGCATCCCCCGGCCCCCGCCGCCGCGGCGGACGCGCCGTCGCTTCCCCGCCATGCGACGCTCGGCGCATCGGTCGGGCCGGCGGACGGCGGCCACGTGAAGATCCTCAGCGTGCTTCCCGGCACGCCCGCCGCCAAAGCGGGCCTGCGCGCCGGCGACGTCGTCGACGCGATCGGCGACAGGCAAGTGGCCGACGCGGCCGGCTTCGTGGCGGCGGTCAAGGCCGGGCCGGCGGGGCGGCCGATCGCCTTCGCCCTGCGCCGCGACGGCGCGCCGCTGACCCTCCCCGTCACCCTCGCCGCCGCGCCCGACGAGCAGGACCCGCAGGTCGCCACTTTGTACGAGGCGGTGGCGGTCGACGGCAGCCTGCGCCGCACGCTCGTCACCATGCCGCGCGGGGGGGGCGGGCGCCGGCCGGCTTTGCTGATCGTCGGCGGCATCGGCTGCTATTCGGTCGACACCGCCGATCCCGACGACAGCTATCGGCGCATCGCCCACGATCTCGGCCGGCGCGGCATCGTCGTCATGCGGCTCGAGAAAAGCGGCGTCGGCGACAGCCAGGGGCCGCCCTGCCCCACGGTCGATCTCGATGCCGAGATGAAATCCTATGCGGCGGCGCTCGACGCCCTCGGCCATCACGCCGGCGTCGATCCCGCCCGCCTCTATATTTTCGGCCACAGCATCGGCACGCTGATCGCGCCCCGGCTCGCGCTGAAGCGGAAGGTCGCCGGGCTGATCGTCGCCGAGGGCGTCGGCCGGAACTGGATCGAATATGAGCTTGCCAATCTGCGCCGCCAGCTCGTGCTCGACCGCATCCCGCCGGCCGAGACCGACGAATCGATGCGGCTCAAGGAATTGTGCATGCACCGCCTGCTGGTCGAGCGGCAGGACGAAACGGCGATCGAGGCGGCCGAGCCGGGCTGCAAGGAGATGAACGCCTATCCGGCCCCCGCCGCCTATATGCGCGAGGCGGCCGCGCTCAACATCGTCGAGCCGTGGACGAAGCTCTCCCTCCCCTTGCTCGTCATCTACGGCACCGCCGATTTCGTGACCGAGGAAGCCGATCACCGGCGCATCGCCGATATCGTCAATGCCGCCCATCCGGGCCTCGCGACGCTGAAGCTGATCGACGGCATGGACCATCTGCTCAAGGTCGGCGGCACCGAGCAGGAGGATTTCGACCGCGGCAAGAAAGGCGGCAAGGGCGCCTACGATCCGGCGCTGAGCGCGGCGCTCGCCGACTGGCTGTGCGCGCGCGAAACCTGCGCTCATGGCTGAGCGGGGCAGCGGGCGGCCGTTCCTGCTCGCGGCGGCGCTGGCGGCGCCGGTCCTCGCCGCGCCCGCGCGGGCACCCGATGCGATCCCTTTCCGTTATGCCGAGGCGCGGCTCTACGTGCCGGTCGCCGCGGCCGCCGGGCCATTGGGCGACTTCATCCTCGATACCGGCGCGCCGGGGGTGATGGTCGATTCGGGCCTCCAGGGCCGGCTCGGCGCCGCCACCCTCTCCCGCCACAACGCCGAGGGCGCCGGGACCGGCCGGTTCGACGTCGCCGTCGCCGGCCCGGCCCTGCTGTCGGTCGCCGGCGTGCCGTTGCGGGTTCCGTCGGTCGAGACCGGCGCGCTCGACCGGCTGCTCGGCCCCTATTGCGGCTGCCGCGTCGCCGGCATCGTCGGCGCGCCCTTCTTCCGCGACCATGTCGTCACGATCGATTTCCGGCGCGGCAGGATCGCGCTCGCCGACCCCGCCGCCTTCCATTATCGCGGCGCGGGCGCGCGGCTGAAGCTGGACCTGTCGCACGACGTGCCGATCGTCGCCGGGACGATCGGGCTTGCCGACGGCAGCGCGCTGAAGCTGCGCCTGCTCGTCGACCTCGGCGCCAAGGCGAATCTGCTGGTCGCCACCCCGTTCGTCGCGAAATACCGGCTGCTCGAACGGCTCGGCCGCACGGTGGAAGCGCCGCTCGGCGCCGGCCTCGGCGGCGAGACGCGCTATGCCTTCGCGCGGCTGCCGCTGCTCCGCGTCGGCGACGGCGCGGCCGTGACCGCCCGCAACCTGGTCGTCGGCCTGTCGGTCCGCGACACGCTGCGCGGCGGCACTTACGACGCCTTGCTCGGGGCGCAATTCCTGCGGAATTACCGAATCATCTTCGACTATTCGCGGCGCGAGATGATCCTGGAGCCGGCGCCCGGCGCCCGCCCCGACCGGTTCGACCGCAGCGGCGCCTTCCTCGTCGCCGGCGCCGACGACCGCGGCCGCATCGCCGTCCGCGAGATCCTGCCCGGCTCGCCCGCCGCCGAGGCCGGGCTGCGCAAGGACGACCTGATCCTCGCCGTCGACGGCCGCCCGATCCGCGCCTGGACCCTCGCAGCGCTGCGCGCCCGCCTCGCCGCGCCCGGCAGCCGGCCGGTCGCGGTGACGCTGAGACGGGGCGATGAGGAGATCAGGGCGACGATCCGGCTGCGGACCTTGATTTGAAAATCGCCGGTTCCCACCGCCTAAATCCCTGTTAGGAAAGGCTTCCCGGCGTCCGCCGCAAGGGGCAGATCACAGGGGGGCAAGTGAACATATTTCATCCTTGGAAGGCCGCGCGCCTGATCGAGGTCGCGGCGCTGGCGGTGCTGGCGTCGGGCGCCTCGTCGGCGGGGCGCGCGCCGCCCCATATCTTCACCGCCCGGTTCATGGTCGATGCGGACGAGATACCGGACGAGCCGACCACGACCAGATCCGGCCAAGAACTGACGAACGTCGCGATCCGCCATCCGCGCGCGGTGAAGCTGGTCGACGCGGTCGATGCGGAGACCGCGCGCGCCATCGGGGCGAGCGCGGATTATCCGCTCGAGGCCGGCCAGGTGCTGGTCGGGCTGTCGGGCATGGACAATGTCTATTGCGCGCCGCTCGAGCCGCGCGGCATCGGCACCGGCGCCCTTTGCCTGGTCGACGAGGATGGCGACGGCCGGTTCGACGCCGTCTGGAAGGCCGGGTCGGAGGTCTTCGATCCGGACGCCATCCTGATCAACCGCGACAATCGACTGGTCGGCGTGCACCTTTCCCCCGCCGGCCGGCTGCCGCATCCGATCGCCTATGCGAAGACCTCCTATCGCGACGGGCCCGCCGTCAACGGCCACCTCTTCTGGCGTTATCGCGACAAGGACAGGAAGGCGGGCGCGCCCGGCCCGATCATCTTCTGGCTGGACGCGAGCGACGCGTCCTCGAATACCGAGGTTCGTTCCCGAATCCTCACCTTCGCCCCGGACAAGGAGGGCGAGTTCCTCGACCTCGACGGACTCCGCCTCCATTTCCTGGGCTTCGACCGCAAGGGCGCGCTGCGCTGGGAAGCGATCGCCGCGCCCGGGCGCGAGATCCTGTTCGGCTTCGGCCCCGCGCCGCACATCACCTACATGACCATCTATCGGTAAAGCGGGAAAGCGCGGCGCTTACGGCCGCGGGGAGAAAGCGCCCGTGCGGCGGAGGGCGCGCCAGGCGAGCGACTTCATGCGGTTGCGCGACGGATAGGCAAGGAGCGGGCGCGGCTTGCGGCCCCAGCGGCGCAGGGTCACGTTCATCATCCGCGCGTCGGCCTCGGCATGGCTCCATTCGGTCTGCCAGGTGATGGAGAGCGAGATCGAGACGGAAGGCCCGTTCTTCACCCAATGCGGCGCCTTGAACGGCACGAACAGGGCATCGCCCGGCGCGAGCGGGAAGGCCTGCCCCGCCTCCGCCATCTCGTCGCGCCAGGGGATGTTGACATGGCCGTGCGTATGGAGCCGCTCGTGCGCATCCTCGCTGACCAGATTGTCGTCATAGGCCGGGAACAGGGTCATCACCTTGTCGCCGCCGAGCTGCATCAGGATATTGTATTCGGGATCGAAGTGGAACGGCGTCACCGCGCCGGGCGAGGAGATGAAGATGAACCCCTTCACCGCATGGATGCCGCCGGTGCGCGGCGCGACGATCGGCGCCAGCTCCGCGACCATGCGGCCCAGCAGCGCCCCATAATCGGGATCCTTTTGGACGTGCCGGAACACCATCCACGAACATTGCTCGCCGATCGAGGCGATGATCGCGGCCGGATCGGGGCTGACCGAATGGACTCCTTCGGGCGCGACCTCGATCGGCAGGTCGGCCAGGTTGGAGAGGATGTCGGCCGCATCCATGCGCCGGGCGAGGCCGGTCAGCGCGTCGAGCGTGAAGAGCTTATGGCCGACGACACTGTGCGACAGAGCCACGGGCCGCGACGGATAGTCCGCGCCAAGGCGCCGCCGCCCGCCCTCGTCGAAAACGCTTTCGCTCATCGCCGTCCATTCCCGGGTCCGGGCGGCCGCGAAGCCGCCCCATCGACAGGCGGGAATAACGAAGAGCCGTTGCCCAATGCTTACCGCAAGCGGGCGCGATTCGGGCGGTCGGGCAGGAGGAAAATGGATGCCCCGCGTGGATTCGAACCACGATTGACGGAGTCAGAGTCCGTAGTCTTACCATTAGACGACGGGGCAAGGAGGGCCGCGAGATAGGGCCCGGTCCGGAGCGGGTCAAGGCTGTCTCGGCCTTCGGCGGCGGCCGCTCGAGAGGCCTGTCCCGAACCCGGTCGGGGGCCAAACCCCCGTCCCTTGCCCTTCGCACCCGGAACGATGTACCCTGATTTCAGGTCAAGGGCGGCACCGCGCCGTCCGGAAAGAGAATATAAGAGTGTTTCGGTATGGCGCATGAAGCCGCGACGGCTCCGCCTCCGCCGGCACCGGGTCCGGCAGACGAGGCAGCGATCGGCCCCTTCGCCGGGCGGCGCCCGCCCTTCCGCACCTGCTATGGCGCGCTCGATCTCGGCACCAACAATTGCCGGCTGCTGATCGCCAAGCCCTGCGAGGAGGGCTTCACCGTCATCGACGCCTTCTCGCGCGTCGTCCGGCTGGGCGAGGGGCTGGCGACGAGCGGCAGGATCAGCGACGCCGCGATGGACCGCGCCGTCGCCGCATTGGGCGTCTGCGGGGACAAGCTGCGCCGCCGCCGCGTCTCGCTCGCCCGCTCGGTCGCCACCGAGGCCTGCCGCCGCGCGGTCAACGGCCGCCACTTCGTCGAGCGGGTGAAGCAGGAGACCGGGATCGCGCTCGAGATCATCTCGCCCGAGGAGGAAGCGCGGCTCGCAATGCTCGGCTGCCACCGCCTCCTGGAGCCCGGCGACGGCCCCGCCCTCATCTTCGATATCGGCGGCGGCTCGACCGAATTGGTGCTGGTCGACGCGGACGGGGTCGGCATTCCCAAGATCAAATGCTGGTGGAGCGCGCCCTGGGGCGTCGTCTCGCTGACCGAGAGCGAGGGCCGCGACTTCAAGGACGCCCCCGAGCGGCTTGCCGCCTACGGCCGGATGAAGGAGCGCGTCCGCCACGCCTTCCGCCGCTTCTCGGAGCTGCTCCCGCCGGGGCGCGACAATATCCGCCTGCTCGGCACCAGCGGCACGGTGACGACGCTGGCGAGCGTCCACCTCGCCCTTCCCGCCTACGACCGGCGCGCCGTCGACGGCCTGCTGATGCCGGCGGAGTCGATGCGCGAGGTCAACCATATGCTGTCGCGCATGAGCGTCGAGGAACGCGCCCAGCTCCCCTGCATCGGCCCCGACCGCGCCGACCTGGTGGTCGCCGGCTGCGCGATCCTGGAGGCGATCATGGACATCTGGCCGGCGAAGACATTGGGCGTGGCGGATCGCGGGATCAGGGAAGGAATCCTCCGCTCCATGATGGCGCGCGACGGGTATAAGCTATGAGATCCTCCCCGCTTCGCGGGGAGGGTGCTGGAGCCTTGGACGGCCCCCGGCCGTCCAAGGCTCCAACACGCACGAAGTGCGGTGGAGGGGGTTCTGCACCTGGCACGACCCCCCCTCCACCATGCTGCGCATGGTCCCCCTCCCCGTCCCGGGGAGGATTGCGGTGACCCGGCTTCGCACGGCGAAGGGGCGCAAGGTCAGCTCGACCAAATGGCTCGAGCGGCAGCTTTCGGATCCCTATGTGAAGCGCGCCAGGGCGGAGGGCTATCGCTCGCGGGCGGCGTACAAGTTGATCGAGCTCGACGAGCGCTTCCATTTCCTCAAAGGCGCCGAGCGGGTGGTCGATCTCGGAATCGCGCCGGGCGGCTGGTCGCAGGTGGTGCGCCAGCGCCTGCCGCGCGCGACCCTGGTCGGGATCGACCTGCTGCCGACCGACCCGATCGAGGGCGCGGCCATCCTCCAGATGGACTTCATGGCCGAGGACGCGCCCGCGCGACTGAAGGAGGCGCTCGGCGGCCCGGCGGACCTCATCCTCTCCGACATGGCGGCGAACACGGTCGGCCATCCCCAGACCGATCACCTCCGCACCATGGCCCTGGTCGAGGCGGCCCTGGAGTTCGCCGGCGACATGCTGAAGCCCGGCGGCGCCTTCGTCGCCAAGGTGCTTGCGGGCGGCGCGGATGCGTCGCTCGTGGCCGAGCTGAAGCGGCGTTTCTCGACCGTCAAGCACGCCAAGCCGCCGGCGAGCCGCAAGGGCTCGTCCGAATGGTATGTCGTGGCGCAGGGGTTCAAGGGGTAATTCGTCACCCCGGCGGGTGAAAAGCGCGGCGTCCTTTCTCGCTGGGCCCCAGCCTGCGGCGAAGCTGCACTTCACCCTGAGCGACGCCGCGGGCGGCGTCGAAGGGCTGGGGCGACGGAGTCGGTCAGCTCTTGTCCCGCGCCTCGGCGACCGCCGCCTTCAGCGCGTCATACCCAACCGCGCCGCGCAGGACCCTGTCGCCGACCACGAAGGTGGGGGTGCCGTTGGCGCCGATGGCGCGGGCGAGGTCGTAATTGTGGGCGAGCTCGGCGTCGGCATTGCGGGGCGGGACGAGGGAGGCGAGGCCCGCCGCCTGCTCGGCCGCGGCAACGCCCGCCGGGGTCGGGCGGCCGGCGGCGAACAGGCTGTCGTGGAAGGGCTTGAAGCGGCCGGCGGCGGCGGCGGCCAGGCTGATCCGGGCCGCGGCCTCGCTGTCCGGGCCGAGGATCGGCCAGTCGCGCCAGACGATCTTGAGCCTGGGATCCTCCTTCGCCAGCCGGTCGAGGTCCGAATTCATCTTCCGGCAGAAGCCGCAGGCATAATCGAAGAATTCGACCAGGACGACGTCGCCATTCCTCGCCCCAGCCCAGGCGCCGCCATAGGGCGTCTCGAAATCGGCGCGGTTGGCGTCGATCACCTCGGCATATTGCCGCTCCTGCAGCTTCTGCAGCCCCTGCGCGATCACCTCGGGATGGTGGAGCAGATAGTCGCGCACCAGAGGCCCGGAGACGAGCCACATCGCCGCCGCCCCGGCCAGGGCGCCGACGAACGCCGCGGCGAGCCAGGAACGGCCGCCGCCTTGCGCCTGCGGCGGAGCGGGCGCCGCCTCCGCACCGCTTTCCTCATTTGGGTTCGGAGATATGGTGCTTCTTCTCGTAATCGACCTGGTTGCGCGAGACCATGGCGATGTCCTGCGCGCGCAGATAGTCGTTGGTTCCGGACTGGAGCCCGCGCATCGCAAGCTCGGCATTGGCGAGCGCGAGCTTGGCCTGGCCCTGGAGGTTGTAGCGCTCCGCCGTCGCAAGCGCCGCCCGCGGCTCGTCGCCCTGGCGGTCGTAGACGATTCCGAGCTGGTACCAGGCGAAGGGGTTCGAATTGTCGCGGGCGATGGCGGCGCGGAGCACCTGCTTCGCTTCCTCCATATTCTGCGGCTTCTCGGTCGCGATCAGTGCGTCGCCGAGCAGGGAGGCGATGAGCGGCTGGTCGGGCGCGTGCGCGACCGCCTCGCGAAGCGACGCCAGGGCCTCGGCCGGCTTGCCCGATTCGAGCAGGATCTGGCCCTTGAGCTCGAGATAATAAGGATCTCCCGGCCGGTCCTTGAGCAGCGAATCCATCTCCGCCAGGGCGCGCTCGGGATAGGCCTGCTTGTGATAGGCATAGGCCCGGGCGTAGCGCGCCGGCTCGCTATGGTCGCTTTCGGGATAGCGGACGAGCACCTGCTCCGGATCGTAGAGATAGCCGATCAATTTCGCCTTCACCCGCTGGAAGCGCGCCTCCAGCGCCGGGTCGGTCGGCTTGTTCCAGCTCGGCGAGGCCTGCAATTCCTCCTGCAGGAGCTGGATGCGGTCGCCGGTCAGCGGATGGGTGTAGGCGTAGGCGTCGTCCTGCGGGATCGAGTAGCGATATTCCTCATTCTGCAATTTCTTGAAGAACTGGATGAGGCCGCGGCCGCTCACCCCGCCCTCGTTCAGGAACTTGGCGCCGGCCTGGTCGGCCGAAGCCTCCTGGGTGCGGCTGAAGGCGAGGAACTTGCCCATCGCCGCCTGCTGGCCCGCCGCCATGATGCCGGCGCCGGCCTCGCCCGCGCCCGCCGCCATCGCCGCCGCGCCGAGCAGCAGGGAAAGCAGCATGATCCCGGTCGCCGCTTTCTCGCCCTCGGCCATGCGGATGACGTGGCCGCCGGCGATATGGCCGAGCTCGTGGGCGACGACGCCCTGGACCTGGTTCACATTGTCGGCGGCGGCGATCAGGCCCGAATGGACGTAGACGGTCTGGCCCTCGGCGACGAAGGCGTTGATCGAGCGGTCCTGGAGGACGAGGATCTGGACATTCTCCGGGCGCAGGCCGGCGGCGATGATCATCGGCCGTTCCATGTCGCGGAACAATTGCTCGGTCTCGGCGTCGCGCAATATCTCCTGGGCGAGCGCCGGCCGGATTCCGACCGAGAAGCTCAGCGCCAGCAGCATCAGGAAGCGGGCGAGCCAGGTCAGGCGGAAGCGGCGGCCGGTCAGCATGAGCGGATGCCTCCATCGCGGGACAGGCGGCGAGCGGGTTCGGGCGAAGGCGGCTGCGGGAGGGGATTTCCGCAGCCGTTTGTCCTCCGCCGACTCGGGCGTGTCCGCGCATTGCCGGCCATGATCGCTTCTTCGCGCCGTCGGCCTGAACCGGACATGAGCGCGCCGCCCGTCAGGCTCCGAAGGTGCGCTGCCACCAGCCGCGGCGCGGCGGGCCGTCATCCTCGCCCCCGCCCGCTTCGGCGGCCTCGGCCTCGGCGGCCTCGTCATTGGCCGGCTCGGGCGCGGCGACGGTCGGCGCGTCCTCGGCCTCCGCAGGCTTGCGGCGGCGGGGGCGGCGCGTCTTCGGCTCGGAGGCTTCCGGCTCGGGGCGGGCTTCCGGCTCGGGCGCGGGTTCCGGCGCCGGCTCGGGGGCGGCGGCCTCGGGCGCGGGCGCCTCAGGTTCCGGAGCGGCTTCGGCGGGCGCCTCGGCCTCGGCGCCGGCCTTGCGGCGGGC
>DASUHH010000041.1:0-94490 GCA_036273615.1 Allosphingosinicella sp. | reverse complement strand
GTATCAGAACGAGGCGCGATCATCCTTCCCCGAAGTCGGGGAGGGATTTTCGCGCTTTATTCGGCATGGTCGCGATGTGCGTAAAACGGCGCCGAGTCAGAGAATAAACTGGCTCAGATCCGTGTTCCTGGCGAGGTCGCCCACCGTCTTCTGCACATAGTCGGCGTCGATGACCACGCTTTCGCCGCCCTTGTCCGGGGCGGTGAAGGAGATCTCGTCGAGGATGCGCTCCATCACCGTCTGCAGGCGGCGGGCGCCGATATTCTCGACCTGGCCGTTCACTTCGGCGGCGATGCGGGCGAGGGCGCGGATTCCGTCGTCGGTGAAGTTCACCTCGACGCCCTCGGTGGCGATGAGGGCGCGATATTGCTCGGTGAGGCTCGCCTGGGTGTCGGAGAGGATGCGGACGAAATCCTCCTCGGTCAGCGCCTTCAGCTCGACGCGGATCGGCAGCCGGCCCTGCAGCTCGGGGAGCAGGTCCGAAGGCTTGGCGACGTGGAAGGCGCCCGAGGCGATGAAGAGGATATGGTCCGTCTTCATCGGCCCATATTTGGTCGCGACCGTCGTACCCTCGATCAATGGCAGCAGGTCGCGCTGCACGCCTTCGCGGCTGACCGAGCCGCCGCGAACGTCGGACACGGCGATCTTGTCGATCTCGTCGAGGAAGACGATCCCGTTGGCCTCGGCGTCGGCGAGCGCGACGCGGTTGACGTCCTCCTCGTCCAGCCTCTTGTCGGCTTCCTCGTCGACCAGCCGCTTCCACGCCTCGCGGACCTTGAGCTTGCGGCGCTTGCGCGGCTGCTGGCCCATCGCCTTCGACATCATGTCGGAAAGGTTGATCATGCCGACCTGGCCGCCCATGCCGGGCACCTCGAACGGCATGTTGGGCTGCTCGACGACCTCGATCTCGACCTCGGCCGTGTCGAGATGGCCGTCGCGGAAGCGCTGGCGGAAGCTTTCGCGGGTCGCCTCGCTCGCGCCCTTGCCGGTCAATGCGTCGAGCAGGCGGTCCATCGCCGCCTCCTCGGCCGAATCCCTGACCGCGGCGCGGCGGCGCTCCTTCTCCAGCCTTACCGCTTCCTCGACCAGGTCGCGGGCGATCTGCTCGACGTCGCGGCCGACATAGCCGATCTCGGTGAACTTGGTCGCCTCGACCTTCACGAACGGCGCGTCGGCCAATTTGGCGAGGCGGCGGCTGATCTCGGTCTTGCCGCAGCCGGTCGGCCCGATCATCAAGATGTTCTTCGGAGTCACCTCCTCGCGAAGCTCGGGCGAGAGGCGCTGGCGGCGCCAGCGGTTGCGAAGCGCCACCGCGACGGCGCGCTTCGCCTCCCGCTGGCCGACGATATGGGCGTCGAGCGCGGCGACGACGGCCTTGGGGGTGAGCGTGTCGTTCATCTGTCCGCCTGGAGTGACGGACGCATATTGATAGGTCAAATCCGGATTCCCGTTCCTGCCATGAGCCGTTTCCGGGCTAGATGGCGCGGCGCCGGACGGAATCAAGCGGGCGATGCAGCGAAGCCGGCCGCGGATCGTTGCCGCCGTGGAACGAAGAGGCCACCCTGGAAGAGGAGGCTGGGCCGCGATGGCGACGGACGATCTTGTGACAAGGGTTCGGGAGGGCCGGCCGGCCTGCGCCAAGGTAGGCGTGTTCGACGTCGACGGCATCTTCCGCGGCAAATATCTGGCGCCGGACAAGCTCGAGGCGGCGCTGGCCAAGGGCTTCGGCTTTTGCGACGTCGTCCTCGGCTGGGATTCGGCCGACCAGCTCTACGACAATGCGTCCTTCACCGGCTGGCACACCGCTTATCCCGACGCCGAGGTGCGGCTGCTCCCCGAGACCGAGCGGGCGATGCCGTTCGAGGGCGGCATGCCGCTCGTCCTCGGCGAGTTCGCCGGCCGGGCCGAGGCGGTCTGTCCGCGCGGCACGCTGCGGCGCGTCCTCGATCGGGCCGCGCAAATGGGCTGCAAGGTCAAGGCGGCGGTCGAGTTCGAATTCTTCGTCTTCGAGGAGACGCCGCAATCGGTGCGGGAGAAAGGCTATCGCAATTTGAAGCCGATCACCCCGGGGAATTTCGGCTATTCGATGCTCCGCTCGGGCGTGCACGCCGATTTCTATCACGAGCTGTGGTCGACCTGCGAAGAGATGCGGATCGAGATCGAAGGGCTGCACACCGAGACCGGGCCGGGCGTGATCGAGGCGGCGATCCGGGTCGACGACGCGCTCGAGGCGGCGGACAAGGCGGCCCTGTTCAAGACGATCGTCAAGATCATCTGCCAGCGGCGCGGCTGGATGGCGACCTTCATGGCCAAATGGTCGAACGACTGGCCGGGCCAGTCGGGTCATCTCCACATGTCGCTGCGCGACTCGGAAAGCGGCCGCCCGCGTTTCTACGACGAGGGCGCGGACCTCGCCATGTCGGAGGAGATGCGCTGGTTCGTCGGCGGGCAGCAGGCTTTGATGCCGGAGCTGCTCGCCATGGTCGCGCCGACGGTCAATGCTTATGCGCGGATGATCCCCGGCTTCTGGGCGCCGACCGCGGCTCTGTGGGGCTATGAGAATCGCACCTGCGCGCTTCGCGTCATCGGCGGCTCGCCGAACAGCCAGCGGGTCGAGTATCGGATCGCAGCCGCCGACATCAATCCCTACATCGCCCTCGCCGCCGCGATCGGATCGGGCCTTTGGGGAATGGAGCACAGGATCGAGCCCGACGCGCCGATCGAAGGCAATGCCTATGCGCTCGATCCGCCGCCCGAGCGCCGGCTCCCGGCCACCTTGTGGGATGCGGCGCAGCGGCTTCGCGGATCGAAGGCGGCGCGCGCCTTGTTCGGCGATGAGTTCGTCGACCATTGTGCCGCCACCCGCGAATGGGAGGAGCGCGAGGCGCGCAAGGCGGTGACCGACTGGCAGCTCGCCCGCTATTTCGAGATCATCTGACGGAGCGGGCGTGGACGCGCTTCTCTGCATCTCGCCGGTCGATGGGCGCGTCTATGCGCGGCGGCCGCTGACCCCGCCGGCCGAGGTCGAGCGGGCGGTGGCGCTGGCGCGGCGGGCGCAGCGCGAATGGGCGCGCGTGCCGGTCGCCGAGCGCTGCGCGATCGTCCTGCGCTTCCTTGCCGCGATGGCGCGGCTGAACGACGCGATCGTGCCGGAGCTCGCCTGGCAGATGGGCCGGCCGGTCCGCTATTGCGGCGAGCTCAGATCGCTGAAGGAGCGGGTCGAAGCGATGGTCGCGCTCGCGCCCGAGGCGCTCGCGCCCGAAATCGTCGGCGACGGGCGCAAGATCGTCCGCGTGCCGGCCGGGCTGGTCCTGGTGATCGCGCCCTGGAACTATCCCTTCCTGACCGCGGCCAACACGATCATTCCCTCCCTCCTCGCCGGAAATGCGGTGCTGCTGAAGCATTCGGCGCAGACCCTGCTCGCCGGCGAGCGTTTCGCCCAGGCTTTCGCCGAAGCCGGCCTGCCGGACGGGCTCCTGGCCAACCTCTTTCTCGATCACGGGCAGACGGCCAGGCTGCTCGGCGCCGGCCTGGTCGATCACGCGACCTTCACCGGCTCGGTCGAAGGCGGCCGCGCGATCGAGAAAGCGGCGGCTGGGTCGTTCACGACGCTGACGCTCGAGCTAGGCGGCAAGGACCCGGCCTATGTCCGCGCCGATGCGGCGCTCGACGCCGCGATCGAGGAAATTGCCGACGGCAGCTTCTACAATGTCGGCCAGTCCTGCTGCGGCGTCGAGCGCATCTATGTGCATGAGGCTGTGTGGCAACCCTTTCTCGACGGCCTGATAGAAGCGGCGTCGGCGCTGCGCCTCGGCGATCCTCTCGATCCCGAGACCAGCCTCGGGCCGATGGCCACCGCGAAGGGCGCGGAAATTGTGCGGCGGCAGGTCCGCGCGGCGCTGGATGCCGGCGCGACCGCCCATGTCCCGCCGCGGCTCTTTCCCGCCGACACCGGCGAAGGCGCCTATGCGATGCCGCAGGTGCTGACCGGCGTGGATCATGACATGGCGGTGATGCGTGAGGAGACGTTCGGCCCGGTTGTCGGCGTGATGAAGGTTGCGGACGACGACGAAGCGGTGCGGCTGATGAACGACAGCGCCTACGGCCTCACCGCGTCGATCTGGACCCGGGATCTCGGCGCCGCCGAGCGGCTGGCGGCCGGAATCGAGGCGGGGACGGTCTTCGCCAATCGCTGCGACTATCTCGATCCCTTCCTCGCCTGGACCGGGGTCAAGGAGAGCGGCCGCGGCGCCTCGCTCGGCCGGCACGGCTTCGCCGCGGTCACCCGGCCCAAATCCCTGCATCTGCGGAGCATCCGATGACTTTGCCCCGTGCCGACTGGAATTATCCGACCGCGATCCGCTTCGGCGCCGGGCGCGCGGCCGAGCTTCACGACGCCTGCCGCGCCCTGGGCATGGAACGGCCTTTGCTCGTCACCGACCCGGCGCTTGCGGAGATGGACATGGTTCGTGACGCGCTGGCGGCGACGGGCGCCGGCCTGTTCTGCGCCATCCACGCCAATCCCGTCGGCGGCGACGTCGAGGCCGGGCTCGAAACCTGGCGCAAGGGCGGCCATGACGGCGCGATCGCGATGGGCGGCGGAAGCGCGCTCGACGTCGGCAAGGTCGTCGCATTCATGTCCGGCCAGAGCCGCCCGATCTGGGATTTCGAGGATCGCGAAAATTGGTGGACCCGCGCCGATCCGGCCGGAATCGCCCCGATCGTCGCACTTCCGACCACCGCCGGCACCGGCTCGGAGGTCGGCCGCGCCGGCGTGATCCTCGACGAGGAAGAGGGGCTCAAGAAGATCATCTTCCACCCCAGGATGCTGCCCGGCATCGTCATCCTCGATCCGGTTCTGACGATCGGCCTCCCGCCCGGGATCACCGCGGCGACCGGCATGGACGCCCTTTCCCATTGCATCGAGGCCTATTGCGCGCCGGGCTTCCATCCGATGGCCGACGGCATCGCCGCCGAGGGCGCCCGCCTGATCCATCTCTGGCTGGTGCGGGCGGCCGAGGAAGGGCGCGATCTTGAAGCCCGGGGCAACATGCTCGTCGCGGCGGCGATGGGCGCGACGGCATTCCAGAAGGGGCTCGGCGGCATGCACGCTTTGTCGCATCCGATCGGCG
The DNA here is from genome assembly GCA_036273615.1 of Allosphingosinicella sp. Taxonomy (GTDB): domain Bacteria; phylum Pseudomonadota; class Alphaproteobacteria; order Sphingomonadales; family Sphingomonadaceae; genus Allosphingosinicella. The sequence goes on along the minus strand of DASUHH010000041.1, from coordinate 89,358 downwards.
CGGTGGCCGGCACCCATCACGGCCTCACCAATGCGGTGCTGATGCCCTATGTCCTCGCCTTCAACCGCGCCGAGGCCGGGGAACGGCTTGCCCGCCTCGCCGCCTGGCTCGGCCTGGACGATCCCTCGTTCGATAGCTTCCTGGACTGGGTGCTGGCGCTGCGCCGTCGCCTCGACATCCCGCACACGCTCGGCGCCCTCGGTGTTTCCGAAGGCGATATCGACCGGCTCGCGCACATGGCCGAGGCGGATCCGTCGGCGGCGGGCAATCCGCGCCATTTCGATGCCGGCGCGGCACGACAGGTGCTGGAAGCGGCATTTGCGGGCAGGATCGAATGACGGAATATTCCGCGGGAGGTTAGGCGCTTGCCACCTTCTCGATGGTGAGATTGCCGTTGGTGTAGACGCAGATGTCCGCGGCGATCTGCATCGCCTTGCGGGCGATCGTCTCGGCATCCTCCTCATAATCGAACAGCGCGGTGGCGGCGGCGAGTGCGAAATTGCCGCCGGAGCCGATCGCCGCGATCCCGGCGCCCGGTTCCAGAACGTCGCCGTTTCCGGTGAGGACGAGCGTCACCTCCTTGTCGGCGACGATCATCATCGCCTCGAGGTTGCGCAGATATTTGTCGGTCCGCCAATCCTTGGCGAGCTCGACCGCGGCGCGCATGAGCTGGCCGTGATGCTGCTCGAGCTTGCGCTCCAGCCGCTCGAACAAGGTGAAGGCGTCGGCGGTCGCGCCGGCGAAGCCGGCAATCACGTCGCCCTGTCCTGAGCCTGTCGAAGGGCCAAGTCGACGCACCTTGCGCGCATTGGGCTTGATCACCGTCTGGCCGAGCGAGACCTGGCCGTCGCCGGCGATCACCGCCTCTCCATTCTTGCGCACCGCAAGGATCGTGGTTCCGTGCCAGCTTTCCATGGTCGCTCCCGCTCTCTTTCGGCGTCCATGTGGGAAGCGGGCGAGGCCGGTACAACTCAGTCCGGGACGTCGGCGAGGCTGCGTTCGATGCGGCGGTCCGGGATCAGCCAGATCGTCGCGACGATCGCGTAGAAGAGAACGGCGAGCAGCGGGAGGAAGAAAGCGACGGCGATCCCGCCTACATAGAAGAGCAAGGAGATCTTGCCCTTGCGGTCGGCGCCCACCGCGGCGGCGAGCCTCGAATGGCCGGCATCGCTGAGGATCAGCGCCCGCTGGGTCAGGATGTAGCTGACCGCCGCCATCAGCAGGACGAAGCCGTAGGCGGCGGTCGGCAGCGGCACGACGCCCTGCTCGTCGATCCAGCGGATCACGAACGGCACCAGCGACAGCCAGAAGAGCAGAGCGAGGTTTGCCCACAACGCGCCGCCGCGGACATGCTCGACCGCCTGGAGCATATGGTGATGGTTGGTCCAGAAGATGCCGATATTCACATAGCTCAGGGCATAAGCGAGCAGGATCGGCACCGTCGCCAGCAGGGCCTGCGGAGTCGCGCCACCGGGCACCTTCATCTCCAGAACGGTAATGGTGATGGCGATCGCCAGCACCCCGTCCGTAAATGCTTCGAGCCTTTGCGCGCGCATGGCCTGCCTCCCGGCGCAGGGTGCCAGAAAGACGCGGCGCGGACCAGCCCGGCGATATTGGCGAGACAGGAACGGCCGCCGCGTCTAGGTCCTTGCTCCGATGGGGTTGCTTCTCGTCGTCGCCCTCGTGGGCCTGGTCGTGCTGTGGGTGATGCACGCGCGGCTCGCCGCGCGCGTGGAGGCGCTGGAGCATCTCGTCGGCCTCGCCGAGGAAGGTCCGTCCCCTCAGGCCCGGTTGGAAGCTCCTCCCGACTTCATCCCGCAAGCAAGGCCGCCCGCGCCGACATCGGCGATGCCGGACAAAGCGGCGCTTGTCGGCCCGAAGCTGGCCGCCCAACCCGAAGTGCCTCGCGAATCTTCGGCGGACCGGCTCGGCGGCTGGTTCGAGCGCTACGTCGGCGGGCGGCTGCTGATCTGGGTCGGCGGAATCGCGCTCGCCGTGGCCGGCGTGCTGATCGTCCGTTTCTCGGTCGGGCTGATCACGCCGCCGTTGCGGCTCGGCCTGGCGACGGCCCTCGGCCTGGCGCTCGTCGCCGGCGGGGAGGCGGCCCATCGCCGGCGCGGGGCGGAACTCGACCCGCGCATCGCCCAGGCTCTGGTCGGGGCGGGGATCCTCATCCTCTACGCCGCGCCTTATGGCGCGCTCGTCCTCTACCATTTGCTCTCGAACGGGACGGCCAGCGCGGCGATGGTCGCCGTCACCGCCGCGGCCTTGTTCCTTTCGCTCCGCCATGGCCCGCCGACGGCGGTGATGGGCCTCGCCGGCGGCTTCGCCATCCCCTATCTCGTCGGCGACAGGAGCGAGAGCGCGATCCCGTTGCTCGTCTATCTCGCCCTGCTGGACGTGGCGCTGTTCGCTCTGGCCGGGCGGCGCGGCTGGACCTGGCTTGCCGCCGCGGCCTCCCTGGTCAGCTTCGGCTGGATGATTCCGTTGCTCTTCTGGTCGCCGGACAATGCGCTTGCCGGGGGCGTGTTCATCCTCGGCCTCAGCCTCGCCGCCTCGCTCGTTCGCGCCGGCGGGGGATGGCAGCTCGATTTCCTCCGGCCGGCCGCGATCGGCCTCGTCCAGCTCGCCTTGCTCGTCGCTCGGAACGATCTCGGCCTTCCCGCCTGGGGCCTGTTCGGCGCCCTCTCGGCCGCCTCCTTCTTCCTCGCCGTGCGGTGCACCGACTATCGGCTGGTCCCGCCTTGCGCCTTGGCCGCGTCCCTGGTCCTGCTCGCGGCCAAGGCGGCGGCGGCGCATCAGCCTTTCCTTCCCGGCGTCGCCCTGGGGATCGTCCTGCTCTTCGCGGGCGGCGCGCTGGCGGCGCGGCGCCTGGCGCCGCGGCCCTTCCTCTGGACCCTGACCGGCTGCGGAGCGGCGGCGGGATCTCCGATCGTCCTCCGCCTGCTCCGGCCCGATCTCGCCCCGGGCAACGGCTGGGCGCTGGCCTTTCTCGCGGCGGCTTCGATCCCCGTCCTGTTCGTCTGGCTCGACCGCAGGGCCGCCGAGGAACGCGGCCACGGCCTGTTCCTGGCCGGAGCCGCGGCCGCCTTGCTGCTCGCTTTGTCCCTGCGCGAAATCCTGCCGGATGACGTGGTCGCGGCGGGCTGGATGAGCGTCGGCCTGCTCGCCGCGGCCGCCGCCCGCCGGATCGGGCGACCGCTCGTCGCGGTCGCCCTGCTCGCCGCCGCCGCGGCCACGATTCGAGCCGCGATCGGCGTGCCCGATCTGTGGAACACGCTCGCCGGCGCGCTGTTGGGGGTGCCGGCGTTCGCGACGCACCTTCCCTCGGCCACTGTCGCGCTCGAATCGCTGCTGCTCCCGGCCTTGGTCCTTCTGGCCCTGCTCCTTCTCCTCGGCGAGGAGGCGAAAGGACGGCGGCCGAGCCCGCTTCTCGCCGTCTTCCTGCTCGCGGGCGCCGCGGCCTATATCCTCTTCAAGCGGGCCTATGGCTGTCCGGCGATGCGGATTTCGTGGCGCGCGGCTTTGCCGAGCGGATGCTGATCACCCAGGCCTTGTTCGCATTCGGCTGGGCCGCCTGCGCCGGGTTGGTCCCGATTCCCCGCGCCGATGAAGAGCGGACATGGTGGGTGGGGATTGCGTTCACCGCGCTCGCGGCGGCGCGCCTGGTCTGGTTCGACATGCTGGTCGACAATCCCCTCTCCGTCACCCAGTCGGTCGGCCGTCTGCCCGTCGTCAACTGGCTCGCGCCGGCCTTCCTGCTCAGCGCCTTCTGGCTCTACCGGGCGCGGCGGCGCGCCGGCGCGCGCGTCCGCTCCGGCCTGTGGCTCGTCCTCGCGCTCGCCGCGCTGATTTTCGGGATCATGCTGATGGTCCGGCAGGGCTTCCAGGGCCCGATCCTGTCGGGGCCACATGTGCCGGCCGCGGAATCCTACGGTTATTCGCTCGCCGGGCTGCTGCTGTCGATCGCTCTGCTGCTCGGCGGCATCAGGCTGCCCGACAAGGCGCTGCGGCTCGCCGGCCTCGTCCTCCTCACCGCCACCGCGCTCAAGGTGTTCCTGGTCGACGCGTCGGCGCTGGCAGGGGTGCTGCGCATCCTCTCCTTCCTCGGCCTCGGCATCGCCCTGATCGGGATCGGCAAGCTCTATACGGCGGTGCTGAACGCGGAGGCAGGCTCGGCCGCGGCGCCGGTCACTCCACCCTGAAGTCGAGCATCGTCAGCCGCGCCCGGCCGGTCGCATAGATTCCGTGGCCGTAGCCGCTGCCGCCGCCGAGGACGAAGCCGACCCGGTCCGCCGCTGCGAGCGCGGCGCGGAAGGCGGCTGGGTTGTTGCGGGCGCTCGATCGCTCGACGGCGGTCCAGTCGCCGTTCAGCGGCGCCGCCATTTCGTGCACGCCCGGCACGATCGGCCGTTGCGAGGCGAAGGTGGCGTACCAGCGATAGGCCTCGAACCGGCCCTCGCCGCTCCAATCGTCGCCGCCGCGCTGGAAATAGAGGGTGATGACCGACGGCAGGTCGGGCGCGGTCGCGGGTACGATGCGGACGCCCGGCTCCGCGTCGATCCGGTAGCGCATGACGATTCGCGTCCTGCCGGCGAGCGGGCCGTGGCGGAAGGTCACATAATGGAGGCTTCCCGGGGCCTGCGGCAGGTCGATATGCCAGGCGCCGGCCGGGCCGGGAACGGGATGGAGCGGGACTGCGCGCGAATAGTCGCGGCCGTCGATGATCGGGCCGATCGTCCATTGGTCGGCGCGCGGATGGTCGGCGGGCGGCCCGCTTTGCGCGACGGCCCCGGCGCCGCAGGCGGCGAGGAGGACAGGTGCGAGCAAGGCGCCCCAAAAGGCGGATGCGAGCTTCATCGAGCGCAGTCCGATCATCAAGAAAGGAGCCTGCCTCGCAGGTTCCTTTCTTGATGATGGTCGGGGCGACTGGATTCGAACCAGCGACCCCCACACCCCCAGTGTGATGCGCTACCAGGCTGCGCTACGCCCCGACCGTCGCGGCTCCGGTCGCCGTTGCAGACGGACGCCGGAGGCGCGCGACTTAGGCCGCGGCCGCCGGGAAGGCAAGGTACCCAAGCGTTGGAAACGGCCTACTGGACGGACTCGCCGGAGTCGCCGATCACCCATTTGCTGGCGGCGCAGACATTGACCTGCCGGTGCTCGAAGGTCTTGCCGTTCGCCATCACGACCTTGAGATCGTAAATGCATTCGTTGGTGCCGTTGTCGATATTCGCCTGGACGCTGGCGCCGGCCGCGAGCGTTCGCTGGCCGAGAAGATCCTCCTCCCACGTCTTGGACGTGGCCGGCGAAGCGTAGAGGCTGTTGACGGTCTGGCTGCTGATATTCTGGACCATCACCTTCCGGTTCTTGCCGTCATTGGATGCCGAGGCGGCTCCGGCCAGCGACGCGAAGGCCGCTGCCGCGGCCAGATAGATGAACGCCTTCCTCATCATGCCCTCCCCATGCCACGATGGAATTGCTGCCCCCGCGAATAGTTTATTCCTTCTCGCAAGGACCGGAAAGCCCGAAAACGTCCCGGCCCACGCTCTGCGCGACCCGCCGCCTTGCATGTTGCCGCGCTGCCGTGATAGTCGCCGGCCGCTTCGGACGCGCCGTCGCGCGGGCCGCTCATCAGGTTTGCCTTTCGATGTTCTCTTCTTCCGCGAATGCCGCCGGCAGCGCCTCTTCGGGGATGGCCGGCCTCATCTCCTTCACGCCGTTCATCCTCATCCTCATCATCATGTACGTGCTGCTGATCCGGCCGCAGCAGCAGGCGCTGAAGCGCCAGCGGGCGAAGATCGATGCGGTCAAGAAGGGCGACGAGGTCGTCACCGGCGGCGGCCATATCGGCAAGGTGACCAAGGTCGGCGACCATGAGGTCGAGGTGGAGTTCGCAAGCGGGCAGAAGCATCGCGTGGTGAAATCCATGCTGAGCGACGTCCGCACGAGCGGCGCCAAAGCGGCGAACGACTGATCCGATGCTCGATTTTCCCCGCTGGAAGCGAATCTCCATCAGCCTCGTCCTCCTCCTGGGCGTGCTCTTCGCGATTCCGAGCCTGATCGGCGAAACCTATTCCAGGCAGCTCGGCCTCGGCTTCATGCCGCGCATCAGCTTCGGCCTCGACCTCCAGGGCGGCAGCCACCTCCTCCTCGAGGCCGACGTCGCCGACGTCGCCAGGACTCGTGTCGCGGCGATGCAGGACACGATGCTGAACCAGCTGAAGCGCAACGATCCGTCGATCGACGTCGGCGACGTCTCGACCGACAACGGCTCGCTGAGCTTCCTCGTCCGCAACCCGGCCCAGGTCGATGCCGCGGTCGACATCGCCCGCAAGCAGACGGCGGGCGTCGCCGGCACCGGCCAGCGCGACTGGGACGTCAACGTCGTCGACGGCAACAAGGTGGTGATGACTCCAACCAGATCGGGCATCAACTCCTTCATCAACGAGGCGATGGGCGGTGCCACCGACGTCGTCCGCAAGCGCATCGACGCGCTCGGCACCCGCGAGCCGACCATCATCCGACAGGGCTCCGACCGGATCCTGGTCGAGGTGCCCGGCTTCCAGAATCCGGCGGCGCTGAAGGCGCTGATCGGCCGCACCGCCAAGCTCGAGTTCAAGCTGGTCGACCAGAATGTCAGCCCGGAGGACCTGCAATCGGGCCACGCGCCGATCGGCAGCCAGATCCTGAAATATGAGAATGGCGCGCCGATCGCCGTCCAGCGCCGGGTGATCATCAACGGATCGCAGCTCACCAAGGCGAGCCAGGGTTATGGCCAGAATAACGAGCCCGAGGTCGAGATCGAGTTCAACGCCGAGGGCGCCAGGCGCTTCGCCGAAGTGACCAAGGACAATGTCGGCAAGCCCTTCGCGATCATCATCGACAATGTCGTCATCTCCGCGCCCAATATCGAGACTCCGATCCTCGGCGGCTCGGCCTCGATCCATGGCAGCTTCACCGTCGATTCCGCCCAGCAGCTCGCCATCGCCCTCCAGTCGGGCGCGCTGCCGGTGACGCTGAAGGTGGTGGAGGAACGGACGGTCGGGGCGCAGCTCGGCAAGGATTCGATCCAGCACGGCGTCACCGCCTCGATCATCGCGTCGGTGGCGGTCGTCCTGTTCATGCTGATCACCTACGGCCGGTTCGGAATCTATGCGAACATCGCGGTGATCCTGAACATCTTCATCATCCTCGCGGTGATGGCGATGCTGAACGGAACCCTGACCCTGCCCGGAATCGCCGGCTTCGTGCTGACCATCGGCACCGCGGTCGACGCCAACGTGCTGATCAACGAGCGCATCCGCGAGGAATTGCGGCGCGGCCGCAACGTCATCCTGGCGGTCGAGCTCGGCTACAAGGAAGCGAGCCGGACCATCTTCGAGGCGAATGCGACCCATGCCATATCGGGCATCGTCATGCTCCTGCTCGGCTCGGGGCCGATCAAGGGTTTCGCGGTGGTTCTGCTGATCGGCATCTGCACCTCGGTCTTCACCGCCGTCACCTTCACCCGGATGCTGACCGCCGGCTATATCCGCCGCCGCCGGCCCGCCGCGCTCCATATCTGATCGGCCTCGCCATGCGTCTTCTCAAGCTCGTTCCCGACAACACCAATATCGATTTCGTCCGGCTGCGCGGCTGGGCTTTCGGCCTCACCGCACTGCTGACGGTGATCGCGGTCTTCGCGACGGTGACCAAGGGGCTCAATCTCGGCGTCGACTTCGTCGGCGGCCTCAGCGTCGAGGCGACGTTCAAGCAGGCGCCCGATGTCGGCGACCTGCGCAGCCTGGTCGACCGGCAGGGCCAGGGCGAGGCCGTCATCTCGCCCTATCTCGACAATCCGAAGGTGGTGTCGATCCGCCTGCCCTCGCCGAAGAGCAACGATCCGGGCGCGACCAATGCCGTGGTCGGCAAGGTCCAGGCGGCGGTGCTTTCCAGATATAAAGGCGTCACCTTCGGCAAGACCGATTCGGTTTCGGCCAAGGTTTCGGGCGAGCTGATCCGAAACGGCGTCATCGCCGTCCTGCTCGCGGTCTTCGCGATCGCCATCTGGGGCTGGTTCCGCTTCGAATGGCAGTTCGGCCTCTCGACCTTCGTGTCGATCGGCCACGACGTGCTGATGACCCTGGGCTTCTTCGCGGTGTGGCGGATGGAGTTCGACCTCACCATCGTCGCCGCGGTGCTGACCGTGGTCAGCTATTCGGTCAACGACAAGATCGTCATCGACGACCGGATCCGCGAGAATATGCGCAAATACCGCCAGATGGACATGCGCGGGATCGTCAACCTCTCGGTCAACGAGACGCTGCCGCGGACGGTGATGACCTCGCTGACCGTGCTCCTCGCGCTCGGCTCGCTCCTGTTCTTCGGCGGCCATGTGCTTCGCGGCTTCACCGCGGCGATGATCATCGGCGTGATCGTCGGCACCTACTCGTCCATCTACGTCTCCTCGTCGCTGCTCATCGTCCTCGGTTTGAAGCCGCAGCCGCTTGCCGCGCCGAAGGTGAAGGGCGTCGCCAGCGGCGCCGAGCGGATCACCCGCGAAGGCTATTAGGGAGCTCCGAATGGCTCGGATCGGCGAGGATCCGCCGGCCGCCGGCCCCGTCGTCACCGCCTTCGCGCCCGGCGGCGGCTTCTCGGTCCAGGGCGAAATCTATGAGGGCCTGTTCCTGACGCCGGAGCGGGCCATCGCCTGGACGCCGCCCGACGCCGCGGCGCTGACGGCGGGCGATCTCGCGCCGATCCTCGCCCTCGATCCGCCGCCCGAATTCGTCCTGCTCGGCACCGGCGCGCGGCTTCGCTTCCCGCCGCGCGCATTGGTCCAGGCGCTGGAGGCGCGGGGGATCGGCCTCGAGACGATGGACAGCCGCGCCGCCGCCCGCATTTGGGGCCTGCTGCGCGGCGAGGAGCGCTGGATCGTCGCGGCCCTAATGCCGCTCGGCTGAGAGGCGCGCCAGATGGGCGGCGAGCTCGGCGGCGTTGCGCTCCCAGCTGAACCGCTCCGCCGATTTCCGGACCGCCTCCTGCGTGGGCGCCCTAGCGATCAACGCGCCGATCGCGGCGGCGAGGGCGGCCGGATCGCGCGGCACCACCTCGCCCGCTTCCGGCCGGTCCACTATTTCGCGGGCGGCGGCGGTTTCGGCGATGACGAGCGGGGTCCCGCAGGCAAGCGCCTCGACCCAGACATTGGCGAGCCCCTCCCGCTCGGCGGTGTGGAGCAGGAGGTCGGCGGCCCCGAGCAGCGCCGGCAATTTTTCGTGCGGCTGGGCGCCGAGGAAGCGGGTCCGCCCGGCGAGGCCGTGCTCCCGCGCCCGCCTTTCGAGCGCCGGGCGCTCAGGCCCGTCGCCGACGATGATCCAGGTCGCCTCGGGCACGCGCGCGACCGCGGCCATGGCGAGCGCAAGGCCCTTCACCGGCACCAGCGCGCCCGCCGTGACGACGAGCGGCCCGTCGATGCCGAGCGCCGCCTTGGCCGTTTCCCGGTCGCGGGGGTGGAAGAGCGCGGCGTCGATTCCGGTATGGTGGACCGCGATCTTGGCCGCGGGCATGCCGAGCGCCGCCATCCGGTCCCTCAGCGCGGCGCTGACGGCGAGCAGGCCATCGGCGGCGAAGGCGGCCTCGACCATCAGCCGGCGGATCGTCTCGTGGCCGCCCCAATGATCGATGTCGCTGCCCCGCGCCTTGATCGACACCGGAACGCCGAGCGCGCGTCCGAGCGCGACCGCCGCGACCCCGTCGGGCCAGAAGAATTCGGCGTCGATCGCGTCGAACGGAAAATGCGCCCTCATGTCGCGCAGCAGCGGCAGCAGCGTCTCGGCCAGCCGCTTTCCCGCCCAGATCCGTCCGAACGGCGGCAGCACCGGAAAGACGGGGCGAAGGACGTCGAGCCCCTTCCATCGCTCCGCCTTCGGCAGGCCGGTGCGCGCGCGGTAATGGCGGTGGCGCGAGAGCGGCCAGGGCGGCAGGCCGACCGGCGCGACCATTTTCACCGCCACGTCCGCGCGCGCCGCCAGCGCCAGCGTCTGCCGCTCGACGAAGATGCCGAAATTGGGCCGGGTCGCGTCCGGAAACAGGGTCGAAAGGGTGAGGACGCGAAGCATTCGGGCTCCCTAGCGCCGGCGCATTAAACTGCGGTTCATCGCCGCTCGCGACAACAAGCCTATAAGCTTGGCCTGTGTCCAACCCTTCGCTAAGAAGCCCCGATGCGTCATTTTCCCCGTCCGATCGCCGCCGCCGTCGCGCTCGCCTGCGTCATGTCCCTCACCGCCTGCGCCGGCCGGGGAAAGCATACAAGGGCCGACACCCAATATGTCGCCCGCGACGTCAACACCCTCTATCTCCTCGCCAAGGACCAGCTCGAGCGCGGCAACTATGCCGCCGCCGCAGCGGTGTTCGACGAGGTCGAGCGCCAGCATCCCTATTCGATCTGGGCCCGCCGCGCCCAGCTGATGAGCGCCTTCAGCTACTATGCCGCCAGGGAATATCAGAAAGCGATCGACAGCGGCCGCCGCTTCATCACCATCCATCCGGGCAACAAGGACGCGCCTTACGCTTATTATCTGGTCGCGCTCAGCTATTACGAGCAGATCAACGACGTCGAGCGGGACCAGGCGACGACCCGTTCGGCGCTCGAAAGCCTCAACGAGCTGATCCGCCGCTTCCCCGACACGCGCTACGCCGCCGACGCGCGGCTCAAGGTCGATCTGGTCCGCGACCATCTCGCCGGCCAGGAGATGGAGACCGGCCGTTTCTACGAGAATCACCGGGAATGGCTTGCCGCCTCGCTTCGCTTCCGCCGGGTCATCAACGAATATCAGACGACGAGCCACGTTCCGGAGGCGCTGATGCGCCTCACCGAAACCTATCTCGCGCTCGGCATCCCCGAGGAAGCGCGCAAGTCCGCGGCCGTGCTCGGCGCCAATTATCCGGGCACCAAATGGTATAAAAGGGCCTATGCGCTGACCACCCATTATCCGCCGCGCCCGGTCACGGCCTCGGCGGCGCCGGCACCCCCGGCGGCTCCGGCCCCTGCGCCCGCCGCGGCGACGCCTGCACCCGCGCCGACCGAAGCGCAACCGGCACCGGCCCCCGCGCCGCCGACCACCCAACCCGCGCCCGCGCCGACCGAGACCCAGCCGGCCCCGGCGCCAGCGCCGCCGACCACTCCCGCGCCGGCCCCGTCGGACACGCCGGCGCAACCGCACGCTTGATCTGAGGATTTCGCCGGTGGCACAGTCCGGTCGATGCTGACCGGGCTCTCCATTCGCGACGTCGTGCTGATCGAGGGCCTCGACCTCGAATTCGGCCAGGGACTCGGCGTCCTCACCGGCGAGACCGGGGCTGGCAAATCGATCCTGCTCGACGCGCTCGGCCTCGCGCTCGGCACCCGCGCCGACAGCGGCCTGGTGCGGCACGGCCAGGCCCAGGCGGTGGTCGCAATCAACTTCGAGCTTCCGCGGGATCATCCGGCCCGCGCGCTGCTCGCCGAGAATGGCTTGGAAGGAGAGGCCGGCGAGCCGCTCGTCATCCGCCGAATCGTCCGCGCCGACGGCGGCAGTCGTGCCTTCGTCAACGACCAGTCGGTCTCGCTCGCCCTGTTGCGCGAGCTTGGCGCGATGCTGGTCGAGGTCCACGGCCAGCAGGACGATCGCGGCCTGCTCAACCCGCGCGGCCATCGGGCTCTGCTCGATGCGTTCGGGAGGATCGACGTTTCCGAAGCCGAGCAGGCATGGCGCGGCTGGCAGGAGGCGGAGACGGATCTCGCCGCCGCGCGCGAGGCGCTCGACGCGGCCTTGCGCGACCGGGAGTGGCTCGAACATTCCGCAGCCGAGCTGGCGACGCTCGCGCCCGAGCAGGGGGAGGATGAGGCGCTCGCGGCCCTTCGCGCCAACATGCAGAAAGGCGCTCGGCTCGCCGAGGACATATCCGCGGTCGGCGAATTGCTCGACGGATCGGAGGGCGGTCTCGCTCTGCTTCGCCAGGCGGTGCGGCGGATGGAGCGGATCGGCGGCGAGCATGAGAGGCTGGAGGCCGCCTTGGCCGCGCTCGACCGGGCGCTGATCGAGGCGTCGGAGGCCGAGGATTCGCTCCAGGCCGCCGCCGAAGCACTGGCTTATGATCCGGCGCGGCTGGAGGCGGCCGAGGCGCGGCTGTTCGAGATCCGCGCGCTCGCCCGCAAGCATCGCGTCGAGCCCGACGCCCTGCCGGCGCTGGCCGCCGATCTTTCGGCGCGGCTCGCCGCGCTCGAATCGGGCGCGCAGGGTCTGGCGGCGCTGGAGCGCGCGGCGCGGGACAAGCGCGCGGCCTATGAGGAAGCGGCAACGCGGCTCGGCGACATGCGCAAGTCGGCCGCGACCCGTCTCGACGCGGCGGTCGCGCGCGAGCTGGCGCCGCTCAAGCTCGACGTCGCCCGCTTCCGCACGGCGATCGCGCCGCTTGGCGAGGCGCAATGGAGCGGCCGCGGGCGCGACCGGGTCGAGTTCGAGGTCTCGACCAATCCCGGCGCGCCCTTCGCACCGTTGACCCGGATCGCCAGCGGCGGCGAGCTGTCGCGCTTCATCCTCGCGCTCAAGGTGGCCTTGGCCGAGCGGAGCGAGGCGCGAACGATGATCTTCGACGAGATCGACCGCGGCGTCGGCGGCGCCGTCGCAAGCGCGATCGGCGAGCGCCTCCACCGCCTCGCCGGGACGGCGCAGCTGCTCGTCGTCACCCACAGCCCGCAGGTGGCGGCGCGCGGCAACCGCCACCTCCTCATCGAGAAGAGCCATGACGGCCTCGTCACCCGGACCAGCGTCCAGTTGCTCGACGAGCCGCGCCGCCGCGAGGAGATCGCCCGCATGCTCTCCGGCGCCCACGTCACCGACGAGGCGCGGGCCCAGGCCGACCGGCTGCTGGAGGCGGCATGATCCTGCTCGACCATCTCACCCTGGCGGTGCGCGACTGGCGCGCCTCGCGCGCCTTCTATGTCGAGCATCTCGGCTTCCGGCCGGAATTCGAAGTGCCGGAAGGCGGGCCCTACGGGCTGGGCGTCGCGGCGCTCCAGGACGATGCCGGCCTCACCCTCTTCCTCGAGCAGACGATGCCGCCGATCGCCTCCGGCCAGGGCTCGCTCACCATCCAGGTGGAGGACGTCCACGCCTTCCACGACCGGCTGAGCGGCGCCGACCTCGATTTCATGGCACCGCCGGGCGTGCATTTCTGGGGCTATGGCGCCGTCCTCGCCGACCCCGACGGCCATGTGCTCCACGTCTGGGACAAGGCTTCGATGGAGGCGAACGGATGAGCGCCCGCGCTCCGGAGACGACCGAAGCCGAGGCCGCGAAGGAGCTGGAATGGCTGGCGGGCGAGATCGCGCGCCACAACCGCCTCTATCATGGCGAGGATGCGCCGGAGATTTCGGACGCCGAATATGACGCGCTGATGCGGCGCAACCAGGCGCTGGAGGCGGAATTTCCGCATCTCGTGCGCGAGGACAGCCCCTCGCGGCAGGTTGGCGCGGTGCCGGAGGGTCCGCTCGCCAAGGTGGCGCATGCGCTTCCGATGCTCAGCCTCGACAACGCCTTTGCCGACGAGGAGGTGCGCGATTTCGTCGGGCGGGTGCGGCGCTTCCTGAGGCTGAGCGAGGATGAGGAGGTGGCGCTGACCGCGGAGCCAAAGATAGACGGCCTGTCCTGCTCGCTCCGCTACGAGAAGGGCCTGCTCGTGCTCGCCGCGACGCGCGGCGACGGCTCGGTCGGCGAGGATGTGACGCCCAATGCCAAGACGATCGGCGATATTCCGCAGAAGCTGAAGGGGAAGGCGCCCGATATCTTCGAGATACGTGGCGAGGTCTATATGTCCAAAGCGGACTTCGCCGCGCTCAACGAACGGCAGGCGGAGGCGGGCGGGAAGATCTTCGCCAATCCGCGCAATGCCGCCGCAGGGTCGCTCAGGCAGAAGGATCCGGCGATCACCGCCGCCCGGCCGCTCCGCTTCTACGCCCATGGCTGGGGTGAGGCGTCGGCGGTGCCGGCGGAGACGCAGCTCGGGGTGATGCGTGCGATCGAAAGCTGGGGCGTGCCCGTCTCCGGAGATCTCGGCCGATTCACCGATCTCGACGCGATGCTCGCTTTCTATCGCGGCATCGAGGCGAAGCGCTCGGACCTTCCGTTCGACATTGACGGCGTCGTCTACAAGGTCGACCGGCTCGACTGGCAGCGGCGGCTCGGCCAGGTGGCGCGGGCGCCGCGCTGGGCGCTCGCCCACAAATTCCCGGCCGAGCGGGCGGAAACGACGTTGGAAGCGATCCATATCCAGGTCGGCCGCACCGGCAAGCTGACCCCCGTCGCGCGGCTGACTCCGGTCGGCGTCGGCGGCGTTACCGTCACCAATGCGACCCTGCACAATGCCGACGAGATCGCGCGTCTTGGGGTGCGGGTCGGCGACCGGGTGCTGATCCAGCGCGCCGGCGACGTCATCCCGCAAGTGCTCGAGAATCTGACGCCGGACGAGGAGCGGCCGGTCTATGTCTTCCCCGACCGCTGCCCCGAATGCGATTCCGAGGCGGTGCGCGAGGAGGGCGAGGTCGACATACGCTGCACCGGCGGCCTCATCTGTCCGGCGCAAAGGGTGGAGCGGCTGCGCCATTTCGTCAGCCGCCACGCGCTCGACATCGAGGGGCTCGGAATCGTCCATATCGAGAATTTCTTCCGCGATGGAATCCTCCAGTCGCCGGCCGACATCTTCCGGCTGACCAGGGAGCGTTTGCTGTCGCGCGAGCGCTGGGCGGAGGTTTCGGCCGCCAACCTCATCGCCGCGATCGACGCGAAGCGGCGGCCGCCGCTCGACCGCTTCCTCTACGCGCTCGGCATCCGCCATGTCGGCGAGGTGACGGCGCGCGACCTCGCCCGCCGCACCCGGAGCTGGGACAATTTCCGGGCGATGATCGAGGGTGCGCTCCAGGTCCGCGCCGGGATGCAGCCGGAGGAAGGCGAGGAGGAGCGCAGGTTCCTCCAGCGCCGCGACAAGGCCGTGGTCGCCGCCGTCGAGACTCCGAATATCGGCCCCGAAGTCGCCAACGCTTTGCTCGATTTCTTCGAGGAGCCGCACAATCGCCAGGTGCTCGACGACCTGCGCGATGCCGGCGTGCGGCCGGAGGATCTGATCTGGGAGACGAAGGAGTCGCCGGTGACCGGCAAGACGATCGTCTTCACCGGTTCGCTGGAGACCCTGTCGCGCGACGAGGCCAAGGCCCAGGCCGAGGCGCTCGGCGCCAAGGTGGCGGGCTCGGTCTCCGCCAAGACCGACCTCGTCGTCGCCGGGCCGGGCGCGGGCTCGAAGCTCAGGAAGGCGCAGGAATTGGGCGTCGAGGTGATCGACGAGGCGGCGTGGAACGCCCTGGTGGCCGAAGCCCGCTAACCCTTGCCCGCCTCCCGGCGCGCGTGCGAGACGGGGAAAAAATGACCTCGGGAGGGGAATCGATGAAGGCGTTTCCGACCGCTCTGGCCTTTGCGGCCATTCCCGCCGCTTTGCTCGCCCAGGCGCTGCCGAGCCCGCCGACCGTGCCGCAGCGGCCGCATGCGGTGAAGGGCGCCGACGGGCTCGTACGCGACGATCCTTATTATTGGCTTCGCGACGACAGCCGGAAGAATCCTGAGATGCTCGCCTATCTCAAGTCCGAGAATGACTATGCCGACGCCTCGCTCGCGCCGCTGAAGCCGCTCCAGGACAAGCTCTACGACGAGTTCGTCGGCCGGCTGAAGCAGGACGACAGCTCCGTCCCTTATCGGCAGCGCGGCTATTTTTACTACACCCGGTTCGAGACCGGGCAGGATTATCCCGTCCTCGCGCGCCGCAAGGGCTCGATGGACGCGCCCGAGGAGGTGATGCTCGACGAGCCCGCAATGGGCCGCGGCAAGGGCTATTTCCAGATCGGCGACGGAACGGTGAGCCAGGACAACCGCCTCTACGCTTATGCCGAGGACGATGTCGGTCGCCGCCAATATGTGCTGCACGTCAAGGATCTCGCGACCGGGCAATTGCTTCCGGACATTGTCGAGAATGTCGAGCCGAACCTGGTCTGGGCCGACGACGACAAGACGATCTTCTATATCGAGAAGGATCCCGTCACCCTGCTCAGCAAGCGGGTGAAGGCGCACGTTCTCGGCACGCCGGCGTCGGCGGACCGGCTCGTCTATGAGGAATCGGACGACAGCTTCTACATGGGCCTCGCCCGCACCACGTCGGACAAATATATCTGCATCGACCTGGAGAGCACCGTCAGCAACGAGCAGCGCTGCACCAGCGCAGCCGCGCCGGGCGCTTTCACCGTGCTGGCGCCGCGTCAGCGCGAATTCCGCTACGAGGCCGACCATATCGGCAATCGCTGGGTGATTCGCACCGACTGGAACGCGCCCAATTACAAGCTGATGACCGTGTCGGACGCCGATGCGGCGGGCGGGCGCGACAAATGGACCGACCTCGTCCCGCACAGCGCCAGCGTGTTCGTCGACGGGTTCAAGCCGATGACCGGCTTTATCGCGATCGCCGAGCGGGCGGGTGGGAACAAGCGGCTGCGGCTGCTTGCCGACGACGGCAAGAGCAGCCTCGTCGCCTCCGACGAACCCGCCTATGCGATGAGCCTCGGCGGCAATGCCGAGCCCGACACCGAGTGGCTTCGCTATCGCTATGATTCGCTGACCACGCCGACGCGGACCTACGAGGTGAACATGCGCACCGGCGAGCGCCGCCTGCTCAAGCAGCAGCCCGCGCCCGGCTACGATCCCGCTTATTACGTGACCGAACGAGTGTGGGCGACGGCGCGGGACGGCACGAAAATCCCGGTCTCGCTCGTCTACCGCAAGGGTTTCCGCAAGGACGGGACGGCGGCCATGCTCCAATATGGCTATGGCAGCTACGGCCTCTCCATGGATCCGGACTGGAGCCCGATCGTGGTGAGCCTGCTCGATCGCGGGATGGTCTATGCCGTCGCCCATATCCGCGGCGGCCAGGAAATGGGCCGCGCCTGGTACGACCAGGGCCATTTGCTCAACAAGAAGAACAGCTTCACCGATTTCATCGACGTGACGCGCTGGCTGGTCGCCCACAAATATGCCGCGAAGGATCGGGTGGCGGCGTTCGGCGGCAGCGCCGGCGGGCTGCTGATGGGCGCGGTGGCCAACATGGCGCCGCAGGATTATCGGGTGGTGGTGGCGCAGGTGCCGTTCGTCGATGTGGTGACGACGATGCTCGACGCGTCGATCCCGCTCACCACCAACGAATATGACGAATGGGGCAATCCGTCGCAGCGCAAATATTACGATTACATGCTGTCCTACTCGCCCTACGACAATGTCGCCCGCAAGGCCTATCCGGCTTTGTTCGTCGGCACCGGCCTGTGGGACAGCCAGGTTCAATATTATGAGCCGACCAAGTGGGTGGCGAAGCTGCGCGCGATGAAGACGGACAGGAATCCGCTCGTCTTCCGGATCAACATGGAGGCTGGCCATGGCGGCAAATCCGGCCGCTTCCGCCGCTATCGCGACGCCGCTGAATATTATTCCTTCATGCTGAAGCAGCTCGGCGTAGCGTCCTGAGCAGCCGTCTCTTCCGCATGACGAGCGTCGGCCATTCGCCTCGCGCGATGCGGCCGGTCAGCATCAGCCCTTCGCGCCGATAGGCGGCGGCGACCCGCTCTGCCTGAGAATCGAGCAGGCCGGCGAGGAGGAGGCGGCCGCCGGGAGCCAAGGCCGCTGCCACCGAGGGCGCAAGTTCGACCAGCGGCCCGGCGAGGATGTTGGCGATGACGAGGTCGTAGGGCGCGCCCGCCTTCAGCCGGGGATGGTCGAGGCCGGGAGCGACGGCGAGGTCCAATTGCCCCCGCGCACGGCCCAGCTTGACCCCGTTGACCGCCGCATTTTCCTTTGCAACGTCGATGGCGAGCGGATCGATGTCCGACGCCGTCGCCCGCGCCGCGGGCCACAGACGCAGAGCCGCGAAGGCGAGAAGGCCGGTGCCGGTGCCGAGATCGAGGATATTGCCGAAGCTGGCGCCGCCCTCGCGAAGGCGGCCGAGCGCGATCAGGCAGCCGCTCGTCGTCTCGTGCTGGCCGGTGCCGAACGCGCGGCCGGCGTCGATCTCCAGTGCGATCGCGTCCGCCGGCCGTTCATCGCGGTGCAGCGGCGTGTGGACGAAGAAGCGGCCGGCGCGGATCGGCTCCAGCCCTTCCTGGCTCAATGTCACCCAATCCTCGTCCGCGACCGTCTCGGCCGACGGCCTGGTCTCGCTTGCGCTGGGGACGAGCGAGACAAGGAGGTCGAGCATCGCCGCATTCGGCTCCTCGGTGAAATAAGCGTCGAGCCGCCATTCGTCGGGCGTGGCCGGATCGGCCTCGCTGGTCATCAGCACCGGCGGAAAATCGAGCAGGGCGAGCGGGGTGATATCCTCCTTCAGCGCTTCCGCCTCCGCCCGCGTGCAGGGCAGGGTCACCTTCCAGCTTGCCGCCATCAGTCGATCGGGACGGGCCGCGACTGGACCATTTTCAGCGAAGGGATATCGATCAGCCGGTAAGAGAGCTTGAAATGATCGCGAACGATCATGGCGAGCTGCGTCGGACTTTGCATCCACAGGGTCTCGACGCCGTCGATGCCCCGCATCACCACGCCCTGGCGGTCGCCATTGATCGTGCCGACCAGCACATCCTTCACATCATTCTGCTCGGCCTGCTTCAGCACGATCGCATAATAAGCGACCGGCGCGGCCCGTTGCGTCTTGTCGCTGGCGGATGGCGGATCGCTGGGCGCGCCGGGATCGTCGGTCGGCGGGCTCGCGCTTGCGGGCAGGAAATGCGCCTCCTCGATGGTGCGATTATTGTCGGCGAGCAGCCTCCGGCTCGCGCCCGTCGCCTTGTCGATGAGGAGGATGTTCCGCTCGTCGCCTCGGCCGTAAGAGGGGCCGGACGAGAGGCCGCCTTCCGACAGGTTCACGTTCATCGCCAGAAGATCGGTTCCCGCCAATGCCACGGGCGTGTTGACGACGAACACGTCCTCCTTCTTCTTCCCGGCGACTCGTGACGGATCGCCGCGCCCGTCGAAGCCGAGAGCTTTCACGAACAGCACGATAAAAGCCAGCGCAACCAGGAAGCCGACGATGGCGAACAGCCAGATGATCCAGTGCGTGCGCGGCGGCTGCGGCGCGCCGGGTGCCGTCTCAGCGGACAAAGCTGGCGCCATTGACGTCGATCACCGCGCCCGTCGCCGAGGCGGGTGCCTGCGTCGCCAGCCAGCGCACCGTCTCGGCGACTTCCTCGGCGGTGGCGATGCGGCCGAGGGGGATGTCGGCGAGCACCTTCTGGCCGCCGCGCGAGGCCATGTAATCGTCGACCATGTCGGAGGCGGTGAAGCCGGGGCAGACGATGAAGGCGAGGATGTTCTCGGCCGCATAGCCGCGCGCGATCGACTTGGTCATTCCGACCATGCCCGCCTTGGAGGCGGCATAATGCCAATGCTGGGGCGAATCGCCGCGATAGGCGGCGCGGCTGGCGATGTTGACGATTCGGCCGCTCCCCGTCTCCCGAAAATGGAGCACGGCGAGGCGGCAGAGCTCGGCCGAAGCGGTGAGGTTGATCCGCATCGTCCGCTCCCACCCGGCGACCCACCGGTCGTGCGGATCCTCGATCGGATCGGCCTCGAAGATTCCGGCATTGTTGACGAGCACGTCGATCCGGCCGAGCCGCTCCAGCGCCGCGCGCCACAAGGATTCGACCGCGCCGGGCTGCGACAGATCGGCAGCGACGCGGCCGTCGCCGCCCGTGGAGCTGTGGCCGACGACTTGATGGCCTTCGAGCGCGGCGACAATCGCCTTGCCGATGCCGCGGCTGGTGCCGGTGACGAGGATGTTGAGCGGGGTCATGCGCGCCGAATAGGGGTGCGCGTGCCGCAGGGGAAGGGGGCGAACTTCACTCG
Organism: Allosphingosinicella sp.; assembly: GCA_036273615.1. Taxonomy (GTDB): domain Bacteria; phylum Pseudomonadota; class Alphaproteobacteria; order Sphingomonadales; family Sphingomonadaceae; genus Allosphingosinicella. The sequence continues at coordinate 69,418 of DASUHH010000041.1, read as the reverse complement.
TCATGCCGGACTCGACCCGGCATTCATGAACGCGGACGCTTCGGTTCATGGATCCCGGATCAAGTCCGGGACGACGGTTTCAATTCAGGCCGCGAAGGTGCTGACGAACGAGCCGGCGGCCGCCTTGAATCGGGCCATCTGCTCGTCGACATGGCCGAAATTCTTGGTGAGGCCGTCAATCTCGCCCGCGACATTCTCGGTATCCTGGCGGATCGCGGCGATGGTCGAGGACATGGAATCGGCCGCCAAGGCGGTCTCGTCGACCGCGGCGGTGATCATCGTCACCGTCTGCGCCTGCATCTCCATCGCCTCGCGGATGCGGGTGGCGCTGGTCTGCACCTCCTCGACGGTGCGCTGGATCGAGCCGTTGGCGTCGACCGTCTGGCGGGTCGCCTGCTGGATGGCGGTGATCTTGGCGGTGATGTCGTCGGTCGCGCGCGCCGTCTGGCTGGCGAGCGTCTTCACTTCCTGGGCGACGACCGCGAAGCCGCGGCCGGCATCGCCCGCCCGCGCCGCCTCGATCGTGGCGTTGAGGGCGAGGAGGTTGGTCTGGCCGGCAATGTCGCGGATCAGGCCGAGGATCGATTCGATCGCCTCGACATGGGCCGAGAGCGCCCGGCTGACCTCGACGGCCTTCTCGGCCTGGTCGCCGGCGCGGGTGGCGACGCCGGCGGCGACCTCCACTTCGCTGCGCGCGTCCTCGATCGCGCGGATGAGGCCCGCGGCCGTCTGTGCCGCCTCGCGCATGGCGAGGGCCGATTGCTCGGCGGCGGCGGCGACCTCGGAGGTCTTGCCGAGCATGCCGCGGGCGGCGGCCGAGGCTTCGGCCGCCTGGGCGCGGATCATCCGGCTGTCGGAGGCGGTACGCTCGGCGGCGCTGACGATCTCTTCCTGGAAATGGGAAGCGCCGGCGGAGCGGCGGTCGCGCTCCTCCTCGGTGCGGATATGGTCGAAATGGGTGGCGAAGATATCGGCCTCGAGCAGGGTCGCCTGGTTGAGGCTGCGGACGAGGCGGGAGAAACGATCCGGTTCGCCGCCGATTTTCCCGTGCAGGATGTTGTGCCCTTCGACCGAGGCCGCGGTGATCGCCGCGAGCAGGGTGGTCAGCGACACCTTCCGCGCGGTTGCCTTGCGCACCAGGTCTTCCGCCATGTCGGCCCAATCCTGGCCGCCGGCATTGGAATAGCGCGCGGAAATGTAGGTGACCGCCCCGGGGATCAGATCGTCGATCTTCTTGCGCTCGGCCCATTCCGACGTGTCGGGCGCCGACAGGAAATGCGTCCAATAAGCGCGCGCGAGCCGCTCGATCTCGTCGGCGAACAGGTTGCCGATCTCCCGGCAATCCTCGACCAGCCTTCCGTCGGTGTCGAACCGCGCGATCCTCGATTCAACCCTGACCTGATTTGCACTGCTCGCCATGTGGCCGCGTCCTTCGCTTGAATTGACGACCTCATCGCCGGGAATGGTAAAAATCGCGTTAGCATCCGGCCGCGCGGCGCACTTTTAACCCTGGGCCTTCGCCCTTTGCCGCGCCGTTGCGGAAACCGGCCGCAGACCCTAAGAGCGCGGCAACGAAAGGGAGCCCAGACGCTTCATGGCCACCAACCCCACGCGCCCGCTTTCGCCCCATTTGTCGATCTGGCGGTGGGGCCCGAACATGCTCGTCTCGATCCTCCACCGCGTGACCGGAAGCGGCCTCGCGACGATCGGAATGATCGTCCTCGTCTGGTGGCTGGCCGCCGCCGCCGCCGGGCCCGAAGCCTATGCGAGCTTCACCGGCTGGGCGACGAGCTGGTACGGAATCGTCGTCGGCGTCGGCCTGAGCTGGGCCTTCTTCCAGCATATGCTTTCGGGCCTCAGGCATTTCGTCATGGACATCGGCGCCGGCTACGAGCTCGAGCGCAACAAATTCTGGGCGAACATGACGCTCGTCGGCGCCCTGCTGCTGACGATCGCGCTCTGGGCCTGGATCTGGTGGAGGGCGCACGGATGACGACGGAAACCCCCCTGGCCCGCGTCCGCGGGCTCGGTTCGGCCCGCGAAGGCGCCCATCATTGGTGGATCGAGCGGCTGACCTCGGTCTCGACCTTGCTGCTCTTCATCTGGCTGCTCGTCTCGCTGCTGCGCCTGCCGGGGCTCGATTATCGCGCAATCGTCGAATGGCTGCAGAGCCCGCTCGCCGCCGTGCCGATGATGCTGCTGATCGTCTCGACCTTCTGGCATCTGAAGCTCGGAATGCAGGTGGTGATCGAGGATTATGTCCATGAGGACGGCTGGAAGTATCTCTCCATCCTGGTGCTGAACTTCCTGACCGTCGGCGCCGGCGCCTTCGCCTTGTTCGCCGTCCTCAGGATCGCGCTTGGCGGAGCCGCCCGTGGCTGAAGCCTACCGGATCGTCGACCATGGCTACGACGTCGTCGTCGTCGGCGCCGGCGGCTCGGGGCTGCGCGCGACGATGGGGGCGGCCGAGGCGGGGCTGAAGACCGCCTGCATCACCAAGGTCTTCCCGACCCGAAGCCACACCGTCGCCGCCCAGGGCGGAATCGCCGCCAGCCTCGGAAACATGGGCCCGGACCATTGGACCTGGCACATGTACGACACGGTCAAGGGGTCCGACTGGCTCGGCGACCAGGACGCGATCGAATATCTCGTCCGCGAGGCGCCGGCGGCCGTCTACGAGCTCGAACATGCCGGCGTTCCGTTCAGCCGAACGAACGAGGGCAAGATCTACCAGCGCGCCTTCGGCGGCATGATGCAGAATATGGGCGAGGGCCCGCCCGCCCAGCGTACCTGCGCCGCCGCCGACCGAACCGGCCACGCAATGCTCCACGCCCTCTACCAGCAGAGCCTGAAGCATGACGCCGACTTCTTCATCGAATATTTCGCCATCGACCTGATCATGGAGGATGGGGAGTGCCGGGGCGTCATCGCCCTCTGCCTCGACGACGGCAGCGTCCACCGCTTCAGCGCCCAGGCGGTGGTGCTCGCGACCGGCGGCTATGGCCGCGCCTATTTCTCCGCCACCTCGGCCCACACCTGCACCGGCGACGGCGGCGGCATGGCGCTTCGCGCCGGCCTTGCGCTCCAGGACATGGAGTTCGTCCAGTTCCACCCGACCGGAATCTACGGCGCCGGCGTGCTGATCACCGAAGGCGCGCGCGGCGAGGGCGGCTATCTCACCAACTCCGAGGGCGAGCGCTTCATGGAGCGCTACGCGCCCTCGGCGAAGGACCTCGCCTCGCGCGACGTCGTCGCCCGCGCGATGGCGATGGAGATCAGGGAAGGGCGCGGCGTCGGGCCGGAGAAGGACCATATGTTCCTTCATCTCGACCATATCGACCCGAAGATCCTCGCCGAGCGCCTCCCCGGAATCACCGAGACCGGCAAGATCTTCGCCGGCGTGGACCTCAGGCGCCAGCCGCTGCCGGTGGTGCCGACCGTCCATTACAATATGGGCGGAATCCCGACCAACCATCATGGCGAGGTCGTCACGCTGAAGGACGGCGATCCGGACAAGGTCGTCCCCGGCCTGTTCGCGGTGGGCGAGGCGGCCTGCGTCTCGGTCCACGGCGCCAACCGATTGGGCTCGAACAGCCTGATCGATCTCGTCGTCTTCGGCCGCGCCGTCGGCCATCGCGTCGCCGAGACGCTCAAGCCCGAAGCGGCGCAACGGCCTTTGCCCAAGGGATCGGAGGAATTCGCCCTCTCGCGGCTCGACCGCTTCCGCTTCGCCGCGGGCGAGAGCCCGACCGCCGAGATCCGCCTCCAGATGCAGAAGGTGATGCAGACCGACTGCGCCGTCTTCCGCACCGAGAAGACCCTCTCCGACGGCCTCGAGAATATCGACAAGGTCTATCGGCGGATGGAGGATATCCGAATCACCGACCGCAGCCTGATCTGGAACACCGACCTGGTCGAGACGCTCGAGCTCGACAATCTCATCGCCCAGGCGGTGGTGACGATGCATTCGGCGGCCAACCGCAAGGAAAGCCGCGGCGCCCATATGCACGAGGATTATCCGACCCGCGACGACGTCCACTGGATGAAGCACACAGTGAGCTGGTTCGACGGCTGGGGCGGCAAGGGCGGCGAGGTGCGGCTCGATTACCGCCCGGTCCACGACTACACGCTCACCGACGACATCCAGTATATCAAGCCCAAGCCGCGGGTTTATTGACCCTGCTCCCCTCCCTTCGAGGGGGGGAAATTGCTCAGCGGTCGGCCGGCACCAATTCGATCACGTCGAGCGTCGATTCGAAATGGGGGTAAGGGAAGACCATCCGCCAGCGGCGGTCGCCGACGCGCTCGACCAGGGCGGCGAGATCGCGGGCCTTGTCGTGGCCGTAGCGCAGGGTGCCGGGCTCGTCGCCGAGCTGCATCGTGCCGAGGAAGATCATCCGCCGGCTGGTATCGGGGAAGATGCGGCCCATCGGCCTTTGCGCGCCGCCCGTCTTGGCGAACAGGAAGGTGCCGCCGGTCGAGGCCTCGATACGGCAGGTCGTCGGCGCGAAGACGACATAATCGGGCCGGACATTGCTCTGCGTCCCGAGCTTGATCGTCCGGCAGCGATAGGCGCCGGGCGGCGGCATCGGCCGGTCGAGCGCGGCGTCGGGGACGAGCAGCGGCCCTTCGGCGGCGACCTCGGCCGGGTGGCCCGGCTGGGCGACGGCGAGCGCCTTGACCCAGGCCTTGCGCCAGTCGCTGATCCGGACATGGTCGTCGCGGGTCGCGACCGTCCGCCAGGTGGCGAGCGGCGCGAGCGGGATCGCTGCCATCGGTCCTTCGTGGCGAACGCTGCAGCCGCCGAGCCCGGCGGCGGCGACCGCTGTTGCGAGGAGGAAGCGGCGCGGCATGGCCGGGACTCTTATTGCGCCGTCCAGCCGCCGTCCATGGAGAGGTTGGCGCCGGTGATCGAGGCGGCCTCGTCGCGGCAGAGATAGAGGACGAGCGAGGCGACCTGGTCGACGGTCACGAATGTCCTGGTCGGCTGGGCGGCGAGGAGCACATCGTCCACCACCTGCTCGCGGGTGAGGCCGCGCGCCTTCATCGTGTCCGGAATCTGATTCTCGACCAAGGGCGTCCAGACATAGCCGGGGCTGATGCAATTGGCGGTGACGCCGCTCCGCGCAGCCTCCAGCGCCACCGTCTTGGTGAGCCCGGCGATGCCGTGCTTGGCGGCGACATAGGCCGATTTGTTCGGGCTCGCGACGAGGCTGTGGGCCGAGGCGGTGTTGACGATCCGGCCCCAGCCTTTCTCCTTCATCCCGGGCAGAGCGAGGCGGATGGTGTGGAAGGCGGCGGAGAGGTTGAGGGCGATGATCAGGTCCCATTTCTCCGGCGGGAAGCGCTCGACCGGCGCGACATGCTGGACGCCGGCATTGTTGACGAGGATGTCGATCGGGCCGAGCGCGTCGGTCGCGTCCTTCATCATCGCCTCGATCGCGTCCGGCCGGATGAGGTCGGCGCCGCTGTAAAGGGCGCGGCCGCCGCTCGCCTGCTCGAGCCCGGCCCGAATCCGTTCGATCTCGCCCGAATCGCCGAAGCCGTTGATGACGATATTGGCGCCCTCGCCGGCCAAGGCCCGCGCGATGGCGAGGCCGATTCCGGACGTGGAGCCGGTGACGAGCGCGTTCTTGCCCTTGATGACCATGCAAAAACCTTTCCGGAAGATGCCGGCTCCTTTCACGGCAGCGGCGCGGTTTTGCAACCGGTGCACGCAGGGGCGACGGCTGAATCTCCGGAATGCGCTCAGCCCTTTTTCTTGCCCTTCGCCGGCTTCGGCCTCAGCCCGGACACATAATCGACGCTCGCCTGGAAATAAGGACGCAGCGCCGCCGTGTCGGCGAGAAGGGCGTCGGGCACCGTCACATATTCCTTCTGGACGATGCCATAGGCCTCGAACAAATTCGTGCCGTGGGCGGCCAGGAATGCTTCGCGCTCTCCGGGCGGCAGACGCAGCGCCATGTCGCCGCGCGGATGGAGATAGGAGGACATGTTGCCGTTGATCGCCGTATAGGGATTGGCCGCGCCCTTGCGTTCGAGGCCGGGGATCGTGGCGACGATTCGCTCATAGTCCGCGCGCTTTCTCAGATAGGCCGGATCGTCGGGAACGGCTTGCCTTGCCATGACGGGCTCCTTCGAGGAATGCCGGACAATATTCGTCCCGCCGGCGGATGCCAGCGCCGTCTCGCCGCTCGATGGCGGCCGATCGATGCTCAGCTTCCCAGGAAATCCAGGATCCAGCGGGCGACGCGCTCATGGTCGTCGGGTGCGTCGAGCGAGGCGATGGCGGCGTCGGGATCGGGGACGCGGTCGTACCGGCTCTCGATCAGCGCCTTGGCGTAAGCGGGCTCGAACTCGGGGTGGAATTGCATCGAGATGGCCGGCTGGTCGTCATAAGCGAGCATCCCGAACGGGCTGAAATCGCTGCGAGCGAGGACATGGCTGTGCGGAGGCTGGACCACGATCTGGTCCTGGTGCGAGACCGGGATGTCGATCGCGGCCGCGTCGTCCATCCAGGGCGCGCGCGCGACCACGTCGTAGCGCTGGAGGCCGGCGCCCCAACCGCGCGCCGATTTCTCGACATGGCCGCCGAACGCCTCCGCCATCACCTGGTGGCCGAAGCAGATTCCGACCAGCTTCGCCTTCCCACCGGCCGCGCGCAGGAAGTCCTCGAGCGGCGCGATCCACGGCAGAGGATCATAGACTCCGGCGGCCGCGCCGGTGACCAGATAGGAATCATGGTCCCGCGGGTCGGCGGGGAAATGTCCCGCCTCGACGTCGTAGGAGGCCGCTTCCAGGCCGAGCAGACGCTCGAACATGGCGGGATAGGTGCCGAAGCGGGCCTGCAGTGCCGCCGGTGGCCGGCCGGTTTCGAGGATGGCAAGGCTCAATTTCATTGGCGCTCCTTTCGCATATGAGAACAATTCTCAATAACGCTTGACCTTCTTGAGAATCGTTTGCAATAGCATCGATCCAACATGGGAGGTTATATGGCATCGAGTCCGGCGCCGATATTCCTTGCGCTCGGCTGCGTTGGCTTCATCGCTTCCGCCCCAGCCGCGGCGGCCGAGCTTCCTTCGGGCGACACCGACGCGGATGCGAGCGGTACCGGGCCCGAGATCATCGTCGCCGGCCAGCGGGACCGGGGGCCGGGCCATCCCAAGGCGGTCGCGCCCATCGATACGCCGCGCTCCTTGGTCGTGCTCGACAGCGAGACGCTCCGCCAGACCGGCGCCTCCAGCCTCACCGACGCGCTGCGGCTGGTGCCGGGAATCACCTTCGGCGCCGCGGAGGGCGGCAATCCGATCGGCGACCGCCCGTTCATCCGCGGCTTCGACAGCCAGGGCTCCATCTATGTCGACGGCGTGCGCGATTTCGCCGCCCAGAGCCGCGAAATCTTCGCGGTCGACTCCATCCAGGTGGTGCGCGGCTCCGATTCGACGCTCGGCGGCCGCGGCTCGGCCGGCGGCACGATCAACATCGTCTCCAAGCTGCCGCAAAGCGAGGATTTCGAGGCGGCGCAGGCGAGCTTCGGCAATGCCGACTACAAGCGCGCGACCTTCGACATCAACCGCGCGATCGCGCCCGGTGCGGCCTTCCGGATCGAAGGCCTGTGGCACGACCAGGATTTCGCCGGCCGCGATTCGATCTGGATGCGACGCTGGGGCGTCGCGCCGTCGCTGATCGTCGGCCTCGGCAGCCCGACCCGGCTGACCCTGTCTTATTATCATCTGACCAGCCACGAATTGCCCGACAGCGGCATCCCCTATCTCTACACGATCGCCAACGCGCCGGGCACCGGCAATATCGATACCCAGCCCGCCCTCGGCCATGTCACCACCATCGCCGGCGCGACCGGCAATGTCGACCGCTCCACCTTTTACGGCCTCGTCGGGCGCGACTTCCGCAACACGAATGTCGACCAGGCGACCCTGCGCGTCGAGCATGATTTCGGCCGGGTGACGCTGCGCAACACGATGCGCTTCACCCATAATGAGCAGGATTATATCTATACCCAGCCCGACGATAGCCAGGGCAATGTGTTCGGCACCAATCCGGCCAGCCCGGCGACGGCGGGCGGCCTGGTCTGGCGGCGCGCCAATACGCGCTACGGGCATAGCGACGCGCTGACCGACCAGACCGACCTGTTCGGCACCTTCACGACCGGCGGCGTGAAGCACAATTTCTCGCTCGGCACCGAGCTCGACTGGGAGGATGCGCGGCGCGGCACCTACGCCCTCGCCTCGGGTGCGACCTTCTCGCCGCGCTGCAACGCGGCCGCCCTCGCCCGTTCCTATTGCACCAGCCTGTTCAACCCCAATCCGCTCGATCCCTGGACCTATTTCGCCAGCGACACCTCGTCGGCGACGACCAGCCTGATGCGCGGCGGTCCGGCGACCGAGACAAGGAACAAGGCGCAGACCGCGTCCTTCTACGGCTTCGATTCGATCAATCTGCTGCCGAAGCTGATCCTGAACCTCGGCGCCCGCTTCGATCATTTCCGCTCGACGATCACGCCGCCGATCACGCCCGTAGGCGCCTTCTCGCTGTCGCGAACCGACAATCTCTTCAACTGGCAGGCCGGCCTCGTCTTCAAGCCGCTGCGCGACACCAGCCTCTATGTCAGCTACGCGACCGCGGCGACGCCGCCGAACAGCCTGCTCGGCGAGGGCCGCGAGGACAATGCGTTGCCGACGACCGACACCTCCGCAAGCGTCGACCTGCTCAATTCGCTCAAGGTCCAGAAGACCCGCTCCTGGGAGGCGGGCGCGAAGGCCGATCTGTTCCACGACCGCCTGTCGCTCGCCGCCGACATCTTCCGGACGATGATCGACAATGCCCGTGTCACCGACGAGAACAACGCTATCGCCTTCATCGGCAAGACCCGAATCCGCGGCTTCGAGATCACCGCCAGCGGGCGGATCCTGCCCGGCTGGACCCTCTTCGGCGGCTACACCCATCTCGATCCGCGCATCGTCGACGGCGGCTTCACGGCCTTGACCGCGGCGGCGGTCGGCGGCCGGGCGGCGCAGATCGTGCTGGTGCCCTCGGTCAACACCGGCAAGCAGATCCCGCAGGTGGCGCGCGACAGCATCACCGCCTGGACCAATGTGTCGCTGCCGAAGGGCATCTCCTTCGGCCTCGGCGCTTTCTACACGAGCCGGCAGTTCGGCGGCTATGCCGACAATCGCAGCGCCGTGCAGAATGGGGCGGGCGTGGTGACGGTGAATCCGGCGACCAAGACGCTGCTGCGCGAGATCCCCGGTTATTGGCGCTTCGATGCGCGCGCCGCCTGGCAGGTGACCAAAGCGATGGAGCTCAGCGTCACCGCCCAGAACCTCACCGACAAGGCCTATTTCAGCCAGACCTTCACCAACCATTATGCGACGATCGCGCCGGGGCGGACAGTGTTCGGGACGTTGAGCGTGAAGTTCCGGTGAGCGCCGCCCTCGCCATCGACGCTCTGTCTCCGGGCGAGATCGCCGCGCGGCTGAACGGGCCGCCCGAGCAGCGCGCCGCCCTGATCCGCGCGGGCGCCGAAGCGGGGGTGGCGGAGGCGCAGGCGGTCCATGCCCAGATGCTGCTCGACGGCGCCGGTGTGCCGAAGGACGAGAAGGCCGCCTTCCGCTGGTTCCTTCGCGCCGCCGCGCGGCACCATCTGATGGCGCTCAACATGGTCGGCCGCTGCTACGAGCTCGGCTGGGGGACGCGGATCGACAAGGTCCGCGCCGCCGCCTGCTACCGCGCCGCCGCCGAGAATGGGCTCGACTGGGCGATGTACAATTACGCCACCCTGCTCGCGCTCGGCGACGGCGTCGCCGAGGACCGGCCGGCGGCGCTCGCCTGGTTCCGGCGCGCGGCGGAGATGGGCAATGCCAAGGCCGCCAACCATGTCGGCTCCTTCCACGAGGATGGCTGGGCAGTCGATCGCGATCTCGGCGCGGCGGCGCTTTGGTACGCGAAAGCGGCCGAGGGCGGCGACTTTCGCGGCGCGTTCAACCATGCCCGGATGCTCGGGCGGCAGGGGCGGACGGACGAGGCGCTCTTCTGGCTGAAGCGGGCCGGGGAGGGCGGCACGACGGCCTTCGTCGCCAAGGCGGCGGCCTGGCTCGAACGCTCGACGATTGCCGCCTTCCGCCGCGCGGGCGTCAAGGCCCTGCTCGAAGGGGCGGGCCGGTGCTGATCGCGATCCCCGATCTGCTTTCGCCCGAGCGGCTCGCCAAGATCCGGTCACTCATCGACACGGCCGAATGGATCGACGGCAATGCGACCTCCGGCCACCAATCGGCGCTCGCCAAGGATAATGAGCAATTGCCCGAGGATTCGGCGGTCGCGCGCCAGGCGGGGGAGATGGTGCTCGACGCGCTCTCCGCCTCGCCTCTGTTCGTCGCGGCGGCGCTGCCGCGGAAGGTCTATCCGCCTCTGTTCAACCGCTACGGGCCCGGTCGGGCGTTCGGCGCCCATGTCGACAGCGCGATCCGAATCCGCCGCGGCAGCGATTTCCGGGTCCGCACCGATCTCTCCGCAACCTTGTTCCTGACTCCGCCCGACGATTATGACGGCGGCGAATTGGTGATGGGGGACGATTTCGGCGAGCGCCGGATCAAGCTCCCCGCAGGCCATCTCCTTCTTTATTCCGCATCGACCGTGCACCGGGTCGAGCCGGTGACACGCGGCGTCCGAACCGCCTCCTTCTTCTGGGTCGAATCGATGATCCGCGACGAAGCCGCGCGGCGGCTTCTCTTCGATCTCGACGGCGCGATCCAGGCGATCGCCGGCGATCGCGGCCAGGACGATGGCGAGATCGTCCGGCTGACCGGACTCTATCACAACCTCCTCCGCCGCTGGGCCGATTCCTGACCATGTCCGAACGCCGCGACCCTTCCGGCGCTGCGTCCTACCTCGCCGCGCCGCGTCTCTCGACGCTGTCGACCAGCCCGTCCTTGAAGTGGACGATCTTGCGGGCATAAGCGGCCATGTCGGGCTCGTGCGTGACCAGAAGCACGGTCAGCCCGGCTTCGGCGTTGAGCTTGGCAAGCAATTCCATGATCTCGACCGACCGCTCGGAATCGAGGTTGCCGGTCGGCTCGTCGGCGAGCAGCACGTCGGGGTCGGTCGCGAGGGCGCGGGCGATGGCGACGCGCTGCTGCTGGCCGCCCGAAAGCTCGTTCGGCTTGTGGTGCGACCATTCGGCGAGCCCGACCTTGGCGAGCGCCGCCATGCCCTGCTCGCGCCGCAGCCGCCGGCTCTCGCCGCGATAGAGGAGCGGCAATTCGACATTTTCGAGCGCCGTCGTCCGCGCCAGCAGGTTGAAGCCCTGGAAGACGAAGCCGAGATAGCGGCGCCGGAGCAGGGAGCGCTGGTCGCGGGTCAGCCCTTCGACAGGAACGCCGCGGAACAGATAGGAGCCCGAGGTCGGCACGTCGAGGCAGCCCAATATGTTCATCGTCGTCGACTTGCCCGATCCCGACGCACCCATGATCGCGACGAAATCGCCGGGCTCGACGTCGAGGTCGACGCCCTTCAGCGCCTGGAAGGCGGCGGAGCCTTCGCCGAAGCGCTTGGTGATCCCGCGCAGCGCGATCAGGGGCTCTTCGCTCATCTGCTCCACTATTTGTGCGCGCCGGCGGCGAGCTGTCCGGTGATGACCTGGAGGCCCGGATGGACGTCCGGCCCGCGCACCTCGGTGAGGCTGCCGTTGGTGAACCCGACCGTGACCGGGATCGACTTCGGCTTGCCGTCGGGACCCACCACCCAGAGAAGCTGGCGCGCGCCGCGCGACACGGCGGCGTTCTTCGGCTGGTCGTTCTGCGGCGGGCCGAAGATGTTCTTCTTCTCCTTGACCGGCGGCGTGAAGCGCAGGGCCGGATTGGGGACGAGCAGCACGTTCTTGACCGATTGGGTGACGATCGTCGCCGTCGCGGTCATCCCCGGCTTCAGCAGCCCCTCGGGGTTCGCGACCGCAAGCTCGGCGGTATAGGCGACGACGTTGGTGGTCGCCGTCGGCGTCGTGCCGGCGCTGTTCACCACCGGCGTCGCATTGGCGCCGAGGTCGACCCGGGTCACCGTCGCCGGGAAGGTGCGGTTGGGATAGGCATCGACGGTGAAGGTCGCCTGCGCCCCGGCGTGGAGCTCGCCGACATCGGCCTCGTCGACCTTCACCTGCAGCTTCATGCTGGAAAGGTCCTGGGCGATGGTGAACAGGGTCGCGACGTTGAACGAGGCCGCGACCGTCTGGCCGGGCTCGACCTGGCGCGACAGCACGACGCCGGTCACCGGCGCGTAGATCGTGCCTTTGGCGAGGTTGGTCCGGTTGGTCGAGACTGCCGCGCGCGCCTGGGCGACCTGCGCCTCGGCCTGGGCGACATTGGCGACGGCGCGCGCATAATCGGCCTTGGCGGTGTCGAGCTCGGTCAGCGACGGCACCTTGCCGCCGGATATCTTATAGACCTGCTGCTCGCGGGCGAGATTCGCCCGCGTCTGCGCCACCGTCGCCCGGTCCTGCGCCACCGTCGCCAGCGCCGCCTGCAACGTCGCCTGGCTCTCGACCAGGGCATCGCGCAGCCGCGACAGGTCGAGCTGGGCGAGCGGCTGGCCCTTCACCACCCGGTCGTTATTCTGGACATAGACCTTGTCGACCAGCCCCGATTCCTCCGAGCCGACATTGACCTGCACGGTCGGCGCGAGGTTGCCGGTGGCGGTGATCGTCACGTCGAGGTCGTGCCGCGCGACCGGCACGGTCGCATAATGGACCGGCGGCGCCGGGCGGAAGCATTGGCCGAGCAGCAGCAGGACGATCAGCAAGGGAACGCCGATGAAGATCCATTTGCGCCAGCGCCGCCACCGCGTACGCTTCGGCTGGCCCAGGAATTCGTCGATATTAGCGTCGCTCATGCCGGGTTCCCCGTCGAGATTGGCGCATCGGGCTGCCAGCCGCCGCCGAGCGCGAGATAGAGTTGAACGAGCGCGAGCGCCTGGTCCGCCTGCGCCGAGGCCAATTGGTCGCGCGCCTGCAGCAAAGCCTGCTCGCTCTGGAGCAGGGTCAGGAAGTCGATCAGCCCGGACCGATACTGGCTGCGCGCATAGACGGCGGCGTTGTTCGAGGCATCGAGCGCGATCGCGAGCTGCGCCTGGCGCGCCTTGGCCGCTTCGAGCGACTGCTCGGCATTCTCGACGTCCTCGAGGCCGCTGAGCACAATCTGCCTGTAATTGGCGAAGGCGAGATCGGTCGCCGCCCGCGCCGAGCGGAGCTGCGAACGGCGCTTGCCGGCGTCGAAGATGGTCTGGGTGAGGCCGGCGAACAGGCCGCCGGTGATCAGGCTGCCGAGCTTGCCGATCGTCGCCGCCGCGGTGTCGAGATTGCCGCTGATCGCCAGCGCCGGGAAGAGCGACGCCTTGGCGACCCCGATCCGCGCCGTCGCAGCCGCAAGCTGCCGCTCGGCGCTTCGGACGTCGGGCCGGTTGCGCAGGGTATCTGCGGGGATTCCGACCGCGATCGAATCGGGGCCGCGCGGGATCGGCCTTACGGCCTCCATCTCGGTCCGAAGCGCTCCCGGCGCCTGGCCGGTCAGGGTGCCGAGCCGCGCGACCGCCTGCTCATAGGAGGTTTCGAGCGGCGGAATGCTCGCCGCGGTCTGCGCCTGCTGCGTGCGCGCCTGCTCGACGTCGAGCGCCGAGACCAGGCCCGCCTGCACCCGCCAGCCGGCGATCTGGAGATTGTCGTTCTGGACCCGCAAGGTATCGCGCGCGATGGCGAGCCGCGCCTGGGCCGCCCGCGCATTGATATAATTGGTCGCGACCTCGCCGGCGACGGAGGTCCGCACCCCTTCAAGGTCGAATGCGGCGGCGGCCTCGTCCGCCCGCGCCGCCTGCAGGCCGCGGGTCAGGCCTCCGAAAATGTCGGCCTGCCACGACGCGTCGAGGCCGAGCGAAAGCTGGGTGCTCCCCGTCGATCCGCCGGTGGTGACGACGGTCCCGGGCGAGCCGTTGCCGCCGCCGACCACGATCGAGGTCGGGCTGCTGCGGGTGAAGTTGCGAGTCGCCCCGGCCGATCCGGTCAGGGTCGGCAGCAGATCGGCGCGCGCCTGCACCCGGGCTTCGCGCGCCTCGGCGAGCCTGGCCAGCGACTGCGCGATCTGGAGGTTGCCGGCGGTCGCGCGCCCGATCAGGTCGGTCAGCAGGGGATCGTCGAGCTGCCGCCACCAGGTGGCTAGGTCGGCGGGCGCCGGCGCCGCTTCGCCCGGCGCGGGCGCGGTGACCGGCGGTGCATAGCCTTCCGGAACGCCGAGGCTCGCGGGCGCTGGACGATGGTAATCGGGCCCGGCCGTGCACCCGGCCAGAAGCAGGACGATCGCGGCGAGGCCTGCCTTCTTATTCATGGCGGAGCGCATCGATCGGATTGAGCGCGGCGGCGCGTTGGGCGGGAACATAGCCGAACAGGATCCCCAGGAAGGAGGAGAAGAGCAGGCTGCCGATGTTGATCAGCGGGTCGAAGACGAAATCGACCGACATCAGCCCGGTCAGCAGCATCGAAAGGCCGAAGGACAATGCGATCCCGATCGCGCCGCCCAACGAGCAGAGCACCACCGCCTCGGTCAGGAATTGCAGGCGTACCTCGCGCGCCAGCGCGCCGATGGCGAGGCGGATGCCGATCTCGCGGGTGCGCTCGGTGACCGAGACCAGCATGATGTTGACGATCCCGATCCCGCCGACGATGAGCGAGATGGACGCGATCGCAGCGACCATCGCCGTCATCACCGCAAGCGTCCCGGACACCGTGTCCGAAATCTGCTTGAGGTCGATGATCCGGAAATCCTCATTCTGGTCGGGCGCAAGATGCCGCCGCTCTCGCATCAGCTGCTTCAAATCCGTGCCGACCGACTCGTTGTCGTAAGCCGGGTTCACGCCGATCACGATCCACTGGATGTCGGTCGTTCCGAGCAGGTCGCGCTGGACGATGCGCAAAGGCATCAGGACGACGTCGTCCTGGTCGTTGCCCTGCCCGCCCTGGCCGCGCTCCTTGAGCAGGCCGATGATCGGGCAGGCGAGCTTGCCGACGCGAAGCTCGCGGCCGAGCGGATCGACGTTCGCGAACAGATTCTTCCGCACCGTCTCGCCGATGATGCACACGCTCTTCCCGGCCAGCTCCTCGTCGGCGCTGAAAAGCCGGCCGCCGGTGAGGCTCATCGCCTGGATCGACATGCCGTCGTCGGTCGTGCCGGTGACGGTCGTCTGCCAGTTGATCCCGTCGGCGGTCGCGGTCTGGCTCGAATTGGCCTGGCCCGAGACGGCAACGATGCCGCCGATCTGCTCGCGGATCGCGGCGACGTCCTCGCGCGTGAACGGCCGCGGGGGCCCGCTCCCGGCCTGGCGCCCGGCCGCGTTGGGGATGAGGAACAGGGTGTTGGCGCCGAGCGATGCGATCTGCGATTGCACCGATGCGGTGACTCCGTTGCCGACCGTCACCATCGTGATCACCGCGGCGACGCCGATGACGATGCCGAGCACGGTCAGGATCGACCGGAGCAGATGCCGGCGTATTTCGCGAAGGGCGAGGAGAAACGAGGCGCCGAGCATCCGGGGATTCTTGTAACGTCTCTTTTCGCAAGCGAAACAGAGAATCATCGCCTCCTTGCGGGGATATCGAAAGCCGCCGCGCCGGGCCGCCTCCGCTGCTTGACCTCCCGCCGGCGGACGCTCAGGCTTGCCTCATGCATATCCGCGGGGTTGCAATCCTGCTTTCCCTGCCCGCGCTCGCTTCCTGCATTCCGCACGAGGCGGAGCGGGTGAAGCCGCTTCCGCGCCGCGGGGCGCCGGCCGTCTCGGCCGGGCCGTCGGCGGCCGAGACGCGGCAATGCCTGGCGGACCTGCGCCGCGACGGCGTGTCGTTCCGGGCACTTCCCGATCGCGATTACGGCAATGGCTGCACCGCGATCGGCACCGTCCAGTTGCTCGACATCGGCACCCCGGTGACCAATCTCGGCGCGATGACCTGTCCGCTCGCGCGCGGCTTCGAACATTGGGTGCACGATGCCGTGCAGCCCTCGGCGCGCGCCTGGCTCGGCAGCCGGGTGGTGAAGATCGAGAGCTTCGGCACCTATTCATGCCGGCCGCTCAACGGCCAGGCGGGCGCCCGGCTCAGCGAGCACGGCCATGCCAATGCCGTCGATGTCGGCGCCTTCCAGCTCGACGACGGAAGGCGGATCACATTGCTCGAAGGCTGGCCCGGGCCCGACGAGAATGTCCGCAAGTTCCTGCGCGCGGTGCACGACGCCGGCTGCCGGCGCTTCTCGGTCGTCCTCGGCCCGGACGCCAACGCTTTCCACCGCAACCATCTGCATTTCGACATGGGGCGGGGGCCTTATTGCCATTAGGCGCGGCCGACCCCTAAAGCCCTTTTCATGAACGATACGAACTCTCCGAAGCCAAACGATCCCGTCCCGCCGAAGCGCGTCTTCTCGCCCGCCCGCGACGAAGCCGCGGTCGCCGAGCAGACCACGCCGGCGCCGCAGACGCGCTCGCCAGCCTACCGGCTCGCCTTCCAGGACCTCGATTTCCTGCTGCGCGAGGATCTTCGCCCGGTCCGCTTCCAGCTCGAATTGCTGAAGCCCGAATTGTTCCTGGAGGAAGCCGGGATCGCCTCCACCTTCGTCTTCTACGGCTCGGCGCGGATCCCGGCGCCCGACAAGGCCGACGCCCTGATCGCCGCCGCCGCCAACGAGAAGCAGAAAAGGATCGCCGAGCGGCTCAAGGCCAAGTCCATTTATTATGAGGAGGCGCGCCGCCTCGCCGGCCTCGCCAGCCGGACCCAGCCCGACGAGGAGGGCAAGCGCCAGTTCGTCGTCTGCTCGGGCGGCGGTCCGTCGATCATGGAGGCCGCCAATCGCGGCGCCGCCGACGAGGGCGCGGAATCGATCGGGCTCAACATCGTCCTGCCGCACGAGCAGATGCCGAACCCCTATGTCACGCCGGAGCTGAGCTTCCAGTTCCACTATTTCGCGCTTCGCAAGATGCATTTCCTGCTTCGCGCCCGCGCCGTCGCCATCTTCCCGGGCGGCTTCGGCACGTTCGACGAGAGCTTCGAACTGCTCACCCTCATCCAGACCAGGAAGATGAAGCCGATGCCGATCTTCTTCTTCGGCCGCGAATTCTGGGAGCGGGTGGTCAATTTCGAGGCGCTGATGGAGGAAGGCGTGGTCGCGCCCGACGACCTCAAATTGTTCCGCTTCGTCGAGACGGCGGAAGAGGCCTGGGACCATGTCTGCGCCCATTATGGAGCGTGCCCGGTCTGATGCTGTCGCTCTTCGGTCCGCGCCTCCCGATCGATCGGGACGAGCTCGACTGGCAATTGGCGACGTTCAAATGGATGGAGCTGGAATTCGGCCCGGTCGCGCCGCGCCGGCTCGTGCTGCCGACGCCGCATTTCTTTCCGGCCTCCAGCCGCAAGGGGCATGGGCGGATCGAGGATCTGTTCGGCCATGTCCGCGGCCTCGCCGGCATGGCGGACTGGCCGTGCACCCTCAAGGCGGGCCGGAGCGACCGTCCGACAAAAGCGGGCCTTGCCCTGCTGCTCCGCCACGAGGGGCCGTCGGCGCCGTCCGGCACCTTTCGCGGCCCGATTCGGGGCGAGGATGCGATCATCACCTACAATCCCTCGCTTGCCGGCGACACGGATTCGCTCGTCGCGACCTTCGCGCACGAGCTCGCCCATTATCTGATGCGCGCCGCCCGGACCGCGCCGCCGGGCGGCTGGGCGCTGCACGAGCTTCATACCGATCTGGTCGCGGTCGGGCTCGGCTTCGGCATCTTCCTCGCCAACAGCGCCCGCAATTTCAGCCAGTTCCAGAGCGCTGGCGAGATTGGCTGGTCCTCGCGGACCCAGGGCTATCTCAGCGAAGGCGCGCTGGTGACGGGGCTCGTCATCTTCCAGCGCCTCGGCGGCCGCGCGCCGGACGAGGCCAGGCCCTATCTCAAATCCTATCTCCGGACCGACCTCCGGAATGCGTCGCGGGCGCTGCAGAAGATGCTGCCGGACATGACGGCCGCCGTCGCCGCGATCGATCTCGCCGAGTTCGCGAGCGAGTGACTCGTCCGATTGCGGGCCTCAGCGCCCGCTTGGCCTGGTCTGGCTCGACCGGCCGGAGACGGAAGGGGCGCCTGGGCCGGCGATATTCTTGCCGGGGCCCTTGATGGCCTGCTGCTCGGTCTGGACCGGCTGCTTCGCGCCCTTGTCGTTCTGCGCGCCCTGGCCGGCCTGCTCGGCGGCCGCGGCGGCCGGGTTCTTCGCCTGGGCCGGAGCGGCGGGAAGCGGCAGCGGCGAATCGCTCTGCGTGTTCAGATAGGCGATGACATTGGCCCGGTCCTCGGGCTTGGAGAGGCCTGCAAAGGTCATCTTGGTGCCGGGCGCGAAGTCGCGCGGCGATTTCAGCCAGGCGAAGATATTGTCCCAGGTCCAGGTGCCGCCCTTCCCCTTGATCGCCGGCGAATAGTCGAAGCCGGTCGGCCGCCCGGCGATCGGCGATCCGACCACGCCCCACAGATTGGGGCCGGTGCCGTTCGGGCCGCCTTTCTGGGCGTTGTGGCAGGCGGTGCATTTCTTGAACACTTCGGAGCCCAGCGCGGACTTGGCCGAGGCGAGATAATAAGCCGCCGGCTGCTCGGCCGGCTCGCCGCCGCCTGTGGTTTCCTCCTGAACGCCCTCGATCGGATAGCCCATCGTCTTCGGCCGCTCGGCACGGAAATATTCGCTGGTGACGATCGTCCCTCCGAGCGCCACGATCCCGGCGAAAAGCACCCATCCCGCAATCGTGTTGGCGCGATCGTCCATGCCGTCAGAAACCCCTTCAGAAGAGCGCAGGGCAGGGAAAGCCAGCGCGGAGTGGAACGTTCGGGGGCTCCTTTATGCGGGGCCGGGCGAGCGGGCAAGACCGTCCACCCAATGAAAAAGCAGCGTGCTTGCAATGGCGAAAGGCGGCGGCGCGGCAAAGGGCGCGTCCGCCGCGCCGGCCAAGGCGGCGGCGACCCCGGCCCGGTCCACCCAGATCGCATCCTCGAGCTCGTTGCGGTCGAGCGTGACGTCGCCCGACGCGGCCTCGGCGATGCAGGCGATCATCAGCTGGCCGGGGAATGGCCAGGGCTGGCTTGCGACGTAGCGGACGTTGAAGATGTCGAGCCCCGCTTCCTCCTTGATTTCGCGCGCCACCGCTTCCTCGATCGACTCGCCCGGCTCGACGAAGCCGGCCAAAGCCGAATAGCGGCCGGGCGGATATTGGGGCTGGCGGCCGAGCAGCACCCGCCCTTCATGCTCGGCGAGCATGATCACGACCGGATCGACGCGCGGAAAATGCTCGAGCCCGCAATCGGCGCAGCGGCGTCCCCAGCCGGCGCGGAAGATCGAGGTCGGAGCGCCGCAGCGGCCGCAATAACCGTGGCGGCCATGCCATTCGAGCAGGCTGCGCGCGGCGCCCCAGAGCGCCGCATCCTCGGGCGCCATGCGCGAAAGGATTCCGAACACCGACCATGCCCGCTGGCCGGGCTCGACCGGCACCAGCGGCGCGAAGAGCGGAGTCTCGCCGGCAAGGCCGAGGAAGATCAGCTCCGCTTCCTCCGGCAGATCGGCGAGCTTGCCCCAGGCGAGCCGTTCCTCGGCGTCGAGCACCGGATCGAGCGCATCGAACCGCAGCAGCCGCGCCCCCTCGTGCCCCGCCAGCGCCGCCAGTTGCGCCTCGTCGAGCCGCAGCCGGTCGGCGCGGTCGATGCCGGCGCCGGTAAAGCCGGGGCGGAGGCTCATGCCGCCTGCCGCCATTCCGCGCCGCGGGCGGCGAGCTTGCCGAAGAGGGTCGGGAGGCCGGCTTCGTGAAGGCGCTCGACCGGCCACCAGATGCCCTCCCGCCGTTCCTCGGCATCGGCGCAGAGCAAGCGGATGGTGAGCGCGAAATGGGTGAAGACATGCTCGACGCTGCCGGCGTCGCGCCATTCGGCCTCGGCCGGCGCCTCGCCGGTCGGAAATCCGAGCATGCCGCCGAGCAGGCCCCTGGCCGGCCGGCGGACGAGCAGGACCTCGCCCCGATGCTCGAGCCAGTAGGCGACGTCCTGCCGCCGCGGCCTCGGCGCCTTTGCCGCCTTGACCGGAAAGCGTTCGGGATCGCCGCGCCCCCGGGCCGCGCAGGCGAAGGCGAGCGGGCAGCGGCCGCAATCGGGCGCGCGCGGCGTGCAGATGGCGGAGCCGAGGTCCATCATCGCCTGGGCGAAATCGCCGGCGCGATCGGCCGGGGTGAGGCGATCGGTCAGCGCGTAGAGCGTCGCGCGCGCGCCGGGCAGCGCCTCCTCGACCGCGAACAGCCGCGAGACGATTCGCTCGACATTGCCGTCCACCACCACCGCGCGCCGGCCGAAGGCGATCGCCGCGATCGCCGCTGCGGTATAGCGGCCGATGCCCGGCAGCCTCAGCAGCGCCTCCTCGCTGCCGGGAAAGGCGCCGCCATGCTCAGCCACGACGGCGCGTGCGCAGGCGAGCAGATTGCGGGCGCGGGCATAGTAACCGAGGCCGGCCCAGGCGCTCATCACGTCGTCCGGCGCCGCGGCCAGGGCCTCCACCGTCGGCCAGCGGCTGGTGAAGGTCTCGAAATAGGGGATGACGGCCGCGACGGTGGTTTGCTGGAGCATCACCTCCGAAAGCCAGATTCGATAGGGGTCGGGCTGCTCCCCGGCCTCGGCCCGCCAGGGAAGCCGCCTTTTATCCACAGCATACCAGCGCAAGAGCGCATTTGCTTCCTCGACGGACATGGGCCGCCTATGCCATGGTCGGAGCGATGGTGAAATCGGGCGGGACCAGGAAAAAGGCGGACGCATCGCCCCGCGCCAACCGCGCCCGCGCGGTGTCGGACATGCTGCCCGCGGTCGGCGGCGCGGCCTTCCGCCGCTTCGGCTTCGTCCAATCCTCGGTGGTCAGCCGCTGGCGCGAGATCGTCGGCGAACGCTATGCCCGAGTCTCCGCGCCGGAATCGATCCGCTTTCCCTTGGGCAAGAGGTCCGCGGGCGTGCTCACCCTGGTCGTCGAGGGCGCGCATGCGCCGATGATGCAGCATGTCGCGCCGGTGATCGTCGAGCGGGTCAATATTTTCTTCGGCTATCCGGCGGTGGAGCGGATCCACTTCCGGCAAGGCGTGGTTCAGGTCGCGAAGGCGAAGCCGCGGCCCGCGCCTGCATCGCTCAGGCCGCTGCCGGCCGAGCTCGGCGATTCGCTGCGCGAGATCGCCGATCCGGAGCTTCGCGCCTGCCTCGAATCGCTCGCGCGCGGCGTCGCGGCAAGCGGCGGCGCGTCGGCCCCGGTCGCCATTCCCGTCATCGGACGAATCGGAGAAAGAAGGAAATGAAGGCAAAGATCGCAATTGCGGCGGCGGCGGCGGTGCTCGCCCTCGCCGGCTGCTCGAAGGGCGGCAGCAATGGCGGCGCGCCGGCCAACAAGCCGCTGCCGCAGATCCGGGCGCCGAACGGCGACTGGACCCAGATCGTGAGCGAAACTCCGCAGGGCGGCTTCCGCATGGGCAATCCCAACGCGCCGGTGAAGCTGGTCGAATATGCCTCGCTCTCCTGCCCCTATTGCCAGCATTTCGACCAGGACGGAGTGCCGACGCTCCGCGACAAATATGTGAAGAGCGGGGAGGTGAGCTGGGAATATCGCACCTACAGCAACCACCCGACCGATCCGGCGGTGGCCTCGCTCGTCCACTGCCAGGGCGCCGACGCCTTCTTCGGGCTCGCCGACCAGCTTTACGCGACGCAGGACCAGTGGTTCGGCAAATTGGTCGATTTCTCGCAGCACCAGACGCAGCAATATAATCAGCTGCAGAGCCTGCCGGCGCTCCAGCGCAACGCCGAGATCGCCCGGATCACCGGCCTCGACGAATTCTTCCGCCAGCGCGGCATGCCGGCGAGCAGGGTCCAGGCCTGCCTCGCCGACCAGAAGGTGCTCGACAAGGTGGCGGCGATCACCGACCTCGGCAACAAGGACGGTATCGGCGGCACGCCCAATTTCGTGATCAACGGCAAGACCCAGCCTCCGGACGTCGCCGACTGGAAATCGCTCGAGCCTCTCCTGCGGACGGCGATCGGATGAGGGCCGCGATCCTCCTCGCCGCCGCGGCGGCGTTCGCGCTCCCGGCCTTCGCGGCGCCGGTCCGCCACCGGGCGCATCCGGTCCGTCATGCCGGCCCAGCCGCCGCGCACGATTGGAGCAGGACCGTGGTCGCGACTCCGGACGGCGGCTTCCGAATGGGCAATCCCGCTGCACGGGCGAAGGTCGTCGAATATGGCTCGCTCACCTGCCCGCATTGCGCCGCTTTCTCACGCACCGGCGAGCAGCCCTTCATCCAGGCCTATGTGAAGAGCGGCCGGGCCAGCTACGAATATCGCAATTTCGTGCTCAACAATGTCGATGTGGTCGCCTCGCTGCTCGCGCGCTGCGCCGGCCCAGGCTTCTTCCGAGTCGCCGACAGCTTCTATTCGACCCAGGATCAGTGGCTGCAAAAAGCCGGCAGGATGACGCAGGCCCAGCGGGCCGAGGTCAACGCACTGCCGGTCGGCCAGCGGCTCGGCCGGGTCGCCGACATGCTCGGCCTGACCGACATCGCCGCCCATGCCGGCCTGCCGGCGGCACGCGGCAAGCAATGCCTTGCCGACAAAGGCGGCGTGACCCGGCTCGGGCAAATCTATCAGGCGGGGGAGAAACTGGGCGTCGACGGCACGCCGACCTTCTTCATCAACGGCGCCAAGGCCGATGTGAACACCTGGCCGGCGCTCGAGCCACTGATCCGCACCGCCGCGGGGGGCTGAGCATGGGTTCGGGGGCCTGACGTGCAGATCAAGCGCCTGAAGCTCTCCGGCTTCAAGAGCTTCGTCGAGCCGGCCGAGCTTCGGGTCGAGCCGGGCCTGACCGGAGTCGTCGGGCCGAACGGCTGCGGCAAGTCGAACGTGCTCGAGGCGATACGCTGGGTGATGGGCGAATCCTCGCCCAAGTCGATGCGCGGCGCCGGCATGGACGACGTCATCTTCGCCGGCACCGCGGCGCGGCCGGCGCGCGACTTCGCCGAAGTCTCCCTGCTCGTCGAGCGGCAGGCGGACGACATGCCCGGCGACGTCAGCCTTGCCCCGGTCGGCGACGTCGAGATCACGCGGCGGATCGAGCGCGGCGCCGGCTCCGCATACCGGATCAACGGCCGCGACGTGCGCGCCAAGGACGTCGCCTTGCTCTTCGCCGATGCCGCGACCGGCGCCCATTCGCCGGCGCTCGTCAGCCAGGGCAAGATCAGCGCCGTCATCGCCGCCAGGCCGACCGAAAGGCGGCTGATGCTGGAGGAAGCGGCCGGCATTTCGGGCCTCCACGTCCGCCGCAAGGATGCCGAGCAGAAGCTCCGCGCCGCCGAAGCCAATCTCGCCCGGCTGGACGAGGTGATCGGCGACATGGAGATGCGCGCCTCCGCGCTTCGCCGCCAGGCCAAGGCGGCGGAACGCTATCGCCGCCTCTCCGACCAGATCAGGATCGCCGAGGGGCGGATGATCTTCGCCCGCTGGCGCGAGGCCGCCCGCGCCGCCGACGCCGCGAGGAAAGAGGCCGAAATGGCGGTGGCCGCGGTCGCTCAGGCGGGCGAGGCGCAGCGCGCCGCCGCTGCCCGGCAGCAGGAAGCGGCGCAGGCTCTGGCCGGAAAGCGCGCCGCCGCCCAGCGGGCGCGGGAGAAAGCGACGGCGCTCGGCCACAGGCTTGCGACGCTGCGCGCCGAGGCCGAGACGATCGCCCGCCGAATCCGCGAATTGGCCGATCGCCGCTCCGCCATGCTGGCCGACCGGGCGCGCGAGGCCGCTCTTGGCGCGGACGCCAAGGCCGCGCTCGAACGGCTCGATCAGGAAATAAGCGACATTGCCGGCCGGATCGCGGCCGCCGAAGCCGCGCGCGGGACGATCGACATCCGCACCGTCGAGCGCGAGGACGAAGCGCGCGACGCCGAAGCCGAACTGGCCAAGGCGCGGGCGGTCCAGGCGGCGGAGCAGGCCGAGGCGCGGGTCGCCCAGGCGGCGCTCGAAGCGGCCCGGACCAGGCTGGCGCGCGCCGAGGGCGAGGCGCGGCGGCTCGACGAGCAGATGGCGGCGCTCGGCGTGGAAGCGCCTTTGGTCGAGACGCTGCACGATGCCGGCCGGCGCCGCGAGGCCGCCGAAGCCGCGCTTGCCAAGGCAGGCGAGGCGATCGGAGCGGCCGAGGCGGAGCGCCAGCAGGCCGCCGCCGCGCGCGACTCGGCCGAGAGCGAGGGCGCCGCCGCGCGCGCCGCCAGGGCCGCGCTCGAATCGGAGGCGCGATCGCTGGTCAAGGCGCTCGAGGGCGCGAGCGGCGACCGCGCGATCAACCGGATCAAGGCCGAGCCCGGCTATGAACGGGCGCTTGCGGCGGCGCTCGGCGACGATCTCGAAGCGGCGCTGGACGGCGACGCCCCCCGCCGCTGGGCCGGCGCCGAGCCGCGCGACGACGATCCTTCATTGCCGCAAGGCTGCGCCGCCCTCGCCGGTCACGTCCGCGCTCCGGCGGCTCTCGCCCGCCGTCTCGCCCAGGTGGCCGTCGTCGAGGAGGATGAGGGGCAGGCGCTCGCCGTCGGCCAGCGGCTCGTCACCCGCGACGGGCGGCTGCGCCGCTGGGACGGCTTCGCGGCCACCGGGCTCGGCGCCGCGGCCGCCGAGCGGCTGATCCGCGTCAACCGTCTCGCCGAGATCGAGAAGGCGCTTCCCGCCGCCGCCGCCACGGTCGAGGAGGCGCAGCGACGCACCGCCGCGGCGCTTGCCGCGATGCAGCAGGCGCGCGCGGCCGCGGATGCCGCCCGGGCGGAGGAGGGGCACGCGACCGCCGCCCTGCGCGACGCGACTCGCGCAGAGGATATGGCGCGGGTCGAGATCGAGCGGCTGGAGCTTCGCCGCACCGGCCTTGCCGAGCGGATGGAGCAGGCGCGGCAGGATCTGGCGGAAGCGGCCGACGGCTTCGGCAAGGCCGAGGAGGTTTTTGCCGCCCTTCCGGATGCGGGCGCGACGGAGGGCGTCGTCGCCGGTCTGCGCCGCCGCGCCGAGGCCGCGCAGCAGGCCCTGGCCGAGGTCCGGGCGGAGGCGGCGACCCATGCCCGCCAGGTGAGCGCCGACCGCCAGCGTGGCGAAGCGGCGCGCAAGGAGGGTGCCGACTGGCGCGTCCGCGCCGCCGAGGCGGAGAAGCGCCACGCCGACATGGGCAACCGAATCGCCGAGGCGGAGGAGGAAGCGGCACGGCTCGCCGACGCGCCCGAGGAGATTGCCCGCCGGATCGCGGACCTGGAAGGCGAAGCCGAAGGGGCGGCGGTCGAGACCGAAGCGGCGGCAAATGCCGAGCGCGAGGGCGAGGATTCGCTCCGCGCCGCCGAGACTCGGCTTGCCGAGGCCGGCGAGGCGCTCGCCACCGCCCGCGAGGCCCGCGCCGGCGCCGCCGCCCGTCACGAAAATCAGGAAGCGCGGCGGATCGAGATGGGCCGAATCTCGGGCGAGCGGTTCGAATGCCCGCCGCCTGTCCTGCCGGAAAAGCTCGGCTTTGCGGAAGAGAGCATCGCCGAGGCGGCCGACGAATCGGCGCGCCACGAGCGGCTGATGGCGGACCGGGAGCGGATCGGGCCGGTCAATCTCGTCGCCGAGCGCGAGCTGGCCGAGCTGGAGGAGCAGTCCACCGCAAGCGCGGCCGAACGCGAGGAATTGGGCCAGGCGATCCATCGCCTGCGCGGCTCGATCGGCAGCCTCAACCGCGAGGGCCGCGCCCGCCTGCTCGCCGCCTTCGAGGCGGTGGACCGCCATTTCCGCAGCCTCTTCACCACCCTGTTCGAAGGCGGCCAGGCGCATCTCGAGCTGGTCGAATCCGACGATCCGCTCGAAGCCGGGCTCGAGATCATGGCGCAGCCGCCGGGCAAAAGGCTCTCGACCCTCACCCTGCTTTCCGGCGGCGAGCAGGCGCTGACCGCGGTCGCCCTGATCTTCGCCTTGTTCCTCACCAACCCGGCGCCGATCTGCGTGCTCGACGAGGTCGACGCTCCGCTCGACGATGCCAATATCGAGCGCTTCTGCGACCTGCTCGACCGCATGACCGGCGAGACCCGGACGCGCTACCTGATCGTCACCCACAATGCGGTGACGATGAGCCGGATGCACCGCCTGTTCGGAGTCACCATGATCGAGAAGGGCGTCAGCCGGCTCGTCAGCGTCGATCTCGGCGGCGCCGAGCGCCTGCTCGCGGCCGAATAGGCCCCGGCGCGGCCGATGAGCGCGCCTTTCGTCCCGCCTCACCCGCCGCGCGGCGCGCCGGTCTCGACCTGGCGCGGCTTCGTCGGCGAGCGGGCGCGGAGCGCGGTCCATGGCTGGTCGGCTCAGGCATTCCGAATGCCTTACATAAGGCGTCGCGTCTTCGGCTGGAACGTCCATATCCCGCTCGATCCCGAGGCGGTGCAGCGCGTCATGCTCGACAATGCGGCCAATTATGTGAAGCCGCGCATCGTCAGGAAATTGCTCAGCCGGACGATCGGACGCGGGCTGCTCAGCTCCGACGGCGACCTCTGGCGCGCGCAGCGGCGGATCGTCGCCGCGAGCTTCACGCCCCCTGCGGTCGACCCGCTCATTCCCGCTTTCGCCGAGGCGGCGCGGGCCGAGGCGGCGGGCTGGCGGGCCGGCACGGTCGACATGGCCGAAGCGGCGACGGCGACGACGATGCGGGTGATCGCCAACACATTGTTCGCCGGCGATCCGCGCCTGACCAGCGTCGCGGCCATGGCCCATATCACCGCCGCGCTCGAAGCGGTCGGCACCGCGCGGCTGCAGGCACTGCTCGGCCTTCCGCTCGTCCCGTGGAGCCCGAGATCGCTGGCCGGACGGCGCGGCCAGCTCTTCCTCCGCCGCACTTTGTCGGCGGTGGTCGCGGAACGGCTGCCCGGCGGCGGGCCCGACGATTTTCTCGGCCGGCTGATCCGGGCGTTGCGCGAACGCTTCCCGCCCGACGAGGCAACGGCGCTGGCGGTCGACAATGCCGCGACTTTCTATCTGGCGGGGCACGAGACCACCGCCAATGCCGTTACCTGGACATGCTTCATCCTCTCCGAGCAGTCGGCGCTTCAGGAGGCGGCGGCGGCGGAGGCGCGTGCCGCGCTCGCGGCCGGCGAGGATGCGACGCTTCCCGACCGTCTCCCATTGCTGCGCCGGATCTTGGACGAGACGCTGCGGCTCTATCCGCCCGTGCCCCGCTTCGACCGCGAGGCGGCTGGCGACGACCGGCTCGGCAATCATGAGGTGAAGGCCGGCGACATCGTCTCGATCTGGCCCTGGCTCCTCCATCGGCACGAGAGCCTGTGGGACGATCCGGACGTCTTCGATCCCGACCGCTGGCTGGAGGAGAATCGGGCCGGGCGCCATCGTTTCCAGTACATCCCGTTCGGCGGCGGTCCGCGCGTCTGCGTCGGGCAACGCTTCGCCACCGCCGAGGCGCTGACCGTGATCGCCTGCTGGCTCGCCTCATGGCGGTTCGCGCCGGTGCCGGGACGGGCGGCGATGCCGTCGGGCATGGTGACGTTGCGGCCGAAGGGCGGCCTGCCGCTGCGGCTGGAAAGACGCGATTCGCCTCAGGGCTGATGGGGTACGTCGCGGTCGAGCGGAAGATCGCCCCGTTGCTTCAGATCCTTGAGCAGGGTCCGCACCGCCCAGCCGGTCGCGCGCGCGATCCGTCGGCCGTCCAGCCCCCACTGGTCGCGCATCTCGAGCCAGGGCGTCGTGTGCAGGACCTGGAGCATCGCCGTCGCGAGCTTGCGGTCCTCCCCGGGCAGGTCCTTCACCGCCTCGGCCAGCGCTTTCGCATAGTGCGCCACCCTTTGCTCTTTCTGGGCGAGCCGCATCGCGCGGCCCTGGGGCGTGGTTCGGGTCATCACGGCGATCGGAGCGATTCCATCGAAACCCGTGTAGATCGGCTCGAGAGTCGCCAGCAGCTCTTCCGCGCTGTCCGGATAACCCACTCCCACCCCCGCCAGCTCGCGGACGCGCAGCAGGGCGGCCTCCATCAAGGCCGCGCGGTCGGGGAAGTAGCGATAGACCGTCCGCCGCGCGACGCCCGACCGCTCGGCGATCATATCGTGGTTGAGCAGGGCGTCGCCTTCGCTCATCATCGCGATGAAAGCGTCGAGGATGCGGGCGCGCGCCTCGTCCTTGCGGGTTTCGCGCGCGCCGCCTGGGGCTGAATCCTGGGCCATGACGGCCTTGCTAAGCCGTGGCACAAAAAGTGTCAAATATCTGTTGACACAAAAAGTGTCACATTCTATCCGGCACCCGTTCATCGGGAGGTTTCAATGCTGTTTCACATGTCCATCGCTGCCGACGATCCGCGGCATGTCGCATCCGTCATCGCCGAGCTCTGGCGCGGGCAGGTCAGGCCGTTTCCGCCGGTGACCGAGGGGAGCTGGATGGCCCTGGCCGGGGACGAACGGGGGACGCTCATCGAGGTCTACCCGCTGGGGACGGTGCTGCGGGAAACCGACGGCGATTCCGACGCGCATGGCGAGGCATCGGGGACGGACCGGTTCAGCCCGACGCACGGCGCCATCGCGACCATGCTCGACCAGGACATGGTGCTCGCAATCGCCGCCCGCGAGGGCTGGCCGGCCAAATATCGCAAGCGCGGCAACGCGTTCGGCGTGGTCGAGCTCTGGATCGAGGGCCGCCAGATGATGGAGGTCCTGACGCCCGAGATGCAGTCCGAATATCTGGCCTTCATGGGCGCTGCCCGACCGGTCATCCACTAAGCAAACCGCATTTTTGCGAGCGCGCGGCGCCGGTCCCGACGGCCGGCGGCGGAATCGCGCGCCCGCGAGCAAGCCGATCCTCATCCAGGGAGACGTGGAATGAAAGCTGTCATCCGATTTTCGTTCGCTCCGGCGATTGGCGCGATTCTCCTGTGCGGCGCAGGTGCCGCTCAGGCCGCCGGCAATGGGAGCGGCTCCTGGAGCGGCGTCCATGCCGGCGCGGTCGGGGGCGTCCAGTGGACACGTTCCGGCTTCGCTCTGCCGGGAGACCATGCCGACGCCTTGCTCTCCGACCATGACACGCGATCGACGCTGTTCGGCGGCGGCCTCGTCGGGGTCGATTACCAGGCCAAGGGAATCGTGCTGGGCCTCGAAGCCGATCTGGTCGGCGAGAATGCCAGGCAGCAGGTGACGGCCTGCACCGTGCCGGACGGCTGCTGGACCCCCGCCCACGATTCCTTCACCACGCTCAATCATCTGAAGGAACGGCTCGCCGGACATTTGCGGGCGCGGGTGGGCGTCGTCAGCGGCAACAGCCTTTTCTACGCGGCCGGCGGCTATAGCGTGGCGAAGACGCGGCTCGACCTGACCGGCTTATGCTTCAACCCGGGCGACCCCGGAACCCCGCTCCTGTTCAATTACAGCCGCAAAAGGACGATCTCGGGCTTCAACCTGGGCGCCGGCGTCGAGCAGAGGCTGGGCCGGCACCTGTCGGTCCGGGCCGAATATGTCTTCGACGATTATGGCCATCAGCTCTATCGCGGCGACGGCACCGAGTGGAACGACCGGCGCATCGGCGTTCGCAACTCCGCCCTGCGCCTGGCGGTGAGCTACCGTTTCTGAGGCCATGAAAGTCGTGGATGGGATCCCAAACTCGGCTTGACAGCCCGGCGCCGGACCTTAAAGCCGGCTCCGGGCCACGCCGTCCCAACGCGGTGCGGGCTCTCTGCGAGGAGAGTCGTATATGACTGACATTGCCGAAGCCGGCGCGCCCGTGCGCGCCGAAAAGCCTTTTACCCGCCCCAATCGTCCCTTCTTCTCGTCCGGCCCGTGCGCAAAGCCGCCGGGCTGGGGGCCCGAGCATCTCGCGCTCGGTTCGCTCGGACGGTCGCACCGCTCGAAGCTCGGCAAGGCCAGGCTCGGCCATGCGATCGCGCTGACCCGCCACCTATTGCGCGTGCCCGACAGCCACCGGATCGGCATCGTCCCCGCGTCCGATACGGGCGCGGTCGAGATGGCGCTCTGGTCGATGCTCGGCGCGCGGCCGGTGACGATGCTCGCCTGGGAGAGCTTCGGCGAAGGCTGGGTCACCGACATCGTCAAGCAATTGAAGCTCGACGCCAATGTGGTGAAGGCGCCCTATGGCGCGCTTCCCGACCTTTCGAAGGTCGATCCGGCGCACGATATCGTCTTCACCTGGAACGGCACGACCTCGGGCGTCCGAGTCCCGGACGGCGGCTGGATCGCCGAGGATCGCGAAGGCCTCACCTTCGCCGACGCCACCTCGGGCGCCTTCGCCCAGGACCTTCCATGGGACAGGCTCGATGTCACCACCTTCTCCTGGCAGAAGGTGCTTGGCGGCGAGGGCGGTCATGGCGTGCTGATCCTCGGCCCGCGCGCGGTCGAGCGGCTGGAGAGCTACACGCCGGCCTGGCCGCTGCCCAAGATCTTCCGGCTGACCAAAAGCGGCAAGCTCAACGAGGGCATCTTCAAGGGCGAGACGATCAACACGCCGTCGATGCTCTGCGTCGAGGATTATATCTTCGCGCTCGAATGGGCGCAGGGGCTCGGCGGGCTGGACGCCCTGATCCAGCGCGCCGATGCCAATGCCGCGGCGCTCGACGCCTGGGTGCAGCGGACGGACTGGATCGAGCATCTCGCCGCCGACCCCGCCACCCGATCGAACACCAGCGTCTGCCTGAGATTCGCCGACGGGATCGGCGGCGATTCCGAGGCGCAGGCGGCTTTGGTCAAGACGATGGCGAGCCTGCTCGAAGCCGAAGGCGCCGCTTACGACATCGCCGCCTATCGCGACGCGCCGCCGGGCCTTCGCATCTGGTGCGGCGCGACCGTCGAGACCGACGATCTCGAATCGCTCTTCCCCTGGCTCGACTGGGCCTTCGCGGAAGCGCGTTCAGCCTGATACGTCGCCCCAGCGGAGGCTGGGGCCCCAGCGCGGAAAGACACCGCGCCTTTCACCCCATGAGATCCCAGCCTTCGCTGGGATGACGGAGCCCCCAAAATGCCCAAAGTCCTGATCTCGGATCAAATGGATCCCAAAGCCGCCGAAATCTTCCGCGCCAACGGCGTCGAGGTCGACGAAAAGGTCGGCCTCTCGAAGGAGGAATTGAAGGCGATCGTCGGCCGATATGACGGCCTTGCCATCCGCTCCGCGACCAAGGTGACGGCGGACGTGCTGGAAGCGGCGACCAACCTCAAGGTGATCGGCCGCGCCGGCATCGGCGTCGACAATGTCGACATCCCCGCCGCCACCGCGCGCGGCGTGGTGGTGATGAACACGCCGTTCGGCAATTCGATCACCACCGCCGAGCATGCCATCGCGCTGATGTTCGCGCTCGCCCGCGAGCTTCCCCAGGCCGACGCCTCCACCCAGGCCGGCAAATGGGAGAAGAACCGCTTCATGGGCGTCGAGCTGACCGCCAAGATTCTGGGCCTGATCGGCTGCGGCAATATCGGCTCGATCGTCGCCGAGCGTGCGCTTGGCCTGCGAATGCGGGTGATCGCCTACGATCCGTTCCTGACTCCGGAGCGGGCGCTGGAGCTTGGCGTTGAGAAGGTCGCGCTGGACGAACTGCTCCGCCGCGCCGATTTCATCACCCTCCACACCCCGCTGACCGACCAGACCCGCAACATATTGAGCCGCGAGAATCTGGCGAAGACCAAGGCCGGGGTCCGGATCATCAACTGCGCGCGCGGCGGGCTGATCGACGAGGCGGCGCTGAAGGAAGGGCTGGAGAGCGGCCATGTCGCCGGCGCCGCGCTCGACGTCTTCGTCGAGGAGCCGGCCAAGGCGAACGCCCTGTTCGGCACGCCGGGCCTCGTCGCGACTCCGCATCTCGGCGCGTCGACGACCGAGGCCCAGGTCAATGTCGCCCTCCAGGTCGCCGAGCAGATGTCGGAATTCCTCACCCGCGGCGGAGTCACCAACGCGCTCAACATGCCGTCGCTCTCGGCCGAGGAGGCGCCCAAGCTGAAGCCCTATATGGCGCTTGCCGAGAAACTGGGGTCGCTCGTCGGCCAGCTCGAGGGCAGGCACGTGACCGGCATCTCGATCGAGGTCGAGGGCGCCGCCGCCCAATTGAACCAGAAGCCGATCACCGGCGCGGTGCTCGCCGGGCTGATGAAAATCTGGTCGGACAGCGTGAACATGGTCAACGCGCCATTCCTCGCGCGCGAGCGCGGGCTCGACGTGCGCGAGGTCCGCCACGACCGCGAGGCCGATTATCACACGCTCGTCCGAGTCACCGCATCGACCGCCCATGGCGAGCGGACGGTCGCCGGCACCCTGTTCGGCAATGCCGCGCCCCGGCTCGTCGACATGTTCGGAATCCGAGTCGAGGCGGAGCTCGACGGCTGGATGATCTATATCGTCAACGAGGACGCGCCCGGCTTCATCGGCCGCCTCGGCACCCTGCTCGGCGAAGCGGGCGTCAATATCGCTACTTTCAACCTCGGCCGCCGCGCCGCGGGCGGGGAGGCGGTGGCTTTGGTCTCGGTCGATAGCGAGGTGGGGCCGAAGCTGGTCGCGAAGCTCGAAGGCCTCGGCGGCGTCAAGCGCGTGAAGCCGCTCCGATTTTAGGGCTGGCCCAAGGCAGCCTGAAGGAAGTTCAACAGGGCCGGATCGACGGGGCTGGTTGGACGGCCGATATAGGTCGAGGGGTCGTTCTCCCGTGAACGGCTGACGGTGACGACCTCCGCCGCCGTGCCCGCTTTCCGGAGCGCCGCGGCCATGGCCTCCGCCTGGCCTTCGCTCTTCTCGTTGCCTTTGACGGCCGCGAACAGGAAGGCGGGCGCATTGGGCGGCGCGACATGGCGGATCGCGGAAATTCGCGCCTGCACTTCGGGATTCTTTCCGAGAGCATCTTCAATCGAGCCGCGCCAATAATGGCTGAGCGTGGCAAGATAGGCGGGCATATCGAAGCCGGCCCCGTCGATGAGGATGACGCCGCGAACGGCTTCGAACGGGATTCCGGCCTGTCGCAAATAGGTCGGATCGGTCGCCAGGAGCGCCGCGAGATCGCCGCCTTCGGCGCTGCTCATCAGGACGATGCGGCGCGGATCGAAATGGTATCGATCGGCCCTCGCGATGAGGGCGGCGATGCCTTTCGCGAGATTGGCCGCCAAGGCCGCGCCGTCATGGTCCGGCTTTGCATGAACGTCGCCGATATGCGCGATTCGATAGCCGTGACCGTGCAGGAAGGAATCCAGCCACGCCGTCGAAACGTCCAGCGAATTCCAGTCGTCGATCTCGATAATGAGGGGAGGGCTGCCATGGAGCCGGCCGACGTCGACCCCGATGCCGCCGCCGTCGGCCCGCTTGCCGAAATGGAAGTCGGAAAAGCCCAGCCGGACCGGCCCGTCGGCGACCCCAAGCATGTCATTCGGGCGGTTGGAATTGGCTGGGTCCATGCCGGGCGGCGCGGCGGCCATGAGCATCGCGGCCGCGAACGGGAGGAAAAGGAGCGAATATCGCATCATGGCCCGGGAGGCTTAGGCGGCGTGAGCCTGGGGAACAAGTGCCTGGGGAACAAGTGATTGTGGCACAAAGAAAAAGGCCGGAGGAGTCACAGGTGCGAAATGCTCCCGGCATTTCGCAGATCGTGCCGGGACACGATCGGCCTGTATCTCCCCTCCGGCCTCTTCCGTACGGTGGCGGGCGAAAGGACCTAGAAGTCCATCCCGCCCATGCCGCCCATGCCGCCGCCGCCGGGACCGCCGGCTGGCTTGTCTTCCGGAAGCTCGCTCACCGCCGCTTCGGTGGTGATGAGCATTCCGGCGACGCTCGCGGCGTCCTGGAGCGCGGTGCGGACGACCTTGGTCGGATCGATGACGCCGGACTGGACGAGATTCTCATAGGTCTCGGTCTGGGCGTTGAAGCCCAGATTCTCGTCCTTGCCGTCGATCAGCTTGCCGGCGACGACGGCGCCGTCATGGCCCGCATTCTCGGCGATCTGGCGGATCGGCGCCTGCAATGCGCGGCGGACGACGTCGATGCCGCGGGTCTGGTCGTCATTGACGCCCTTGAGGCCTTCGAGCGCCTTCGTCGCGTAGAGCAGGGCAACGCCGCCGCCCGGAACGATGCCTTCCTCGACCGCCGCGCGGGTGGCGTGGAGGGCGTCGTCGACGCGGTCCTTGCGCTCCTTGACCTCGACCTCGGACGAGCCGCCGACCTTGATCACGGCGACGCCGCCGGCGAGCTTGGCAAGCCGCTCCTGCAGCTTCTCGCGGTCATAGTCGCTGGTCGTGTTCTCGATCTGCTGGCGGATCGCCTCGACCCGGCCCTTGATCTTGGCGGCGTCTCCGGCACCGTCGACGATCGTCGTATTGTCCTTGTCGATGGTGACTCGCTTGGCCTGGCCGAGCATCGCGACCGTGACGTTCTCGAGCTTGATGCCGAGATCCTCGCTGATCATCTCGCCATCGGTCAGGATCGCGATATCCTCGAGCATCGCCTTGCGGCGATCGCCGAAGCCCGGCGCCTTGACGGCGGCAACCTTGAGGCCGCCGCGCAGCTTGTTGACGACGAGCGTGGCAAGGGCCTCGCCCTCGATATCCTCGGCGATGATGAGGAGCGGACGGCCCGACTGCACCACCGCCTCGAGGATCGGAAGCATCGCCTGGAGGTTGGAGAGCTTCTTCTCGTGGATGAGGATATAGGGGTCGGAAAGCTCGACCTGCATCTTCTCGGGATTGGTGATGAAGTAAGGCGACAGATAGCCGCGGTCGAACTGCATGCCTTCGACGACGTCCAATTCGAATTCGAGGCCCTTGGCCTCCTCGACCGTGATCACGCCTTCCTTGCCGACCTTCTCCATCGCCTCGGCGATCTTCTCGCCGACGACTGTGTCGCCATTGGCGGAGATGATTCCGACCTGGGCGATCTCGTTCGAGCCGGCGACCGGCTTCGAGCGCGCCTTCAGATCCTCGACGACCTTGGTGACGGCGAGATCGATGCCGCGCTTCAGGTCCATCGGGTTCATTCCGGCCGCGACCGACTTCATGCCCTCGCGGACGATCGACTGGGCGAGGACGGTGGCGGTGGTGGTGCCGTCGCCGGCAAGGTCGTTGGTCTTCGACGCGACCTCGCGCAGCATCTGCGCGCCCATATTCTCGAACTTGTCCTTCAGTTCGATCTCCTTGGCGACGGTGACGCCGTCCTTGGTGATTCGCGGGCTGCCGAAGCTCTTGTCGAGGACGACGTTGCGGCCCTTGGGGCCGAGGGTCACCTTCACCGCATCGGCGAGGATGTCGACGCCGCGGAGGATCCGCTCCCGGGCGTCACGCGAAAAGCGAACGTCTTTCGCTGCCATTTTACTTTCCCTTCCTACGTCACCCCGGCGGAAGCCGGGGTCTCGTTGAGATTTGCTGTGTGTCTAGCGAGCCGAGATCCCGGCTTCCGCCGGGATGACGGCACAAGATCAGGCCGCCTTGCCGGCCCCGGCGGCGCCTTCGACGATGCCGAGGATGTCGCTCTCCTTCATGATGAGCAGATCCTCGCCGTTGAGGCGCACCTCGGTGCCCGACCATTTGCCGAACAGGATGCGGTCGCCCTCCTTGACGTCGAGCGGGTTGAGCTTCCCGGTCTCGTCGCGGGTCCCCGCGCCGACGGCGAGCACCTCGCCCTCCTGCGGCTTCTCCTTGGCGGTATCCGGGATGATGATGCCGCCGGCCGTCTTCTCCTCGGCCTCGATACGGCGGACGAGCACCCGGTCATGAAGCGGACGAAAGTTCATGCGCGTCACCTCTTCTGTATGTCTTGCGGCTGCAGCCCCCCTGGAGGTGAAGCGGCACCGCGGTTGGAATTCGTTGTTAGCACTCACCCATCGCGAGTGCCAGCAGCGCTCATTTAGGGGCTGCTCGTCGGCGGTCAAGGCCGTTCGACGCTGAAAATTGCAGCCTGGCGCGGCTGCATTTACAGACTTACGGGGCTGGTCTAGCCAGGAAGCGAGGGGCGCCGGCATCGGGAGTCGCCATGACGTTCGCGGGCAAGGTCTGGAAGCTGCTGGTCGGGGTGAAGGACGCCCTCGTCCTCCTCTTCATGCTGCTCTTCTTCGCTGGCCTCTGGGCATTGATGAGCGCGCATCCGACGGTCGGCGCCGGGCAGCGCGGCGCGCTCCTGCTCCGGCTCGACGGGCCGGTGGTCGAGCAGCCGTCCCAGCCCTCGGCGAGCGACGTGATCGGCGGCCGGGCGACTCACCAATATCGCCTCCGCGACATGATCCACGCCTTGCGCGCGGCCGCGAAGGACAAGAGGGTGCCCGCGGTCGTGCTCGACCTCGACATCTTCGCGGGCGGCGGCCAGACGGCCCTGTCGGAGGTCGGCGCGGCGCTCGACGAGGTCCGCAAGGCCGGCAAGCCGGTGCTCGCTTATGCCGGCGCCTATGACGACGACAGCTATCAGCTCGCATCCCATGCCAGCGAGGTCTGGCTCAACCCCATGGGCGGAGTCGCGATCACCGGGCCGGGCGGCACCGAGCTTTTCTACAAGGGGCTGATGGACAAGCTCGGGATCACCGCCAACGTCTATCGCGTCGGCACCTACAAGGCGGCGGTCGAGCCCTATATCCGCAACGACATGTCGCCCGAGGCGAAGCAGGCGCTGCAGGGCGTCTATGGCGCGATGTGGGAGAATTGGCAGCAGGAGGTGAAGAAGGCGCGGCCGAAAGCGGATATCGCCGGCTATGTCGCCGATCCCAACGGCCGCATCGCAGCGGCTGGCGGGGATCTCGCGCAGGCGGCGCTGAAATCCGGCCTGGTCGACCATCTCGGCGACTGGACCGCCTTCGGAAGGCGGGTCGCCGAGATCGCCGGGACGCGCGACGACGACGTCCCCGGCAGTTTCCGCAAGATCGACTATAATGCCTGGGCAGCCGCCAATCCGGTCGATGAGGGCGGCGCGAAGATCGGGATCGTCACCGTCGCCGGCGACATCGTCGACGGCAATGCCGGGCCCGGAAATGCGGGCGCGGAGACGATCGTCCGCGCGCTCGACAAGGCGCTTGCCGACCGCGACCTCAAGGCCCTGGTGCTGCGGATCGATTCGCCCGGCGGCTCGGCGCTCGCCGCCGAGCGGATCCGCCAGGCCGTGCTCGCCGCCAAGGCAAAGGGCTTGCCGGTCGTCGTCTCGATGGGCAATCTCGCGGCGAGCGGCGGCTATTGGGTCGCGACCGCCGGCGACAAGATCTATGCCGAGCCTTCGACCATCACCGGATCGATCGGCGTCTTCGCAATCCTGCCCAGCTTCCAGGGGACGCTCGCCAAGCTCGGCATCGGCGCCGACGGGGTCAAGACGACTCCGCTCTCCGGCGAGCCGGACCTGATGCGCGGGCCGAGCCCCGAGGTCGGCAAATTGATCCAGGCCGGAATCGACAGCACCTATCGCCGCTTCCTGTCGGTGGTCGGAGGGGCGCGACACATGAGCCCAGAGCAGGTCGACAGGATCGGCCAGGGCCATATCTGGGACGGCGGAACCGCCCATCAGCTCGGCCTGGTCGACGCCTTCGGCAATCTCGACGACGCGGTGCGCGAGGCGGCGCGGCGGGCGAAGCTCGATCCCGCGACCGCAAAGGCGGTGTGGCTGGAGCGCAAGCCCGGCTTTGCCGACCGGCTGCTCGCCTCGATGGCGCGCGGCGACCGCGACGACGATGCCGACGCTGGGGGCGATGCCTTCGCCCGGATCGCCGGGCGGCCGAAAATGCTGCTCGCCCGCGCCATGGCCGAGGCCGACCGCCTGCTCTCCGGCCCGACCATCCAGGCGCGCTGCCTCGAATGCCCGGACGACGGCAGCGCCAGACGGCCGTCGCCACCGCCGTCGGGCGGCTTCACTCTATGGCTGCTGAAGCTGGTCGGCTGAGTCTCCGCGCGGCGACGGCGGACGATTCGGCCGCCATCGCAGCGCTCTACGCGCCCTATGTCGAGAGCAGCATCATCTCGTTCGAGACGGAGGTGCCGGACGGGGCGGCGATGCGGGGGCGGATCGAGGCCGGCGGGTCCCTCTATCCCTGGCTCGCCGCGGTCGACGAATCGGGCGAGCTCGCCGGCTATGCCTATGCGAGCGCCTTCCGCCCGCGCCCGGCCTATCGCTATACGGTGGAGACGACCGTCTATGTGCGCGGCGGCCTCCACGGACGCGGCATAGGCGGACTGCTCTACCGGCCGCTGCTGGCGATCCTCGAGGCGCAGG
This sequence comes from Allosphingosinicella sp., assembly GCA_036273615.1. GTDB lineage: Bacteria > Pseudomonadota > Alphaproteobacteria > Sphingomonadales > Sphingomonadaceae > Allosphingosinicella. The sequence continues at coordinate 31,165 of DASUHH010000041.1, read as the reverse complement.
GCTTCACCCAGGCCTTCGGCGCGATCGCGCTTCCCAATCCGGCAAGCGTCGCCCTGCACGAGAAGCTCGGCTTCGTCCGCGCCGGCACCTACGAGCAGGTCGGCTGGAAGCATGGCGGCTGGTGGGACGTCGGCCTCTGGCAACGCCCCCTCGCCCCGCCAACGACCCCGCCGACCGAGCCGAGGCCGTGGCGGGAGGTCTGTAAACTTTTTGACCCGCTCATCCTGAGTAGGGACTGACCCCGGACTTGATCGGGAGTGTTACACTTGACAACCCCAGCCACTAGGCGTAGTGTCTTCCCATAAGGAGAAGACAGGTGGCTAAGTCGGTTCTCAGCGCTCCCCATTTCCACAATGAAGAGGCGGCCTTCGCTTATGTCGAAGCGCTGCTTTGGCGGAATGGACCGACGTGTCCGCATTGCGGCGCAACCGAAGAGCATGTGGGGCGGTTGCAGGGTAAGAGCAGCCGCATCGGCCTTCGCAAGTGCTACGCCTGCCGTGGCACCTTCACCGTCCGCATCGGCACCATCTTCGAGGACAGCCACCTTGCGCTGCACCTGTGGCTTCAGGTCATTCACCTGATGTGCGCCAGCATGAAGGGCATCTCGACCCGCCAGATTCAGCGGATGCTTCAGTGCAGCATGAAAACCGCTTGGTTCCTCTCGCACCGCATCCGCGAGGCGATGAAGTCCGACATGCTCGGCCCGCTCGGCGGCGAGGGCCAGACCGTCGAAGTCGACGAAACCTTCATCGGCGGCAAGGAGAAGAACCGGCACCGCTCTAAGCGCGCTTCGACCCGCCTCGGCGGAAGCTGGGGCAAGGAAACTGTCCTGTCCTGTCTCTTGTCGAGCGCGACGGGCGCGTTCGGTCGCTCCACGTCGCCAGCGTCACCGCCGCCAACCTGCGTCCGATTCTTGTCGGGCAGATCGACGCGGCTTCGCTTCTCTGCACCGATGACGCGGGCCAGTACCGGCACATGCACCGCGATTTCCGGCACGAAATCGTCAACCACGGCGCCGAGGAATATGCGCGCGGGCCGTTCCATACCAATTCGGTCGAGGGCTTCTTCTCGATCCTGAAGCGCGGCATCGTCGGCTGCTATTTCCACGTCTCGGAAAAGCACCTGCACCGCTACCTTGCCGAATTCGATTTCCGGCACAGCAACCGGGAGAAGGTGGGCATTGACGACGCGACCCGCGCCGATCTCGCGATCAAGGGCTTCGTCGGCAAGCGGCTCACCTATGAAACGACTCGTTTCCAAGCCTAAGGGCGATCCGAAAACCCGGTGGTGGCGCGCTTGGGCGCGACTGCCGGCGGAAGACCCGCAGCTCGTCTTTCTCTTCGTGGCCGAATGAAAGGGTGATCCGATGCCGCGTAAGCCGAAACCCAAGTGGGACGATCCGGAGGAGTCGGAACGCTTCCTGGCAGCCGCCAAAGCTGCGGAAGCGAGTGAGGACGCGCACGAATTCGAGCGGGCATTGAAGAGGGTCACGAAGGGCGCCCCCACCTGATACGGTGGTGCTTGTGGTCGATCTTTTCCGATATAGCTTCCATAAAAGCATGCACACGCGACAGAGCGCGCGCCGCTTGGAATTCATCGTAATGCGCACGCACGTGCATTACTAGGTTCCGATATTCGTCCTTAAAGCCGTTTAGTTCGGCACGAGTGCCACTATAGAACGCCAGTGCTGAGTCCTTCGCTTTACCCGCTTTCCACGTTGTTCCGATGACTTTTATCTCGTCATCGAGCGCCTTGATTATTTCCTGCCAAGTGGCCCATTCAATGGGCTTATTCTTCGGCAAGTTGATGCGCCGCTCCTTGGCCAAAGCACGCAGGCCATGCTCTGCCACGCGCATCGAATGAAACACTGATGCAGTGTGATGCTGCAACGCATAACAATCCGTTGCCTCATAAACATCCCACTCTATATCTGGGAAGGCATTAACAGACACCTCCCAATCCTTCTTCCAAGTTCTAAACTTATCACCGCGCTCCTTGGGATAAATGTACAGTAAATAGCACTTCAATTCCGTCTTTATTGCATTACGTAATGCCCTCGCCCTAGTGTTAAGCTCGCTCCATTTCTTCGGATCTGACCTGGTCCATCTACGCAAATTCCTGTTTGCTTCTTCTATGTGGGGACACTTTAGCCATCCCAAGAGCGCGTCCGTCGCCTTTTCGACAAACTCAATACATGCGACAGACTCAGCCAGCGCTTTTTGGTTTTTCTCGGTTTGACGCACCTGCTCTTCACCATACTTGGCGGAGTGCTCCATGTTGTGGCTGCTCATCACTATAAGAGTGGTGAGTTCACCCAGAAGGTGGTCTGCCGCAGCAAAATCGAAATTCGCTACCATGTCCCACAAGCTACACCTTGCGGGTGGGGCGGTAAAGTGTAACGCTCCCGACTTGATCGGGGGGAAGGCCCGTATCGAAGGACGGTCCTTCGATACGCCGCTTCGACTTCGCTCAGCGGCCACTCAGGATGAGCGGTAAGTTGGATTTTAGAGCGGCCTGCGATTAACTTGAATCGCAGGCCGCTCTATAAGTCCTTGTTGTCGCGTTGCTTATTGCGAAAAGCCGGTACCCACCTTTTCGCGCAACGCTCTAGCATCTGAGTGAGCCTAGTGCCGGTAGGCGGGGAGCGACCAGCCGAAATGGATGGCGCAGCCGCGCAGGGCGAAGCCGGCGGCGGCGGCGATCAGGCCGGCGGTCATTCCCGAGAGGCCGAGCAGCAGAAGCCCCACGGTAAGCGCGGCCGAGAGGGCGGCGGCGGTGACGTAGAGCTCGGGCCGCATCAGGATCGAGGGCTCGTCGGCGAGCAGGTCGCGGATGATGCCGCCGAGGCAGCCGGTCAGCACACCCATGCCGATCGCCGGCAGCGGCGCGACTCCGAAAGCGAGGCCCTTGGCAGCGCCGAAGCTCGCATAGGCGCCGAGGCCGACCGCATCGAGCCACAGCAGGGTGCCGCCGCGCCAGAGCGAGGCTGGGGTGATCCAGACGATCAGCCCGGCGGCGATGCAGATGACCAAAGTGACGTTCTGGTGGATCCAGAAGATCGGGGCGCCGATCAGCAGATCGCGGACGGTGCCGCCGCCGATCCCGGTCACCACCGCGAAGAAGAGGAAGGTGACGAGCGTCAGCTTCTTCCGGGCGGCGACGAGCGCACCGGACAAGGCGAAGACGGCGACGCCCGCCCAGTCCAGATAGTCGAGCAGGGGATCGAGCGAGGGCAGCGGCATCAGGCGCCGTCCCGGCCCGGCCGGCTCAGCCGAACGTCTTGAGGCATTGATCCAGAACGGCAACGGGCGAGCCGAGATCGACCATCGCCGCCATCGCCTTGTCGCCGGCGGCGCGCTGCTTTGTCAGGTCGGAGCCGATCCGGGCACGGAGCGCCGGCCCCATATGGTCGCTGAGCGTCGCTCGAAGCCGCCGGTAGCGGGAGGTTTCGGCCGAATAATGCTTGTCGGATTCGAGCGCGGAGGCGGTGAACTCGGCAAGCGCGCTGCAGCCGAGCTGGGCGCTCAACCGGTCCTTCGGCAGCGTCGCCTCCCCGGTCTCGGCGGCGGGGAAGGCGGCGCGGCAGGCGGGCTCGAGATCCTGCCATTTGCCGCTCGTCACTCTGGGCTGCAATTCGCTCATCCTTTTGCTGACCGCATTGGCGGTCTCGACCGAGAAATGGCCGTTCCGCGAGGCTGCGAGCATGGCGTAATAGAGGATATGCCCTTGCGCATCGATGGCGAGCGGCTGGTTGATATCGGCCGTCCTGCTGCGCGCCTCGGCCGCGGCGACGATCCCGCAGGTCGCCGCGCGGTCCACCGGATCGGTCGGAAGGACCAGCGGCTTCGGCCCCCCGCAGCAGGCGAGGAGGCCGACAATGGCGAGAGCGGCGAGAGCGCGGTTCAGCGGAAAGTCCTCGTCGGCCTCATATATGGATCGGCCTGCCCTGCACCGCCAGCGCCGCTTCCTTGACCGCCTCGCTGTGGGTCGGGTGGGCGTGGCAGGTATAGGCGATGTCCTCGGACGTCGCGCCGAACTCCATCGCCTGGGCGGCCTGGGCGATCATCGTTCCGGCGACCGAGGCGATCATCCAGATGCCGAGCACCCGGTCCGACTTGGCGTCCGCGATCACCTTGACGAAGCCCTCCGTCTCGCGGTTGGTCTTGGCGCGGCTGTTGGCGAGCATGGGGAACTTGCCGGTCTTCACCTCGCCATGCTCGCGCGCTTCCTCCTCGGTGAGGCCGACGCCGGCGATCTCGGGCATCGTATAGACGACGCTCGGGATGACGTCGTGGTTCACGATGCCGGTGAGGCCGGCGATATTCTCGGCGACCGCGATCCCCTCATCCTCCGCCTTGTGGGCGAGCATCGGGCCGGGCGTGACGTCGCCGATCGCCCAGATGCCGGGAACCTTGGTGCGGAATTGACGGTCGACCTCGATCTGGCCTCTCTTGTTGGTCTCGATTCCGGCGGCGTCGAGGGCCAGGCCTTCGGTATTCGGCTTGCGGCCGATCGAGACGAGGACGACGTCGGCTTCGATCGTCTCGGCAGTCCCACCGCCAGCAGGTTCGACGCTGAGGATGACGCCGTCGCCCTTGCGCTCGGCCTTCGTCACCTTGGTCGAGAGGCGGAATTCCACGCCCTGCTTCCTGAAGATCTTGTTCGCTTCCTTGCGGACCTCGCCGTCCATGCCGGGAAGGATCTGGTCGAGGAACTCGACCACAATCACCCTGGCGCCAAGTCGCCGCCAGACCGATCCGAGCTCGAGCCCGATCACGCCGCCGCCGATCACGACCATCGAGCCGGGGACCTTGGCCAGCTCGAGAGCGCCGGTCGAATCGACGATCTTCTCCTGATCGATCGCGACGCCGGGCAGCGGCGTCACCGACGAGCCGGTGGCGATGACGAAATTCTTCGCCTTGTACGCCGTGCCGCCGACGTCGATCATATCCTTGGCGGTGAAGCGGCCATGGCCCTTCAGCCACGCGATCTTGTTCTTCTTGAACAGGAATTCGATGCCCTGGGTGAGGCCCTTCACCGCTTCCTTGCGGCCGCCGTGCATGGCGTCGAGGTCGAGCTCGACGCCGTTCGTCTTCACGCCCCATTTGGCGAGCGTGCCGTGATTGGCCTCCTCGAACAATTCGGAGGCGTGGAGGAGGGCCTTGGACGGGATGCAGCCGACGTTGAGGCAGGTGCCGCCGAGCGTCTCCCGGCTCTCGACGCAGGCCGTCTTCAGTCCCAGCTGCGCCGCCCGGATCGCCGCCACATAGCCGCCCGGCCCGGCGCCGATCACGATGACGTCATATTCAGTGTCAGCCATGGATCAACTCTTTGCTGGAAATGGGCGGCGCCGGGTATTTTCGTGCCCGACGACGGTCAGATGGCCCTTCAGGTCCGGATCGTCCAGCAGCGGCAAGAGCCGTGGCACGACGTCGGCGACTTCATCGGGCTCGAAGCGGATGTAGACGATCGCCGGCGGCTGCTCGGCGCCATGCTGGAAAACCAGCCGCCCGAAATCCCGGTCGGCGGTAATCAGGATGCGGTCCTCGGCGACGGCGGTTGCGAGAATCGAGGAATCCGATGCGTCGGGAAAGGCAAGCGCGGCCCTCACCACGTCATGACCGGCAGCGACAAGAGCCTGGGCGATCGTCGATCCGACATTGGCGTCGAGCAGGAACTTCAAGCGGCCTTCGCCTGGGCGATGGCCACATAGGTTTCATCGCCCAGGAAATCCGCGGCAAAGGCCGCGGCGGCGCGAATCTGGTCGCGGCCGATGCCCGGATATTCCCCTCCGATCTTCGTCTCGTCCCAGCCGGCGGCAAGAAGCTTGAGCAGAAGCTCGACGGTGATCCTCGTGCCCTTGAACACCGGCTTGCCGCCGAGGATGGCCGGATCGGAGTGGATATGGTCTCGCCAGTTCATCTCACGTCTCAAAGATCGATCAAAAGCCGGGTCGGATCCTCTATAGCCTCCTTCATGCGGACGAGGAAGGTGACCGCCTCGCGGCCGTCGACCAGGCGGTGGTCGTAGCTCAGGGCCAGGTACATCATCGGGCGGGCGACGATCGCGCCGTCCCTGACCACCGGCCTCTCCTCGATCCGGTGCATGCCGAGCACGGCCGATTGCGGCGGGTTGATGATCGGGGTCGACAGCAGCGAGCCGAAGACGCCGCCGTTGGTGATGGTGAAGGTGCCGCCCTGCATGTCCTCCATGGTCAGGCTGCCGTCCTTCGCGCGGCGGCCGAAATCGGCGATCGTCTTTTCGATCTCTGCGAAGCTCAAAGCCTGGGCGTCGCGGATGACCGGGACGACGAGGCCGTTCGGCGCCGACACCGCGATCGAGACGTCCATATAGTCGCGATAGACGATCTCCTCGCCCTCGATCGAGCCGTTGACCGAGGGAACGTCGCGCGCGGCGAGCACCGCCGCCTTCACGAAGAAGCTCATGAAGCCGAGGCGGATGCCGTGCTTCTTCTCGAACAGATCCTTGTAGCGGCCGCGCGCCTCGATCACCGCGCTCATGTCGACGTCGTTGAACGTCGTCAGAATCGCGGCGGTATTCTGCGCTTCCTTCAAACGGCGGGCGACCGTCTGCCGAAGCCGCGACATCCGCACCCGCTCCTCGCGCCGCTCGCCGGGCGCGGCGGCGCGGGCCGGGGCCGGCGGCGGGGGAGGCGGAGGCGCCGCGGCGGGCGGTGGGGCGGCCTCCTTCGCCTTCACGGCGCCCATCACGTCGTCCTTGGTGAGGCGGCCGTCCTTGCCGGTGCCGTGGATCTTCGACGGATCGAGATGATGCTCGAGGACGATGCGGCGCACCGCCGGGGACAGAGTGAGGTTCGATCCCTCATCCTCATCGCCCTCGACATCGTCGCTCCGCTCGATATTCTCGCCCGGACCGACAGGATTGACCGGGATCGAAACCGGCGGGGCAGGCGCGGGGGCCGGCTGAGGGGGCTGGGGCGTGGCGGCGTCCGCACCTTCTTCGATGTGGGCGATCGGCGCGCCGACCGCGACATTGTCGCCGACCTGGACGAGCTGGTCGCCCATCACGCCCGCGACCGGCGACGGCACCTCGATCGCCACCTTGTCGGTCTCAAGGCTCGCGATCGGCTCGTCCACCTGCACCGGATCGCCGGGCTTCTTCAGCCATTGGCCGAGCGTCGCCTCGGTGATCGATTCCCCCAGCGTCGGGACTTTGACTTCGGTCGCCATGTTTCTTCCTTCAGCCGGCCTTGCGCTGCGGCGGGGCGGCATTGTTGGTTCCGAGCGCCTCGGCGATCAGCGCCGCCTGCTCCGCCGCGTGGCGCTTGGCAAGGCCGGTCGCGGTGGAGGCGGAGGCCGCGCGACCCGCATAGATCGGGCGGCGCGGCCGGACCCCGGCCTCGGCCAGGCTCTGCTCGATCAAGGGCTCGACGAAGGTCCAATAGCCCTGGTTCTTCGGTTCTTCCTGGGCCCAGATCACCTCTTCGAGGTTGGTCATGCGCTGGAGGCGCGCGACCAGAGGCTCGGCCGGGAAGGGGTAGAGCTGCTCGATCCGGACGATATTCGTGTTGCGCTCGCCCGCTTTGTCCCGCGCCTCCATCAGCTCGTAGGACAATTTGCCCGAGCAGAGGACGAGCCGCTTCACCTCGGCATCCGCCGGCGGATCGAGGTCGGAGAGGATGCGGCGGAAATGGCTGTCGCCGGTGAAATCGGCGAGGGTCGAGACGGCGAGCTTGTGCCGCAGAAGCGACTTGGGCGTCATGATGACGAGCGGCTTGCGGAAGTCGCGATGCATCTGGCGGCGCAAGATGTGGAAATAATTGGCCGGCGTCGTGCAGTTGGCGACCTGCATATTGTCCTCGGCGCAGAGCTGGAGATAGCGCTCCGGCCGCGCCGAGCTGTGCTCCGGCCCCTGGCCCTCATAGCCGTGGGGCAGCAGCATCACGAGGCCGTTGGCGCGCAGCCATTTGGCCTCGCCCGAGGCGATGAACTGGTCGATGATCGTCTGCGCGCCGTTGGCGAAATCGCCGAACTGCGCCTCCCACAGCACCAATGTGTGCGGGTCGGACAGGGCATAGCCATATTCGAAGCCGAGCACGCCGAATTCGGAGAGCGGGCTGTCGCGCACCTCGAAGCGGCCGCCCTCGATCTGCGTCAGCGGGATATATTTGTGCCCGTCATTCTGGTCGACCCAGACGGCGTGGCGCTGGCTGAACGTGCCGCGGCCGCTGTCCTGGCCGGACAGGCGGACCTGGAAGCCCTCGCCGACCAGCGTGCCGAAGGCCAATGTCTCGGCGGTCGCCCAGTCGAAGCCCTCGCCGCTTTCCAGCATCTGGCGGCGGCCGTCGATCACCCGCTTCAGCGTCTTGTGGACGGCGAGGTCTTGCGGGATCGTCGTCAGCACCTTGCCGACCGCGCGCAAAGTCTCGTCCGGCACGGCGGTCGGCGCGTTGCGGCGCTCGGTCTCGGGCGTGCAGGGGCGGCCGAGGCCGGTCCAGCGGCCCTCGAACCAGTCGGCCTTGTTGGGGAGATAGGAGCGCGCCGCCTCGAACTCATGGTCCAATGTCGCGGTGAAGGCGGCGACCTGGCCGTCGATCCAGGCCTGGTCGACCACGCCCTCCTCGATCAGCCGCGCGCCGTAGAGCGAGGAGATTGGCGGGTGCTTGCGGATCTCGGCATACATGAGCGGCTGGGTGAAGCTCGGCTCGTCGCCCTCATTGTGGCCGAAGCGTCGGTAGCACCACATGTCGATGACGATGTCGCGCCTGAAGCGCTGGCGATATTCGATGGCGAGCTTGCAGGCGAAGGTCACCGCCTCGGGATCGTCGCCGTTGACGTGGAGGACCGGCGCCTGGACCGCCTTGGCGATGTCCGACGGATAAGGCGACGAGCGCGCATATTGCGGCGAGGTGGTGAAGCCGACCTGGTTGTTGATGATGAAGTGGAGCGTGCCGCCGGTCCCGAAGCCGGGCAGGCCGGAGAAGCCGAAACATTCGGAGACGATGCCCTGGCCGGCAAAGGCGGCGTCGCCGTGGAGGAGGACCGGAAGGACCTGGATCCCCTCATCGTCGCCGCGCATCACCTGCTGGGCGCGCGCCTTGCCGAGCACGACCGGATCGACCGCTTCGAGATGGCTCGGATTGGGGACGAGCGAGAGATGGACGCGAATGCCGTCGAACTCGCGGTCGGACGAGGTGCCGAGATGATATTTGACGTCGCCCGAGCCGCCGACATCCTCGGGATTGGCCGAGCCGCCGGCGAATTCGGAGAAGATCGCGCGATAGGGCTTGCCCATCACGTTGGCGAGCACGTTCAGACGGCCGCGATGGGCCATTCCGAACACCATCTCGCGAACGCCGAACTGGCCGCCATATTTGATGACGGCCTCCAGGGCCGGGATCATCGATTCGCCGCCGTCGAGGCCGAAGCGCTTGGTGCCGACATATTTGCGGGCGAGGAAATGCTCCCATTGCTCGCCCTCGATCACCTTGGCGAGGATCGCCTCCTTGCCCTCGGGGGTGAAGCGGATCTCGGCGTCCTTGCCCTCCATCTTGTCCTGGAGGAAGCGCCTCTCCTCGACCTCGTTGATATACATGTACTCAAGGCCGACCTTGCCGCAATAATTGGCGCGGAGGACCTGGACGAGCTCGCGGATCGTCGTCCATTCGAGGTGGAGGGCGCCGCCGACATAGACCGGCCGGTCGAGATCGGCCTCGCCGAAGCCGTGATAGGCCGGGGTGAGATCGGCCGGCAGCGTGCGATGGGTGAGGCGGAGCGGATCGAGATCGGCGGCGAGATGGCCGCGCACGCGATAGGTGCGGATGAGCATCATCGCGCGGACCGAATCCCGCGCCGCCTGCTCGACCTCGGCCTCGCTTCGTCCGGCGGCGCGGGCCTGGTCCCTGGCCCTGGCCGCGACCGGCGCGATCGTCATCAGGGTCGGGTCGAGGCCGGCATTCAGATCGTCGAGGAAGGTGACCGGCCAGTTCGGGCGCGCCCAGCTCGGGCCCTGCTCGGTATCGCCGAAATCGATGCTGTCCACTGGATCGTTCCTATTCGTCCGCCCGGCAACGCCCGGAGCCGGCCTGTCCCTCAGCCTCTCAACAAAGCCTTGAGCGTCGTCCCAAGCTCAGATGGGCTCGGAGAGACGCGGATTCCAGCATCCTCCATCGCGGCGATCTTGTCCGCGGCCGCGCCCTTGCCGCCCGAGACGATCGCGCCGGCATGGCCCATGCGGCGGCCCGGCGGCGCGGTGCGGCCGGCGATGAAGCCGACGACCGGCTTGGAGCGTCCGGCGCGCGCCTCGTCCTTGAGGAACTGCGCCGCATCTTCCTCGGCCGAGCCGCCGATCTCGCCGATCATGATGATCGATTCGGTCGCCGGATCGGCGAGAAACCGCTCGAGCATGTCGATGAAATTGGTGCCGTTGACCGGATCGCCGCCGATGCCGACCGCAGTCGTCTGGCCGAGCCCTTCGTTGGTGGTCTGGAACACCGCCTCGTAGGTGAGCGTGCCCGAGCGGCTGACGATCCCGACCGATCCCTTCCTGAAGATGTTGCCGGGCATGATTCCGATCTTGCATTCGTCCGGGGTCAGCACGCCGGGGCAGTTCGGCCCGATCAGCCGCGATTTCGAGCCGTCGAGCGCGCGCTTCACCCGCACCATGTCGAGCACCGGAATGCCTTCTGTGATGCAGACGATGAGCGGGACCTCCGCGTCGACCGCCTCCAGGATCGCATCGGCGGCGCCGGCGGGCGGCACATAGATGACCGAGGCGTCGGCCCCGGTCTTCTCTCGCGCTTCCCGGACCGTGTCGAACACCGGAAGGCCGAGATGGGTCGATCCGCCCTTGCCCGGCGAAGTGCCGCCGACGAGCCTGGTGCCGTAAGCGAGCGCCTGCTCGGAATGGAAGCTGCCCTGGCGGCCGGTAAAGCCCTGGGTGATGACCTTCGTATCCCTGTTGACGAGGATCGACATGGATTCAGTCTGCTCCCGGAAATTGCGAATCCGCTTCGGGAACGGATTTCAAGACCGTCCAGTCGCGAAGGGTGGTGACGGAAAGGAACAGGCCGCCGGCCTTGGTGCCGACGAAGGCGAGGCCGAGCGAATTTGTCTTCGGAGTCTGGCTCGGCGGCTGCTGCGCGTCGATATCGGCGGGAAGGATGGCAGCGCGGCCTTCGGCAAAATGCTCCCCCTTCCAGATGATCGCGCAGGCATGGGCGAAGCGCCCCTGCGCCTGCCCGCTCGTTGCCGGCGCGAGCAGGTAGACGGCCTGGCCCGGCCCGACCTCCAATATCGGGTTGGACACGTCCGCCGATTTCGGCGCGCCGGGGAGATTGCGGTCGTCGCCCGGCGCCGCAAGCGTCTGGCCGAGCGCCTCGCGCGCGCCGTGCGGCAATTTCTCGTAAGCGATCGGCGCTGCGCTGCCCTTCGGCAGCGAGACGCTTCCGGCCGTGCAGGCCGCCTTGAACAGATCGACCGGCGTCTGCGGCGGCGCCGCGAGCGCGGGACCCGCGGCGAGGAGGAGGGCGGCGATCATCAGAGGGCGCCGTCGATGGCCCGGCAGGCGGCGAGCAATTCCTTCACGGCCTCGACCGAGACCTCGAAATTGGCCCTGGCCTGCTCGTCCAGCGCGATCTCGACGATCCGCTCGACGCCGCCGGCGCCGATCACCACCGGAACGCCGACATAGAGATCGTCGACGCCATATTGGCCGCTGAGGTGGGCGGCGGCCGGAAGGACGCGCTTCTTGTCCTTGAGATAGGCCTCGGCCATCGCGATCGCGCTCGTCGCCGGGGCATAATAAGCCGAGCCGGTCTTGAGCAAGGCGACGATCTCGCCGCCGCCGCCGCGGGTGCGCTTGACGATCGCGTCGATCTTCTCCTGGGTCGACCAGCCCATCTTGATGAGGTCCGGGATCGGGATCCCGCCGACGGTCGAATAAGCCGGGACCGGCACCATCGTATCGCCATGGCCGCCGAGCACGAAGGCGGTGACGTCCTCGACCGAGACGTTGAATTCCTCGGCGAGGAAATGGCGGAAGCGGGCGGAATCGAGCACGCCGGCCATGCCGACGACGCGCTCGGGCGGGAGGCCGCAATATTCGCGCAAGGCCCACACCATCGCGTCGAGCGGATTGGTGATGCAGATGACGAAGGCGCCCGGCGCATGTGCCTTGATGCCCTCGCCGACTGCCTTCATGACCTTCAGATTGATGCCGAGCAAATCGTCGCGGCTCATGCCCGGCTTGCGGGCGATGCCGGCGGTGACGATGCAGACGTCGGCGCCGGCGATCTCGGCATAATCCTGGGTGCCGGTGAGCTTGACGTCATAGCCCTCGACCGGCCCGGCCTGGGCGAGATCGAGCGCCTTGCCCTGCGGGATCCCTTCGGCGACGTCGACCATGACGATGTCGCCCATTTCCTTGATCGCCGCGAGATGGGCGAGGGTGCCGCCGATCATGCCGGCGCCGATCAGCGCGATTTTCTTGCGAGCCATGCGGGCTTTCCGGGCCTTTCTTCCATGGGGACGGGCTGCGGCGCAGCCGGTGGGACGGGGCCGCTTAACTCCGCCTCTCTCGTGGAGCAACCGGTTCGGGCGGTTTTGCTGCGGTTTCCCGGCTTTTGGCGGGGAAGCAGCTCAGCTTTTCGTCGCGCGGCGCCCGGACGCGGCGCCCGATGCCTCGGCCGCGCAGCGCCGCCGCTGCGCGGGCGTCAGGCCGGGCGGAATCGCGATCTGCTGGAGGGTCGTCGTCTCGCGGCCTTGGGGGAGGAAGGTGATGCGCTCGACCGTCCCGTCCGCCTTGCGGTGCGTGTAGGTCAGTGGCTTGCGGGAATCGTTGCTCAGCGCCTCGTCGATGCCGATCTCCATTCCTTCGCGAAGCCCCGCGCGCTCGGCCGGACCGCCCGGCTCGAGCCCGACCACCTTGCCGCCATTGCCGAGCGTGGCGCGAAAATCGAAGCCGTGGTCGAACTTCGGCACGTCGATATTGGTGACGCGGAGGCACCCGCCGAACGCATCCGCCGGCAGCAGGGCCGCGTTCCCTTTCTCGATCACCGACCGCCGCTCCGCGGCCATGTCGAGGCCGAAGCGCCGAGCCGTCGCCACGAACAGGTCCGGCGCCTTGAGCGCGCTGCCTTTCGCCGCGGCGCGCATCGCCCGCATCACGTCGTCGAGGCCGTAGCGGCCGCGCGATGCCCGCCGCAGCGCCGCGTCCCAGCGCGCCGCCATGATCGCGCCGCGCAGATAGGGAAGGTTGTGGACGTCGCCATCCTGCCAGAAACGCGCGGCGATGGCCGTGTTCGGCGCCAGGCGGACGGGCGAGCCGGCATATTCGGTCAGCGCCTTGTTCCAGTCGGCGACGAACGAATCGAGGCTCTCCCCGCCCATCCGCAGCAGCAGACGCCGCGCGTAATAATCGGTGAAGCCTTCGCTGAACCAATAATCCTCGGCCTCGCGCGCCCCGCCGGCGATGCCGCCGAGCCGGGCCGGATTCCACGTGTGGAAATATTCGTGCGCGAGAAGGGTGACGAGATCGGCCAGCGGGGCGTTCGGCGTGGTCTGGATCGCGAAGGCATCGCCGCGTCCGTCGCCGCGGATGTTCGTCCCGCGCGGGGTGCCGCCGAGCGCGGCGACGACGACCAGGAACGGCCCCTCGCGCCCGCCCCAGAAACGCCGCTCGCCGGTGACGATCCGCGTCACCGCCGCCGTGAATTCCGCGTCCGTGAAGCCGAGCGTTCCGATCGACGCGATTCGCAAGGGCGCGCCCGCGATCGCGGTTCGGCGAAGTCGAACCGCCGGCCCGCCGACCGAGACGCTTTCGAGCAGCGCGTCGATCGACATCGGCCTGCCCGCCTGATGGTCGAGGTCCGAGACGATCGGAAAGCCTTCGCTTTGCCAGCGCACCCGCGCCGTCCAATGGCCGCCGTCCGGATAGACGAACAGGCTCTCGCCATAGGCCCAGAACCAGGTCGGCCGGATCGCCGGCAAATAGGTGTCGACGTCGCGCTGGGTCGGATCGTGATCGAAGGCGGAGACGAGCCGGTAGTGCACGGTGAGCGGCGTGCCGGGCGCGGCGCGAACGATCCGCATCCCCGGGCCGTCCTCCGCCACCGAGGCCGCGCCGTCGACGCGGAGATCCTTGATGAAATGCCACAGATCCGAGGCGCTGGCGGCCCTGTCCGGGACCGTCAGCTTCGTCGTCCCGCTGCGGTCGCCCTGCAAGGTTGCGGTGACGTCGAGCGCGACGATCGCGGCGCCCTCGACGACCGGACGGATAGCGTAATCGATCTCGCCGTCGCGCGGCGCCGGTGCCGCGCCCAGCGATAGAAAGGCGAACAGGAGCATCGGGAACGGTCTCATCGCGCCTCCGTGTCGCGCGGAATCGGAGCATCGCGCACGGCGACGGCTCCTCATACGGCGCTTCATTCGGGGAAATATTATTTGTCGCCGGCGCCCGGGGCGAAATCGCCGCGGGTCACGTCGATATGCCGGGCGGCCACTTCGGCGAGCAATCCCGCGCGATATTTGAAGGTCGCGAGCACCGCCTCGCCGGGCTGCCGGCCGATCAGCATCACGTCCGCGTCGGTCTCCCCGCACGGATCCGCAAGCGAGGGCATGGCCGGCGACGTCGAGAATTGGAAGGCCGCCGGACCGATCCCGCCGAAGAGCTCGACCAGTGCATCGGCGCCGGTCCGCCGCGAACCGATGCCGACGTCGCCCCGGAACAGGATGAAATTCGCCGAGGGCGCGACCATCCTGCCGAGCGCTTCCATGTTCCGCGTCAGCGCCGCCCGGACGATCGCGACCGAGCGCTGGCTGTAAGCGGCGGCAATGACCTGAAGATCCTGGCGCGGAGCCTGTCGGTCCGCCCGGCAGCCGAACGAAGCGACCGGGTCCGGCTGGACGGGCGGCGGCGACGCAGCCTGCCCGGCTGCGGTCGCCAGCGCGAGCGCCCCGGTGAAAAGTGCCAGACACGACGCACTGCGCATCGCCATTCCTCCCTTTTTGAGGAATATTGGATCCGATTGCCTGAACGGCGTCTTACGGGGACGGCCCCGGCTCAGGCTTCCGGCCGCTGCTCCTCGACATAGGCGCGCTCGCCGGCCTTGTTCGACCAGACCTGGACCGGGCGGCCGCTCTCGGGATCGACGAACCGCTCGCTGGTCGGCTTCAGCGGCTCGAGCGAGGCGCTGACGGCCTGGCCGGAATAACGCTGCCGTTCGACGAGAATCAGGATCAGCACGATCGCGCAGCCGATGGCCGGCCCCCACGTCGCCGCCCCGGCCGCCGCCGTCGCGGCGAGGACGATCAATGCCGCGGCGAAGAGGCCGACGAGGGCGTTGCGCAGCATCATTGCCCGCCTTCGGGCGCGCAGCGGACAGCGGTGCCGTAGGCGACGACCTCGCTCATCGTCTGGCCGATCTCGCCCGAATCGAAGCGCATCATCACCACCGCGTCGGCGCCCATCAAGGTGGCGTTCTGGACGAGACGGTCGATCGCGTGCCGCCGCGTATCCTCGACCAGGCTGGTATATTCCTTGATCTCGCCGCCACCGATGGACCGCAGGCCGGCCATCAAATTGCCGCCAAGGCCGCGGCTGCGCACCACCACGCCGAACACCTGGCCCAGGGTCTCCACGACCTTGTAGCCGGTCAGATTCTCCGTCGTCGCAACGATCATGATTTCCTCCCTCGTTGCGGGCAGCATAGCAGCTTCGGCCGCCGGCGGCGACTGCCGGCCATTCCCCTCTCCCCTCCAGGGGAGAGGATGGCGTGCGCTAGGCGGCGCCCAGAGCCTGGTAGAACATCAGCGCATTGT
Organism: Allosphingosinicella sp.; assembly: GCA_036273615.1. Taxonomy (GTDB): domain Bacteria; phylum Pseudomonadota; class Alphaproteobacteria; order Sphingomonadales; family Sphingomonadaceae; genus Allosphingosinicella. The sequence goes on along the minus strand of DASUHH010000041.1, from coordinate 15,365 downwards.
CGTCGGGATCGTAGAAGGTGAGCAGCCGGACCATGCCCGGGACCTCGCGAACCTCGCCGTCGAGCCGCACGCCGGCCGCGACCAAGGCTGCCTTGGCAGAGTCCATGTCGCGAACGCCGAAGGTCAGGGTCGCGCCGCCGGGGCCGCTCCGCTCGCGATTCTCGCCGAGGCCGACATTCACCCTTTCGACCCCGGTCGCGAGCTCGCACCAGGCGAAATCGTCGCGCCGGTAGAGCAAACGGAAGCCGAGTATGTCGCGATACCAGGCGATCGCCTTGTCGAGCCCGGCGACGTTGATCGCGCAGGTGAGGCCGCCATCATAGTCGATCGCCATCTTTCCCTCCTTAGTCCGTAAGGTCTGGTTTTTATATCTTGTAAAATATCCGGTCAATCGTCATCCTGCCGCCATGATCGGTGAGGCGGAGCTGCGCGCGCTCGCGGCAGGGCGCTGGACGGCGCCCTTGCTCGCCCTGCTGCACGAGGAAAAAGGCGCCCGCTTCGCCCGCCTGCTCGCGGCGCTCGGCCTGCCGCGCGATTCGCTGGCGCGGACCCTTGCGCAGGCGCAGGAAGCCGGCTGGATCGCGCGCAATCCCGGCCACGGCCATCCGCTGCGCCCCGATTACCTGCTGACCGCGAAGGGTGAAGAGCTGGGCGCGGTCGCATCGCGGGTGATGGCGGCGCGGCGCCGGCTCGGCCTCGCGTCCGACAGCCTGCCGCGCTGGTCGCTGCCGATCGTCGCCCGGCTCGAGCCGGGCTGGGCCCGCTTCGGAACGCTCCGCGACGCGCTCGCGCCGGTGACGCCGCGGGCGCTCTCGCTCAACCTCCAGCAGATGATCGCCGGCGACATCGTCCTGCGCCGGGTCGAGCCCGATTTCCCGCCGACCCCGCTTTACGGCCTCGCCCCTGCCGGCCGTGCCCTGGCAGAAAGCCTGGCGGTCTGACTCAGCTCGCGAGCTGGGTGACCATATCCACCCAATGATCGACATCCTGGTAGAGCGCCTTGACCGGCAGGCGCTCGTCGCGGCCGTGGGCGCGGTCGTCGTCGGGGACGATGCCCCAGCTTCCGTCGGTGCCGTAGATCGGGATTCCGGCGACGCGGAACGGGCGGGCGTCGCTCGCGCCGGTGCTCATCTCGGGGATGATCGGCGAGTCGGGATGGCGCTTATGGACGGCGGCGGTGTAGGCCGCGACCACGTCGGGCCGGAGCGGCGAGGTCAGCGACATCGCCTGGTTGTCGGTCCGCTCGACGATCACGCCTGGATCGGCGACGACGCGCTGCAGCTCATCGCGGATCGCCGCCGGCTCGGTGCCCGGCATGATCCGGCAATTGATCGTGGCGCGGGCAAGCTGCGGCAGCGCATTGTCGGCATGGCCGCCGAACAGGCGAGTCGCGACGCAGCGTGTGCGGGTGAGGCCGACGGTGGTCGGATCCGCCTCGACGAAATCGGCCGCGGCGCCGTCTTTCGGATTGGCGAGCCAGCGCCGCATCGCGTCGCCGAGCGGCCCCTTCTCCAGCCTCGCGCGCGCGGTGAAATAAGCGCGGGTGGTCTCGTTCAGCATCGGCGTGAAGCGATAATGTTCGAGCCGGTCGAGCGCGTGGGCGAGCTGGTAGATGGCATTGTCCGGCCGCGGCTGGGAGCTGTGGCCGCCCTTGTTGCGGACGGTGAAGGTGTACATCGAATAGGTCTTCTCGGCCGTCTGCAGGGTGAAGCCGAGCGGGTGGCCGTCCTCGCCGAAGCCGCCGCCGCCGCCGTCCGAATTGAGCCCGAAATCGGCGTCGGTCCATTTGTGCCATTCGGTCGCGGCAAGCTCGGCGCCCTTGCCGCTCGTCTCCTCGTCGCCGGTGAAGAGGACGACGATGTCGCGGGTCGGCTGGAAGCCCGAGGCGCGCAGCTTGAGCAGAGCGGTGGTGATCGCGGTCACGCCTTCCTTGATGTCGCTGGTGCCGCGTCCGTAATAATAATCGTCTTTCTCGGTCAGCTTGAACGGATCGATTCCGGGCGACCAATCCTCCGGCTTCGCCTCGACCACGTCCATATGCGCCATGAGCAGGATCGGCTTCCTGCCCGAGGGGTGCGCGGCGGGCCAGCGCACGATCAGGGCGGCGGTGTGGTTGCCGGGATTGCCGTCATAGGGAAGGACGTGGATGTCGGACTCCGCCCAGCCGCCGGCGCGATATTGGTCGGCGAGCCATTGGGCGAGCGCCGGCACCTGGCCCCGGCCTTCGACGGTCGGCACCTCGATCGCATGCTGGTAGATTTCGTGGGCCTTGGCCTGCCATTTGTCGCCCGGCGCCGGCAGCGGCCCGGACGGGGTGACGATGGACGGGGCGGCGGCCGCCGCGGATGAGAGAAGGCCGAGAGCGGCGACCAGGACAAGGCGCATATTTGAAAAACCCCCGAATGAAGAGGCGCGAAGGCTGGACCCGCGACGGGCGGCCGGTCAAGCGGCTCAGCGCGTTTCGAGCGACTTGTAGTAATCGGCGAGGACCGAGAAGGCCTCCTTGCGCTGCCCCGTCTCGGAGATCAGGCCCTTGCGGTTCCAGCCCTGCTGGTAGACCGGGTGCTGGCGCCGGGGCGAGCGGAAGTCCTTGAGGATCCAGGGAGACATGCCGCGCAGGAACGGGATCTTCGCCGCCATCTTCAGCGTCTGGCGGTAATATTCGGCCTGATATTCCTCCGAGAAGCGCGGCGCGGCGGGATCGTGGAAGCCGGCGAGCGCGGCGGCGCCAAGCTCGGAGAAGATCATCGGCTTGTGCTGGTCGGAGCGCCAGACGAAGCCGGGCAAGGACGACAAGGGATCGCCGCCATACCAGCCATTGTAGGTGTTGACCGCCATCACATCGAGATGAGGGATGAGCGGATCGTCGACGATCATCACCGGATGGCCGTTCTCTTCCGCGCGACGGGTGAGCAGGGCGGCGCTGACGAGCCGGCTCGGATCGAGCGCGCGAGCATCGTCGGCGAGGGTGGCGAGGAAGGCGGTGCGGGTCTCGCCGACCGGAGTCTCGTTGCCGACGCTCCAGATGATGATCGAGGCGCGGTCGCGGTCGCGCGCTATCTCCTCGGCGAGCATGTGCCGGGCGGTGGCGAGCGTCCCTGGATTGGCGAAATCGACGCGCCAATAGACCGGGATCTCGCTCCAGACGAGCAGGCCCAGTTCGTCCGCGGCGCGGGTCATCGTCTCGGGATGCGGATAATGGGCGAGGCGGACGTAATTGGCGTGGAGCCCGTCCTTGGCCTCGCGGAGCAGGGCCCGCGCGGCCGCCGGCGTCAGCGCCCGGGTCGGATCGGCGCCCAATTCCTCGGCATGCACGCTGATCCCGCGCAGGAAGATGGGCTTGCCGTTGAGCAATATGTCGTCGCCGCGGACCTCGATCGTGCGGAAGCCGACGCGGTCGGTCAGCACGTCCTCGCCGGCCTCGAAGCGGACGTCGTAGAGCGTCGGGCTGTCCGGCGACCAGAGCTTGAGCCCGCGCGGCGCCGGCGCTTCGCCGGTCCAATTTCCGTCGGCGGCGGTGCGGCCGGAGAGGGTGAAGCCGAGTGCCGGGATCGCCAGCCGCACCTCGCGGCCGCCTGCCGCATTGCCGTCCAGATGCATTGTCGCCGCGATCCTGCCGTCGCGCGTCAGATGCACCCAGGCGTCGTCGACATAAATGGCGGGGGTGAAGACCAGGCTCACCGGCCGGGTGATGCCGCCATAATTCTCCCAGTCGGTGACCCGCGGCGGCACGTCGGCATCGGTGCGCTCGGAATCGGCGCCGACCGTCAGCCTGTTGTCGCCGTCGCGGAGCAATTTCGTCACCTCGAAGGCGAAGGGGGTGAAGCCGCCCTCATGCTCGCCGACGCGCTTGCCGTTGAGCCAGACATAGGAATGATAATCGACCGCGCCGAAGCGGAGGAAAGCACGCTGCCCGGCTTTCGGATGGACGGTGAAATGGCGCTGGTACCAGACCAGGCCATTGTACCAGCGCATCTCGGGCGAGTGGGTGAGGAAGGATTGGGGCAGGGTGACGACCGGCGAGCGGTCCATGTCATATTCGTAGAGCGCGCCGGGATTGCTCCGCATCGTCTCGGCGACGTCGGCATCCTCGTAGCGGCGATGCCCCCGGCCCGCTTCCTCGCCGTGGAATCCGGCGAGCCCGTCGCGATAGGGATCGACCGACCAGGTCCAGGGCCCGTCGAGGTCGAGCGACTCGCGCATGTCGGCGTCGGCGAGGACGGGATGGGGGAGGGACGGCGCGGGTTGGGCCGAGGCGAAAACAGGGATCAGCAGCAGCGCCAGGCCCAAAAGCAGCCGTCTCATTCGCCTCACCCTCCCTTCAGCGTTCGCCGTGGCCTTCCGCCAGATAATCCGCCGAGCGCATCTCCTCCAGCCGGCTGACCGTCCGCTGGAACTCGAAATTGCCGTCGCCCTGCTCGTAAAGATGCTCGGGCTCGGCATCGGCGGCGGCGAGCAATTTCACCTTATGCTCGTAGAGCGCATCGATCAGGGTGACGAAGCGCGCGGCCTCGTTCCTGCTCTCCGGCCCCATGCGGGGAATGCCGACGATGATCATTGTATGATAGCGGCGCGCGATGGCGAGATAATCGGGGGCGCCGCGCGGCTCGCCGCACAGGCGCCTGAACGAGAAGACGGCGACGCCCTTCAGGCTCTTGGGCACATGCAGGGTGCGGCCGCCGCCGACCGGGATGTCCTCGGAAGGCACGTTCGCACGGTCCTCGACCGGATAGTCGGTGAGGCGGAAGAAGGCGGCGGAGAGCGCCGCGGTCGCCTCGGGCCCGTTGGGCACATACCAGGTCGGGAAGCCGCCGAGCCGTTCCAGCCGGTAATCGACCGGGCCGTTCAGCGGCACGACGTCGAGATCGCGTTCCACCAGGTCGATGAAGGGCAGGAACAGCTCCCGGTTGAGCCCGTCGAGATAGAGGTCGCGCGGCGGCCGGTTCGACGTGGTGACCACCGTCACTCCCGCCTCCAGCAGATGCGAGAAGAGGCGCGAGAGGATCATCGCGTCGGCGCTGTTGTTGATCACCATCTCGTCGAAGGCGAGGAAGCGTGCCTCCTCGGCCAGCGCCTTCGCCACCGGCGGGATCGGGTCGCCCTGCTCCTTGACCCGCTCGACGCGCAGCCTTTCGTGCACCTCCAGCATGAATTCGTTGAAATGGACGCGGCTTTTGTGCGGGATCGCGATCGCCGCGAAGGCGAGGTCCATCAGCATCGACTTGCCGCGGCCGACGCCTCCCCAGAGATAGGCGCCGCGCACCGGCTCGGCGCCGCGGCCGGTGAGGCGTTCGAGCAGGCCGGGCCTTCGCGCAAGCTCGGCGGCGATGCGGTCGAGCACCGCCACCGCTTTCTCCTGGTCGGGATCGGGCTTGAGCTCGCCGGCCGCGAGCAATTGCCGGTAGCGTTCCGCAACCGCGCTCACGATCTCGGCGAGACCTTGCGCAAGGTGCCGGTGAAGGCGGCGACCCTTTCCCCTTCCTGGACGACGAGGCCGCGGAAGAAAGCGAGCCGGCCGGTCTCGCGAAGCAATTCGACCTCGGCGTCGAGCGGCAGCCCGGCGCGGCCGGGGGAGAGGAATTGCACCGCGCAATCGAGCGTCACCGCCCGCTTCGTATTCGCGCCCGCCACCCGGCCGCCGGCGAACAGGGCCATGTCGATGAAGGTCAGGATCGCGCCGCCATGGAGCATACCGCCCAAATTGGTGTGGCTTTCATCGGGGAAGATGCGGCAGCGGCCACGCCCTTCGCCGGCCGGCTGGACGATCATCCGGCCGATCGTCTCATGGAAGCGCCCGTCCTTCGGCAGGTCCCACGCATGCCAGCCGGGATGGTCGGGGTCGGGATAATGGCGGACGGAGGGCGGATGATCGGTCATCTAACCGTCATTCCCGCGCAAGCGGGAATCCAGAGCTGCTTTTTCATGGGCACTGCCCAAGCTGGATCCCCGCTTACGCGGGGATGATGAAAAAAGGGAGGCTGGACCCCGGCTTGCGCCGGGGTGGCGGCCCCCATCAGACCGCCCGCTCCACCAGCAATTTCTTGGTCTCGGCGATCGCCTTGGCGGGGTTGAGGCCCTTGGGACAGACGTTCGCGCAATTCATGATCGTGTGGCAGCGATAGAGGCGGAACGGATCTTCGAGATCGTCCAGCCGCTCGCCCGTCATTTCGTCGCGGCTGTCGGCGAGCCAGCGATAGGCTTGGAGGAGGATGGCGGGGCCGAGGAAACGGTCCGAATTCCACCAATAGCTGGGGCAGGAAGAGGAGCAGCAGGCGCAGAGGATGCACTCGTAAAGGCCGTCCAGCCGCGACCGGTCCTCGGGCGATTGCAGCCTTTCCTTGCCGGCGGGCGGCGGCGTCTTGGTCTTCAGCCAAGGCTCGATCGAGGCATATTGGGCGAAGAAATGGGTGAAATCGGGGACGAGGTCCTTGATCACGTCCATGTGCGGCAGCGGCGTGATCCGGATCTCGCCGGGCAGGTCCGCGATCGCGGTCGTGCAGGCGAGGCCGTTGCGGCCGTTCATGTTCATCGCGCAGGAGCCGCAAATCCCCTCGCGGCAGGAGCGGCGGAAGGTGAGGGTCGGGTCGATCTCGTTCTTGATCTTGAGCAAGGCGTCGAGGACCATCGGCCCGGTCTGGTCGAGGTCGAGCTCGAAATGGTCGTAGCGCGGATTCTCGCCGCTCTCGGGATTGTAGCGGTAGATCCTGAACCGCCGCACCCGGCCCTTGGCGTTGACGGCCTTGAAGGAGCGGCCCTTGCCGGTGATCCGGCTGTTCTTGGGAAGGCGGAATTCGGCCATGGATCGTCCTCTGCTTGCCGACGCCGATAGCGGCAAGCGGAAGCGGGCTCAACCGGGATGAGCGGCGCGCGCCACGGCTCGGTTGAATCTCCCTTGCCGTTCCGCCAGTTACGGCGCCGTCACGGCCGCGAGTCGCGCGGCGAGCCACCATGAGGAGAGGCGCGCGAAAGGCGGCGCCCTCGAGGAGAGAAAGATGAACGGCACTTCCCGGCTTCGGACCACGGCTTTGCTCGGCTGCCTCGCGCTGGCGCCGGCGCTCGCGGCGCCGGCCCGCCACACCCCCGTCAGGCACGCCCATGCGGTGGCGCGCGCCAATCCCTTCGCGGCGCCGAGCAACCTTCCTTTCCAGGCCCCGCCCTTCGACCGGATCCGGGACAGCGACTATCAGCCCGCCTTCGAGCAGGGCATGGCCGAGCAGGCGGCCGAGGTGCGGCGCATCGCCGACAACAAGGCGGCGCCGACCTTCGACAATGTCATCGCGGCGCTGGAGCGGTCCGGACGGATGCTCGACCGGGTGAACGAGGCTTTCTCCGGAGTGGTCAGCGCCAACACCAATCCGGCGCTCGACAAGGTGCAGGCGGTCGAGACGCCGCGCCTTACCCAGCACCAGGACGCCATCTACCTCAACCCGAGGCTCTTCGCCCGAGTCCGCACGCTCTACCGGGAGCGCGACAGGCTCGGGCTCGACGCCGAGCAGAAGCAGCTGCTCGACATCTATTATCGGCAGTTCATCCATGCCGGCGCCCAGCTTCCGGACGCGGACAAGGCGAAACTCCGCGCGCTCAACACGCAGATCTCCACCCTCGAAACCGCCTTCCAGCAGAAGCTGCTGGCCGCCGCCAAGGCCGGCGCGCTCGTCGTCGACAGCGAGGCGCAGCTTGCGGGCCTCGACGCGCAGGGCGTCGCCGCCGCCGCGCGGGCGGCGAAGGACCGCAACCTTCCCGGCAAATGGGTGGTGACGCTCCAGAACACGACCCAGCAGCCGGCGCTCCAGTCGCTGAGCGACCGCGCGACCCGCGAGGCCCTGTTCCATCAGAGCTGGACGCGCACCGAGAAAGGCGACGCCAACGACACACGCGCGACGATCGAGCAGCTCGCTCTGCTTCGCGCGCGGAAAGCGGCGTTGCTCGGCTTCCCGAACTGGGCGGCCTATGTCCTCGCCGACCAGATGGCGAAGACCCCCGATGCCGTGGAGCATTTCTTCGCCCAGCTCGCCCCGGCAACCGCGGCCGAGGAACGGCGCGAGGCGGCCGACATCCAGGCTGCGATCCGCGCCGGCGGCGAGAATTTCGACCTCAAGCCGTGGGATTGGGAACGTTATGCCGAGCGTGTCCGCAAGGCCCGCTACGACCTCGATGAGTCCGAGATAAAGCCCTATTTCGAGCTCAACCGCGTGCTTCAGGACGGCGTCTTCTATGCCGCCAACCGGCTCTACGGCATCAGTTTCAAGGAAAGGCACGACATTCCGGTCTACCAGCCGGACGTCCGCGTCTTCTCGGTGTTCGACAAGGACGGCTCGCCGCTCGGCCTCATCTATTTCGACTATTTCAAGCGCGACAACAAATCGGGCGGCGCCTGGATGTCGAACTTCGTCGGCCAGTCGAAGCTGCTCGGCACGAAGCCGGTCGTCTACAATGTCGCCAATTTCACCAAGCCGGCGCCGGGCCAGCCGGCTTTGCTCAGCTTCGACGACGTCACCACCATGTTCCACGAATTCGGCCACGCCCTGCACGGCCTGTTCGCGAGCCAGGTCTATCCGACCCTCTCGGGCACCAACGTCGCGCGCGACTTCGTCGAATTCCCCTCCCAGTTCAACGAGAATTGGGCGCTCGAGCCGTCGGTGCTCAACCATTATGCCCGCGATTACCGCACCGGCGCGCCGATCCCGCAGGCCCTGGTCGACAAGATCAAGAAGGCGGCCAAGTTCAACCAGGGCTATGCGCTCGGCGAGGAGCTTGCCGCCGCCCAGCTCGACATGTCCTGGCACACATTGCCGGCGAGCGCGCCCCGGCAGGATGCGGACGCCTTCGAGACGGCGGCCCTCGCCAGGACCGGGCTCGACATCGAGGACGTGCCGCCGCGCTACCGCTCCAGCTATTTCCTCCACATCTGGGCGAACGGCTATTCGGCCGGTTATTATGCCTATCCCTGGACCGAGATGCTGGCGCAGGATTCCTATTCCTGGTTCGAGAGCCATGGCGGCATGACCAGGGCCAACGGCCAGCGCTTCCGCGACCTCATCCTCTCGCGCGGCCACACGCTCGATTATGGGCCGATGTTCCGCGCTTTCTACGGAAAGGATCCCGATATCGGGCCGATGCTGCGCAAGCGCGGCCTCGAAACGACGGGCGGCGACAAATAGGGGATGGCCGGACAGCTTTCATTCATCCTTTCGGCCGGAAAGCGCGTTTCAGGTCCGGAAGGATGATATGAGAAGGTTCGCGGCGCTCCTCGCTCTCGCCCTGCTGCTGCCGGGGCCCGCCGTCCGCGCCGCGGATGCGCCGCCGCCGCAGCGGGTGGTGAGCATGGTCGTCTATGGCGACGATCCCTGCCCCAAGAAAAGCGAAGGGGAGATCGTCATCTGCGCGCATCGCCCCGACAATGAACGCTACCGCATTCCCAAGGAGCTGCGGAGGCGGGAAGCGAACGAGACGCTGTCGGAAACCTCCTGGGCGTCGCGCGTCGACGGGCTCGAGGACGCCCAGCGCGCGACCCGGCCGGGAAGCTGCTCGCCGGCCGGAAGCTGGGGCCAGAGCGGCTGCTTCCAGCAGATGATCAGCCAATGGGCCGCCGAGCGGCGGCAGCTGCGCTCGGAAGCGGACAGCATCCCTTAGGGTTTTCCTCCGCGGCTTTGGCCGGTACGGAAAACCCCATATGCTTTCGATCTACGATTCCCTGACGCGCGAGACGCGGCCGTTCGCGCCTTTGGTGCCGGGCAAGGTCTCGCTCTACGTCTGCGGCCAGACCGTCTATGACGCGCCGCATCTGGGCCATGCGCGCAAGGAGATCGGCTTCGACATCGTCGTTCGCTGGCTCGAGGCGTCGGGCTACGACGTCGCCTATGTCCGCAACATCACCGATATAGACGACAAGATCATCGAGCGGGCGGAGGCGAACGGCGAGACGATCGGGGCTTTGACCGGCCGTATGATCGCGCGGATGGACGAGGATTTCGCGGCGCTGAACCTGCGCGTCCCCGACCATCAGCCGCGCGCCACCGCTTTTGTCCCCCAGATGATCGATCTGGTGGAGACGCTCGAGAAAGAGGGGCTCGCTTATCCTTCCGGCGACGTCTTCTACGCGGTGCGCAGCTTCCCCGGCTATGGCAAGCTTTCCGGCCGCTCGCTCGACGACTTGCGCGCCGGCGAGCGCGTCGCCGCCGATGCGGCCAAGCGCGATCCGCTCGATTTCGTCCTGTGGAAGACCGGCAAGGAAGGCGAGCCGGAAGAGGCGCGCTGGCCCTCGCCCTGGGGCGCGGGGCGGCCGGGCTGGCATCTCGAATGCTCGGCCATGGCCAAGGCCCTGCTCGGCCCGACCATCGACATCCATGGCGGCGGACCCGACCTCAAATTCCCGCATCATGAGAATGAGATCGCGCAGAGCGAGGCCGCCAACCACGCCCCGCTCGCCCGCTGGTGGATGCATGTCGGCCAGCTCGAAACGGGCAGGGAGAAGATGTCGAAGTCGCTCGGCAACTTCATCACCCTGCGCGACGCGGTCGAGCGGTTCGGCGGCAACGTCGTTCGCTTCTTCTTCCTGCGCGCCCATTATCGAAGCCCGATCTCCTATAGCGCGGCGAATCTGGAGGATGCCGGCAACGCGCTGGCGCGGCTCCAGGGGGCGATGCGCGCGGTCGCGCCGGAGGAGGGCCCAAGAGAGAGCGGCGTCGACTGGAACGAGCCGCACGCCGCCGACTTCCGCCGGGCCATGGACGAGGATTTCAACAGCCCCGAGGCGGTTGCGATCCTGTTCAAGCTGGCGAGCGAGGTCCACCGGACCGGCGACCCTGCGCTGGCGCGGCAGCTCCACGGCCTCGCCGCGATCCTCGGAATCGCGCGCGCGGCGGCGGCCGGGACTCCCGGCCTCGGCCACGGCGAGATCGAGGCCCGGATCGCGGCCCGGGCCGAGGCGCGCGCCGCCCGCGACTTCGCCGAGGCCGACCGCATCCGCGACGCGCTCGCCGCCGAGGGGATCGTGATCGAGGACAAGGCCGACGGCACAAGCTGGTACGTCGCCTGAGGGGGAGAAGGGCCATCGCCGGGAACGGGAAAAGCAATCTGATGTGGGGCGGCCGCTTTGCCGGCGGACCCTCCGCGCTGATGCGCGAGATCAACGCCTCGATCGGCTTCGACAAGCGCCTGTGGCGCGAGGACATAAGGGCGTCGCTCGCCCATGTCGCGATGCTCGAGGCGCAGGGCATCGTCTCCGAGGCCGACGAGAGCGCGATCGCCGAGGGGCTGGAGCGGATCGAGGACGAATATGAGCTGAAGGGCGTGCCGGAGGATCCGGCGCTCGAGGACATCCACATGCATGTCGAGGCGCGGCTCGCCGAGCTGATCGGCGAGGCCGCCGGCCGCCTCCACACCGCCCGTTCGCGCAACGACCAGGTCGCGACCGACTTCCGCCTGTGGGTGCGCAATGCCGTCGATGAGGTCGAGGCCGCGCTTGCCGCCTTCCAGCGCGTGCTGGTCGGCCGGGCCGAGGAGCAGGTCGAGACGTTGATGCCCGGCTTCACCCATCTCCAGGCGGCGCAACCGGTGACGCTCGGCCACCATCTGATGGCCTATTACGAGATGCTGCGGCGCGACCGGTCGCGCTTCGCCGATGCACGGGCGCGGCTGAACGAGAGCCCGCTCGGCGCCGCGGCGCTCGCCGGCACCGGCTTCCCGATCGATCGCGAGGCGACGGCGGCCGTGCTCGGCTTCGACCGGCCGATGGCGAATTCGCTGGACGCCGTCTCCGACCGCGATTTCGCGCTCGATTATCTGACGGCGGCGACCTTGTGCGCGCTCCACCTTTCGCGCCTCGCCGAGGAATTGATCATATGGGCGAGCCAGCCCTTCGCCTTCGTCTCTTTGCCCGACGAATATTCGACCGGCTCGTCGATCATGCCGCAGAAGCGCAATCCCGACGCGGCCGAGCTGGTGCGCGGCCATTCGGGCCGGATCGCCGGCGCGATGGTGTCGCTGGTCATGACGATGAAGGGTCTGCCGCTCGCTTATTCGAAGGACATGCAGGACGACAAGCCGCCGGTCTTCGAAGCGCACGACCTGCTGATCCTGTCGCTGCAGGCGCTCGCCGGCATGGTCGAGACGATGCGGTTCAACGAGGACCGGATGCGCGCTGCGGCGGAGGCGGGCTTCTCGACGGCCACCGACCTCGCCGACTGGCTCGTCCGCCGCGCCGGAATCCCGTTTCGTGAGGCGCATCATATCACCGGCCGCGCCGTCAAGGCGGCGGAGGAGAAAGGCCGCGGCCTCGCCGAACTCGACCTCGACAGCCTGCGCGCGATCGATCCGCGCATCGACGAAAGCGTCCACGATGTGCTCACCGTCCATGCCTCGGTGCGCAGCCGCGCCTCCTATGGCGGCACCGCGCCCGAGCGGGTGCGCGAGCAGATCGCCGTAGCGAAGGCGGCTTTGGGGCTCAATTAGTCCTTATCGGGACTCGATCAGGACGGCGCGGGTGATCTTGACCCGCGGCACGTTCGGCGGGGCGCCGACGATGGCGAGATCGAGATCGTCATAGGTGGTCTGGGCGCGCAGGATCGTGCCGCTCGCCCGGTCCAGCTCCAGCCGGAAGGCCCAATGCTCGGTGCCTTTCAGCGTCATCGGCGGCTTTTGCGCGCTTTCGTTCATCTCGAGATCGGCGGGATCGGGCCGCCAGTCGATCACGGCCCGGTGCGGATCGAGCGCGGCGAGACGGACCTCGCCGCCATGGGCCGTCTCCTTGATGGCCTCGCCTGCGCGATCGAAAGCCGCTTCGAACCCCTCATAATGCACGCTTTGGCCGACCTCGCGAAGGTCCTGCGCATGGAAGGTCGGCGACCACGGGATGACCGCGACGTTGAGGATGTCGGTCAGCGGGAAGAACACGCCCGCCGGCGCGCAGGTGTCGAGGAAGGAGGCGCCGAGCTTCGGCGCGCTGTCCGGGGGCATCGGCCACAAGCGGACGCGGGCGAGGCTCTCCGCGTTGCCGTGCATCGCGGCGCGGCAGGCCGGGTCGGCGGTGACCGGATCCCACCCCTTGTCGGTGAAATGGAAGGTCTTGCGGACCACCGCGTCGATCGTGCCATGTGCCGAGATGAGGTCGAACTCGGTCCGCCAGCCGTCGCGGCGTACGCCGTTGATCGTCTCGATCACCTCGTAGAGATAATGGCGGACGCCGGGCACCGGATTCACGCGATAAACCGGTCGCGGAGCGGGTGCCGCCGCGGCGGCGAGCAGGGCGAAAATCGAGACGCCGATCCTCCTCTTCATCTTCCTTCCTCCCCTTTTCGCTGCATGTCGCGGCACCATGAAAGCCGCGTCCGGAAAAGCCGGATGCCGAGCTCGAGCGTGTCGAGCGAGATGCTGCCCATGGCCTGATTGGCAGCGCAGAAGGCTTCGAGATCGGCGATGCGGCGCTCATAATTCTGCGCGGCCTCGTCGAGGAATTGGACGGCCGCGGCGGGGCCGAGATGAAAGGCGATCAGGACGTAGCGAAGCTCGATCTCGTGCGTCCTTTTCTCGACCGTCTCGGCGTCGATCGGTACCCGCAGCCACCGGTCGAGCGCTTCATTGCCGGCCGCGGTGCGGCGAAAGACGCGGCGCCGTCGCGCGGAGGGCTGCGCCTCGCCGGCGAGCAGCCCGGCTTTCTCCAGCCGGGCGAGCGCCGGGTAGATGGCGCCCGGGCTGTCGCTGAACAGGCCGATCGGAGTCATCTGGAACAGGCGGCGGACATCGTAGCCGGATTTCCCCTCCCCAAGGAACAGCAGCAAGGCGGCGAGCGTGGTGAGCGCCATGGCCAATGATAGTACGCAGCGTATTATAGGTCAATTCGTAGCCGTAACGGCTTTGCGATGCGGTCTCCGCTTTCGCTCTTCGCCGGCGAATTCCGCTTGGCCGCCGCCGCGAATGTGCGCGATCAGGCCGGCGAGGCACTGCCGCCCGGCCGAGCGGCGGCGAGGCGGCCGGTCAGCATCAGCAAGGCGGTTGCGACCGACCAGGCGGTCATCAGCGCCACCAGCGCGATGAAGCCGCCGACATGGAGGTCGATGAGACCGGACAGCAAGCCGCCGATGATGGCCAGGCCCGCGACCAGCCCGAGCAGCCCGGTCGCGCGGACCAGGCCGCTCCGGCCCGCGAGTGCGACCGACCAGGCGAGCAGGGCCGCGCCCCAGGCGAGCGCGCCGATCGACGCGAGCGCCTGGTTGAGATCCCAGCAGAGGCGAAGCAGCATCGCCGCCGCCTTCATGTCGGCGGGGGCGAGGCCGCGATAGTCGGAGGCGAAGGCGGGAACCGCGAGGCCGTTGATCGCCGCCGCGCCGACCATCGCCGCCATCCCCACGGCCATGAAGATCAAGCCCGCCGCCGGCAGCGGCCGGCCGGGGCCGAGCAGGCGGGCGAAGCCGTAGAAGCCGATCAGCTCGGCCAGCGCGAGCGCGATCAGGACGCCATGAACGGCGAGGATGAACCGCGTCTCGCCGGCGAGCGTGCGAAGGGCCGTCGCCAGATCGTGCGCGTGGATCTCCGGATGGTGGGCGGCGGCCAGCAGCGACAGCAGGGCCGAGGCCAGAAGCAGCCCGCCATAGATCCTTTGGTCCCGCTCGGTCATCCTTCGTCCTCCCGGGCCAAGCCTAGAGCCGGCATCGGCGGGCGCGAACGGACGCGGCGACGGCCCTGTTCGTTAGCGGACGAAAGCCTGCTAATGTCCGGGAATGGCGGGGGAGAGGCTCGATCGGCGCGCGGCGCGAAGCCGGAAGGCGATCCTCTCCGCCTTCACCTCCCTGGTGCTCGAGCGGCGCTACGATTCGATCCGGATCGCCGACGTGATCGACATGGCCGATGTCGGCCGCTCGACCTTCTACGCCCATTTCAGGAGCAAGGACGATCTGCTGCGGCAGAGCATGGAAGGCCTTTTGGCGATGATCGCCGATTCGGTCTCTCCCGTGCCGGACGAGGCGAAGCTCGCCTTCGTCGTCGCCCATTTCTGGGAGAATCGCCGCCTCGCCCGCGCGATCCTGGCGCCGCCGCTCGGCCTGTCGGTGCGGCGCCTGCTCGAAGTGCTGGTCGAGGAAAGGCTCGCCGACGATCCGGAGCGCGCCCGCGCCCGCGCCGTCCAGATCGCCGGCGCCCAATTCGCGCTGCTCGAAGCCTGGATGCGCGGCGAGCTCGCCGCCAGCCAGGCGCTCATCGCCGAACGCCTGCGCGCCGCCGCGCGGCTTTAGAGCATTCTGCATTTAGTTTGACGCATAGCCAGCGTTGGCGAAGTAATTGGCGCATTCGGCTGGTGTGAAGCGGTCGAGGAGTGAGCCGATGCGCTTCCAGGTTGCTTCGACGCTTCGCTCTGCGGCTTTGCGCAGCAG
>DASUHH010000040.1:0-21258 GCA_036273615.1 Allosphingosinicella sp. | reverse complement strand
GCGCCCTCCAGAAATACGGGGACACAATATTTAATTCGTCATATTCCCTTGTTTTTATTCCTTCTTCTTCGCGTCTTTGCGTGAACCGAAAAAGGCCTTCGGCCGGGGTGGGGTGGTTGTCGGTCTGGCGGATGGCTTCGTGCGGTCTCGGGCCCCCCTCCACCACCCTATGGGTGGTCCCCCTCCCCGCGAGCGGGGAGGATAGGGGGCTACCAGGCGTAATAGGGGCCCTGGACACCGCCGGCGGTGCGGCCTTCGATCGCGGTGTAGACCGAGCGGCCGAAGAAGAAGGGCAGGCCGAAATCGAAGCTGTTGGCGAAGGGAAGGGGCGGCGTCACCAGGGTCGGGTTGATGCCGAGGCCCGGCGCCGCGGTCGCCGTTCCGATGACGTTCAACGGGCTGAACAGGGTGAACGCACCGCTCGCCTTGGTGCCGTTGGTGGCGGTCAGCTCCGGCGAGAGGAGCAATGGCGCGGCCGGGCAATAGAAAGGATGCAGGTCCGGATCGGTGCATTGCGGCAGGCTGGTGTCGATGAAGAAATAATTGTTGCTGCCGCTGTCGAGGAAGCTCTGCGTCAAATTCTTGCCGTTGAAGGTCGCGGTGAGGAAGGCGGGGCCGATCGGGCTCGAGGAGGTGGTGATCGGCATCACGTTCATCGCGGTCAGCGCATTGTCCGCCTGGGTGCCGATGCCGAAGGTCACCGTGCCCATGATGTTCGCGGCGCCGTTCTCCGGCACCGAGGGCAAAGTGAGGATCACGCCATTATTGTCGACCGGGAAGGCCGCGACCGGGTTGGGCAATTGCTGGAATGGCGGCGCCTCGTTCGACGCGCGCGCGATGATCGTGTTGCACGCCGCGGTCGGGCAATCGTAATAGATGGCCGCCGCCTGGCCGCCGGTCGCGCAGAAGCCTCCGCAATCGGTTGGCGTGGTGCCGACGCCGATGATTCCGTTGGCGCCGAAATCGACCACCGTCTTGATCGCGGTGCCGCCTCCGGCCGAGCAGGTGGCCGGCGCGTTGGCGAACCTTCCCGTGTCGCCGATCGCCTGGAAGGGCATGTTCGCGACCTTCTCGCCGGCGATCGAGAAATCGCCGACCCGCACCGATCCGAAGGCGAAGCTGTTCACATATTGATAGCATTCGCCGACCGGATTGTTGGAGGTATCGGCCTCGGTCGGAAGCGCGGAAAGCAGGCTCGCCTTCAGCACCGGCGTGATGATCCTGAGGCCCACCGAGCCGGTATCGAGGATGATATGGTCGATCGTCTGGCAATTGGTGGTCGATCCGGGCGCGCAGATCGTGATCGTGACGAAGGGCGAGTTGAACGATCCGCCCGAGGCCGCGATCGCTGCCGGGCCGTTGTCGACGACGATCTGCGCCGTGTTCGCGACCGGCGGCGGCGGCGGGGGTGGAGGAGGCGGCGGCGTCGGCGGCGGCGGGGTTGGGGTGGTGATGGTGGCGGAGCCGGAGGAGCCTCCTCCTCCGCCGCAGCCGGCGAGGGCGAGGGCGGCGGCGAGGGCGATGAGGTGACGCACCGGGATCAGCGCTCCTGCGGCAGGTTGTTGACGGAAAAGCCCGGCGGCGCGAGCGATGGGACGAAGGCGATTCCGCGGAACCAGCCCATATGGCCTTCGGTCTGGATCTGGAGATCGGGCTGGCTCACCTGCGGCGGCCGGCGGAGCGGCGAGCGAAGCCCGCGCCCGCGCGCGGCGTTGGCGGCCTGGAAGGTATCGAAATAGCGGCCGAGCAGGGCGCGCAGGTCCGGCTTGCCCGGGCCGGACCAGGTGACGGCGAAGACCTGGCCGCCCGCATTGGTCAGCTCATGCACCATGCCGCCATTGGGCCGCGTCAGCGTGTGGAGGGCGTAAGGGCCCATCTCGGTCGAGACCATGCGCGCGGACATGCGCGCGCCGTCGGTCTGGACCGTGGAAGCGGGCCCGCCGAGCCCGGCCCATGCGGGGGTGGAGAGGAAGAGAGCGCTGGACGCGGCAAAAGCGATGCCGGCAAGAGCGGCGAGACGACGCGAACCGGCGGATGGCACCACAACGCCCCTTTCACAACCGGCCGCCCCGCGCCCCCTCGGTGCGGCCTTGGGGGGTGAGTGTATCGGAGGGCGGGGGCGTGTCAAGCGGGGGGTGGGGGGAGGATGGTCGCTCATGTCGAACATATCCTCTGTTGGCCATCCCCCCGAAACCGGACATACAATCAGTCGAGAAAGCACCGGAATGGTACGAAAAATTGTCTGCCCCAATGATGGGGGGCAAGATTGAAGTTGACGCCCGAAGTCTAAGGCGCTGAAATGACTCATAGATGATGCGACGAGCTGGTTCGATCGGTAGCTGCGTATGAATCTCTTGGGATTACGGCTGATCGCCAACATCATGAACTGGACCGATGACGGCGTGGCGACGGCGGAATATGATTGGCTGCGCCTGATGGCGGCCACGAAATATGATGGCTATAGTGACTTCCGCGCCGGCTCGCGCTTTATCGAAAATCTCGCGACTTGGCTGAAGCAGTTCGACCCTGAGGATCGCGCTACGGCCTATCAATTCGTTAAGCACCGGCTGGTCTATATTTCGGCGTCCGAGATGCAGCAGACGATCGAGGCCTTCTATCCCGAGACCGTCACCCCATTCTTTCGCCGGCTCGCCGCCGAACAGGTCGGGATCGCGCCGCACGAATTGTGGGGAAGCGGTGAAGGAGTTGCTGCCTTCGATCGCGTCTTACGACGTACGTTATTCGTCGGCCTGAGCGACGGCAGCCGCATCGACATTCTCCGCCGCGCTAACGCCGGTCGCATTTCCCAAGAGCAGGTCGTGCCGATGATGAATATCGGCACCGAAAAGTGGAACGATCTGGCCAAAAAGCTTCGAGAGGGAAATGCCGATGACGAGAAGTTCGAGCACGTCTTTCTGATCGACGACTTCACCGCCTCGGGCACGACGTTCATCCGCTTTAAGGACAATGAGTGGAAAGGCAAACTGCAGAAGTTTAACAAGATGGTCTGCGGAGCTCGCGGGGACCTCAAGGAGAAATTTCCAATTGTCGACAATTATGCCCTGCACATCCACCATTATGTCTCGACGAACCAAGCGCATAACACGCTGCTGGAGCGGATCGACCGGGCTAACCGCGAATGGTCAGATCGCACTTACGGCTCGATCTCGATCACCGAAGGTACATTGCTGCCGGCATCGCTCGCGCTGAGCGCCGAACGCGACGCCACGATGATCGCGCTGTGCGAGAAATATTATGATCACGGCCTCTACCTCCGGCTCATCGAACATGTCGGTGAAGCGGAGCAGACCGATTTGAAGATGGGCTATGCCAATTGCGCGCTGCCGTTGGTCCTGGAGCACAATACGCCCAATAACAGCATTCCGCTGCTCTGGGCGGAGACGGCTGGCGAGCAGGGCCGGGCGATGAGGCCCTTGTTCCGCCGAAGAGACAGGCACGGCTGAACCATGGCCAATCCGTTTCTCCGCCGTGCGACCGAATATATTCGCGACGACACGACCTTTCTCGAAATTGTCAGCCCGGCGCCGCTCACGACCTTCCTGGCTAACCATCCGCGCAGGGCCGATTTGTTCGACCTTCCCGTGCGGATTCTCGGCGCGCCCGGCAGCGGCAAGACCATGCTCGCGATGCTCGCCGAGTTCCGCCTAGTCGAATCGATCCTGCGCGACCTCACCAGCGAGACGAACAAGGATCTGGCCCAGGCCCTGGCCGGCGCAGGATTCCTCGACGACGGTAAGCCGCGGGTTGCGGCGGTCCGAATCCCGATGGAGTCCGAATATCGCGACTTCTGGGAACTGCCCTATGATGATGTCATCAAGACCAAACTGGCGCTTTGGCTGGTTCAGGCACGCACCATGCTCGCCTTGCTGCGCGGTCTCACCAATGGTGACCATCGCCGGCTGGACGAGATTCGCTTCATTGC
Source organism: Allosphingosinicella sp. (assembly GCA_036273615.1). Taxonomy (GTDB): domain Bacteria; phylum Pseudomonadota; class Alphaproteobacteria; order Sphingomonadales; family Sphingomonadaceae; genus Allosphingosinicella. The sequence continues at coordinate 17,315 of DASUHH010000040.1, read as the reverse complement.
TCGTGACGCTTCCGAAGCGCAACTCGAACAGATTGGTGGCCTAACCGCCGCCGGCATCCGTGAGCGCGCGCTCGAAGTGCAGCGAGCGATCTATTCTATCGGTGCCAGTCTGCTACCGCCCAAGATCGAAAATCTCCCGCGCGAGGCGATCGACCCGTATCAACCTTTTGAATGCGTCCAGGAGATTGAGATCGACTGGATGGGCGAACGGCTTGTCGTGAAGCCTGTGGCAATGCTCGATGACGTCCATGCCCTGCATCCGCATCAGTTTGAGCAGATGTTCACCGCTCTGGCACGGCGCGAGATCAAATTCGGTCGCTGGATGATGATGCGGCTCGAAGCCCTCAGTCCCGATGCGGTGTTCCGATCAGCCAAAAGCCTCGCAACGCACAACCTCCAGCCAGACCGCGACTTCGTCGATGTCTTCATGCAGGGCGGGGAGAATCGCGCCAAAGAACGCAAGCGTTTTCGGGAAATGGCGGCCGACATGGCCGACCGATATCTCCCGAGAGTGCAAGCGTTTCGGAACCGTAATGCAACCCAGTTCAAGCGCCTGGTGCCCGATGAGCCCCCGCGGTTGTCCGAAGCAAAATTGCGGGAGCTGAGCGCGCAGGTCGATCGCGATCAGCGTCGCTTTGAAGTAACGCCCGCGCGTCGCGAGACGATCGAACAGCTCGCCAACGCCTATCTGGCCGGAGCGCAATCAGGCGATCGTGAACCTGAGGTCGGATTGGCGATGATCCGCATCCTAATGGCGCGCTACGCCAACCGGGTCAGTAACATGCAGGTGTCGCTGTTCGAGGAATTCGATCCCGATCCTAAGACGCCTCTGAAGGCCGACGCAACTGTCGCCGAAGGCGCCCGACTCCACCTCAACGAGTTGACCGGCCGTCCCCTTCACTATGGCTTCGACACGCTTTGCGATGCCAGCAACGAGAATGCGGAGCTGTTCCTGCAACTCGCCGGTGCGTTGGTTGCCCGCATGGAAACCCAGGCGATCCGCGGGCGACCGCTCGCTCTAACCGCCGCCGCGCAACAGGACGTCCTCCGTACCAAGGCACTGGAAATCATGGACGGCTGGGCCTTTCCCTATGCCCGCCATGTGCGCGCCATAGTGGATCATATGGCTCACGAATGCCGCGAGGTCTCGCTCACTGCAAACGCCAGGCTCGGCTATGGTGGCAATGCCATCGGCATCCTCGAGACGGAAATCGCCGAGTTGCTGGCGTCCAGCGACGAGCTCACGCTGGTGCTGAAATATGCCGTTGCCCATGGCGCGATCGAAGTGACGCGCGACTATGGCCAAGGCGGTAAGAATTGGTGCCTCATCGAGATGAGCGGCGTCGTTTGCCTCGCCCACGGCCTGACCTTGCGGCGCGGCGGTTTCCTGGAGCGCGATCTCGACTATCTCCGAGGGCTGGAGACCTGACATGGCGCGACCTTATTGGCAAAAATGCGTCGCCCACTTCGACGACGGCGTCGGAGAATTCATCAAGTCCTATTTTGGCCAAGCGGATCGTCGCTGCGTTCTCGTCGCCGCGGCTGGGTTCGACCCTAGGTCCCGCCGTGTCGCCGGCCTTCTAGCCGCCGTCCTGAAGGAACGACTGACCGGCCTGTTCATCCGCGAGGAGCGCGGCACTCCCGATGCCGAGCTGATTGATGCCGCCGAGGACAATGTGAAGGCCCTGCAGGCCGACGTGCCCTCAAGCGAGGTGGTCTCGGTCGAGATATTCGGCAACGACAATGCGCCCGTGGCTGGAGCGCGGATCGCGGCCGTCATCGGCAATTACCCAATCGCCGATGATGTCACCGACGTCATCTTGGATATGACCGCGCTATCGATCGGCATCGGATTTCCCGCCGCCAAACTGCTGCTCGAAGACTGCGAAAGGCGCGGGACAGCCTTCCACATCATGATCGCGTCCAACCCCGAGCTGGACGACGAGATTGCCAGCGAGCCGGGGGACCGGCCGATGGCCGTGCGTGGCTTTGCGGGCGTCGATCGAAACGGCAGCGCCCTCGAAATCGCGCGAATCTGGGTGCCGCAACTCGCGCGCGGCCGTTCGTCAGCGCTCAACGACATCGGGCGTTCGGTTGGCGAAACATATAAGATTTGTCCGGTCCTGCCCTTTCCCGCACGAGATCCGCGGCGCGCCGACGCACTGATCGCCGAATATGAAACCCAATTGGTCGATGAATGGCAGGTCGATCCGCGAGATCTGGTCTATGTGTCCGAGCACAATCCGCTCGATTGCTATCGGACCCTGAGCACCTTGAAAGCGCGCTATGACATGACGGTCGATCAGATTTTCGAACCTTCGATCATCCTATCGCCAATCGGCAGCCGTGTCATGGCCGCTGGCGCATTGATGGCGGCGCTCGAGCATGATTTGCCCGTCCAATATATCGAAACAGTCCGCTATACCTTTGACCCGAACAAGCCCCTTGTCGCAGAGACCTCGGACATGATCGTCCACCTACTGCTCTCGGGTCCGTCCTATCGAGAGGTCGCTGCCAGCGCGACCGTCGATGCGCCGGCTGGCGCGCAGGCATGACTCGATTCGGTGCGAAGCTCGACAGCCTGTCCCAAACCGCCGAGCTGATCCTTCAGACCGACGTCGGCCCGCTCGCCGATGCGTTGCGCGCCGGAGGCAACCGCCACGCTATAGCGATCGGCTCGGGCGGCTCGACCATCACCGCCCATTATTTTGCGCGCTGCCGCGAGACGCTGTTCGGAAAAGCAACCGAGGTTGTCACGCCGACTGAGTTCCTCATCGCAAACGGCGACCTAACCGATGTCGGCGTCTGGCTCTTTAGTGCCGGCGCCGATAATCCCGACAGTGTCGCAAGCGTCGTCGCTGGCCGCGCACATGGCGCAGCCGTCAATATCGTGACCCGCAATGCCGAGGGGGCAGCGGCAATGCTCGCGCGGGCTTCGACCGCAGCGACGGTGATTTCGGTCCCGGTTGCCGACGCTAAGGACGGTTTTCTCGCGACCCATTCACTGCTGGCATCGGCGTTGGCGCTGCTCTTAGCGTCCGATGCAGCCAGCGAGGATCCCATCGGCGACGAGCTCTCAGCCATGGTTCGCGGCGGCTTAGCCAAGGCCTTGTCGCGGGACACACGTCAGGCTGTGGCCAATCAATTCGCCGCGCTTCGTCCAGACGATCTGCTGCTCTTGATCGCCGATCCGCAGGTTCGCGCTGTCGCTGAGTTGATCGAGACCTCCGCTTGGGAAGCGGCGATCTGCCCCGTTCAGCGCACTGATGTGCGCAACTTCGCCCATGGTCGCCATAGTTGGCTCCATCATCGCGCGAGCCAGACGTTCGTGATCGCTCTGACCAGCGACGAGACACGTGCGATTTGGGAGCGGGCGGCGGCAGTCCTGCCTCAGGTTCGCATGGTTGAACGCGATTTTGCTGGAGGCGGCCGACTTCGCAACGCGCTGGGAATCGTCGAGGCCCTGGTCATGGTCGGAGCCATGGGACGTGCCGTGGCGATCGATCCTGGCAAACCCGGCATCGGCGAATTTGGACGCGCTCTCTACGGTGATGACGGTCTGCTGGAGCTCGCACGCGATTTGGACCCTGCAACACGTCAAAAGCGGGCCGCCATTCTCCATCGCGATGAACAACCGCCATCACCACAGTCGGTCCGCGCGATCAGCATCGATCGCCTCAACCGGCTCTGCGCAGCGACGATCGGTGGTGTTGTGCTCGATTATGACGGCACGATGATCACCGAAGCGGAGCGCTTTGGTACGCCAGGCGCGGAGGTCACTGACGAGCTTGTCCGCCTCGATCGGCTGGGTGTCCGTATCGGCATCGCCACGGGACGCGGCGGATCGGGCGGTAAGGCTCTGCGCGACGTGCTTCCGCAAGATCTCCACTACCGGATCGTGGTCGGATATTATAACGGCGCCTACCTCCAGCCCTTGGCAACAGACATCGAGGACGCTCCGCCGCCGACCGATCCGGCGCTCGCGGAAACCTTCGCTTGGCTCCAAGGCCATCCGGATTTATTCAAAGGGTTGTTCGGGGGGCGATTCAGCAACGTGCAGATCTCGGTCAAGCTCGACACTCTCGCCGATCTCACAGCTTTTCCCCACGCGCTCAAATCCTGTCCGCCGATCGCGTCCGGCGCAGTCAAGTTCGCGCGTTCAGGGCACAGCATCGACTTTGTGGCCGCCAGCACCTCGAAGCGGCGCGTCATCGAGCATGTCCGCGATAAAATCGCCGACGGGGAGGAAATCCTCTGCGTCGGCGATAGCGGCGCCCGCGGCGGCAACGATCATGAACTCCTGTCGCACCCGCTCGGTGTCAGTGTTGGTACGGTATGCGGGCGTCATGAAGGGTGCTGGTCGCTATTTGGACCCAATGTCACCGGACCTGCGGCCTTGCTGCGATTGCTGCGTGCTGTGCAACGTGATGTTGAGGGAATCGTTCGTATCGACGTCGACATGCTCAGACTCGACACTTTTGCAGAAAATGAGTACAAATAGAGAACATGATACCTAAGAATCACCAGTCGATCGACGTTGTTGGCACCGGCTTCACCGTGCTCGATCGTCTTTATGCTGATGGTACGTTCGCGGCCGAGGCGCTTGGCGGCTCCTGTGGCAATGTGCTTGTTTCACTGGCGATGCTGCATCGGCAGGTCGCGCCCGTTCTGGCGCTTGGCTGTGACGAGATCGGCGCCCGCTTGTTCGACGAATTCCGCCTCGCTGGTGCTAACACGACCTTCATCCATCGTCATGAAGGGCGGCGCTCGCCTGTGCTGCGGCAAGAGCTTGACACGCTGTCCGGTCAACACAGCTTCAGCTTCATCTGTCATGAGACGTTCGAAGAATATCCCCACTACGAGCCGATCGGCCTCGCAGAGGTTCATTCCGCTTCGCAGGCTCTCGAAGGGTGCACGATCTTTTACGCGGACCGGTTGTCCCCGACCATCCTGCACGCCATGGAGAAGGTCCATGCCGCTGGCGCCATGATCTATTTCGAACCCTCCGACTTTGACGACGCGCTGTTCGACGAAGCGTTGGCGCTGACCACGATCCTCAAATATTCCTCGGATCGTCTCGGATCCGAACTGGACGATCGCGTAGCTCAAAGCACCGTGATCGCCATCGTCACCCATGGCGCCGACGGATTGGAAGTGCGTCATGGTCATGAGCGGGTATGGAGTGCCGCTGTGCCGGTTGCTGACGTGATCGACAGCTGCGGCTCAGGCGATATGGTCAGCGTTGGCTTGATCGATTGGCTGTTGGCTCGCCCGCGCGCCCGACACGCTCAGATGAACATTCATGACCTGATGCGTGGCGTCCTAGCTGGCCAGCGCCTGGCGGCTGAAAACTGCACTTTTGCGGGTGCACGCGGCGTGTTCCAGCATCACGACGCCGCCTATGTCCGATCGATTCTAGCGCCCGCGCCCCACGACTATTGAACCGCAGCCTAGGCCGCCGCGGCCACGCAGTTCAGGTCGTCAGATTGAGAGCGAAGCTCGCTCCGTAGCTCCATCAGCATCACACCGAGCATATTTTTGCCGACGCCGTTCACTTCGCCCCAAAGCCGATTGACCTCATTATCGACTGTTGCACTCTCGACGAGCCGGGCTGCCCCGGTCGAAAGCAGCAATGTCCTGAGCTCTGGATGCTGCTCGAACTTTGCGCGCAGAACCCGCCGCATCCTATCGAATTTGGAAGTCGACCAGCCTGGCGCGACGTCCCAATAATAGAGCCCATGCGCCGCCATCGCCAGCAAGGCAGGCGAGGGAGCGCTCATCAGCCAATCCTTGACCGCCACCTTGCGCGGCTTGCCGGCCTGATAGGCATGCTCGCTCGTCACGAACCGCTCGCCCTCGAACTCGATCTCGCATCGGTAGAGATTGCTGAAGGCGCCATAGGGTTTTTCGCTCGCTCGATAGAACCGGATTTCGTTTGCCATTGACTCGCTCTCTTGCAAATTTGCACGTTCTATTACATGCAAATTCGCATGAAGGCAACGGCAAGCGAACTCTCCGTGCTGCGTCGACAGATTGCCGCCGCGCGTGCGGAGAATACTCTGTCAGATACCGAAATCGGTGAGCTGGTCGACGTACACCCAAGTCAGGTTGGCAGGATCTGCCGTGGCCACTTCAAGACGATCAGCCATAATGTCGTGCAAATTTGCAAGGCGCTGGGAATGCAGATGGAGAGTGCAGCGCTCGATGCGCCCGACGAAACTCTTTCGTGGAAAAAGCTCGAGTCCAGCCTCCGCAGTCTATGGGACAAAACCCCGGAAGGCGCAGACAAAATCGTTCGGGTCCTCGACACGATCGGAGCCTTACGTCGAGTTAACGCGAATCCGCGATTCGGTGTGGGCAATGGGCGTGGGGGGCCGACATAGGCGCCTTCACCGCAGCGCTTACAGCTCAGGACACCCCAGTTGAATCCCCTCTCCATCTGGGCTAATGCGCCGGCCCGTTTTCCCCCGCTCAGGAAAGGAGTGAGCACATGCAAAAAGCAGCCGCACGCATCGCCACGTCCTTTTTCCGAGTCCGGGAATATTCCACATGGGCAAGTCCCCTGCAGGCGATTGCGGTCGCCTGATCCTGTGCCGCGGCCTGGGTGCCGCGGCTTCGTTCGCTGTCGTTTTTCGCCGTCGGCCGACGGTCCTCCTCGCTGGGGAGGGCCGCGATGCGCGCTGACATGTTCAAGGTCATCGTCGAGCGGCCCCGCTGGGGCGCCGGACATGCCCCCGCGGTCAAGCTCAAGAAGAAGGGGAGGAAGGATGAGATTGCGATCGGGCGGATCGGCCTTCGGCGGCATGCCAAGGAGCGCGCCGCCTATACCAAGTCGCTGAACGAGAATCTGGCGCCCCTCGCCCGCTTCGTCCAGCGGCGAGTCGGGCGGCGCTGGGACGATGTGTTCAGCGAGATCTGCGCGGGGCTGGACACCGGCAGCACCGTCAAGATGCACGTCCGCCAGCATTTGCGCGACTTCGTGCTGGTGCCGATCTCGCGCGGGCGGCACGGCGAATGGCTGCACGAGGGGCGGATATTGCGCCCCCATTTCCGCTATGGCGGCGGGCCGGAATATTACGTCGATCCCGACGACGGCATCCTCAAGGACCGGTGCCTTTTCTGGCGCGACCGGGGCGAGGCCGTCCCCGCGCGCAGGAACCAGCTCCGGTGGGAGAAGCGGCGATGAGCGGGGCGTCCATCCACATCGTCGCCTCTCCCGAGAGCCGGATCGAGCAGGAAGCGATCGACCAGCTGCGCCGGGCCGCTTCGCTGCCCGGCATCGACGCCGCCGTCGGGCTGCCCGATCTCCATGCCGGGCGCGGCATCCCGGTCGGCGCGGCCTTCCGGTCGCGCAGCCATGTCTATCCGCACCTGGTGGGCAGCGATATCGGATGCGGGATGGGGCTGTGGCGCACCGGGATCCCGGTCCGCAGGTTCCGCCCGGACCATGCCGTGCGCAGGCTGCGCGGGCTGGAGGCGGCCTGGGCCGGCGACGCGGCGGCGCGGCTCGCCGAGGCGGGGCTGCCGCCGCCGGCCGGCGCGGCGCTGGGGAGCATCGGCGGCGGCAACCATTTCGCGGAGCTCGTGCGGATCGATACCGTCGTCGACCGGGCGCGGTTCGACGCGCTGGGCGTGGATGCCGGCGCCGTCCATTTGACGGTGCACAGCGGATCGCGCGGGCTGGGCCAGGCGATCCTCGACCGGCATCGCACCCGCCACGAAGCCGGCGGGCTGATCGCCGGCACGGCGGAGTGCGACGCATACCTTGCCGCGCATGACGAGGCGGTGCGCTGGGCGGAGGTGAACCGCGCGGTGATCGCCGAGCGTTTCTGCGAGCGGCTGGGAACGGAGGGCGAGCGGCTGCTCGACATCTGCCACAATGCGGTCGTGCCGCATCGCGGCGGCTGGCTGCACCGCAAGGGCGCGGCGCCGGCGGACCGGGGGGCGATCGTCATCCCGGGGTCGCGCGGCGACATGACCTGGATCGTCCAGCCGCGGCGCGACGGGGGCGAGGAGGCGCTATGCTCGCTGGCGCACGGCGCGGGCCGGAAATGGAGCCGGGGCGAAGCGCGCGAGCGATTGTCGCGCCGGTTCCGCGCCGCCGATCTCGAGCGGACCGGGCTGGGCAGCCGCGTCATCTGCGAGGACCGCGACCTGATCTTCGAGGAGGCGCCGCAGGCCTATAAGGACGTGCATCGGGTGGTGCGCGACCTCCAGGAGGCGGGGCTCGCCGATCCGGTCGCGACGCTGCGGCCTCTGGTCACCTACAAGACGAGGCGGGCATGAGCGACATCATCCTCCATCTGTCGTCGGGCCAGGGGCCGAGGGAATGCGAATGGGTCGTCGCGCGGCTCGTCCGAATCTGGGCCGGGGAAGCGCGGGCGGAGGGCCTGGCGTGCGAGCCGGTCGAGCCGGTGGCCGACACCGCCGCGTCGGTGCTGCTGCGGGTGTCCGGGCCCGATGCGGCGGCGTTCGTGGAGGCGCGCACCGGCACGATCCGCTGGGTGGGGACGAGCCCGTTCCGGCCGCTCCACAAGCGCCGCAACTGGTTCGTCGCCGCGGCGCCGGCGCCGGCGGCGGACGACGTCCCGGAATTGCGCGACGAGGACATAGGCTATCAGGCGATGCGCGCGTCCGGGCCGGGCGGGCAGCATGTCAACAAGACGGACAGCGCGGTCCGCGCCGTCCATCGGCCGACCGGGCTGACTTCCTTCTCGCAGGAGCAAAGCTCGCAATTCGCCAACCGGAAGATCGCGCGGCTGAAGCTGGCGATGCTGTTCGAGGCGCGGCGGCGGGAGGGGGAAGCCGCCGGCCGGCAGGGGCTGTGGAACCGCAACCGCGCGCTGGAGCGGGGCAATGCGGTTCGCACCTATCGGGGGGAGGGGTTCGCGGCGGGGTGAGGGGGTGTGGGGTGGGTGGGAGAGCGAAGCTTGGCCGGGGAAATAGGTATTGTGTCCCCGTAATTGGTTACTTGATCCCATGCGCGTCCAGCCAGGCGAGGGTGGCGGGCATGTGGTCCGCGATCGCATGCTCGCGCAGCGTGCCGTCCTTGTCCTTCGCCCGCGGGTTCGCGCCGGCGCGGAGCAGGACCAGGGCGACGCGGTCGTCGTCGGTTGCGAGCACGGCGGTCTCTCCATCGGTGCCCAGCGCATTGGGATCGGCGCCGTGGGCGAGGAGAAGGCGGGCGAGCTCCGGAGACCCGCAGCCCATCAGGGCGGTCCAGCCCAGATCGTCGCGCGCATCCACGGGAACGCCGAGTGCGATCAGGGTGCGCGCCATGTCCAGCACATGCGCTTCATCGGCATCGCGGCACGCGCCCGAGCCGTCCCGGATCGCGGCGAGCGCGGCCCCCTTGCCGACGACATGCGGGTTCGCGCCCGCATGGACCAGGGCGCGGGCAATGGTGGGGCTGCAGCCCGCGCCGGCCGCGAGGGCGGCGTCGAGGCGATCGGGCCCCATTCGCGCCGTCCAGCCGAGCCGGTCCAGCCGCTCGAACAGGGGCTCGTCGCCCGCGGTCGCCGCGTCATAAGCGAGGACCGCGCCGAGGCTGAGCTTCCCTTCCCGGCGGAGCCCCGCGCGCGACCCGTCGGGAGTGACGCCGCCGTCGACCATCGCGTCGAGCGGCAGCCCCTTGTCGAGCATCGCCGCCACCATCGCGCCGGCCTGGGCGTTGCGATCCCGTCCCGGCGCCACCAGCATGGCGTCCGTCGCGAGATCGGCGGCGTCCTGCGAATGCGGATCGATGCCGTCCCGCTCGAGCTCGGCGGCCGTTTCGACATTGCCATAGACCCACCGATCGGTGCCGGCGGCGTCGTCGACCGCTCTCTCGAGCGCCAGGGCGTCCGCGGGCATATCAGCGGCCCAGCCGGCATATTCGACGACCTGTTTGCTGGTTTTGCCGGCCCGAAAGGTGATCGACTTGGTGGCCTGGTCGGTGACCTGCGCGACGTAGCGCGGCTTCAGCCCGAAGAAATGCGCGGCGCGGAATTTTTCGACGAGGCGCGCCACGACGGCCGAGTCGACATGGGCGACATGGGTGCCCGGCAGCAGCACATTGTGATCCAGGAAGGGCCGACGGCCTCCGGCCTTCGTGCCCGGCGCGCCGTCGTCCGTGCTGAAGCGGACGGTGCCGTCGCCCTTGATGCCGACCTCATAAGCGGGGCAGCCGAAAAAGCAGGGGCCGCGGGCCAGCATTATCTCGACGTCGGCGGGCGGCGCGGACGGGAAGGGGGCGGATGCGTCCGCCGCCCGCTCGGGCGGGCCGTAGGAGATGGGGACGGTGCCGATCGCGATCACCGGCTTGCCGTCGAACCGCGGGGGGCGGAAGCGCCATTGCCGAACGGCGGCCAGGGCCGGCGCCGGATCGAGCCTCCAATGATTGTCCGCCGGTTCCGCTTCGACGACGCGACCGTCGACGCCGACCGTCACCAGGACATCGAGCTGCTCGAATGCGCCGGCGCCCTTCGCAACGACGCTGGTCGGCCCCTCGATGCGCCGGTTCTGAAGGTTGGAAAAGCCGACGCGCGGGACGGTATCCGCCGCCGCGCATGCGCCGGAGCCGGAACCGACCATGGCCCCGGCAAGGATCAAGCCGGCAAGCTTCGTCACCACGCCCCTCCTTTGCCCGCAACCAGCCTGCGCGGGTTGGCCGGCGAAGACAAGGGCGGCGCGGGCAAAGAGGTCGGCGGCGATCCGCCATGGTCCTGTGGGGTGGTCTTCAGGCATCGGAAATAGGTATTGTGTCCCCGTAATTCCCGGTGCGCCGTCATTCGCGTCCGAGCACGCGGGTCGGGACGCCGTGGTAGCGCAGGCCGGGGAGCAGGTGCTCGTGCTTCATCACGACGCTGTGGGGGCCGACATGGGCGCGTTCGCCGATCGCGGCGCCGTAGAGGGGCACGGTGCCTGAGGCGACGGTGGCGCCGGCGCCGATCGTGACCTTGCCGATCTTGAGGATTCGGTCCTCGAACGTGTGGGCCTGGAACATCGCGCTCACCGTCGCGGCGGGGCCGATCTCGATCATGTCCGGGTCCACCACCTGCGCGAATTCGGGGCCGAGGATCGCGCCGCGGCCGATCTTCAGGCCCATCAGGCGGAGATAGGCCGTGAGCAGGAAGGTGCCTTCAAGCTGCTGGAGGGTCAGCGCGGCGAAGCGGGCCCAGGCGACGAACAGGAAATCCCAGCGGCTGCACCAGCAGGACCAGAGCGGATGCCGGCCCGGCCGCACCCGCCCGATCAGCCCCCATTTGAGCAAAAGGACGAGGAGGCAGAGCGAAGCGATCGGCGCCAGCGTCGCGGCGGGGAGGACCAGGAAGGCGAAGGCCGCGGGACTCGTGCCGCGGCTCCCCGCGGCGACGATGCCGTACCAGGCGGCGGTCAGCAGCAAGGGCGGCACCGGCAGGACGAAGCGCAAGGCCTCCCAGAAGATGCGGTTGGCGAAGCGGATCGGCGAGGGATCGTGGGTGAGCCTGCGGTCCGCCTCGACAAGCTCGCGGCGGGGCAGGTCGAAGCTCGGATGGCCGAAGCGGCTGTGGCCGGCCGCGATCTGGCGGGAATCGGCGACGGTCGCGACCCCGATCAATATGTCGTCGGGAAAATGCTCGCCGGGCGGGATCACGACATGGTTGCCGAGGAAATTGTTGCGGCCGAGCGAGACCGGCGCCAGCGCGACCGCGCCGTTCGTCACCACCGGCCCTCCGAGATAGATGCCGTCGGCGAAGAAGGTCCCGCCGCCGATGCGCACCAGTTCGGGCACGACGTCGATGATCGTGCTGATCTCGCTCCCGGCGCCGATCCTCATGCCGGCGAGGCGCAGCCAGACCGGCCAGAACAGGGTGCCGCTCAGCCAGCGGCCGGCGGACGCGAGGATGCCGGTCTTCAGCCAGATGCGGATGTAGGCGAGGCTCCAGCGACCGACCGTCCCTTCGCGCACCCGGCCGAGCGCGCGCAGGATCAGCGCCTCGGCGGCGAGGGTGAGCGGGACGCCGGAGACGGTGAGGCCGGCGAGGGTCGCGATGGTCGGAAGATCGAAGCTCGGCGCGTAGAGCCAGCGCCAGAGCGCGGCCATGTCGATCCCCTCGAACCGGCACAGAGCGAGGGTGAGGAGCTGGGCGGGGACGAGGACGAACCAGGCCGCGGCGCCCTCGGCGGCCATGGTCAGGAGGCCGTGCAGCCACGGCGCGAGCGCGCGGCCGGCGGGGGCGAGCGGCGGCGCGGCGGCGAGGCCGGCGGGCGCGGCGGGGACTCCGTCCCAGCGCTCGCCGTCGGGGATGGAAGCGCCGGAATCGAGCACCGACAAGGCCGCGAGCACGCTCCCCGCGCCGAGGCGGCAATGGCCCTGGACCGCGGCGCGGACGCGCAGCGCCGCGCCGGCGCCGATCGTCACCGGGCCGATGACGATGTCGCCGCGGTCGAGCTCGACGAGGCCGAGCTGGGCGTCCTGGCCGATCGAGGCGTCGTCGCCGATGTCGAGCAAATCCCAGCCGCCGCGGCCGAGATTGACGCCGCGATGGATGTGGACCCGCCGCCCCACTTTGGCGCCGAGCGCGCGCAGCACCGCCGCCTGGGCGCCGGTGCCGGCGATCAGGGCCCAGGGGATGAGCCGCGCCGCCTGCACGACCGCCCAATGGCGGATGTAGAGCGCGCTGCCGATCGGCGCGCGGACCGGGCGGTAGCGGCCGATGACGAGCCGCTTCACCAGCCAGGCGAAGGCGATCGAGGCGGGGAGGTAGAGCGCGGCGCCGGCCATGGCGAGCAAAGGGAAAGCGAGGATCGCGCCGGCGACGCCGAGTGCGTCGAACAAAGGCGGCAATATCTCGAACGCGGCGAGCCAGGCGATCCAGGCGGCGATCAGCAATTGCGCGGCGAGGCAGGCGAGCTGGACCAGGGCGGCGAGGATCGGGCGCGGACGGCCTTCGCGGTGAAGGATCGGCGCGGGGGCGCCGGCGGCGTCGGATCGGGCCATGCCGATCTCCGCCAGCCGGCGGACATTGCGCGCGTCGTAGATGTCGCTGACCGTGATCCAGTCGGTCGCGGATTCGTCGCGGAGCAGGGTGACGAGCATCGCCGCGCTCAGGGAATCGCCGCCCAGATCCTCGAAGAAATCGTCCTCGACCGAGAGGGTGTCGGGGCGTTTCAATATGTCGGCCATCGCCCTGGCGAGAAGGCGCTCGAGCGGGGTGGCGGGGGCGGCGGAGCGGCGGGCGGGCTCGGCGGCGGGGGCGTCGAGCCGGGGCAGCGCCGCGCGGTCGAGCTTGCCGCCGACGCTCGTCGGCAAGGCGCCCAGCGTTCCGATCCGGCGCGGGACCATGTGGCCGGGGAGGGCGGCGGCGAGGGCGGCCTTCAGCGCCTCGGCCTCGGGCGGGGCGGCGTTATCGTCGGGGACGATCCAGGCGACCAGTTCGGCCGCGCCCTCCTCCTGCAGCCGGGCGGCGGCGGCGCGGATTCCGGGGAGGGCGGCGAGCCGCGCCTCGATCTCGGCAAGCTCGACGCGGTGGCCGCGGATCTTGACCTGGGCGTCGATGCGGCCGTGATAGTGGAAATCGCCCGCTTCGTCGCGGCGGACGAGGTCGCCGGTGCGGTAGAGGCGGCCGAGCCTTGGATGGTCGACGAACTTCTCGGCATTGATTTCCGGGCGATGGCGGTAGCCGCGGGCGATTCCGGCGCCGCCGATGCAGAGCTCGCCGCGGCCGCCGTCGGGCACCAGAGCGAGATTGGGGTCGAGCACCCAGGCGTCCATGCCGGGGATCGGCCTGCCGATCGTGACCGGCTCGCCGGGGCGGACTTCGGCGCGAAGGCAGGTGACCGCGCATTCGGTCGGGCCGTAGCCGTTGACCAGCCGCCGGCCCGCCGACCAGGCATCGGCGATGTCGGCCGGCAGCGCCTCGCCGCCGACATAGAGGAGGCGGAGATCGGGCAAAGCCTCGGCCGGATTGCTGCAGCCCGTGCTGCGCAGCAAAGTGGGCGGCGGGCAGAAGATGGTGGCCTTTTCGCGTTGGAGCCAGGTGATGAGGTCCGGGCCCAGGCGGGCCGCCGCATCGTCCATGACCAGCAGGGTCGCGCCGGCGGAAAAAGCGAGCCAGGTCTCCTCGAGGAAGGAATCGTAGGCGGCGGACGAGCCCTGGACGGCGCGGTCGGCGGGGGTGACGCGGAATTCGTCGAGATCGGAGCGGATGAGGTTGGCGATGCTGCCATGCTCGACCATCACGCCCTTGGGCCGGCCGGTCGTGCCCGACGTGTAGATGACGTAGGCGAGGCGATCGGGGCCGATGTCGCGCGGCAGCGGGCGCTCGGGCGGGGTGCGTTCGAGCAGGATTGCGGGGTCGAGCAGGGGGCAGGATTCGGCGGCCAGCGGGCGCAGGCGGGCGAGGCCCGAATCGTCGGCGAGGACGATCGGCGGCTCGGCATCGGCGATGATCTCGCGCATCCGTTCGTCGGGGAAATTGGGATCGAGGCTGGTGAAGGCGCCCCCCGCCTTCAGCACCGCGATCTGCGCGACGTGCAGCAGAGGCGAGGTGCGCGGGATGAGCAGGGGGACGATGGCCTCGGGCGTGAGGAAGGGCAGGAGGTGGCGGGCGAGGCAGTCGGAGAGGGCGTCGAGGTCGGCGTAGCTCAGGATTTGGCGTTCGGGGCGGTCGCGGCCGGGGGGGATTTCGATGGCGGTGGAATCGGGGGCGTTTTTGGCGGGGCCGGTCAGGAAATCGTGCAGCAGGACGGGGGCGTCGATGGGCGAGCGCCCGGCATCCTGGTCCTGCGGATCGTCCCTCCCCATGCGATCCTCCTAGCGCCGTCATGGGGGGCGTCAACGCGGGCGGCGGATGGGACGCGGACGTCGTTCCGGTTCACGAAGGCGCCAAGGGGCCGCGGGCGCGGTGAGAAGGCCCTTGTCCTCCCCGGGACGGGGAGGGGGACCGGCCGCAGGCTGGTGGAGGGGGGGTGGAGACCGGCACGAAGATGGATGCTCGGCACCTGGCTCCAACCCCCCTCCACCGCCGTCCCGGCGGTCCCCCTCCCCACGCGTGGGGAGGATAAAGCGGGGAATTGCGGGGACGCGCGATTCGATTGCCGGTCGGCAGGCAGTCGGTGGATATTGCTTTCCCTTGTCGGCCGCCACGTTGACGCCGTGATGGTGATATAGTAGAGTAACACAGTATCGGCAATCGGTGAGCGAGCCTCCGGGGGATGATCCTTTTTTCCGTCTTGCTCGCAATGCATGTCGCGATCGGCGGGGTGGCGCTGGCCGCGGGGGCGATGGCGTTGGCGGCGCCGAAGGGCGGCCTTTTGCACCGGCGGAGCGGGACGGTCTTCCTGGCGGCGATGCTGGCGATGACCTCGGTCGCGTTCCTGCTCGCGCTCATGCACCGGGACCTGATCTCGATCGTCCCGGCGATGCTGACCTTCTATCTCGTCGCCAGCGGCTGGCGCACCGTGAAGGCGCGCACCGTCTCCGGGATCGATCATGGCCTGACCGTGCTGGCCCTGGCCGCGTCGGCGACCGGTTACGCGCTCGGCGTCCACGCGGCGGGAATGCCGTCGGGCATGGACGACAAGGGTTTCCCGGCCGCCGTCTATTTCGTCTTCGCCACGGTTGCTCTGCTTGCGGCGGGCGGCGACCTGTACCGGCTCGTCGCCGGGCCGACCCGCGGCCTGCGCCGGCTCGCCCGCCATGTCTGGCGGATGTCGGTCGCGATGTTCGTCGCCACGACGTCGCTCTTCCAGGGGCAGGAGCAGGTGTTTCCGAAGGGCCTTCAGGGCAGCTTCTGGCTGCAGCTTCCGGCCTTCTGGGTGATGGCCGTGGCGGTCTGGTGGCTGGTCCGGCTTGCCCTTCGAATGCCGCCGAGGCCAGGCGCGCGCAAAGCCATGGCTGCCGGGACCCTGGCCGCCGACATCTGATCCGCCGCCCTCACCTCCCCGGAAGCACCCCGCGCGACGGCGGCGATGGCGGCTTTGACGGGAAGGACCGCCCCGCACGATGTCGAGCCGATGGCGCGGCGGCTACATCAAGGTCGCCATTCCCCCGGCGGAGGCCGGGGAACAGCGGGCTCGTGTCGCGACCTGACCTTCGGTTCAGCGCGTCGTCGTGGTCGCGATCGATTCGACCAGGCCGGGGACCCAATGGTCGCCGTCGCGCAGCTTGAAGCCGGCGCGATAGCCCCAGGCGCAGCTCTGGACGCCGATCGAGGCGAAGGCGGTGCTGATCGCGTGATAATAGCGGATGCGCTGCTCCACTGGCACGCGCGGATCGTCCTGGGCGCCATATTCGCCGAGGATCGGCACGCGGCCGGTGCGGGCCATGTAGTCGCGCACCTTCCGGAGGTCGGCATCGAGCTCGGCCTTGTCGGCGGCCGAGCCGTAGGCGCGGCCGATCGGCGGCGGATGCGGGGCGGCCCAGGCCGCGCCCTGGTGGGTGAAGGCCATCGGATCGTAATAATGGAAGGTCGGGACGACATAGGGGTCGTCGGGCATCGGCAGGGTGGCGAGCGAGCCGATCCCGCTCCAATTCTCGCCGCCGATCAGCACCGGCCGCGTCCGGTTGGTGGCGCGGACGGCGGCGAGCGCTGGCTCGAGGACGGACAGCAGGTTGGCGTTGGTGAATTTGTCGTGCGGCTCGTTGTCGAGCTCGAACCAGACGCTTGCCGGCGCGCGGGCGAAGCTGGCGGCGATCTGGCGCCAGAGGGCGGCGAAGCGCGGCGCATTGGCCTCGGGCGCTTCGTCGAGCCCGGCATAATGGTGGACGTTGAGGATGACGTTCAGCCCCGACGCGATGGCGAGCCCGACGACATGGTGGACCCGGGCGAGGAAGACGGGATCGATCGCGTAGGGCGGCGTCTCGCCGGCATGGGCGGACCAGCGCACCGGGATCCGCACCGTCCGGAATCCCGCCGCGCGGATGATCCTGAAATCGTCGTCGCGGATGCGCGGCGCCCAGTCGCCCTCGGCCGGCGCCTCGAGCGCGTCGGAGACGTTGATGCACTTGCCCACGGGAAGGGCGGGGCCGGTCCGTGCCCGCGCCGCCGGCCCCGGCGTGTAGGCGAAGCCCGGCGCCATCGGCGCCGACCAGTCGACCGGCGGCGGCGCCGGCAGCGCGCCGCGGACGAAGCGCATCGTCCCGCCGCCGCCCGCCGCGGTGAAGGCGCCGACATAGGCGCGCTGGGCCGAATCCCAGGTCCCGGCATAATGGGCCCTGGCCTGCGGGACGTCGAAGGCGAGCCGGCCGCCCGCCGCCGTCACATTTGCCATGGGCACGCCGATCCCGCCCTGGTCGGGGGAATCGACCGTCCCGGTCAGCGCCCCGTTCTCGCGCCGGAGGTGGAGGGCGA
>DASUHH010000039.1:0-49192 GCA_036273615.1 Allosphingosinicella sp. | reverse complement strand
CACCATCAATCTGCACAGATACCGCTGGCCACCGCCAATCGTGATTTCTCAGACAGGCTCCTAGAGCATTGTGCGAAAAGGCGGGTACCAGCTTTTCGCGAAAAACAATGCGACAACAAAGACTTCTGGAGCGGGATGCGATTCAGACTAATCGCGTCCCGCTCCAGGGGCGATATCCGTCTATCGCGCCGGCGCGCGGCACCAGATGTCGTACATCGAGCGGAAGAGGAACGGGTTGCTTTGCTCGAAGGCGGCGATCGCGGCGAGGTCGCGGAGCCGCGGGTCGTGCGGATGCTCGCGGCGATAGCGTGCTTCCGCCGCCGCGATCGGGAAACCCATGGCGATCAGGCGCAGGCCGAGCCCGTCGAGCGCCCGGCGGATGCGCGGGATGTCGAATGGATCCTCGTGCCGGTTGAGCAGCAGGTCGTGGAGTCCCGCCAAAGTGTAGAAATCGCCTATGTCGGAAAGGAGCCCGGGTGCCTTGTCGAGCAGGCGCCTCCGGACCGCGCGCAGCAGCGCGTCGTCTTCCGGCCCGGCGGCGAGGTCGGCGATCATCGCCTTCGCCGCGGCGATCTTCAGCCGTCCGAGCCGGCTGTAGATCCGCACGCGCATGATTCCGCCCGGCCTCAGCACCTCGGCGAGCGCGCGCCAGCCCGCTTCGGGATCGGGCAGATGGTGGAGCACGCCGCTGCAGAAGATCGCATCGAAATCCCTGCCGAGCCGGCGCGCGTCGCGAAGGTCGAGCCGACGGAAGTCGACCGGCAGGTCGCGGCATTTCTCCCGGGCATAGTCGAGCGAGGTTTCGCTGACGTCGATCGCCGTCACCCGTGCGTTCGGATAGCGCAGCGCCGCCATCGCCGCCTCCCGTCCGGTGCCGCAGCCGGCGATCAGCAGGTCCGCCCGCGCCGGCAGATCCGGCCCGCCCGGGTCGAGCCGCTCGACCATGCGCGGAAGCGTCGTCGGCGCCGGGATCGTGACCCGGCTCCATTGCGGATAGGGCCAGGCCTCATATTGGCTGGCGACCGGGTCCGGGCCGCTTTCACTCGGGGTTTCCCGTTGCTCGGGGAAATAGGCCGGGCGGAAGCCTTTGGCGTCCCCCAACCTTTCCTCCTCGACGGAATCGAACAGCCAGGCGCCGCCATTGTGGCGCGCCTGGGCGGCGAGAGCGGCGGCGAGACGCGGGAAATCCGGCCAGCGGCCCTCGACGAGAAGCCAGCGGCGAACCTCGGTCAGCAGCCGTTCGGCGTCCGGCCGGGCGACATAGGCTTCTTCGAGCAAGGCCCGCGCGAGCGCGCTGCCGTCCAGCCACGCGGCCAGGGCCGGCGCATCTTCGGAGGGCCGCGAGCCGGCGCTCAGCAGGGCCTGCCATCCGGCATTGGAAATCTGCGCCGGGTCGATGCCCGAATCGCGGAGCAGCCGCAGGAGATCGTCTTCATCGCCGCGGCCGGCACCCGAGGGCACGCGCTGCAGGAGCTTCGCAAGGAGCGCCTTGGCGGCGCGCGAGGCGGGTGCCGCGCGCAGCGCATTCCAGGCCGGCTCGAGCGCGCTCTCCAGCCGCCCTTCGCCGAAGAGGCGCTCCGCTTCCCGCAACGAGGCGTCCCCGGGATCCTTGTCGGCCGCGATCATCGGGGCAGCTAGAGGACAAGCCGGAGCCTGGGCAATAGGCGGTGGCAGGGCGCGAACGCCCCGCGGCGGGGCCGATCTTTCGGCTCGGTCTTCATCGGCGGTTCAACCAGGGCCGCGCATTGGCGTCGACGCTTCGGAGGCAGAGCGCGATTCGGCCGATCCCGGACCGCGCCGCCTTCTTGTTCAGGTGGAGACAGGAATGGATCGCCTATTCGCCCTTCTCGCCGTTTCGGCAGCCGTCGCGCTGCAGCCGCCGGCGGCGCAGCCGGTCCCCGATTCGGCCGTCACCCTCGTTCCAGTCACGCTCGTCGAGCTGCGCCATTATGGCGACATCCTGATCGCGCTCGCCGGCGCGGCCGGAGTCGGACCCGGCCAGGCGCCGTCGCCGGCCGCCGTCGCCAGGGTCGCGCCCGCCGAGAGGACCCGGATCATTCGCGCGCACGGGCTCTCGCCCGCCCGATTCGACTATATCGCCGAGCAGGTCCGCTACAATGAGGGGATGGCTCGGGTCGTGCACGAGGAGCTGGTTGTGGCGAGCAGCGGATATCGCTGACGCGGCGGCTTCGCCGATGGCTTAATAGAAGCCGCCGAACCACAGGATGATGACGATCAGGACGAGCAAGGCAAGTCCGCCGATGAAGATTGCACGGCGGGCGCGGCTGCGCAGGATGATCTCGCCGCCGCGCGCCTCTTCGGCGGTCAGATGCGGCTCGTCCGGTCCGGGATCGGGTGCGTCGGCCATGAGGTGAAAACGCGCGAGCGGACGGCGCGTTGCCCTGGAGAGCGCTCAGGCGGCCACGGCCTCCGGCACCCGCCGGCCGCGGGCGCGGTCGACGACGGCGAACAGGCTCTCGGCGGAAATGGGATGCTCGAAGCGAAGGCCCGCGCGATTGCCCTCGCGCCAGGCGATTCGGCCGCAGGCTTCGAGCGCGCCTTTCTTGAGGATCAGCAGCCGCCCGAGCGGCGGCAGGCTGCCGCCCTCGATCTGGGCACCCTTCAGCGAGAGATCGCGGATGATGACCGAGCCGGAGCCGGCGGCGCTGAACGCCTGGCCGCTGAGCAGGACGCTGTAGCGCGGCTCCGCCCGCCTATTCCCGGCGAAGAGCTCCGTCAGCCGATCCAGCGTTCCGCGTTCACTCATCGGAAAATCCCCCACTTGCCGTGGTTGATAAACCGGTAACCCTAATGGCTGGTTAAGAACGGGGTACGGACCCTCATACCAGTTCGTTGCGGCGGATCACTTCCCTGTACCAGGCGGCGCTGAGCTTGGGGATGCGGCGCTGGGTCTTGAAGTCGGTATAATGGATGCCGAAGCGCTTGGTGTAGCCGTCGGCCCATTCGAAATTGTCCATCAGGCTCCACAGGAAATAGCCGCGCAGCGGATAGCCCTCCGCGACCGCGCGATGGAACTGGCCGATATAGTTTCGCAGATACATGATCCGGTCGGCATCGTCGATGCGGCCGTGGACGATGGGGTCGTCGGCCGAGGCGCCATTTTCCGAAATGTACAGCACCTTGGGGCCCCATAATTCGCTGACCAGGCGCACCGCCCAATAAGCGACCTCCGGCCCGACATAGAGCCAGGGCGACGCCATGCGCGGCGAATCGGGGAGGTGGGGGATCTCCGCATAACCGCGCGGTCCGTCGTCGGCGCGGACCCACAAAGGCTGGTAGACGTTCAATGCGACGAAATCGAGCGGGCTTGCGATCGCCTCCATGTCACCCGGCTGCACCCTGGGCGCGGCGGTGCCTTCCCGGTGCAGATATTCGTCGATGTAGCGGCCTTCCATGAGGGCGGTCAGGAACATCGCATTATGCTCCCGGGTCGCTTTCTTCGCGGCGGCGATATGCTCCGGCGTCTCCATCACCGGCACGCAGAATTCGGTATTGTCGGCGATTCCGACCTGCGTGCCCGGGCGTGCGCTCGCGCGGATGGCACGGACTCCGAGGCCGTGGGCGAGGCAGCCATGGTGGCGGACCTGGTTCACGCCGGCCGAGTCGAGCTTCAGCCCCGGCGCGTGCACGCCGGTTTGATGCCCGAGGTCGGTGAAGCAGCGAAGCTCGTTCACCGTCATGAAATCATGAACCCGGTCCGACAGCCTGCCGGCGATGAAGCCGGCATAATCGGCATAAGCGAGCGCCGTGTCGCGCGAACGCCAGCCGCCCGGAAGCGCCTGCGGCAGGTCCCAGTGGAAGAGGGTGACGTAGGGCGTGATTCCGGCGGCGAGCAGCCCGTCCACCACCTTGTCGTAATAATCGACGCCTTTCGGGTTCGGCGTTCCGCGGCCCTCGGGGAAGATTCGCGACCAGGCGATCGACATGCGATAGGTCGAGACTCCGAGATCCTTCATCAGCCGGATATCCTCCGGATAGAGATGGTAGGAGTCGCAGGCGACATCGCCAGTGTCGCCGTCCGCGACCCGGCCCGGCGTGTGGCAGAAGACGTCCCAATTGGTCGGGCCGCGCCCATCCTCCTTCACCGCGCCCTCGATCTGGTAGGAAGCGGTCGCGCAACCCCATTTGAAGCCGTCGGGAAAGCGCAGATGCTGCGGCGCCAGCGCCGCCATCGGTGCGGCGCCGGCTCTGCCCGCCAGTGCCGCGGCCGCGCCCGCGCCCAGAGTCTTCGCCAGAGCGCGCCGTGAAAAACCCGTCATGCCTCAGCTCCCCGCCTTTTGCGGATGCTTAGCATGGACGCAGGTCCGGGCCAGAGGAAAAGCGGCCGCCGGAAAGGGGCTCTTTTCCATCCGCCGAAGCGGGACGGGTTCAGCCCTTCGGCTCGAAGGTGCGGACGAGGCGCTTGCCGCACCACAATTCGGCGGCCCGGCCCTCGCGCAGATCGTCGGCCCACATGATGGCGGTGGCATCGTCGGGACTCGAGAAGGTCTTTCCTCGGCCGGTAGGGCCGTCCTTGACGAGGTACAGCCGGTATTCGGTCATCTTCCCCATCCCCGCGAGGAGGCATGAACTCTTGTCTCCTCAAGGCCATAAAAACCGAGTCGATGCGGAAATCAAGCAAGTCCGAACGCTATGTCGGCAAGTCGACATAGGCGCCGATCCTTCGGGATTATTTGCGTGGCGGAGCGTCTGCGTGAGGGAAGGGGCGCCGTTTCTTTCGAACGGGCCCGTTCAATGGAGCGCATTCGGGCGGCGTGGAAACACGCCGCCCGCCCGGGGCCCGTTGGGGAACGGAATCCCGCTTATTGCGCGTGCGTGGTGACGGTGGTCGTCGTCCGGTGCACGACCGTATGCGCCCGCGTCGTCCGGTGGCGCCTGAGCGACGCCGTGCGCACCGGCCGGCGTACAGGCGCAACCCTGTGGACGACATGGCCGGCCGAGGTGCGGGTCGCGGTCTCGGTCGTCACGGTCGTCGTCTGCGGGGGCGCCGGCTGCGGCGCCGGCATGGCGACGACGACCGGCGCCGGCGCCGGCGGCGGGGTTGCGCGCGCGGCGTCGGCGGCCGCGGCGGCATCCTGGGCCGCCTGCTGGGCTGCGTCGGCGCGGGCATTGGCGGCGGCTGCCGCTCGGCGCGCGTCGGCCGCTTCCTCCTCGGCGCGGGTACGCTGAGCCTGGTCGGCGGCGGCGCGCTCGCTTCGGGCGACCCCGATCGCGTGGTCGGCCATCTCCGAAGCATGGTTGGCCTCGGCAATCGCCTGCTCCTTGTGGCCGCGGGCGAGATCCTCGCGCGCGGCGCGCAAGGTGGCGGCCGCCTCGGCCGAGAGCCGCGGCGTTTCGCCGCTGGTGCCGGCTCGGTTGGCGGCGTCGATCCGGCCCTGGGCCTCGGCGATCGCCTGACGGGCACGATTGGTCTTGGCGCCGGCCTGGGCGCTGGTGGACAGCAGCAGCAGGGCCGTCGCGGTGGCTGTCGATGCGATACTCAACACGCGTTTCATCGAACCGCTCCTTTTGTGGAGAATGGCGAATCAAACGGGGAGCGGCACCACAGGGTTCCGGCGCCGGACCGGCGGAAAGGCATCCGGGGCGGCTGTTAACCGCGCCGACGGCGGATGCGCGGGGATCGTTGCGCAGGTGTATTTTTCCGGATGAAGGTCGATCCTTCTCCCTCTTCCCTTCCCGCCGGCGGACCGTTCAGGTGAGATCACGCAAACCTCGCCGGACTAACGCCTCCTTAACCAAAGGTCCGCATAGAGGGCCGGTCGAGCGACGGCGGGGCCATGGACGACCTTCTCAACGAATTCATCGCGGAAACGCGCGAGATGCTGGAAGCCCTGTCGGGCGGGCTCGTCGCCTGGGAGGCGGCGCCCGACGACCGCGCCCGCCTCGACGAGATTTTCCGCTTCGTCCACACGGTGAAGGGCAATAGCGGCTTCTTCGACCTGCCGCGGATCAAGGCCCTGAGCCACGCCGCCGAGGATGCGCTCGCCGCCGTCCGCGACGGCAAGCGCCGCACCGACCCGGCCCTGGTCAGCGCCGTCCTCGCCATCATCGACCGAATCTCCGAATTGGCCGAGGAGCTGGAGACGGGCGAAAGCGCGGGCAGCGAGGACGACACCTCGCTGATCGAGGCGCTCGCCGAGCAGGCGCCGGAGCCCGAGGCCCGCGCCGCCGGCGCGTCGAGCCCGTCCGCGCGCGGTGCCTCGCGCACCATCCGCCTCCCGGTCGAGCTGCTCGACCGGATGATGAGCGGAGTCTCCGACCTCGTCCTCGCCCGCAACGAGCTTGCCCGCCAGCTTCGCGAGACCGGCGCCGGCGGCGACGTCTCCGCCTGCTTCGAGCGCGTCTCGAGCTCGATCGCGGACCTGCGCGATGCCGTCACCCGCACCCGCATGCAGCGGATCGACAATCTGTTCGCGCCGCTTCCGCGCATGGTCCGCGACCTCGCCGCCGAGACCCGCAAGCACGTCCAGCTCGTCATCGACGGCGGCGACGTCGAGCTCGACCGCGAGATGATCGAGATGCTTCGCGATCCGCTGACGCACATCATCAGGAACGCGATCGACCATGGCATCGAGCCGCCCGCAGACCGCGAGGACGGCGGCAAGAAGCCGGCGGGAATCCTTTCCGTCTCGGCCCGCCAGGCCGGCAACCAGATATTGATCGAGATACGCGACGATGGCCGCGGCATCGACGCCGAGGCGCTCGTCGCCAAGGCCATCGCCCTTGGCGTGGTGCGCGCCGATCGGGCCGCCAGGCTGCGGCCCGAGGAGCGCGCGGCGCTCATCTTCGAGCCGGGCCTCTCGACGGCGGAAAAGGTCACCTCGCTCTCCGGCCGCGGCGTCGGCATGGACGTGGTCCGTTCGAACATCGAGCGGGTCGGCGGCCTGATCGACGTCGCCAGCACGCAAGGCGAGGGGACGATCCTGACCCTGCGCGTGCCGCTCACCCTCACCATCATCCCGGCCTTGACGATCGGCGCCGCCGGCCAGGCCTTCGCCATCCCGCGCTCGGCGATCGAGGAGATCGTCCGCGCCCGCAGCGAGGCGGTGCGGATGGAGGAAGTGGGCGGCGCCGCGATCGCGACCATCCGCGGCCGCCGCACGCCAGTCCTTCACCTGCGCCAGCTCATCGGCGACGACGCGCCGGACGGCGGCGCGTCGGCGCCTACCGCCGACCAGAGCCTGATCGTTCTGAAGCTCGCCGGCGGACGCATCTATGCACTCGCCGTCGACGAGGTGCACGACCATGAGGAACTGGTCGTGAAGCCGGCCTCGCCGGCGATCATGACCGCGGGCCTCTACGCCGGGACGACGCTCGCCGACAATGGCCGGCCCCTGCTGCTGCTCGATCCGTCGGCGCTCGCGGCGCGCGCGATCATCGGCTTCGACGAGGAAGAGAAAGAAAGCGCGCGGGACGAGGAAGCGGCGCACGCGGCCGCGGCGCGCGGGCTCGAGGCTCTGCTTTTCCGGACCCTGGACGGCGGCCGGCGCATGGTCGCGCTCGGCGCGGTCGAGCGGATCGAGGAAGCGCAGGCGCGGCAGATCGCGCGCACCGCCGGGCGGCTTCGAGTCACGCTCGAGGACCGGATCCTGCCGCTCGAAGGCTGCGATTCCGTTCCCGAGGGCGCGAAGGTCAAGCTGCTCCGCCTTACCGATGGCGCGACCGAGATCGCCTATGCCCTCGACGAGGTGCTCGACATCGTCTCGCTGTCCGCGGCGGTGCGTCCCGCCGCCAAGGCCGGGCCGGTCGCCGGCGTCGCCCTGGTCGGCGGCACGCAGGTCGAACTGCTCGACGTCCATTGGCTGTTCGCCCACCGCCACGACATCGCCCCGGGCGACGCGGCCGCCGCGCCTGCCTGCCTGCTCGTCGGCGCCGATCCGTTTCTCGACACGATCCTGCGGCCGGTCATCGAAAATGCCGGCTATCGCGTGCTTCGCGAGGGCGATCCAGGGGCGGAAGATGCGGCGACGATCATCGGGCTCGCCGAGGACGAGGAAGCCGGCGCGCCGGACCTGCCCGCCGAAGCGCGGGTCGTGCGCCTGCGCGCCCGTCCCGAGCCGCTTGGCGCCGACGACGATTCGATCCATCGCTACGACCGCGACGCGATCCTGAAGGCGCTCGCCGCGCCGGGCAGGAAAATGGCGGGAAGGAAATAGGATGGCGCAGCTTCTCCTCATCGTGCGGCTGGCCGGCGAGCGCGTGGCCTTGCCCGCGGCCGACGTCGAGGCGGTGGTCGAGATCGACTCGGTCGTCCCCGCGCCGGGCACGCCGCCCCACATTGCCGGGCTCGCCGCGCTGCGCAGCCGGGTGCTGACCGTGATCGACTGCCCCGCCGCTCTGGGGGTCCCGCCCGGCGAGGCGCCGCAGCGCGACGCCGTCGTCGCGGTCATCGACGGCCATCCTTATGCCTTGCTCGTCGAGGAGGTGGAGGATGTGGTCGAGGCCGATGCCGATCCGGTGCCGCTCCCGGTCCGCACCGCGCCTCTGTGGCGGCAGGTCGCCCGCGGAATGGTCGCGGCCGGCGGAGAGCTGCTTCTGCTGATCGACGTCCCGGCGCTCGTCGCCGGCCCGGCCAGCGAAGCGGCCTGAAAGGCCCCGCAAAGCCTTTAAGCGCCTGATTACCATTTGCCGCTAGGGTCTCGCGAACTCACGGGTGGGAAATTTATGAAGAGCTGCCTCGTCGTCGATGATTCCAAGGTGATCCGCAAGGTCGCCCGCCACATACTCGAGACGCTCAATTTCGCGGTCGAGGAGGCGGAGGACGGCCGCGAGGCGCTGTCGCGCTGCGAAGCCAGGATGCCGGACGTCGTCCTGCTCGACTGGAACATGCCGGTCATGGGCGGCATGGAGTTCCTGCGCACGCTCCGCCAGAAGCCGTTCCCTGCCCAGCCCAAGGTCGTCTTCTGCACGACCGAGAATGACGCGGCCCATATCCGCGCTGCGATCGACGCCGG
Source organism: Allosphingosinicella sp. (assembly GCA_036273615.1). GTDB lineage: Bacteria > Pseudomonadota > Alphaproteobacteria > Sphingomonadales > Sphingomonadaceae > Allosphingosinicella. Next base: position 40,217 of record DASUHH010000039.1, on the reverse strand, counting down.
CGCCGATGAATATGTGATGAAGCCGTTCGACCGGGACACGCTCGAAACCAAGCTGCAGATCGTCGGGGTCGCGTGAACGCCGCCGCTGCCGCGGCTTCCTCCCATCGTCCTGGCCGGGACGGGACGCCGCCCGCCGAATCCACGCCGGCCAAGCTGATGATCGTCGACGACAGCGCCGTCGCCCGCTCGGTGCTTGCGCGGATGCTCGCGCCCTTCGCCGATTTCGAGGTGGTCGCCGCCGCCGCGAGCGCAGAGGAAGCGGTCGGCCTGCTCGGAACCCAGAAGGTGGACGTCGTCCTGCTCGATCTCGACATGCCGGGATCGACCGGGCTCGAGGCGCTTCCGGCGATCATCGAGAAAGGCGCCGGCGCCCGGATCCTCGTCGTCTCCTCCTCGACCGAGAGCGGCAGCGAGGCGGCGGTCCGGGCGCTCGCGCTCGGCGCCGCCGACACGCTCGCCAAGCCGGGGGCGCAGCATTCGGCCGGCGGCTTCTCGGCGGCGCTCGCCGAGCGGCTGCGGCGGCTGGTGCCCGGCCGCGCCGAGCCGGCCAAGCCCGCGCCGCCGGTCCCCGCCCAGCATTTCATCCCGCCGGCGAAGATCGGCTGCCTCGCCATCGGCGCGTCGACCGGCGGGCTTCATGCCATCACCCGTTTCCTCCAGGGGCTGCCGGCGCGGATCGGCGCTCCGATCCTGATCACCCAGCATCTCCCGTCCGCCTTCCTGCCGCTGTTCGCGCGCCAGGTCGAAAGCGCCTGCGACCGCCGCGTCCGGGTCGCGCACGAAGGCATGATCCTGCGCCATGACGAGATCATCCTCGCGCCCGGCGACCGCCATCTCGGCCTCGAGCGCCACGGCAGCCGGGTGAAGGCGCGGCTGTCCTGCGAGATCGCCGAGAGCGGCTGCACTCCGTCGGTCGACATCATGCTCGACGGCGTCGCCCAGGCTTATGGCAAGGCCGGTGTCGGAATCGTGCTGAGCGGCATGGGCCGGGACGGCCTGGTCGGCGGCCGGCGGCTGGTCGAAGCCGGGGGCCATGTCCTCGTCCAGGACCAGGCGAGCTCCGCCGTCTGGGGCATGCCCGGAGTCCTCGCCGAGGCCGGAATCGCCTGCCGGGTCGACGATCCCGCCGCTCTGGCGCGCGAGATCCGGGCCTGGACGAGGCCGCTTCCATGAGCATGAGCGACGCCGGCGGAACCGTCCTTGCGGCCCTGCTCGAAGCCCGGACCGGCCAGCATCTGACGATGAGCCGGCGCTGGCGCATCGAGACCGCGCTCCAGCCCCTGCTTCGCGAGCGCGGCTTCGCCTCGCTGGACGCGCTGGTCGGCGCGCTCGTCGGCAAGAAGCATGGCGCGCTCGCCGACGATGTCGTCGATGCCCTGCTCAACAACGAGACCTTCTTCTACCGCGACCGGCCGAGCTTCGAGACCCTGCTCGGACCCGGCCTCGAACGGCTGCGCGCGCGCAAGGCGGCCGAGCGGCGCCTTTCCATCTGGTCGGCCGGCTGCTCGAGCGGGCAGGAGCTTTATTCGCTCGCCATCGCGTTCGCGGAGCAGAAGGCGCGCTGGGAGGGCTGGTCGATCGACCTGCTCGGCACCGACGTCTCGCGCGGCGCGATCGAACGGGCCAAAAGCGGCCTCTATTCGCAGTTCGAGGTCCAGCGCGGCCTGCCGGTCATGCAGATGATCCGCTGGTTCGACGAATATCCGGCCCAGATGTGGCGCGCGTCCGTCGCCCTGCGCGCGGCGGTGCGCTTCCACGTCCATTCGGTGCTCGACGTGCCGCCCTGCCCGGGCGCCTTCGACCTCATCCTCTGCCGCAACGTCTTCCTCTATTTCGCCCAGCCGACCCGCCGCGCCGCCTTCGCGCGGCTGGCCGAGGCGTGCCGCGCGGGCGGCATGCTGATGCTCGGCGCGGGCGAGGCGGTGGCGGGCCAATGCGCCGCGTTCGAGCTGGATCCGGAGTGCCGCGGCCTCTATGTCCGCGCCTCCGATCGCGACCGGCAGGCGGGCGACGAGAGGGCACGCGCGGCCTCCTGAGACGGAGCAAGGCTCTTGACGCGGCCGCCGTTTTCGGTGCGGTTGCGGCCGATGAGCGAGATCATCGACGCTCCCTCGCCCAATTATGACGAGCGCCGGCTGCCGGTCAGCATGCTCGTCCTCCATTATACCGGCATGCCCGACGCCGCCGGCGCGATCGCGCGGCTGCGCGATCCGGCTGCCCAGGTCTCCGCCCATTATGTCGTCGCCGAGGACGGCCAGATCCTCCGCCTCGTCGCCGAGGAGAGAAGGGCCTGGCATGCCGGCCGCTCCTCCTGGCGCGGCATCGAGGACGTCAATTCGGCGAGCATCGGCATCGAGATCGTCAATCCCGGCCACGAGCATGGCTATCGCCCGTTCCCGCCCGAGCAGATGGACGCGCTCGTCCCGCTCGTCGCCGACATCGTGAAAAGGCACGCGATCAGGCCGGGCAACGTCGTCGGCCATTCCGACATCGCGCCGGCGCGCAAGGAGGATCCGGGCGAATTGTTCGACTGGGCGATGCTCGCCCGGCTCGGCCTCGCGGCCGCGCGTCCGGTCAGGAACCTCGTCGATCCCCTGTGGAGCGACAGCGGCTTCCTGCTCGCGCTGGAGCGCTACGGCTACGACGTCCGCGATGCCAAGGCGGCGGTCACCGCCTTCCAGCGCCGATTCCGCCCCGAGCATCTCGACGGCGAGGTCGACGGCGAATGCCGCGCGATCCTGCTCGGCCTGCTCTTGGATCGCCGCGCCGCACCCGCTACATGAGCCCTGCCAGAGGATCGGGCGGCCGTCCGCCGTCGCTGAAGCCATGGCGGACAAGCCCGCGGGTTTATCCGCCGAAGCCTTCGGCGAAGGCGGGAGGAAAGTCCGGGCTCCGCGCAGCGACGGTGCCGGGTAACACCCGGCGGGGGAAACCCCAGGGACAGTGCCACAGAAAGCAGGTCTCGCTCTCTTCGGAAGCGTGACGGTGAAAGGGTGCGGTAAGAGCGCACCGCGGCCCCGGCAACGGCGGCCGGCACGGCAAACCCCACCGGGAGCAAGACCGAATAGGGACGGCGGCCTGCTGCGGCCGATGCCGTCCGGGTTGGTTGCTTGAGGGGCGGAGCGATCCGCCTCCTAGAGGAATGGCCGCCCATCCGCCCGAGCTTCGTGCAACCGGCGGTGGACAGAACCCGGCTTACAGATCCTCTGGCATTTTGGCTTTCCCGCCGGATGGCGGGATGGGTAGTTGGGAATCGATGGCGAAATCCACGCGCTCGAACGATTGGGGTTTTCCGCGCTGGCGGGGCTATGGCAGCACCCGCCAGGCGGCGGAGGTGCGCCTCTGCGACCGGCACGGCTGCGACCAGCCAGGCGACCGCCCGGCGCCAAAATCGCCCAACAGCCGTGAGCGCTGGTATTTCTGCGAGGCCCACGCCGCCGAGTATAACCGCCGCTGGAATTATTTCGAAGGCCTCTCCGCCGAGGAGGCGGCGGCGCGCGAGGCCGCCGAGCAGAAAGGCGCGAGCGGCTATCGCCAGGCCGGCCATTATGGCTGGGGCGGCCCCGGCGACGGCAGCCGCTCGCGCGAGGAGATGCGCGCGCTGGAGGTGCTGGAGGTCGAGACCGACTCCGGCTTCGAGGAGATCAAGGCCGCCTATCGCCGTCTCGCCAAGGCCAACCATCCCGACGCGGCGCCTGGCGACGCCGAGGCCGCGGGCCGATTCCAGGCGGTCCAGGCGGCCTATGACGTGCTGAAGAAGGCCGAGGAACGCCGCGCCGCGACGCCGGACCGCTGAGCAGCCGCTATTCCGTTTCCATGAACGTGCCGGTGACATGCGCCACCGGATCGGCGGGGTCGCCGTCATGGGCGATGCCGCGGACGAAGGCGACGCTTCGCTTCACCGCATAGCATTCGCCGCGGCCGACGATTCGCCGCCCGGGAACGGCCGGGCGCAGATAGTCGACGCGCAGGTCGAGCGTCACCTGCGGGCGGAAGCGTCCGAGCCGGACCCAGATCGCCATGCTCGTCGCCATGTCCATCAGGCTGACGATCGGACCCGAGGCGAGCACGCCGGTCTCGGTCACGCCGACCAGTTTCTCGGCATAATCAAGGCCGAGCTCGACCCAGTCGGGCCCATGGCCGACATAGAGGATGCCGAGCGCGCCGCCATGGCCGACGCGGCTCGCATAGTCGGTGAAAAGCTCCGGATCGAAGGCGTCGTCGCCGAGGCTCTTCGGGGTTCGCGTCTCGCTCATTCGGCGAGCCGCGCGGCGGTCTCGCGGATCAGCGCGATCATGTTTGGGATGCCCTGCGTCCGGTTCGAGCTGAGCTGGTTCCTGAGATCGAACGGGGCGAGCGCGGCGTCGATATCGGTGGCGAGGATCTCCTGCGGCGTCCGGTCCTGGACGGCGAGCAGGATGAGGGCGACGATTCCCTTGGTGATCGCAGCGTTGGAATCGGCGAGGAAGTGGAGAATGCCGTCCTGGCTCGGCACCGGATAGACCCAGACCGAGGCCGAGCAGCCGCGCACGAGCGTTGCGTCGGTCTTGAGCGCGTCCGGCATCGGCTCCAGCGCGCGGCCGAGGTCGATCAGCAGCCGGTAGCGATCGTCGGCGTCGAGCAGCTCGTAATCGGCATATATTTCGTGGAGGCTCGGCCGGGACATGCCACTCCCGCTACCAGAGAGGCGGAAGCGGGGGGAGGGGGTAAAGGGTCCCGCGAACGTCACCCCTTCGGGCCGAGCCTGCCGCGATCCTATTTTCGTCATTGCGAGCGGAGCGAAGCGATCCAGACCTGGGCCATGGCAGCCGCCGCCCTGGATTGCCGCGTCGCCGCGCTCCTCGCAATGACGATCGTGCGAAGGCGTGAGGGTTCGGAACCCTTAAATCTCGATCCCGTTCGCGAGTGCCTCGAGCCGCCGGATGCGGCGGCGCAGCTCGCCGAGCTCGGCGCGGGGGCCGGCGGCGGCGCGGCCGGCAATCTCCAGCCTCTTCATCTCCAGCCATTGCCGCCAGGCGCGCGAGGCGGCGGCGCTGACCAGGGCGATTGCGAGGGTCAGCAGCAGGGCGAAGGGAAGGACGGCATCCTCCATGTCAGCGGTCCCGCAATTGCTCGATCTCGCGCTCCAGCGAGGAGGTCTTGTCGGTCGCGATCCGCTCCAGCACCTGGATCCGCTCCTTCAAGGTGCGGATCTCCTCGTGCAGCCTCTGCGATTCGCGGGGATCGCCCTGCTGGCGGACCGAATATTTGTAGCGGGCTTTGAGGATGCCCGCGACCATCACGATGATGATGATCCCGAGGACGAATTCATACTGGTTCATCTGCTTCCTCCGCCGATCCGTTGGGTCGACTCTTCCGTTCAGTTCACCCGATCGTCGCGCAGCCGCTCGATCTCGTCGGACAGGTCGAGGCCCTTTTCGGTGACGATCCGCTCAAGCACCCGCACGCGCTGCTCCAGCCTTTCGGTATGGGCCGCATATTGCGCCGTGCGCTCGGCCGTGTCGCGCGTCTGGGCGTCGAACTGCCTCTCCTTCACCCGCAGCCAGCGCCGCCACATGCCGGCGCCGATCGCCGCCAGCGGGATCAGCACCCAGACGGTGGCCGGATCGAAAAGTCCCATCTCTGCTCGCTCCTCTCGTTGACGCGGTCGTTCGGTCGACCCGCCATTCAATTGACCTGGCCGTCGCGCAGCCGCTCGATCTGGTCGGACAGGTCGATGCCCTTGTCGGTGACGATCCGTTCGAGGACGCGCATGCGCTGCTCGAGCCGCTCGGTCTTCGCCGCATATTGCGCCGCCTTCTCCGCCGTCATCTGTGCCTCCAGCTCCATCTGGCGCTGCTTGAGCTTGAGCCACGGGGTAAAGACGGTGCTGGACAGGATCGCGACGATCGGGATGGTGAGGCCGAGGATCGGAATGATGATCCAGATCATGTCGCGCTCCTTCAATTCTTCGGCATGCGCAGGGATTCGATCTCCTGCGTCAGCCGGTGGCTGTCGTCGGTGACGATCCGTTCCACGGTCGCAAGCCGGTCCTTGATCGAGCCGATCTCGGCGCGAAGCTGGGCATTCTCGGTGGAGAGCAGTTTGACCCGTTCCACCGTCTCCTCATTGTTCTTGGGATAGACGGCCTGGCCCCAGGCGCCGTCGAGCGGATAGCCGTGTTTGATCCGCATCCAGGTGGTGATGACCCATCCTCCCACTCCGGCCACCGCGATGATTCCGATGACCGGCAGAAGCTGCGCGATGATCGCAAATACCTGCACCTTGTCGGATCCCATTGCGTCTCTCCTTCTTCCGCGCCGTTCAGCGCAGGCCTTCGATCTCGCGGGCGGTGCGCTCGGCCGGATCGGTCGCGATCCGCTCCAGCACCGCCAGCCTGTCCTCGAGCCGGCTCACCTGGGTCTTGAGGTCGCGATTCTCGGCGCAGATCGCGTCCATCTGCTTCTTGCCCTTTCGCCCCTCATCCTTGTCGTGATCGTCCTCGATCGGATAGCCGTGGCGGGCCTTGATCCAGTTGTTGATCACCCAGCCTATCGTCGAGGCGACCGACGTGATGATCAGGAAATCCCAGATATTCATTCCAACCCCCTCTTCCCTCTCAGCGAAGCTGCTCGATCTCGCGGGCGAGACGGCTGTTCGAGCTGGTCACATAGGCCTCGACGTCGGCGAGCCGCCGGTCGATGTCGCGGAAGCGCGAGCGCACCTCGCGGACGGTCCGCCGCGGTGACACCCTCACGCCCTGCCAGAATTTCGCCTGCTCCGGAGTCTCATAGGCCAGTTCGCTCGGCTTGACCGGCGCCATCCAGGCGGTGATCCAGTAAGCGATGAGCGTCCAGGGTCCGGCGCCGAGCAGGGTGAGCGCGACCAGGCCGATGCGGATGATGGTGACGTCGACGCCGGTATAGTCTGCGATGCCGGCGCACACGCCCTTCCATTTGGCATTCTTCTTGTCGAGATAGAATTTGGTGTGGCGGGGAGACCCTTTCGAAGGGTCGGACGGCACGAAAAAGGGCGGAGGCGTGTTCATCGGCCGAGGCTCCTCGACGGCTGATTGCTGACGGTCCCACCCGACGCCGGCCGTTCCTGCGGCCGATCCTGGGTGAGGCCGAGAGTGGCGGGATCGCAGGCGATCGAGCGCCAGTTCGGATTTTCCGCGGTCATGATCCGTTCGATCGAGCACATGCGTTCGTCGAGCCGGCGGGCAAGGTCGTGCAACTCGTCCATGAGATTCTCATCCTCGCGGGTGAGCGCCCCGTTCTTCTTCCACTGCGTGACATAGTGGAAGACCAGCCACGGCAGTCCGATGAACAGCATGCCGCAAATGAGGACCGGAATGAGCACGTCTTCCATGCCTCAGCCCTCCTTGGCCGTGTTGAGCCTGGCCTTGAGCGCTTCGAGCTCGGCCTCGACCTTCTCCTGGTTGCGGAGCTCGGCAATCTCTTCGTCCAGGCTCTTGGGCGGGGCGCCGAGCGCAAGCGCGTCGGCCCGGCCCTCGGCGAGGTCGGCATGGCGCTCCAATATGTCGAAGCGCGAGAAGGCCTCGTCGACCTTCGGGCCCGAATAGATTTCCCGCATCCGCGCCCGCTGGTTGGCGCTCTCCAGCCGCGACTGGATCGCATTCTGCCGCGTGCGCGCCTCGCGCAGCTTGCCCTGCAGCTTGGCGATGTCGGCCTCGGACGCGCGAAGCGCATCGTCGAGGACCTCGATCTCGGCCTTGAGGCCATCCCCCATGTCGGCCGCTTTCTGCTTCTCGACGAGCGCCGCCTTGGCGAGATCCTCGCGGCCCTTGCTGAGCGCGAGCTCGGCTTTCTCCACCCAGCTCTCCTGGAGCTTCTCCAGGCGCGTGATCTGCCGGCGCATCTCCTTCTGGTCGGCGATCGTCCGCGCCGCCGAGGCCCGGACCTCGACCAGGGTCTCCTCCATCTCGAGGATGATCATCCGGATCATCTTCGCCGGATCCTCGGCCTTGTCCAAAAGGTCCGCGAAATTCGCGGCGACGATATCGCGCGTCCGGGAAAATATGCTCATTCAATCACTCCTTCACATCTCTGGGCGGCTGCGGCCGGAACGCTGCCAAGGGGGCGGGGCGCGTCCCGGCCGGCCGAGTCAGGCACCAGCCTGACTCGAAAGCAGCGCCACGACAAGAGCGGCCGGAACGGCCGTCCCGGGGCGCGCTTCGGGTCCGACCGGACCAACGGCGGCGCCGACGGTGGCGGCGGCGAGCATGACCGCGGCGATCGACGCCACCACGCTCTGTCCGATCCTGCTCATCACGACCATCTCTTCCTCCCTTGCCTCCCCGCCTCGCGGCGGAATGCCCCTTTCCATACAAGGGCCGTGCCAAGTCGCCGGAAGGGCGGAAATCCGCGCTTTTTCGACCTCGATACCGTGGGCGAACCCCGATTTTCCTTGCCAAGCCATGGGAAAATGTCCCAATTGTTGGCAATGGAGCGCAACACCCAGCTCGTCGGTCAATCCTCCTCCTTCCTCGACGCGGTCGAGCGGGCGAGCCGCGCCGCGCCGCTCGACCGGCCGGTTCTGGTCATCGGCGAGCGCGGCACCGGCAAGGAGCTGATCGCCGAGCGCCTCCACCATCTCTCCTCGCGCTGGGACGGGCCGCTGGTGGTGATGAACTGCGCCGCGCTTCCCGAGACCCTGATCGAGGCGGAATTGTTCGGCCATGAGGCGGGCGCCTTCACCGGCGCGACCAAGGCCCGCGCCGGCCGCTTCGAGGAAGCGGACAACGGCACCTTGTTCCTCGACGAGCTTGCGACCCTTTCGCAGGCCGCGCAGGAACGATTGCTGCGCGTCGTCGAATATGGCGAGGTGACCCGGATCGGCGCCTCGCGCCCAGTCCAGGTCGACGTTCGCATCGTCGCCGCCACCAACGAGGATCTGCCCCGGCTCGCGGAGCGGAACCGCTTCCGCGCCGACCTGCTCGACCGCCTCTGCTTCGAGGTCGTGACCCTGCCGCCGCTGCGCCATCGCAGCTCGGACATTCCGGTCCTCGCCGACCATTTCGCGCGCCGCATGGCATTGGAGCTCGAATGGGAGAGCTGGCCGGGCTTCGGCGCGGCGGCGCTCAACCGGTTGCTCGAATATCATTGGCCCGGAAACGTCCGCGAGCTGCGCAACGTCGTCGAGCGGGCGGTCTATCGCTGGTCGGATCCCGAACGGCCGGTTGACCAGATCCAGTTCGATCCGTTCGAATCGCCGTGGCGGCCGCAAGTGTCGGCCCGGCCGGAAGCGGCGAACGACGCCCTTCCGCCGCCGCCGGCGCCGGACGGGGAGGCCGGCGCGATCGCCGCGGCCGCCGCGGCCTACGATCCCGCCGACTGCGCCGACTTCCGTCTCGCCATCGCCGAATATGAGAAAGCGATCCTCGCTGCCGCGCTCGAAAAATGCCGCTGGAATCAACGCGCTGCCGCCGCCGCGCTGAGCCTCACCTACGACCAGCTCCGCCACGCGATGAAGCGCCACCGACTGATGGCGTGAGTCGCTCCGATCTGCTATGATCGTGAGTCCAAGGAGGACTTGGATCATGAGCATCGGCAGAACCCTGATTGCGGCGGCGCTTGCGGCGACCGCCGTTCCCGCCGTCGCGGCGGTCACCGTGATCGGCAGCACATCCGCCCGGATGTGCTTCGAAGCCGCGGACGCCGCACTCTCGCCCGCGCACGACAGCATCGCCCGCTGCAACGAGGCGCTCACCGAGGAGAATCTCTCCGACTATGACATGGTGGCGACCTATGTGAACCGCGGCATATTGAGGCTGCGCCTGGGCGAGAACGATGCCGCCATCGCGGACTTCGACACCGCGCTGGCGCGCGATCCGAACCAGCCCGAAGCCTATCTCAACAAGGGCATCGCATTGCTTCGCAAGCCCGACGGCTGGACCCAGGCCGTGCCCCTGTTCGACGAGGCGATCGCCAAGAAGACGCGGCGGCCGGCCCTCGCTTATTACGGGCGCGGGGTCGCCAACGAGCTCAGCGGAAATATCAAGCAGGCCTATTACGATTATCGCGAGGCGAGCCGGATCGAGCCGAAATGGCGCGATCCGCGTCAGGAGCTGACCCGCTTCACGGTCAGCACGCACTGAGGCGTCATTCGAAAGGCGGCGTCGCTTTTTGCGGCAGCAACGCGATCAGGGACGGTTTTTCCGGAGCGGCCGCATTTCATGGCCGCTCCAACTCATCTCGTCCCGCGTGAAAAAAGGCTTGCAAACCTTCCCGCATTTCGTGCGTTCGGCGTACGAGAAGAGGAGGAGGTCGCATGACGTTTTCACTGCCTGACCTGCCGTATGACCGGCAGGCCCTCGGTCCGCATATGTCGGCCGAGACGCTCGAATATCATCATGGCAAGCACCACAAGGCCTATGTCGACAAGACCAATGCGATGGTCGGCGACAAGGGCCTTGCCGGCGCGTCGCTCAGCCAGGTGATCAAGGCGGCAACCGAACGGGGCGACAAGGGCCTCTTCAACAATTCGGGCCAGTTCTGGAACCATAATTTCTTCTGGCAATGCCTGGCGCCGGCGGACGGGCAGCGCCCGACCGGCAAGCTCGCCGAGATGATCGACGCCGCCTTCGGCTCGACCGACCAGATGCTCGCCAAGTTCAAGGAGGAAGCGATCGGCCATTTCGCAAGCGGCTGGGCCTGGCTGATCCTCGACGGCGGCGCGCTCAAGATAACGTCGCTGCACGACGGCGACACGCCCGTCGCGCATGACGGCATGCAGCCTTTGCTCACCGTCGATGTGTGGGAGCATGCTTATTATATCGACTATCGCAACGCCCGTCCGGCCTTCGTCGATGCCGTGCTCAACAACCTGATCAACTGGGAGTTCGTCGCCCGGAATCTCGACGGCGGCGGCGTCCGCCGGGCGGATCAGGAAGGGTAAGCCATTTCATCCTCCCTGCGGCCGAAGGCCGTGGGGAGGGGGACCGCGTGAAACGCGGTGGAGGGGCTACCGAGGCCGGAACTCCCCTCCACCATGCTAAGCATGGTCCCCCTCCCCATCCGCTTCGCGGACAGGGAGGACGTCTTACGTCTTCAGCCGGTACCCCGTGCGGAAGATCCAGGCGACGATGGCGAGGCAGATGAAGCAGAAGCCCAATGTGATGGCGAGGCTCAACGTCACGTCCACGTCGGCCTTGCCGTAGAAGCTCCAGCGAAAGCCGCTGATCAGATAGACGACCGGGTTGAACAGGGTGACCGTCCGCCACGGCTGGGGCAGCATGTCGACCGAGTAGAAGGCGCCGCCGAGGAAGGTGAGGGGAGTCACGATCAGCATCGGGATGAACTGGATCTGCTCGAAATTCTTGCCCCAGATGCCGATGATGAAACCGAACAGGCTGAAGGTGGTCGCGATCAGCAGCAGGAAGGCCGCCGCCCAGAGTGGATGGAGGATGTGGAGCGGCACGAACAGGGACGCGGTCGCGAGGATGACGAGGCCGAGCACGACCGACTTGGTCGCGGCCGCGCCGACATAGCCGATCACGATCTCGAACGGGGAGACCGGCGCCGAGAGGATCTCGTAGATCGTGCCGACGAATTTGGGGAAGAAGATGCCGAAGCTCGCGTTGAAGATGCTCTGGGTGAAGAGCGAGAGCATGACGAGGCCCGGCACGATGAAGGCCCCGTAGGGGACGCCGCCGACCTCGGTCATCCGCGATCCGATCGCCGAGCCGAAGACGATGAAATAGAGCGCGGTGGTGATGACCGGGGTCACCAGGCTCTGCCAGAGCGTGCGCAGCGCCCGCGCCATCTCGAAGCGGTAGATGGCCCAGATTCCGTGGCGGTTGAAGGCGAGGGCGACGCTCATGCCGCCCTCCGGTCGCTGACCAGGCCGACAAAAATATCCTCGAGCGAGCTTTCCCGCGTCTGGAGGTCCTTGAAGCCGATGCCGAGGTCGCTCATCCGCCGCAGCAGCGACGGGATGCCGGTATGCTCCTCATTGGCGTCGAAGACGTAATCGAGCTGCTTGCCGTCCGCCTTCAGCGCCAGATGCCAGTCGGAAAGCTCGGGCGGTACCTCGGCCATCGGTTCGGCGAGGGTCAGGGTGAGCTGCCTCTTGCCGAGCTTTCGCATCAGATCGTCTTTCTCCTCGACCAGGATCAGGGCACCCTTGTTGATGACTCCGACCCGGTCCGCCATCTCCTGCGCCTCCTCGATATAATGAGTGGTGAGGATGATGGTGACGCCGCTCTCGCGCAGCCGCCGGACCAATTTCCACATGTCGCGGCGCAATTCGACGTCGACGCCGGCGGTCGGCTCGTCGAGGAAGAGGATGTCGGGCTGGTGGGAGAGCGCCTTGGCGATCATCACCCGGCGCTTCATTCCGCCCGAAAGCTCCATCATCTTCGCCTTGCGCTTGTCCCAGAGGCTGAGGTCCTTGAGCAGCCGCTCCAGATAGTCATTGTCGGGCGCGCAGCCGAACAGGCCGCGGCTGAAGCGCACCGTCGCCCATACCGTCTCGAAGGCGTCGGTGTGCAGCTCCTGCGGGACGAGGCCGATCCTGGTGCGCGCGGCGCGATAGTCGCGGACGATGTCGTGCCCATCCGCGACGATCGTGCCGGTCGTCGGCGTGACGATTCCGCAGACGATCGAGATGAGCGTCGTCTTGCCCGCGCCGTTCGGCCCGAGCAAGGCGAAGATCTCGCCCTTGTCGATCTCCAGGTCGATGTCGCGCAGCGCCTCCAGCCCGCCGGCATAGACTTTGGACAGGCCCTGGATCGAGATGACCGGATTCATGCGCCCCCAGCTCTTTCCTGTCTTCGCCTGCAATTCCCTTCTCCCCCGCGGGAGAAGGTGGCCTGCAAGGCCTGATGAAGGGTGCGCGGCAAAGCCGCGCGCCGGCCTTCGGCCGGCTCCCCACCAATCCCCGCAAGGGGGAGGGGATCAGCAGGCCAGGCTGCAGATTGAATAGGGTCGAACTCCCTTCATTGCGAGGGCGGAATGGGCGGTTCTTCCTGCGCCGTTTCCAGCGTCAGGCCGTGGCGCAGCAGCATCGGTACATTGGCGAGCGCGAACAGGAAGGTTGCCGGAACGAACCCGAAGAGTTTCGAGCCGAGCCAGAAGCTGGTGCTTGTCGTCCGCCAGACGATCTCGTTGGCGATCGCCATGGCGAAGAAGAAGAAAACCCAGTTGCGGGTGAGCAGCCGCCAGCCTCTGTCCGACAAGCCGGGATAAATGGTGCCGAGCGCGACCTTCAGCAGGTTGCGGTCCGTCACCAGCCCGAAGAAGAGCAAGCCGGCGACAAGCAAATAATAGAAGGTCGGCTTCATCTTGATCAGCCACTCCGCGTGAAACCAGATGGTGAGACCACCCAGGACCAGCACCATGAAGGCTGAGAACCAGAGAAGCGCCGAGACCTTCCGGTAGAGAATCAGCGAGACGATCACCGCGACCGTGATCGCGGCCATGAAGGCGCCGGTCGCATTGAAGATGCCGCGCCAGTAATTGACGCCGAAGAAGACGATTAAAGGTGCCAGATCGATGGCCAGCCGCGCCAGCGCGCTCGGCTCCTTCCGTTCCTGTGCTGCGCTCACTGTCACGCTCTCCCGATACCGGCAATGGCTCGCGCCGCCTCGCGCGCGTCGAACGGGCGGAGATCGTCGATTCCCTCGCCGACGCCGATGGCGTGGATGGGGAGCCCGAACCGCTCCGCCGCCGCGACCAGCACGCCGCCGCGCGCGGTTCCGTCGAGCTTGGTCATGACGAGCCCGGTGACTCCCGCCACCTCGCGGAACACCTCGATCTGGTTGAGCGCATTCTGGCCGGTCGTGGCGTCGAGCACGAGAACGACGTCGTGCGGCGCTTCCGGGTTGAGCCGGCCGAGGACGCGGCGAATCTTGGCGAGCTCGTCCATCAATCCCGTCTTGTTCTGCAGCCGCCCGGCCGTGTCGACGATCAACGTGTCGATTCCCTCGGCTGTCGCCTTGCGGACGCCGTCGAAGACGATCGCCGAGCTGTCGCCGCCTTCGGGTCCGGAAATGATTGGAACGCCGATCCGGTCCGCCCAGATCCTGAGCTGCTCGATCGCGGCGGCGCGGAAGGTGTCGCCGGCGGCGAGAAGGACGCCATAATCCTGCTCGAGGAGGAGGTGGCCGAGCTTCGCGATCGTCGTCGTCTTGCCCGAGCCGTTGACGCCGACGACCAGGATCACCTGCGGCCGCGGAAAGGCGCTGATCTCGAGCGGCACGGCGACTGGCGCGAGGATCTTCTCCACCTCCTGCGCGACGATCTCGCGCACCGCCTCCTCGGAAAGCCCGCGCTCGAACCGCTCCCCCGCGAGACGGCCGCGGATCTTCGCGGCGGTCGAGGGGCCGAGGTCGGACGCGATCAAGGCCTCCTCGATCTCGTTCAAAATCGCATCGTCGAGGACGGATTTGGTGAACAGCCCGGTGAGATTGTCCCCGAGCCGGTCCGACGTCTTGCGAAACCCGGCCTGCAGCCGGTCGAACCACGACCCCTCGCTCACGCCGGCACTCCGACGAGGGCGTCACGGTCGAGGGCGGTTACCAGCATTTCCACAATTTCCCCGTCACCCCAGCGAGGGCTGAGGTCTCGGGGGGTGAAGGACGCCGGCGGTTCCATCTCGCTTGGCCCCCAGCCTCGGCTTGCCGAGTTTATCCTGAGCGACGCCGCAGGCGACGTCGAAGTGCTGGGGCGACGAACAAAAACCGGCGCGAAATTCTCGGCGTGGCCCATTCCATCCTTCTCGACCAGGACATGCTGGTTCGTCCCGACCAGCCCCTCCAGCCAGGCCCGCTTCCGCCGCGCGCAGGCCTCGCGCAGGCGCCGCGCACGCTCCTTCACCACCGGCGGCGGCACTTGCGGCATGCGCGCCGCCGGCGTGCCGCGCTTGGGCGAGAAGGGGAAGACATGCCCCATCACGATGTCGCATTCGTCGACGAGCCGGAGGCTGTTCTCGTGCATCGCCTCGGTCTCGGTCGGGAAGCCGGCGATGAGGTCGGCGCCGATCGCAAGCGCCGGCCGTTTCGCCTTGAGCCGCGCCACCGTCTCCACCGCCTGGGCGCGGCTGTGGCGGCGCTTCATCCGCTTCAGCACCAGATCGTCTCCCGCCTGGAAGCTCATATGAAGGTGGGGCATGAAGCGCGGCTCGTGTGCGACGATCTCCTCCAGCCGGTCGTCGATCTCGATACAGTCGAGCGAGGAGAGGCGAAGGCGCTCCAGCTCCGGCACATGGCGCAGGATGCGCTCGACCAGCAGGCCGAGGCTCGGCGCGCCGGGGAGGTCGGGACCGTAGCTGGTGACGTCGACGCCGGTCAGCACGACCTCGCGAAAGCCTTCGCCGACCAGCGCCCTGATCCGCTCGACCACCAGCCCCGCCGGCACCGACCGGCTGTTCCCGCGGCCGTGGGGAATGATGCAGAAGGTGCAGCGATGGTCGCAGCCATTCTGCACCTCCACGAACGCCCGGCTGCGCTCGGCGAAGCCGGTGACGAGGTGGGGTGCGGTCTTGCGAACGGCCATGATGTCGGAGACACGAACTTCCGCCCGAGCAGGTGCAAAGAGCCCGCTCGTCCCGAGCCTCGTCGAGGGGCTCAGGACGAACGAGGTGGGATTGAGCTTGTGCTCATTGCCCACGACCCGCACCACCTCCGGCATTGCCGCGAAGGTGTCGGGCTCGACCTGCGCCGCGCATCCGGTCACCACCACCCGCGCCTCGGGTCGCGCGCGCTTGGCCTTGCGGATCGCCTGGCGGGTCTGGCGGACGGCCTCGTTGGTGACGGCGCAGCTGTTGACGATGATGAGGTCCTGCTCGTCCGCCGCGAGCCGGCGCATCGTCTCGCTCTCGGCGGCGTTGAGGCGGCAGCCGAGGGTGATCACCTCGACGCTCACAATTCGACCTCGCCGGAGAAAGCGCGGGAAGCCGCGCCGCTCATCCGGATCGTCCCGCCCGGCGACCAGAGGATCGTCAGCGCGCCGCCGGGCAGCCGCACCTCGACCGGGCTCGCGACCAGCTTGCGGCGGATGGCGGCCACCGCCGTCGCGCAGGCACCGGTGCCGCAGGCGCGGGTGAGGCCGGCGCCGCGTTCCCAGACGCGGAGGCGGATGGCCCCATCCTCCAGGCTGGCGACGTCGACGTTGACCCGGTCGGGGAAGAGCGGGTCCTGCTCGATCTGGGGACCGAGCCGCTCGAGCGGCACCGCATCCGCATCGGGGACGAAGAAGACCACATGCGGGTTGCCGACATTGACCGCCGCCGGATCGCGCAATTCCTCCCAGCCGACCGGCATGTCGGCGGTATCCATCGGGTAAGCGAGCGGAATCTCGTCCCAGCCGAAACGCGGCGCGCCCATGTCGACCGTCGCCGCATCCGCATTTGCGGAAGCGGAGAGCAATCCGCCCGCCGTCTCGATCGTGCAGTCGCCGCCGATCAGGGTCGCGACGCAGCGGGTCGCGTTGCCGCAGGATTCGACCTCGCCGCCGTCGGCATTCCAGATCCGCATGCGGACGTCCGCTTTGTCGGAGGGCTCCAGGACGATGAGCTGGTCGCAGCCGATGCCGGTACGCCGGTCGGCGAGCGCGCGGGCGCGATCCTCGTCCATCCCGAGCGGCGCCTCGCGCGCGTCGAAGACGACGAAGTCGTTGCCGAGGCCATGCATCTTCAGGAACCGGCGCTTCATCGTGGGCGCATCTAGGGTTCGTGCCACGCCAAGTCCACCGTCGCCCCCCGGCGAGGAAAAGGCGCTGCGGCTAATCCCCCTGGGACCCAGGCCTCCGCCGGAGCGACGGGAGAGGGTTGCCCCCACGCCTCCCCTCGCTACTGATGCGCCGGATGGACCTCGCCGATCCGCAGAGCCTCGGCTTCGATGCCGGCCGCCTCGCCCGGCTCGATCGGTTCATCGCCGAAACCTATGTCGCTCCCGGCCTGCTTCCCCATGCCCAATTGCTGGTCGCGCGGGAGGGCGTTCCGGTCCATGCCTCCACCCAGGGCGCCGCCCGCGCGGACGGGACGCCGCTCCGGCCCGACGCCATCTTCCGAATCGCCTCGATGACCAAGCCGGTAACCTCGGTCGCCTTCATGATGCTGGTCGAGGAGGGGCGCGTGGCGCTCGACACGCCGGCGGCGGACATCATCCCCGAATTCGCGGACCTCGGCGTCTATCAAGGCGGCGGCGGCGACGAACCGTTCCGGACCAAGCCGCCGGAGCGGCCGATGCTGATGCTCGACCTTCTCCGCCACACGTCCGGTCTCACCTACGATTTCCAGCAGCGCACCCCCGTCGACGCCGCCTATCGCGCGCGAAAGCTCGACCTGCTCCGCCCAGGCTTCACGCTCGACGGGCTCGCCGCTTCGCTCGGCTCGCTGCCGCTTGAATTTTCGCCCGGCGCGGCGTGGAATTATTCGGTGTCGACCGACATGGTCGGCCTCGCCGTCGAGCGCCTGTCGGGCCTGCCCTTCGCCGACTTCCTGGAGCGCCGAATCTTCGCGCCGCTCGGAATGACCGATACCGGCTTCCACGTCCCGCCCGGCAAGATCGGCCGGTTCACCGACGCCTGGCGGCTCGATCCGGACAAGGGGCGTCTCCTCTACGACAAGGCCGAGACGAGCCGCTGGGCGGAGCCGCCACTGCTCGCCGGCGGCGGCGGCGGGCTGGTCTCGACGACCGCCGACTATCATCGTTTCTGCCGGATGCTGCTCGGCGGCGGCGCGCTCGAGGACGTGCGGATCCTCGGCCGCAAGACGGTCGACCTGATGACCCGCAACCATCTGCCCGGGGGCGCCGACCTCCCGGCCCTCAGCCGATCGCTGTTCAGCGAGGCCGTCTATGCCGGCCAGGGCTTCGGCCTCGGCTTCGCGGTCAATCTCGATCCGGCCCGGTCGATGGCTCCGGGCAGCGCCGGCGAGTTCTACTGGGGCGGCATCTTCTCGACCTATTTCTTCGTCGATCCGGTCGAGCGCGTGTCGATGATCTTCATGACCCAGCTCATGCCCTCTTCCTCCTATCCGATTCGGCGGCAGCTCAAGACGATGGTCTATGCCGCCCTCGATTGAACTGGTCGCCGCGCCGGTCTAGGGACGCCGCCAATATCAAGAAAGGGGAGGCGTCATGGACCATCTCACCCGCCCTGAAGGCTTCGAGCCCGAGGATTTCCATCTCACCCGCCGCACCGCGGTCAGCATGTTCTTTGCCGGCTATGCGCTTGCCGCTGTCTCGGCCGAGGCGGCGCCGATCGTGACCCCGGCGGACGGCCTCGTCATCGAGGAGGTGACGATCCCGAACGGCGCGCCAAAGCCGCTCCCGGCCTATGTCGCGCGGCCGAAGGCGCCGGGCCGCCACGCCGCAATCGTCGTGGTCAACGAGATTTTCGGGATCCACGATTATATCAAGGACATCTGCCGGCGGCTGGCGAAGCTCGGCTATGTCGCGATCGCTCCCGATTTCTTCTATCGCGCCGGCGTCAACCTCCCGGCCCTGACCAGCTTCGACCAGATTCGGCCGGTGGTCGCGCAGGCGACGCCGGAGCAGGTGGACGGCGACGTCCGCGCCGCCTCCCACTGGCTGAAGGCGCGGCCGTTCGTGAAGGCGGACCGGATCGGAATCACCGGCTTCTGCTGGGGCGGGGGCGTGGTCTGGCGCGCGGCGATGGTCGATCCCGATGTCCGCGCCGGGGTCGCCTGGTACGGCGCGTTGAAGCCGGTGATCGCTCGCGCCGCCGAGCTGAAGGCGCCCGTCCTCGGTCTCTACGGCGCGCACGACCAGGGCATCACCCAGGCCGACGTCGAGGCGATGCGCGCTGCGCTCAAGGCCGCCGGCAAGACCGGTTCCGACCTCCGCGTCTATCCGGATGCCGGGCACGGTTTCCATGCCGACTATCGCTCCAGCTACAATGAGGCGGACGCAAAGGACGGCTGGGCGAGGATGCTCGCTTTCTTCCGGGCCAACGGGGTGGCGTAGCCTAATTGGCCGCCAGATCGTGCGGGATCGGCGGCGGATCCCGGTCCCGGTTGATGAAGCGCAGGACGATCGAAAAGACCAGCGCGCCGACGTCGAACATCGGGGGCTTGTTGCCGGCCTTCGGCTTCAGCCCGACAGGCTGGAATCGCGGCGGCCCGATCGCCTTCATCGCCGCCATCGCCGATGCCGGCTCTCCGGGAAGCGCGTGGCTGCCTCGATCGGGCAAAGGAAGGCGGTCGCGATCCGACGGCAGGCGTCCGCAGACCAGGATCTCGCCGTCGCTCGCGGCGCACGACGGATGGAGGGCGCTCCGGAGATTGTCCTGCTCGACGTTCAGCGCCTCTTCGGCGCTTGGCTGCGGCGGGTTGGCGGGGGCGATTGCGGGGAGTGACAGCCCGCCGGCAAGGATCACGATCCCGATCGGATTGCGCATCCGCCCTCCTTTGCGCCGCAGGCTAGCGGCGGCGGGGGCGGCGCGCAATTGCCCCGCAAGCAGGAAGGAGGATTCCGGAGATGAACGCCGCTTCATTTGCCGTTCCGCCCGGTGGCGCTAAAAAGGGCGGGGGGAGGGATTTTCATGAGCAAGGCTCTCAGCACCATCCACACGCAGGCGCTCGACTTCTGGATGGCGCGCGCCGCCGTTATCACCATCGTCGTCCTCCAGCTGCTGCTGGTCAACCAGGTCACGCTCGGCCCGCCTTGGCTGACGCCGGTGATCGAGCTTGCCTTGCTGGTGCCGTTGTCGGTGGTCACGGCCTGGGCCCAGGACCAGGTGGTCCGCGCCACCCACGAGCATCATTGGCACATGATCGCGCGCCGCCGCCGCCTGATCCGCTGGCTCGCCGTCATCCTGACCGGGATGATCACCTTCCTCAATCTCGGCTCGCTGATCATGGTGGTGTCGGCGCTGCTCGGCGGGCAGCCGGGCAATAACGGCCGCACCCTCCTGTTCGACGCCGTGATCATCTGGGCGATCAACATCATCGCCTTCGCGCTCTGGTATTGGGACATCGACCGGGGCGGCCCGTCGGGGCGCGGCGTCGCACGCAAATGCGTGATCGATTTCCTCTTCCCGCAAATGACGATCGAGCATCATCCGGACGAGCAGTTATGGTCGCCGGGCTTCATCGATTATTTCTACGTCGCCTTCACCAACGCCACCGCTTTTTCGCCGACCGACACGCTGCCGCTCACCCGGCGGGCCAAGATGCTGATGATGATCCAGTCCCTCATCTCGCTGATGACGATCGCTTTGGTCGCGGCGCGCGCGGTCAACATCCTCTCCTGAACGAGATCAGTCGGCGAGGCGCTGGCCGAGGAAATCCGGGACCGGGCCGTTCCAGCCCTCGTCAGCCGTCGGTTCGGGGGCCGATCGGGGGGCCGGTGCCTCGGGCTGCCGGCGCGGACGCTCGGGCCTGGGCCTGGTTTCGGCCTTGGGAGCCGGTGCCGCCTCCTCCTTCCGCCGTCGGCCGCGGTTGCCGTCCCCGCGGGGCGCCGGTTCCTTCGGAGGCCCCGAGGCCTCGGTCGGGGCTTCGCGGCGGGGCGCCGGCGCCTTCGACGGACGGGCGGTCTCGGCCGGCGCGGCGATGCCTTCGACCGGACGGATCTGGGCGCCGGTCAATTTCTCGATCGCCTCGATCGCCTCGGAATCGGCCGGTGCGGCGAGGGTGATGGCGATTCCGGTGCGGCCGGCGCGGCCGGTGCGGCCGATGCGATGGATATAATCGTCGGGATGCCAGGGCACGTCGTAATTGAAGATGTGGCTGACGTCCTTGATGTCGAGCCCGCGCGCGGCGACGTCGGAGGCGACGAGGATGTTGATCTCGCCGTCCTTGAAGCGGTCGAGCTCGCGGATCCGTTCGGGCTGCTCCATGTCGCCATGGATCTCGCCGGCATTGAGGCCCGCGCGCTTCAGGTCGCGGGCAAGCTCGCGGACCGTCGTCTTGCGGTTGCAGAAGACGATCGCGGTGCGCACGTCATGGCCGCGAAGACGGTCTTCCAGCACCTGCCTCTTCCGGCGCGCGTCGACCCGGAGCAGGCGCTGGTCGATCGAGGCGTTGGCGGTGGCGGGCCGGGCGACCTCGATCGTCTTCGGGTTGGAGAGGAAGCGGTCGGCGAGCTTCTTGATCGGCGCCGGCATCGTCGCCGAGAAGAGCAGGGTCTGGCGGTTGGGCGGCAGCTTCGAGCAGATCTGCTCGATGTCGGGGATGAAGCCCATGTCGAGCATCCGGTCCGCCTCGTCGATGACGAGCAGGTTGCAGCCGGTGAGCAATATGTTGCCGCGCTCGAACAGGTCCATCAGCCGCCCGGGCGTTGCGATGAGGACGTCGACTCCTTTCTGGAGCGCCTTCTGCTGGTCGCCCATCGAGACTCCGCCGATCAGGAGCGCCATGGAGAGCTTGTGGTGCTTGCCATATTTCTCGAAATTCTCGGCGACCTGGGCGGCGAGCTCGCGGGTCGGCTCGAGGATCAGCGAGCGCGGCATGCGCGCGCGGCTGCGGCCCTGGGCGAGGATATCGATCATCGGAAGCACGAAGCCGGCCGTCTTTCCGGTGCCGGTCTGGGCGATTCCGATCAGGTCGCGATTCATCAGCACCGACGGGATCGCCTGGCGCTGGATCGGCGTCGGCTCGGTATAGCCCGCTTCCTCAACGGCGCGGAGCAATTCGTCGGAAAGGCCGAGATCGGCAAAGCTCATGAGTCTGTCCGGAGATGTGGCGATTGATGCCGCCGCCTCTTTGGGGCCGGGCTTCACCCCAGCAGGGGCGGAAAGTCAAGCAAGGTTGCGGTTTTAGCGTCCCCGTTTCGCCTTCAGCGTGCGGAACTTGTCGATCCCGCATTCGCCGCCCATGCGCGAGCGGATGATGTCGCGGTCGGCGCAGATCATCCCGTCCGGATTGGGCTTGATGTAGAAGCCGCGATAATAATCGAGGGCGGGGCAGGAGCTGTCGAGCCGGGCGCGCAGGCGGCGATTGTCGCGCAGGAAGAAATCGACGCTCGCCGGCGCGACGACCGCATAGCCGGCGATCATCCGCTGCGGTACGCATTTCGGGCCCTTGCCCTCCTTCCAGCGGACCGGCACCGGCGCTTCGGACTGGCCGCTCTGGGTGACCCGGATGTAGATCTGCTCGTGCACGATCACCTGGCCGTAACGCGGCGGCGGCGCGGCCGGCGCGGCCGCCCCGAGCAGAAGCAAGGGGGCGAGCGCTCCGGCGGCCTTCATGAGGCTTTTCGAACTCATCGCGGCGGCCTTCCCGCCCGACGCTTGAACATCCGCTGAACCCCCTGTTCGGCGCGGCAACCTAGCCGCTGTCGCCGGCGGAGCCAAATCGGGCCCGCTTCAGGGTCGGGCCACTTGCGGAAATCCCGTTTCGCCCATAGAGGTTGCCCCCGCATCGGCGGCCCCTCGGCGGCCGCTTCCAGACGATCAGACGGAGACGAAAGACCCATGGCGAGCCAGCCGCCGGCCAATGCCCTGCCGATTTTCTACGGCGACCTCGAGCCGCTCTCGAGCGCGACCCACGGCAATTACAAGAGCCGCCCCAGCGACCGGGCGCCGTTCCTCAGCGGCGTCCATGCCATCCCGATCACGCTCGACGAGTTCATCTCGGTCCAGCGCCATTGCCCGATCATCTTCTCGGTCGGCGAAACCTCGCTGCCGCTGGCGCTGATGGGCCTCAACGAGGGCGTCAACGTCTTCGTCGACGAGGACGGCAAGCTGCTCGGCGAGACCTATGTCCCCGCCTATGTCCGCCGCTATCCGTTCATGCTCGCCCGGCTCGCGCCCGACGCGCAGGAATTGTCGCTCTGCTTCGATCCGACCAGCGGCCTGGTCGGCGATTTCGAGGAGGGAATCCCGCTCTTCGAGGGCGACAAGCCGAGCGAGGCGACCAACAACATCCTCAAATTCTGCGAGGAGTTCGAGCTTTCCGCCCAGCGCACCGTCCAGTTCATGAAGGAATTGAAGGAGATGGAGCTGCTGATGGACGGCGAGGTGTCGATCCAGGCGCCGGGCGCGGCCGAGCCGGTCGTCTATCGCGGCTTCTCGATGGTCAACGAGGAGAAGGTACGCGACCTTCGCGGCGACGAGCTTCGCAAGATGAACCAGAACGGGATGCTCCCGCTCATCATCGCCCATCTCTTCTCGATGCAGCTGATGCGCGACATCTTCACCAAGCAGGTGGAGCAGGGCAAGGGCCCGCCCGTTCCCGGCTTCTCCGCCGGGGGCATAAAGGTCGGCAACGCCTGATGGCAACGGCCGGGATCGGGAACCTGAACGCGGCGCATTATTCGCGCGTCGCCATCCTGCTCCACTGGATCATCGCGATCCTGGTCCTCACCAACCTCTATCTCGGCATCTTCCACGAGGACATGTCGAAGCCGGTTCGCGCTTCGATGCTCTTCTATCACAAGGCGATCGGGCTCACCGTCCTCGCTCTGACCCTGCTGCGCCTGGCGTGGCGGCTCGGCCATCGTCCGCCGCCTTACGATGCGGCGATGAAGAGATGGGAGGTGGGTCTCGCGCGCGCCACCCACTGGACCTTCTATTTCATGCTCATCGCCTTGCCGCTGAGCGGCTGGCTTCTGATCTCGACCGGCGGCAAGCCGGTGAGCTGGTTCGGCCTGTTCAACGTCCCGGCGCTTCCGATCGCCCGCGGCGACGACGCGCACGATTTGTGGGACACGGTCCACGTCTTCCTCGGCTGGACGATGCTGGTGCTGGTCGCCCTCCACATCCTTGGCGCGCTGAAGCATCTGCTCCAGGGGCAGCGGCAGATTCTCGGCCGCATGGCGCCCTTCGTCTATCGGGCGCGGTGATCACCCCTCCCTTGGGGGGGAATTCCCGTCCCCTTGAAAGCCCTTAGCTCTTTCCTATGTCGGGATCGACGCGTCGAGCACCCCCCTTTGCCCGGCGCGTTAACGCCCCATCGGGCGTTTCCTCCCTGAACCTGGCCACCCCGCGCTCGCGTGGGGTGGTCTTTTTCGTTGGGAAGCGGCCTATTCCGCAGCGATCGCCTGCGGAGGCTCGAGCGCCTGGCGGGCCAGAGCCTCCGCCACCGACGCGATCAGTCGCGAGACGGCGTCGAAGCCGGACCCCGGGGTGCGCAGATCGGGGCCCAGATAGAGGGCGCGGTCGATCTCGATCTGGAGCGCGTGGACGTTCACGGCCGGCCGGCCATGGCGCTCGGTGACATGGCCGCCGGCATAAGGCGCGTTGCGGACGACCGCGAAGCCGGCGTCGCTCGCGACCCGCTCCGCCACCTCGGTCAGCTCCGGCGCGCTGCTGGCGCCGTGGCGGTCGCCGAGCACGATCGAGGCGGCGCCGGCGCCCCGCGGCGGCATCGAATGGCAATCGAGCAGGATTGCGATTCCGAAATCCTGGCGCGCCTCCGCCAGCGCCGCCTCGACCGCTTCATGATAGGGGCGGTGGATCGTCTCCACCCGCCGCGCCAATTCCTCCGCCGACAGGCGCTGCCGCCAGATCGGGCCGGCGCCGGCGATCCGGTCCGGCACCAGGCCGAGGCCGCCGCGAGTGCGCGCCGATTCGAACAGCTCCGACCTTTGCGGCCGCGGCACGATGAGCGCCGGGTCGAGCTCGCGCTCGTCCCGATTGAGGTCGATCTCGGCGCGCGGCGCATCGGCGACGATCGCGACGGCCCCGGCGGCGACCGCGCGCCAGATCAGCCGGTCGACCAGCCGGTCCTCGAGCATTTCGAGCCGGCGGCGCGGCAGCCGGGCGGCGGCGAGCAGGGCATCGGAATAAGCGCGCCCGGCATGGGGCACGGAGAGCACGACCGGCGAATCCGGCCGGAGCGGGCCGAGTCGGCGGAAAGGCGGCTGGCGGGACGAGTCGGCCATTTGCCTTTTCACGGTAAGTAGTCCGCTTTTGGCACGCAATCGGCTTGTCGGGGCTTTCAGGGGGTTCCGGGCCGCTCCCGCGCTGGAAAAGGCCCTCCGGTTCCGGCATAGAGGGCGGATGGAGGCCGCGGGCGCACGGCGGCAGCGAGGGGCGCGATGATCAGGATCCTGCTGGCGGAAGACGATGAGTCGATGCGGACCTATCTCGCCCGCGCGCTCGAACGGTCGGGCTATCAGGTGGTCGCGGTCGACCGCGGCACCGCGGCTCTGCCCTTGCTCGAGAGTGAATTGTTCGACCTCCTCCTCACCGACATCGTCATGCCGGAGATGGACGGGATCGAGCTTGCCCAGAAAGCGGCGGCGATCGCGCCCGAGATGCGGGTGATGTTCATCACCGGCTTCGCCGCGGTGGCGCTGAAGGCGGGCAAGGCCGCGCCCTCCGCCAAGATCCTCTCCAAGCCCTTCCACCTGCGCGACCTCGTCGCCGAGGTGGATCGCCTGTTCCAGACCGAGGACCAGCACGGCCGGCTATAGCGGCCTCAGCAGCTCGACACGACCAGATCGCCGAGGGTCACGCCGTTGCGGTCGAGCCAGATGTAGCGGTACGAGCCGCCGATCGAGATGATCCGGCGCATATCGGTGGCCGCGCAGACCTTCGCGATGACGTTGGGCTTGAACGCGTCCAGCGCTCCCGGCTTGAGCTCCGAGCTGAGCAGGTCGACGCTGTAATGATAGGTGAGCGTGGTGCCCTCCGCGCTGACGCGCTGGAGCAGAGTCGCCTTGTCGATCCTTTGCGGCAGCTGGCGGTTGAGCCCGTTCGCCGCCTCCCGGGTGAAGCAGGCGAGGCGCGCGGCCAGCGCGGCCTTGCTCATCCTGGCGATGTCGGCGTCGTAGATCTCGCCGCCGCAGGCCGCCGCCACGGCGGCGGCATCGCCATTGGCGGGAGCGGGGCCGGACGCCGGCTGCGCCGCGGCGATCAGGAGCAGGCTCGCGAGAATGGATGCCATCGATTTTCTCCCCGACCCCTTGCATCGCACAGGCCGGCGGGCTTGTCATCGCCCTCCGATCGAACCCGCGACGAGCGGGTTGCGCGGTGCGGGAGCGCTCGCTACATGGCAGCCCGCGTGGGCGTGTAGCTCAGTGGTAGAGCACTGTGTTGACATCGCAGGGGTCGCAAGTTCAATCCTTGCCACGCCCACCAGCTCTCGCATCGGATGCGCTGGAACGCAGTCGATCCGAAAGCCTAAAGGCCAGCTTCCCCAACGGGATAGCTGGCCTTTTTTAAATCCGGCCCGAAGATGGCGAAACGGCCGCCGGGCGACCGGCGGCCGTTCCTTTTCCGGCCCTTCCGCCTACCAGATGCGCACGCGCTGGTCGGGCGGGATGTAGAGCTTGTCGCCCGGCTTGACGTCCCAGGCCTTGTACCAGGCGTCGACGTTGCGCAAAGGCGCGACGGCGCGGATCTGGCCCGGCGAGTGGGGATCGCTGACCAGTTGCTGGCGCAAAGCCTGCGGCCTCTGCTCGGTCCGCCACACCTGGCCCCAGCCGAGGAAGACGCGCTGGTCGCCGGTGAAGCCGCCGATCACCGGCGCCGGCTTGCCGTTCAGCGAGGCGTGATAGGCGTCGAGCGCGATCGAGATTCCGCCGAGATCGCCGATATTCTCGCCCATCGTCGCCTTGCCGTTGATGTGCATGTTCGGCAGATCGGAGAAATCATAGGCTTCATACTGGGCGCCGAGCCGGTCGGCCTGGACCTGGAACTTGGACGCGTCCGCCGCCGTCCACCAGTCGCGAAGCACGCCGTTGCCGTCGGACTTGCGGCCCTGGTCGTCGAAGCCGTGGCTGATCTCATGGCCGATCACGCCGCCGATCGCGCCGTAATTGACCGCCATGTCGGCCTTGGGATCGAAGAAGGGCGGCTGCAGGATCGCGGCCGGGAAGACGATCTCGTTGCGGGTGGAATTGTAATAAGCGTTCACCGTCTGCGGAGTCATGCCCCATTCGGTCTTGTCGACCGGGCCGCCGAGCCGGACTCGGCGATAATTCCACTCGTAGCGCTGGGCGCGCTCGGCATTGCCGACGAGGTCGCCCGGCACCGGCTGGAGCGCGCCATAGTCGCGCCACTTGGTCGGATAGCCGACCTTGACGGTGAAATGGGCGAGCTTGGCGAGCGCCTGCTCCTTGGTCTCCGGGCCCATCCAGCTGAGGTTGCGGATGCGGCCGGCCAAGGCGGTGCGCAGGTTCCCGACGAGCTGCTCCATCTTCGCCTTGGATTCGGGCGGGAAATAGAGGGCGACATAGTCGCGGCCGATCCCCTCGCCGATCGCGCGCTCGGTGAAGCCGACGGCCCGCTTCCAGCGCTCGCGCTGCTCGGGCTGGCCGTTCAGGAAATGGCCGCGAAACTCGAAATTGGCATCGTCGAAGCGCTTCGAGAGCAAAGGCGAGAGCTCGTCGGTGAGACGGAACGCCTCCCACGCCTTCAGCGTGTCGAGATCGGTGTCGGCGAAGATCTGGGCGATCTTCGGGAAGGCCGTGTTCTGGACGACGATCACGCGCTTGCCGTCGCCGAGATCGGCCGCCTGCCAGAAAGCGGCCCAGGGGAAGCCGGGCGCCATCGTCTCGAGCTCGGCCAGCGACATCGGATTGTAGGTCTTGTCGCGGTCGCGATTCTGGGCGCGGGTCCAGTGCGCCTGGGCGAGCCTGGTCTCGAACCCGACCACGGCCGCCGCGGCAGCCTCCGGATTGGGCCAGCCGGCGAGGCCGAGCATCTGGGCGACATAGGCCTGGTAGCGCTCGACCTGCGGCTTGAACTTGGCATCGAGATAGAGCTCGCGGTCGCCCAGGCCAAGGCCGCCCTCGCGCAGCGACAGCGCATAGACGTCCGGATTCTTCGCATCGTCGTTGACGCCGGGGCCGAACAGGCTGGCGCCGAAGCCGCCGACCGAACGGCCCATGATCCGGGCCAGCTCTTCCTTGCTGGTCGCGGCCTCGATCGGGGCGAGGCGCTGCTTGAGCGGCGCGGCGTCGAGCTTCTCGATCGCCGGCTCGTCCATATAGCCCTGGTAGAAGATCGCCGCCTTCATCCGGTCGGGATGGGCGGTGTCGTCGATGCGATAGCCTTCGAGCAATTTATGGACCCGGATCTCGGACAGGTCGCGCAGATTGATGAACGCGCCTTCGGAGGTGCGGTCGGGGCGGATCGTCGTGTGCTTCGCCCAGGTGCCGTTGACGAAGTCGAACCAGTCGTCGCCCGGCTTTACCGAGCGGTCCATGCCCGACGTGTCGAAGCCCCAGGTGCCGTAATGGAGCGGCACGCTGGCTTCGTCGTCGGCGCCGCCGGCGGACGCCTGTCCGAAAAGGGAGGCGATCGTGCAGCTGTCGTCGATGCAGGCCTGTCGTTCCTGCGCGACGGCGGGAGCGGCGGCGGCGAGCGCGAAAGCGGAAACGGCGAAGGCTAGGCTCTTCTTCACAGGAATCCTCCAGGCAAATGTATGAAATCGCTCCCTTTTGTCCCCCAGGGATGCGCGGCGAGTCCTTAGCCAAGTGGATTGCAAAAAGCAATGGATCGGACTCGAAACCGCTGTCGATTTTCCGCCTCGCGACGGGCGCTTAATCCGGAATCGTGACGATCCCGACCGCGCCGGCCGCCTGCATGGCCCGCGCCCGCGCTTCCGCGACCGTTTCGCCCGACGCCAAGGCGACGCCCATGCGGCGGTGGCGGCGGGTGACCGGCTTGCCGAAGATGCGGACGTCGACCTCGCCGCCGAGGCCGCCGAGGGCGAGCGCGTCGGCAAGGCCCTCGTAGCGGAAATGCGCGGCCTCCTCGCCGGCGAGGATCACCGCCGAGGCGGCGGCGGGATAGCGAAGGTCGATATGGGTGATCGGCAGGCCGAGCACGGCGCGGGCGTGAAGGTCGAATTCGGACAGATTCTGCGAAAGCAGGGTGACCATGCCGGTATCGTGCGGGCGCGGCGACAGCTCGGAGAAGATCACTTCGTCGCCGGCGACGAAGAATTCGACTCCGAAAATCCCGAAGCCGCCGAGATTGTCGACCACCTTGCGCGCCATCTCCTGCGCGTCGGCGAGCGCCCGCGCCGACATGGGAATCGGCTGCCAGCTTTCCATATAATCGCCGCGATCCTGGCGGTGGCCGATCGGCGGGCAGAAGATCACGCCGTCCTTCGTGCGGATCGTGAGCAGGGTGATCTCAAAGTCGAAGCGGACGAACGCCTCGACGATCACCCGCGCCCGGTCGCCGCGCATGTTGGCGACCGCATAATCCCAGGCGACCGGCAGGTTTTCCGCCCGGTCGACGTTCATCTGGCCCTTGCCGGAGGAGGACATGACCGGCTTCACCACGCAGGGAAGGCCAATATGGCGCGCGGCCTCCTCCACTTCCGCGAGGCTCTCGGCGAAACGGTAGAGCGACGTCCTGAGGCCCAGCTCCTCGGCGGCGAGGGCGCGAATGCTGTCGCGGTTCATCGTCATCATCGTCGCCCGCGCGGAGGGGATGACGATCGTGCCCGCCGCCTCGATCTCCCGCAGCACCTCGGTGCGGATCGCCTCGACCTCGGGCACGACATAATCGGGCCGGTGCTTCGCGATGATTTCGCGCAATCGGTCGCCGTCGAGCATCGGGAAGACTTCCGCCTCATCCGCCATCTGCATGGCCGGAGCGCCCGCATAGGAATCGCAGGCGATCACATAGGCACCGAGCCGCTTCGCCGAGATGGTGAATTCCCTGCCCAGCTCGCCCGAGCCGAGCAGGAGGATGCGCGCGATGAAGTTCATGCGCCCTCGTTAGGGCGCGCGGCCCGGTGCCTCAAGCGTGGCCGCCCATCCTTTTCGCCAGCGCCTTCGTCTCCGCGTCGCTCATGTGCAGGCCGAGCTTCGACCGCCGCCACAGCAAATCCTCCGCCGTGCGCGCAAACTCATGCTCGACCAGCCATTGGACCTCGCGCTCGTAAAGGCCGGCGCCATAATGGCGGCCGAGATCGCCGGGGCTGTCCGCATCGCCGATCAGATCCTTGAGCCGAGTCCCATAGGCGCGGGACATGCGCAGCACGGTCGGCGCCGGAAGCCATTCGGACAGGCCGTCCAGCCATTTGAGGAAGTCGGGATAGAGGTCGCCGCCGGGCAGCATCTTCCAGCCCGTCGAGCGGCGGCCCTCGATTCCGAGCATGTCGACCGCCTTCTTGGCGAGCGCCCGGGCGGTGGTGATCTTGCCGCCGAAGACCGAGAGCAGTTTCGGGCCGGGATGCGGCTCCAGCTCGAGATGATAATCACGCGTCACCGCCTTCGCATCCTTGTGGCCGTCGTCATACAGGGCGCGGATTCCCGAATAACGCCACACCACGTCCGCCGGCACGACCTGGCGGTTGAAATAGCGGTCCGCCGCCTCGCAGAGATAGCGTATCTCCTCCTCCGAGATCCGCGCATCCTCCGGCCGCCGCACCGGGACGTCGGTGGTGCCGATCAGGGTGAACTCGGCTTCGAACGGCATCGCGAAGACGACGCGTCCGTCCGGCTGCTGAAGGATATAGGCATGGTCGCCGTCCCAGAGTTTCGGGACGGCGATATGGCTGCCCTTGACGAGCCGCGCGCGGTCGCGGCTGGTCTGGCCGAGGCGGGCGAGCACGTCCGACACCCAGGGGCCGCCGGCATTGACGATGGCACGGGCGGCGACGATTCGGTCGTCCGACAGCTCCGCGCGCCAGGCGTCGCCTTCCCGGCTCGCCTCCCGAAGAGCGGTGCGGGTCCGGATCTCGGCGCCATTCTCGGCCGCGTCGACGGCGTTCAGCACCGTCAGCCGGCTGTCGTCGGTCGAGGCGTCCCAATAAGTGAGCAGGCGGCGGCGGTCCTTGAGCGGCGCCTGGAGCGCCGGCCGGTCGCGCCACACCCGGCGCGAGCGCGGCAGGCTGCCGCGGATCGAGAGCAGGTCGTAGGCGAGGAGTCCGGCGCGGATCATCCATTGCGGCCGCATGTGGCGCCCGTGCGGAAGGACGAAAAGCAGCGGCCGGACGATATGCGGCGCGGTCCGGAGCAGGATCTCCCTTTCCTCCAGCGCCTCGCGGACGAGGCGGATCTGGCCATATTCGAGATAGCGAAGCCCGCCATGGATCAATTTGGACGAAGCCGAGCTGGTATGGCCGGCAAGATCGTCCTTCTCGACCAGCAGCACCGACGCCCCCCGGATCGAAGCGTCGCGCGCGATCGCGCACCCGTTGATGCCGCCGCCGACGATGAGGAGGTCGTAGCTGTCCACGATCGGGGTGTAACGGAGTTTCGCGGCCGTGGGGAAGAGCGCGGAGCAAACCCTTGCGGGAGTTCGGCGCCTCGACAAGGCCCGCCCAACTATGGGAACAACGGCCTATGGCCGGCGATCTCCTGCTCGTCATCGACGAAGGCACGACCAGCACGCGCGCGATGCTGTTCGGGGCGGACGGCGCCTGCGTCGCGATGGCGCAGCGGGAGCTGGCGCAACATGTTCCGCGGGCCGGCTGGCTCGAACATGATGCCGAGGAGATCTGGGCCGAAAGCCTCGCCTGCGCGCAAGCGGCGGCGGCGCAAGGCGGCGGCGCGGACCGGATCGCCGCCATCGGAATCACCAACCAGCGCGAGACGATCGCCTTCTGGAGCCGGCGGACGGGGAGGGCGCTCGCGCCGGCCATCGTCTGGCAGGACCGCCGCACCGCCGCCGCCTGCGACAGGCTGCGCGAGGCGGGGCACGAGCCGATGGTCCAGGCGAAGACCGGCCTGCTGCTCGACCCCTATTTCAGCGCCTCGAAGATCGCCTGGGCGCTCGACCATTGGCCGCAGCTCGGCGAAGCGGGCGAGGATCTGTGCGTCGGCACGATCGAATCCTGGCTCGTCTTCCGCCTGACCGGGGGCCTCCATATTTCCGACGCGACCAACGCCTCGCGCACCGCCTTGATGGACATCGGCCGGGGCGTCTGGGACGACGATCTGCTCGACCTTTGGGGGGTGAAGCGCGGGACGCTGCCGGAGATCGTCGATTGCGCGGGTCGGTTCGGAGAGACGCTTCCCGAACATTTCGGCCGGCCGATTGCGGTCGCCGGTCTCGCCGGAGACCAGCAGGCGGCTTCGATCGGCCAGGCCTGCCTCTCGCCCGGCGACACCAAGGCGACCTACGGCACCGGCGCCTTCGTCCTCACCAATAGCGGCGAAGAATTGCGGACCAGCCGCAACCGCCTGCTCTCCACCATTGCCTGGCAGCTCGGAAGTGTTCGCAGCTATGCTCTGGAAGGCTCTGTTTTCGTTGCCGGAAGCTTGATCAAATGGCTGCGCGACTCGCTTGGCCTGATCCACGCCGCGGCGGAGAGCGAGACGCTCGCCCGCTCCATCCCCGACAGCGGCGGCGTCCAGATCGTGCCGGCGCATAGCGGGCTTGGCGCGCCTTATTGGCGGCCGCATGCCCGCGCCGCAATCTCCGGGCTCAGCTTCGCGACCGGCCGCGCCCATCTCGTCCGCGCGGCCCTGGAGGCGATGGCACATCAGACGCACGATCTCATGCAGGCCTTCGCCGCCGACGGCGCCCCCTGGCGGCTGCTGCGGATCGACGGCGGCATGGCGTCAAACGACTGGCTTGCCCAGGATCTGGCCGACATGCTCGTCCTCGACGTCGAGCGGCCCGATTTCGTCGAGACGACCGCGCTCGGCGCGGCGATGCTCGCGGCGACGGGTTGCGGCCTCTATCGCGGCCTCGGCGAGGCGGCGGCGATGCGCGGCGCCGTCCGCCGCTTCGCGCCCGCCATGGCGGACGCGGCCCGCCGTGATCGTCTCGACGGCTGGCGCCGCGCGGTCGACGCATTGCTCGCCTCCCGTTGAGCAGGCGCTTGGCTGTTTCCTTTCGGGATCAGCCTGTTATCTAAGGGCTTCCACGGCAATAGAGGGGATGAAGCCGATGAAAGCTCTCATGATGACCGCCATGGCCGCCGCCTTGCTCGCGACTGGCGCGAGCGCGGCCGACAAGAAGGATTCGCCGGCCCGCCAGGGCGAGCTGATCCTCTACCAGGACACCAATTTCAACGGCGACAATTATACGGTCGATCGCGACAATACGTTCATCCACACCGACTGGAACATACGCAGCATCGCCCTCTATCCGGGCGAGAAATGGCAGATCTGCAACAAGCCGCGATTCCAGGGCGACTGCCTGATCCTGACCGACAATCTGCCCGACGCCTCGACCATGGGGATCAACGGCCAGGTGCCGTCGGCGCGCCGGGTCGTCGACAAGCATTGAGGCGACGTTGAGAGTTTGACGCCGGCTGGCTCGGCCGCGCCACACGCTCTGTTAAACCTTGCGGGCTATGGCGGCGGCCATGGCCCAGCGCATCCATCTCGTCGCCGCCGCGCGGCCCAATTTCATGAAGGTCGCGCCGCTCTGGCACGCGCTCGCGGGGGAGCCCGGCTTCACGCCTTTGCTGGTCCATACCGGCCAGCATTACGATTCGAACATGTCGGACGCCTTCTTCGCCGATTTGAAGCTGCCGCCGCCCGATTTCCACCTCGGCATCGGTTCCGGCAGCCATGCACAGCAGACCGGCGGCGTGATCGTCGCCTATGAGAAAGTGGCGCTCGCCGACCGGCCCGACTGGCTGGTGGTCGTCGGCGACGTCAACTCGACCGCCGCCTGCGCGCTGACCGGGGCCAAGCTCGGAATCCCGGTCGTCCATCTCGAAGCCGGCCTCAGGAGCCGCGACCGGACCATGCCCGAGGAACTGAACCGGCTCGTCACCGACCAGCTTTCGGACGTGCTGTGGACGCCTTCGCCCGACGCGGACGACAATCTGCTGGCCGAAGGCGTCGCCAAATCCCGAATCAGCCGCGTCGGCAACATCATGATCGACAGCTTCGAGCTGGTCCGACCCGCGATCGAGGCGGCCGACGTTCCGGGCGAGATGAAGCTCGAGCGCGGCGGCTATGGCGTCGTGACCCTCCACCGGCCGTCCAACGTCGACGATCCGGCCCAGCTCTTCCGCCTGGCCGACGCCCTGATCGAGGCGCAGCGGACGCTGCCGCTCGTCTTCCCGGTCCATCCGCGCACGGCGAAGACCCTGCACCGGGCTCTGCTCGACAGCCGCCTCGCCCGCGCAGGCGTGACGCTGGTCGAGCCGATGTCCTATGTCCGATTCATGAGCCTCGTCACCGGGGCGGCGGCGGCGATCACCGACAGCGGCGGCGTCCAGGAGGAGACGACCTATCTCGGCATCCCCTGCCTGACCCTGCGCGACAATACCGAGCGGCCGGTGACGATCGACGAAGGCACCAACCGCCTGGTCAAGCCCGAGACTCTGGCGCTGGAGCTGGAAACGGCGCTCAAATCGCCGCGGCCGGTCCGCTGCCCGGCGCTGTGGGACGGCAGGGCCGCCGGACGCTGCGTCGCCGATCTCATCCGCCGCGGCGGCCCGGCGAAATTGCCGTCCGCCGAGCGCGGCGCCTTCGGTTTCGCCGGCGACATGGCCGCGCGGCACGGGCCGATCGAGGAGCGCCGCCGCGCTAGCGGGCGGTCCAGCTATCGTCGATCATCCTGATGATCGCCGAAAAATCCTTGCCGGCGCCGCCGAGGCTCTCCGCGAAGCGGGCGTAAAGCGTCTCCGCCTCCGCGCCCATCGGCGTGTAGGCGTCGACGCTCTGCGCTGCCCCCATGGCGAGGCGCAGATCCTTCAGCATCAAAGCCGCCGCGAAGCCGCCCTCATAATCGCGGTCGGCCGGCGTCTGCGGACCGACGCCCGGAACCGGACAATAAGAGGTCATCGACCAGCATTGGCCCGACGCCTTGGAGGCGATGTCGAAATAGGTCTGCGGATCGAGGCCGAGCTTCCGGGCGAGGACGAACGATTCGCAGGTCGCGATCATCGAGGCGCCGAGCAGCATGTTGTTGCAGATCTTGGCCGCCTGGCCGGCACCGGGCCCGCCGGCATGGATCACGGCCTTGCCCATCTTCTCCAGGATCGGCCGGGCACGCTCGAACGCCGCGTCGCTGCCGCCGGCCATGAAGGTGAGGGTGCCCGCATCCGCGGCCGCGATTCCGCCCGAGACCGGGGCGTCGACCATCCTGTAGCCGGCGGCGTCGGCCTTCTGGATCTCCTCGCGCGCGGTGGCGACGTCGATGGTCGAGCAGTCGATCAGGATGGCGGTGGTCAGCGCCTGGCCGAGGACGCTCGATTCATAGACCTCGCGCACATGCTTGCCGGCGGGGAGCATGGTGACCACCGCTTCGGCGTCGCCCACCGCGTCGGCGGCGGATCTGGCGAGGGTGCAGCCATTCTTCCTCGCCTTGTCGAGCGCCGCTTCGGAAAGATCGAAGGCGGTGACGTCATGCCCTGCCTTGACCAGATTCGCGGCCATCCCGCCGCCCATATTTCCAAGCCCGATGAATGCGATCCGTGCCATAGTTCACTCTCTTCCTTCACGTCACCCTGGCGAAGGCCGGGGTCCCGGCGAGGCCTTGCTCCTGCGCCCTTTCCGCCCTGAGATCCCGGCCTCCGCCGGGATGACGGGTGGTTATCGCCCCGTCCACTCCGCCTTCCTCTTGTCGACGAAGGCGCTCATTCCTTCCTTCTGGTCCTCGGTGCCGAACAGGCCATGGAACAGCCGCCGCTCGAAGACGATCCCCTGGGCGAGCCCCGTCTCGAAGGCGGCGTTGACCATCTCCTTGGTCGCGATCGCGGCCAGCGGCGCCATGCCTGCGATCGCCTCGGCCGTCGCAAGCGCCTCGTCGAGCAAATTATCCGCCGGGACCACGCGGGCGACCAACCCGCAGCGTTCCGCTTCCTCGGCGCCCATCATCCGGCCGGTCAGGCACATCTCCATCGCCTTGGCCTTGCCGACGGCGCGGGTGAGGCGCTGGGAGCCGCCCATGCCCGGCGTCACTCCGAGCTTGATCTCGGGCTGGCCGAACTGGGCCGTGTCGGCCGCGATGATGAAGTCCGCCATCATCGCGACCTCGCAGCCGCCGCCGAGCGCATAGCCGGCCACCGCCGCGATCCAGGGCTTGCGGGTCGCCGTCACCTGCTCCCAGCCGGCGAAAAAGTTGGACGCATACATGTCCGCGAAGCCCCGGCTCGACATCTCCTTGATGTCGGCACCGGCGGCGAAGGCGCGCTCGCTGCCGGTGAGCAGGGCGCAATGCTGGCTGTCGTCGGCATCGTAGGCGGCGAAGGCATGGATCAACTCGCGCAGCACCGCGCTGTTCAGCGCGTTGAGCGCCTTCGGCCGGTTGAGCGTGATCAGGGTGACCGCGCCGTGTCGCTCGACCAGGACGTTTTCATAGTTCATCATTTCACCTCGTCATCCCGGCGAAGGCCGGGATCCCAGGACAGAAAGGGATCCAGCGCTCTTCACCCGCTGGGACCCCGGATCAAGTCCGGGGTGACGTGCCAGGCTAAAGCGGCGTCCATTCCGCTCCCGGCGGCAGCGGCGCGAAGATCGTGTCGATCAGATGCTGAGTCACGCCTTCCGGAGTCGGCGGGTCCCAATGGGGCCGATTGTCCTTGTCGACCAGCAGGGCGCGCACGCCCTCGACGAAATCGTGGCGCTGCACGACCCGGCTCGCCACTGCATATTCCTGCTTCATCTCGTGCGCGAAATCATCGACGCGCGCGCCGTCATAGATAATGCGCAGCGACACCTTGCAGGCTTGCGGGCTTTTCGCGCGGAGCGTTGCGAGCTCCTTCTCCGCCCACTCAGATCCGTCGGCTTCCAGAGCGGCGAGGATATCCTCGTAATCCTCGGCGGCGAACAGCCGGTCGATCCGTTTCCTGTTCTCGGCGATGCGCGCCGGCGGCGGCGTGGTGCCGAACGCGTCGAGCAAGGCTTCGATCTGCCCGGGATCGGCGACGATCCGGGCCTTGAGGTCGTCGAGAGCGAGAGACGAAACGAAGTGCGTGGCGAGGCCCAGCTCCAGGCACTCGGCGCCGTCCAGGCGCGCGCCCGTGAGCGCGAGAAAGACACCGGTGCGCCCCGGCAGGCGCGAGAGATACCAGCCGCCGCCGACGTCGGGGAACAGGCCGATCGCCGTCTCGGGCATGGCGAAGCGCGTATTCTCGGTGGCGACTCGGTAGCGGCAGGGCTGGGAGATGCCGACTCCGCCGCCCATGGTGATTCCGTCCATGAAGGCAATGGTCGGCTTGGCATAAGTGAAGAGCAGGTGGTTGAGCCGATATTCCTCGTGGAAGAAGGCCCGCGCCTCCGACCCGTCGCCGGCGCCGCTCTTCGCGATCATCACCACGTCGCCGCCCGCGCAGAAGCCGCGGCCCTCGGCATGATCGAGCATCATTGCCTCGACATCCGGCCGCCCGCGCCAGTCGATCAGGGCCGCGATCATCGCGCTGCACATGTCCTTGGTGAGGGCATGGATCGCCTTGGGCCGGTCGAGGCGGATGCGGCCGACCCTCCCGTCGACGCGGGTGATGACGTCGAAGGTCATACTGACTCGCTCGAGCGGGACTGTGGGTTGCGCGCGCACAGGATCATTGCCGCAGCAGGTCCCGGGCGACGATCACGCGCATGATCTGGTTGGTGCCTTCCAGGATCGAATGGACGCGCAGGTCCCGCCAGAAGCGCTCGATCGGATAGTCCATCAGATAGCCGTAGCCGCCGTGGAGCTGGAGCGCCCGGTCGACCACCGACGAGCCGGTGTCGGTCGCCAGCCGCTTGGCCATGGCGGCGAAGCGGGTCTTGTCGGGCGCATTCTCGGTGACCTTGACCGCCGCCGCATAGAGGAGGGTGCGGGCGGCCTGCAGCTCGGTCTCCATGTCGGCGAGGGTGAATTGGGTCGCCTGGAAATCGGCGATCGGATTGCCGAATTGCTTGCGTTCCTTGGTGTATTTGATCGCCTCGTCGAGGCAGCGCTGGGCGCCGCCGAGCGAGCAGGCGCCGATGTTGATCCGGCCGCCGTCGAGGCCCATCATCGCGATTCGAAAGCCCTCGCCCTCGCCGCCGACGAGATTCTCCGCCGGCACCCGCACCTCGTCGAAATTGACCTGGGCGGTCGGCTGGGAATGCCAGCCGAGCTTCCTCTCCTGCGCGCCGAAGCTGACGCCGGGCATGTCCTTCTCGACGACGAGGCAGGAAATGCCCTTCGGCCCGTCCTGCCCGGTGCGGGCCATGACGACGTAGACGTCATTCTCGCCGCCGCCCGAAATGAACGCCTTGGAGCCGGAGACGATATAGGAATCGCCGTCCTTCACCGCCTTCGCCCTGAGCGCGCCCGCGTCCGAGCCGGAGCTCGGCTCGGTGAGGCAATAGGAGGCCATCGTCTCCATCGTCACCAGCGAAGGGAGATATTTCTCCTTCACCGCCGCCGAGCCGAAGCGGTCGATCATCCAGCTCGCCATATTGTGGATCGAGATGAGGGCCGAGGTGGAGGGGCAGCCATAGGCCATCGCCTCCATGATCAGGGCCGCCTCGAGCCGGCCGAGGCCGATGCCGCCCGATTCCCCGGAAATGTAGACCGAGCCGAAGCCGAGCTCGCCCGCCTGCCGGATCGTGTCGCGCGGGAAGATATGCTTCTCGTCCCACTCCGCCGCGTGGGGCGTGATCGCGTCGGCCGTGAATTGCCGCGCCATCTCCTGGATCTGGCGCTGCTCGTCGGTGAGGTCGAACTGGGTCATGCAAGGCCCTTACTAAATCCTCCCCGGAACGGGGAGGGGGACCGCGCATAGCGCGGTGGAGGGGGCTCAGCACCTGGCACGAACCCCCCTCCACCATGCTGCGCATGGTCCCCCTCCCCGTTCCGGGGAGGAGCTTCTACCCCATCGTCGGGATCACGAACGCATTCTCCCCAGTCACGCTGCCGTCGGGCCAGCGCTGGGTGATCTTCTTGATCTTGGTCCAGAAGCGCACGCCTTCGGGCCCGTGCTGGTCGATGTCGCCGAAGCCGCTGCGCTTCCAGCCGCCGAACGTGTGATAGGCGACCGGGACCGGGATCGGCACGTTGATCCCGACCATGCCGACATTGACCCGGACCGCGAACTCGCGCGCGGCGTGGCCGTTGCGGGTGAAGATGGCGACGCCGTTGCCATACTGGTGCTCGGAGGGGAGGCGCACCGCCTCCTCGAAGCTGTCGGCGCGGACCATCTGCAGGACGGGGCCGAAAATCTCCTCCTGATAGGAACGGAAGCTCGGCTTCACATGGTCGAAGAAGGTCGGGCCGATGAAGAAGCCTTTCTCATGGCCCTGGAGCGCGAAGCCGCGGCCGTCGACGACCAGCTCGCCGCCCTCGTCGGCGCACATCTGGATATAATGTTCGATCCGCTCCTTGTGGGCGGCGCTGACGACGGGGCCGTAATGCGCTTCGGCATCGGTCGAGACTCCGACGCGCAATTTCCCGATCGCCGGGATGAGCTTCTCGCGCAGCGCATCGGCGGTCTTCTCGCCGACCGGAACCACCACCGGCAGCGCCATGCAGCGCTCGCCGGCCGAGCCGAAGGCGGCGCCGGCAAGATCGTTCACCACCATGTCGAGATCGGCGTCGGGCATGACGATGCCGTGATTCTTGGCGCCGCCGAAGGCCTGGACGCGCTTCCCCTGCTCGTTGCCGCGGGCGTAGATATAATGGGCGATGTCGGAGGAGCCGACGAAGCTGATCGCCTTGATCTCGGGATGGTCGATGATCGCGTCGACCATCTCCTTGTCGCCATGGACGACCTGGAGGATGCCGTCGGGAAGGCCCGCTTCCTTCATCAGCTCGGCGAGGCGGACGGGGACGGAGGGGTCGCGCTCGGAGGGCTTGAGGATGAAGGCGTTGCCGCAGGCGATGGCCGGGCCGAACATCCACATCGGGATCATCGCCGGGAAGTTGAACGGCGTGATTCCGGCGACCACGCCCAGGGGCTGGCGCATCGAATAGACGTCGATTCCGGGGCCGGCGCCCTGCGTATATTCGCCCTTCAGCGCATGCGGGATGCCGCAGGAGAATTCGATCACCTCGAGCCCGCGCTGCACGTCGCCGCGGGCGTCGGCGACCACCTTGCCATGCTCGGAGGCGAGGAGGAGGGCGAGATCCTCCATATTCTTCTCGACCAGCTCCCTGAACCGGAACATCACCCGGGCGCGGCGCTGCGGGTTGGTCGCCGCCCAGGCGGGGAAGGCCTCGCGTGCGGCAGCGACGGCGCGATCCAGGTCCCGGGCGGTGCCGAAGCCCACCTTCGCCTGCACGCCGCCATTGTTCGGGTCGAAGACGTCGCCCTGCCTGTCGCCGGACGCGAGCGCCGCGCCGCCGATGAAATGATCGATGTTCCGCATGTCACTCTCCAGGTTCGTGCCGCGCCGGCGGGATGAACCCGCCGTTCCGTTGCCCGCCATGGGCATTTTGCCCATATCCCTGTGCAGAAGAGGGCAGACGGTCGCGCCGGCCGCTGCGGGCGGCTCTAGCCAAAAGGGGGCGGAAATGCCAGTT
>DASUHH010000038.1:0-72306 GCA_036273615.1 Allosphingosinicella sp. | reverse complement strand
GCTCGTCGGTCACGATGGATCGCCATCGCTCCACTCCTCGCGCCTAGCCCTGACCGCCTCTCCGCCTCGTCATGGCCGTTGCCGGTAATGGGTCCGGACCCCGGCACCTCAAGGGCGGCATGGACCGGCCGCTCCCGCTCGTCATCCTGATCAGCTGGGGGATCGCGCTCGTCGAATATTGCTTCGCGGTGCCGGCCAACCGGATCGGCTATGCCCATGGCTGGAGCGGGGGACAGCTCAAGATCGTCCAGGAAGCGATCACCCTGACCGTCTTCGGCGCCTTCATGGTCTGGGTGCTTGGCGAGCCGCTCCACTGGCGGCATTTCGCCGCCTTCGCCTGCATCATGGCGGCGGTCGGCTTCCTGTTCCTGGGGAAGTGAAGACGGGTCAGCGCGGCCGTTCCGCCTGAATGCGACGGTCGGCCGGTCATCCGCACCGCCGGAAGGTGAAAGGCCGCCCGTTGCGGGCGGCCTTCCCCGTGTCGTCAGTGCGGCGCCTGGATGGTCGGGCCGAGATTGGCGGCCACCTGGTGCGCGTCGAAGCTGCGCGGGTCCTCGCGATGGCCGTGGAACATCTGGATCTCGGCGGTCGCCTCATAGCTGGTGACGGTGCTCACGTCGAAATCGTCGCCCCAGGGGCGGCCCCAGAAGGGGTCCCAGGCGCGCCAGCCGAAACGGGTGTGGAAACGCCATGACGGGCCCCAATAGCCCCATGGCCCCGGGCCGAACGGATCGCCGATCACCCGCGCGGTCGTATGCGGATCGGTGCCGCGCGACGCCATGGTGAAGCCGTCATAGCCCGCCTGCAGGGTCAGCTCCGCGGCGCGGTAGAGGAGAAAATTCTCGACCCGCTGGCGCGAGGTGAACTCGTTGCCGATGAAGGTCACGCGGTAGCGATTGTCCTCGATTCGCTGCTCGCTATAGCCGCCTCGGACGGTGCCGTGCGTGGCCAGCGGCTGATAGGGTGTGGGGGTCGCGCAGGCGGCGAGCAAAGCGACCGCGCCCAGCGGCGCGGCCAGCGAGCGCAGCCGGCGGAGAACAGAGCGGCGACTCATGGCGTGATACTCCTTGCGAAACGCGTCTCCAAGAGACGCGACTGAAACGCAAAGCAGCCGGGCCCTGTTCCGGCAAGTGAATAAGACGACACGGGCCGCGACATCCCTCGCCGGCGTGAGAATGCGGGGCGGCCCTTCACCGCCCGCACCCTTCCCGCATCCTTCAGCCGGCCGGCCTAGCCGACGCAGCGCCAGCCCCAGCCGTCCCACCACCAGCGCGGGCAATAATCGCCATAATAATCGTCGTAATAGCCGTCATAATAAGGGCCCCAGCCCCAACCCCAGCCGGGAAAGAACAGCGCCCTGCCCCGGAAGCCGCGGTGGAACCCGCGGAAGCGGCCGTGGAAATTCCCGCGGAAATTGCCGTGGAAATTGCGGCTCATGCCGCCGCGAAATCCGCCGTGGAATCCTCCGCGGGCGCCGCCGTGGAACCCTCCGTGGAAACCGCCGCCTCCCCGGTGCTGGGCAGCGGCCGGACTCGGCGCGATCAGGGCCGAGGCGGCAAGGGCGGCAAGGCCCGTCAACAGCATACGCATCTCGTCACTCCCTCTTCTACGCGTCCGCCTCGTGGAGGCGGACGATTCCGCAACGAACGAGGAAGGTGCCGGGTTGCAACCGAAAAGGCCAGGCATGGCCGGATCGGCGAAAGGGTTGAGCGACGGGACCCGGTGCGGC
The DNA here is from genome assembly GCA_036273615.1 of Allosphingosinicella sp. Classification (GTDB taxonomy): domain Bacteria; phylum Pseudomonadota; class Alphaproteobacteria; order Sphingomonadales; family Sphingomonadaceae; genus Allosphingosinicella. Next base: position 70,577 of record DASUHH010000038.1, on the reverse strand, counting down.
TAGAGCGGGTCTCGGTCGGGTGGAATCACCCGGCGGCCGAAAGAACGGCTGAGACAAAAGCCTCGCGACACGATTTTCCGGAGCCGATGATGAACGAACTGGCGCGGCGCAACGCCCTCCGCCGGCGCGAGGTGGAAGCCTTTCGCGACGAAGCGGTCGCCGCGCACCGCAAGAAGGCGCTCCCGGCGCTCGCCGACTATCCGCTGCCGCGGCTCAAGGCGCGGATCGCCGACGCCCTGTCCGCGCGCTGGGGCGAGGGCCGGCTTGAGCCGCAGATCGAGACGATCGACCGCGCCCAATATGGCGGCGACCTCGTCGTCAAGCTGCCGCAATTGCTGCGCGACGGCGGCCCCAGGACCTTCATCGCGAAGCATCTCCCCTGGATCGTCGAATTGCTGGAGGGGCCGGACTTCGCCGACGCAATCGCCCGGGTCGAGACCAGGGGCATGTACGTCAACCTCATTCTCGCCGACCGCTGGCTGCTCGACGGCGCGCAGGCGGTGGCGGATCTCGGCTCCAGCTTCGGGCTCAGCGACGCGCAGGCGGCGCGCACCTTCCTCGTCGATTATTCATCGCCCAACGTCGCCAAGGTCCTGCACGCCGGCCATATCCGCTCGACCATCATCGGCCACGTCCTCTCCAATCTGCACGAAGGCTGCGGCGCGCTCGTCTACCGGGTCAACCATATCAACGATTTCGGCGGCTTCGGCTTCACGCTCGAAGGCTGGCGGCGGTTCAAGCCGCATTTCCCGGACGACATGGCGCCGAACGCCCGCCTGCTCGAAATCTACCGGATCCGCCGGGTGATGGAGAAACAGGGCGCCGCAGGCACCTGGCCCGAGGCGGAGGAGGAGGCCGCGCTGGTGACGCGCTACTTCCCCGACGCTCGGGACGGGGCGGCGCTGAAGGCGGCCTGGGCGGATTATGTCGCCGCCTCCGACGCGCGCTTCGCCGCGCTCGAGGCCGGCGCCGGCGAGGAGGTCGATCTCTGGGCGCTGATGGTCGAATGGAGCCTCGCCGATTTCGACCTCTTCTACGACGCGCTCAACCTCCGAATCGACCTGGTGCTCGGCGAGAGCTTCTATTTCGAGGCGGGCGACCGGCTGATCGACGCCAGCCTCGCGAGCGGCCGCGCCCTTCTCTACACGCGCGAGCGGGCCGATGCCGATATTGCCGGCCTCGACGCGCTCGACCTTCAGCCGGCCGAGCGCGAGAAGCGCGCCGAGGCGATCGCGAAGGATATCGGCGCGGTGGTCGTCCCGCTCGAAGGCGGCGAGCGCTACGTCGTGCGGCGCGCCGACGGGCGCAGCATCTATTCGACCCGCGATCTCGGCGCGATCGAGGTGCGGCGCGACCTCCTCGATCCGAGCGATCTCTCCTATATCGTCGGCCAGGAGCAGCGCGTCCATTTCGACCGGTTGTTCAAGGCCGCCGAGGCGCTCGGCCTCGCCGAAGCCGGCCATCCCCGTTTCCACCATGTCTGGTTCGGCTTCTATGTCGACGCGAAGACCGGCAGGAAATTGTCGAGCCGCGACAGCGTCGCCAACGTCAACCAGTTGCTCGCCCGCTCGGTCGACTATTTCCGCGCCCGGACGGCGGAGCGCGGCGACCAGACGCCGGAGGAAGTCGCCGAGGCGGCGAAGCAGCTCGCGGTCGGTTCGCTCGTCTTCAACGACCTCAAGCAGGACATCAAGGGCTCGGTCGACATCGACACGACGGACCTCGAAGCGACGATCGCCGGCTTCGAACGGTCGGGCGGCGCCTATATGGTCTATACCGCCTGCCGGGCGCGCTCGATCCTGCGCAAGCATGGCGCCGAGCCGGACCGGGCCGGCGCCATCGCCGACTTCGAGATCGACGCCCAGGAAGCATCCCTGCTGCTTCGGCTCCAGCAGATTCCCGAGCGCGTCGCGGCGGCGGCCGAGCAGCTCAACCCGACCCTGCTCATCCGCCACCTGCTCGACACGGCCAGCGTCTATAACAGCTATTATATGCGCGCGCCGGTGCTCACCGAGGGCGGTGCCAACAAGGCCCGGCTGGTCATCACCAGGGCGGTCAACGTCGCGCTCGTGAACAGCCTGAGGCTCTGCCACGTGGAGTGCCCGCCGAAGATTTGACGGTCAATGGCCCCGCGCGCGTCGATGCGACGGCGGCTCAGGCCACCTTGAAGGCATCGACCGCCGCGTAGGCGTCCATATTGTGGACGGGATAGATTTCGACCCGCGGCGGCGTGACGCCCATGCGCGCGAGCGCCGGCATGAGCCTGTTTCGAGCGAAGGCATCGAGCTCTTCCGCCGAGCTCCAGACGTCCGCGACGTGAATCGCGCCAGTCTCGTCGAAGGAGGCGATATGCACGATGCCTCCCTGCGGATGCTGCTCGTGCCAGTGAAGCTCCTCGCGAAGCTTGTCATATCCATCCGCCGTGAGCGTGCCGTCGCCCGTGAACATCGCAAGTATCGCCATATGATCCTCCTGCCCGTTCGATACGGAGGAAGCGCTCGAATGGATGCAGGTCCCCCCGGAGGAAAACTGAACCGGTTCTCGACTTTCGGCAAGGCGTCGATCGCGCCCGCGATCAGCGCCTTCGAGCCGGCCCAGGCTTCCTGAACTTCAGCGCGAACTGGTCGGTATGGCCGCGGATGCTCCTGTCGAACACGGCGATATTGTGCGGGTCGGCCGGATTGCGCAGGGCCGCGCTTTCGCCGACGAGCCGGAAGCCCGCCGCCTCGGCCTGGCGGACGACCGTCGCCCGGTCGATCCGGTGCATCGACTCCGTGTCGCTCATGCCTCGCCCGGGCGCGGTGGCGTGGTCGATGACGATGAACAGGCCGCCGGGCTTCAGAAGGCGGAAGGCGTCGGCGGCGAGCGCGGACGGGCCGGGATTGCCCATGAACTTGTCGTTGTAGTCGTGATAATTTTGCGAGGTCCAGACGACGTCGAGCGGCTCTGGAGCGGTGAGCCGGACGCTCGGCTCGACCATGGTCACGACGTTGCGATAGGCGGGGGAGGCGGACAAGGCGCGAAGCTGCTGCACATTGCCCATGGCGAGCTTGCCATAGGCTTCCGGCCAGACGGCATAGACCCGCCCGGCCGGGCCGACCATCCTGGCGAAGATGCGGGTCCAATAGCCGTCGCCGGGGATGAGATCGAGGACGCGCTGCCCCGGACGGACGTCGGCGAGCGCGACCAGCTCGGCCGGATGGCGGCGGGCATCCGCGCCCTGCTGCGCCGCCCGCCCCGGATCGGCGAGCGCCTGGCGAAGCGACAGGCCGGCGGCGTGCGGCGAAGCGGCCGCCACGCACAAGGCGGCGGCCGCGGACAAGCCAGGCAACCAGTTCGAACGACGCATTCCGATCCTCCTTCCAGGTTGGTGCCGGACGGTTCCACGTCCCGACCGCGGACGCCAGTCAGGAAATCGTCAAGAAAGCCTGTGGCCCTCCCCGGCCCGCGTCCGGAGCAGCCCGGCCAGCCGTTCGAGCTGGCGGCTGACCGAGGCGTAGAAAGGCGGGCCGGACGCCATCCCCGACCACAGGATTCGCCGTTTCCCGTCGAGCAGGATCATCGACAAGGAGGGATGGCCGTCCCACAGGATCAGGGTCGAGCGCATGGTCAGGCCGCCATCGGCAGCCGGAGCAACGCCCGCGCGCATGCTCAAGCCGACGTCGCCGGACAGCTTCGCCGTTTCGAGCGCGCCGAGCGCGCTTGCGGTCGCCGCGTAACGCGCGTCGCCCGTCATGTTGCGCACCGGCTCGATCCACAGCGAAGCGGGCCGCGGCCACCACGAGAATGCGGCATAGAAGGCGGCGACGATGACGAAGGCCGCCGCCGCGGCCAGGGCCGTTCTCCGGCCCCTTCCCGCACGCGCGCCGGGGCGATCCACCGCCGTCTCGACCGAAGGCGCCTCCGGCTTCAGCCGGTAGCCGCGCTTCGCCACCGTCTCGATGAAGGCGGGATCTCGGGCGTCGTCGCCGAGCGCGCGCCGGATGTCGCCGATGACGATGGCGAGGCTGTTCGGGCTGGTGATCCGGCCGTTCCAGATCGCGCGCCTGATCTCCTCGCGCGTGACGAGCTCCCCCCGGCGCCGGCACAGCAGGGCCAGGGTCAGGGCGGTCCGGTGCTCGAGCCGGCATTCCTCGGCGCCGCGGCGGATCACGCCGCGCCGCGGATCGAAGAGGCAGGCGCCGATCGCGACCGGATCGCAGCCCGCCTCCGCGAAATCCTCCGTCCGAGCGTCCATCGATCCTCGCCGCTGCCGAGTCCCAGACTAGCGAAGGCCGCCGCGTCATCAACAACGGTTTGCACGCGTCCGGGACGATTCCGGCGCGCTCGATTCAGGAAAATGGTCGGGGAGAGAGGATTCGAACCTCCGGCCCCTGCCTCCCGAAGACAGTGCTCTACCAGGCTGAGCTACTCCCCGACCGGGTGTCCGGCACGAGGCCGCCCGGGATGAACAGGTCCGCCATGTCCGGCCGGACATGGCTGAGCAGTGCGGGGACACTGCTCACCTGTTCATAGTGGGGCGGGTCTATAGGGACGGGTCGCCGAGAGCGCAAGCGCCTCAGCGGCCGAGGATCGCGATCATTTCCGCGATGGCGGCGAACTTCTCGCGCGGGCTGCCGTCGCGGGCGCGGGCGGCCTCGGCCGCCTCGATCCTCTGCCAGTCGCGGAACGCGACCGGGACCACGCCGCGCGAAGCGAGCAGCGCGTCGAGCCCGGCGCCGCCCGCCTTGCCGCCGTCGCTGCCCGGCGGAAAGGCGGCGGCGATCGTGTCGGCGACCTCGAAGCCGTCCGGCCGGTTGGTGCCGATGGTGCCGGTCGGGCCGCGGCGGGCCCAGCCGACGCAATAGAGACCCCAATCCGACCCCCTCTCGATCACGCCGCATTCGTTGGGGAAGCGGCCGAGCGTCTCGTCGAACGGAACGCCGGCGATCGGCGAGCTCTGGTAGCCGATGCAGCTCACGACGAGTCCGCAGTCGATCGCGTAACGCTCGCCGGTGCCGACCGCCTTCCTGTCCTCGATGAGGCGGGTGCGCTCGACGATGAGCCGCTCGACCCGCCCCTCGCCTTCGACCGCGACCGGCATCGCGAAGAAGTCGAAGACGATCCGTTTCGGCTTGTCGCGCGCGAGGCCGGCAAAGTCGCGAAGATGGGTGACCGACTTGCGCAGGCCGGGCTCGAGCGCGGCATCCTCTTCCACCGGCGGGAAATCGGAGCCCTCGACCTCCGGCACCGCCGCCTCTAGATGGCCGAGCTCGCCAAGCTCCTTGGGCGTCATCGCGATCTGGTGCGGGCCGCGGCGGCCGAGAACGCTGACCGTTCGGATCGCCGAGCCGTCGAGCGCGTCGAGCGCATAGCCGGCAATGTCGGAGCCGGCGAATTCGGTGCGGGTCTTGGACAGGATTCGGGCGACGTCGAGCGCGACATTGCCGTTGCCGATCACGGCGGCGGCGGCGACGTCGAGCGGCGGATCGAGCCCGGCGAAATCGGGATGGCCGTTATACCAGCCGACGAAGGCGGCCGAGCCGACCACGCCCGCAAGGTCGCTCCCCGGGATTCCGAGCGGCCGGTCGTGCGGCGCCCCCGTGGCGAGGATGATCGCGTCGTAGAGCGACTTCAGCGCCTCGATCGAGACATCGCAGCCGACCGTCACATGGCCGACGAAGCGGGTGTTGGGGCTGAGCGCCGTCTTCTCGTAGCGCCTGGAGACCGCCTTGATCGACTGATGGTCGGGCGCGACTCCGGAACGGATGAGGCCGTAGGGCACGGGCAGCCGGTCGATGATGTCGATCGCGACGCCCTCGCCATAGAGCTTCTGCAACGCCTCGGCGCTGTAATAGCCGGCGGGGCCGGAGCCGACGATCGCGACATGACGCATCAATGATCCTTCCCCGCGCGTTGGAGGCGAGGATTAGCGCGGTCACGAAAACAGGCAAGCGTCAGCCGCCGTTCAGGCCTCCGGGAATATCGATGCCGCCATGAAAAGGATGCTCGCCTTGCTGGCCGTCCTGTCGGCCCCCGCTCTCGCCGCCGCGCCGTCCGGGCCCGCGACTCCGCCGCCCGCGGACGAGGAGGTGTCGATCCCCTTCGCCCATTTCGGCGGCATCTACAATTTCGACGCGCCGAGCGACGATCTCGTCTACCTGCAGGATCGCGGCCGCAACTGGTATCGCGCCCGGCTCTACGGCCAATGCTGGGGCCTCCAGGATGCGATCGGGATCGGCATCGACACGCGCGGCAGCGCCAATTTCGACCGCACCAGCCTGCTGATCGTCGATCATCAAAGCTGCCCGATCGAATCGCTCACCCGAAGCGGCCCGCCGCCGAAGAAGCATCACGGGAAATGATCGTCCGAATGCAGCCGGCCGCGACAGCCGGGCTGGATTGCCGCGTCGCTGGGCTCCCCGCAACGACGGGTGGCGCTACTTCTTGCTCTGGTCCTCGAGCAGGACCGAGCCTTCGCGCTTGAGCAGGGCCTCGATCGGCTTGGCGAAGAAGGCGAGCAGAGGCGGCAGGTCGACCTCGACATGGACGATCGTCTCCGCGACGTCGATTCGGGCGTCGACCTCCTGGCCCATCGTGCCGATCCTGAGCTTCAGCCGGTTGCCCTCCCACGCGGACTGAACCCCCGCCTGGCCGGGCAGATATTTGCCGAGCTGGTCGATATTGGCCCCGATTCGGCGCCGCGCCTCGGCGATTCCGAGATTGTGGGGAAGGTCGACCGCGATGCTGTTGCTCATGGCCCTGAGCTAGGAAGCGAAGCCGCGTTCCGCAATGGCGCGGCGGCGCCGCGCTTCCGGCTCTTCGCGCTAATATCTCGTTAGGCAAACATTCTTACGGAGCGTCAATCACAACCGCCTAAGCCCCGTCCGCTGACCTTCGTCCGGACCAGAGGGATCGCAGATGAGCCTGACCAAAAGGGACAAGATTCCCGGCCGCGGCACCCGTCGGGGCCTCCTGGCGCGCCTCCGGCGCGACGAGCGCGGCAACACGCTCGCGATGATGGCGGCGGCGCTCATCCCGATGATCGGAATGGTCGGATCGGCGGTCGACATCAGCCGCGCCTATCTGGTCAAGACGCGCCTCCAGCAGGCCTGCGACGCCGGCGTCCTCGCAGCGCGCCGGACGATGACCGGCCAGTCCGTCGCCAACGACACCAACGCCAAGACCCAGGCGACCAACTTCTTCAACATCAACCTGAAGACCGGCGCCTATGGGGCGACCGTCACCCCGATCACCGTCAGCGACGTCGCCGCCGCCGACGGCACGGCCAGCGGCACGATCGACGGCACCGCGAGCGCGACCGTGCCGACGATCCTGATGAAGATCTTCGGCAAGACCACCATCACCATGACCGCGACCTGCGAGGCCGAGCTTCAGGTTTCGAACCAGGACGTGATGTTCGTTCTCGACGTCACCGGATCGATGGACTGCCCGGCCGCGACTCCGAGCTGCACCAACAATAACGGCGTCGAGGCGACCAACTCGAAGATCGGGGCGGTGCGCACCGGCGTGGTCAGCTTCTACGACACGTTGAGCAGGGCGATGACGGGCGGCTCGCAGCTCCGCATCGGCTTCGTGCCTTATTCGTCCAACGTCAATGTCGGCAAGCTGCTGCCCGCCGCCGACCTGGTCGACAGCTGGACCTACCAGTCGCGCCAGAAGACCTTGGTCAATTATTCGACGAGCAACAGCTACAACAGCTGGACCACCACCTCCACCGGCGCCTGGTCCTCCTGGTCGACCTCGAGCACGAACACCAACGTCCAGCAATCTTCCTGCTCAACGCCGTCGTCCACGACGGTCAACGGTTCGACGACCGAGACCAGCGGGACGACGACCACCGATTCGAGCGGCGTCAAGACGACGCCGCTGACCGACACGCGCACCGACACCGATTCGCAATATCAGTCGAGCTGGGTCAAGACCGGCACCGACCGGTTCGGCCGGTCGATCGGAACCTGCACGATCCAGGTCCAGACGCGGACGCGCACCGAGCAGCGGACCGGAACGCAGACCCAGACCCCGAATTACACCTGGACCTACGAGCCGGTCACCTACGACACGAGCCAGTACAAGCTCGGCAATTCGGTGACGACGACGACGGGCAGCAATCAGACCGACGTCTCGTCGACCTGGGACGGCTGCATCGAGGAACGGCAGACGGTGTCGAACGCGACCTTCTCGACGATCCCGTCCGACGCCTACGATCTCCAGATCGACCTGCTGCCCACGGACGACACGACCAAGTGGAAGCCAGCCTGGGAAACCGTGATCTACGGCCGCCCGGGCCTGTCGGCGGTGACCGACACGGACAACGGCTCGACGAACAACCTCAACGACTATTTCCACCCGACCTCGAGCAACACTTATTATGCCTGCCCGAAGGCGGCGCAGCGGCTCGCGGTGATGAGCCATGACGACGTCTACAATTACGTCAACGCCTCGGACTTCAAGGCGATCGGCGGCACCTATCACGACGTCGGCATGCTGTGGGGCGCGCGCCTGCTGTCGCCGACCGGCATCTTCTCCGCCGACAATGCGACGGCGCCGAACGGCGAGCCGATCAACCGCAACATCGTGTTCATGACCGACGGCGACATGGCGCCGAACCCGAACATCTACGGGCTCTACGGCTATGAGATGCTGGACCGGCGGGTGAGCGGCACGAGCAACACGCCGACGGCGTCGGACCTCAAGAGCCGGCACAATTCGCGCTTCTCGGCCATCTGCACCGCGATCAAGAATCTGAACATCACCATCTGGGTCATCGCCTACGACCAGACGATGACGACCGAGCTCCAGAATTGCGCGAGCCCGGGCAAGTCCTTCTACGCCGCGGACGATGCCTCGCTGAACACGGCATTGCAGACGATCGCCGAGCAGATCGCCGAGCTGAGGCTTTCGAAATGAGCCGCCGCCTTCGCCTGCCGACCGCCCGTATCGTCCGCGACGAAAGCGCCGTCACGATCATCGAGTTCGGGATCGTCGCCCCGGTCATGCTGCTGATGCTGATGGGCTTCTTCGACCTCGCCCATACCGAATATTCGCGCTCGGTGCTGCAGGGGGCGATGCAGATGGCGGCGCGCAGCTCGACGCTCGAGAGCGGCCTCAGCTCGAGCGCCGCGATCGACACCGCGGTCGAGAACCAGGTGAAGCGGGTGGTCGGCTCGGCCGCCACCTTCACCGTCAGCCGTCTCAGCTACACCGACTTCGGCGACGTCGGCAAACCGGAGCCCTACACCGATACGAACGGCAACGGCCAGTACGACCGCGGCGAATGTTACGAGGACGACAATGGCAACGGCCAGTGGGATTCGGACATGGGCGCGGCGGGCCAGGGCGGCGCCGACGACGCCGTGCTCTACACGGTGACGGCCAGCTACAAGCGCATGTTCCCGATGGCGCGATTGCTCGGCTGGCCGGCCAACCAGACGATCACCGCATCCACCGTGCTGCGGAACCAGCCCTACGATTCGCAATCGAACTCGGCGCCTCCGACGATATGCACATGACCGCCCGCGTCCTTCCGGGGCTCGGCCCCGTCCGCCGCTTCGCCGCGCGCCTCCGCCGCGACACGAGCGGGCTCGCGCTCATCGAGTTCGCCTTCGCGGCGCCGATCATGCTGACGCTCGGCCTTTACGGGCTCGAGGCGGCGAACCTCGCCATCGTCAACATGCGGATCAGCCAGATCACCTCGAACCTGGCCGATACCGCCTCGCGCATCGGCCTAGAAAGCTCGCTTGCGCTCAAGCAGATCCGCGAATCCGACATAGACGACGCCTTCCAGGCGGTGCGGCTGCAGGGCGGCGGCTACAACGTCACCACGTCCGGCCGCTTCATCCTGTCGAGCCTCGAGCAGAATTCGAGCGGCGGCCAGTGGATCCACTGGCAGCGCTGCGTCGGCCAGGGCGTTTTCAGCTCGACCTACGGCGGCCAGGGCACCGGCAGCACCGGCACCAGCTTCGCCGGCATGGGCGCCACCGGCTCGGAGATCAAGGCGCCGGCGGGCCAGGCGGTGATGTTCGTCGAGACTTATTATGTCTACCAGCCTTTGGTCAGCGCCCGGCTGTTCGGGACGCCGACCATCCACACGACCGCGTCCTTCATCGTCCGCGACGTCCGCAACCTCACCGATCCGGACGATCCGGTGTCGGACGGCGGGACGTCGATGACCTGCGACAAGCACACGACCTGAATCCGGGTTGCCGTTATCCCCGCGAAGGCGGGGGCACCCCCATTTCGTCACCCCGGCGGAGGCCGGGATCCCAGGACGAGAAGTCTCTGCGGCATGTGCCGCATACGCTCCGACAACATGGTCCGTCACGAACCCCGTGCGAACTCTCGCCGGGATGACGAGATGGGGGCGACACGTGCTAGGGTGTGTCCGCTGACCCTTGGAATCGGCGGCGCATGGACTATCTGATTGAAATGCGACAATTAATCCGTTTCGCGGCGCTCGCGCTGGCGGTGTTCGCTGCGGCTCCGATCCAGGCCGACGAGATGCCCGAGGGGCAGAGCAAGGCCGATTATCTCGCCTGGCTGGCCCGCGACGCCGACGCGCGCGCCAAGGTGCTTTCGTTCGATTCCTGGCTGGATGCCGCCGGCGTCGAGGGTGTCGTCCCGACCTGGGAGCTTGTCCGCACCGCGAGCATGTGGCGCGAATGCAACGGCCCGCGCTTCGAGGTCGCGCCGATCGCCGAATGGACCCATGTCGCGCGGACGCTGCGGTTCGTGCGCAACCATGTCGAGCCGGTCATCGGCCCGGTGGAGGTCGTCTCCGGCTTCCGCGACGAGGCGCTCAACAAATGTGCCCATGGCGCGCCGCAGAGCGCCCACCGCCATTTCTACGCGATCGACATGGTCCCGCTGGGCGGCGTCAGCCGGGCCGGGCTGATGAAGAGCCTGTGCATGATCCACGACTTGCGCGGCCGCGAATATGATATCGGCCTCGGTTTCTATTCGGGCGTGCGCTTCCACGTCGATTCCCAGCGCTTCCGCGTCTGGGGCGCCGACGGCCATGCGGCGACCAGCCCCTGCAATACGGGGATTTACAGCTAAAACGCTCTCAACCGGCGGGGACGACCGGGGCCGGCGGCGGCGCGGCGGCCGATCCGGTGAGCGCCGTCCAGGTCGCCGGGCCGACCACGCCGTCGGCACCGAGGCCGTTCGCCGCCTGGAAGGCGCGGACGGCGGCGTCGGTCGCGGGGCCGAAATTGCCGTCATTGCCCACGGCATGGCCGCGGGCGGCGAGTGCGTTTTGCAGCGCCGTAACGGCCGCGCCCTTCGCGCCCAGGCGCAGGACCGGCTGGCCCGCCGGCGCCTGCGTCGGGGCCGGTGCCGGCGCCGGTGCCGGTGCCGGTGCCGGTGCCGGTGCCGCGGTGGACGCAGCAGTCGCGGCACCGGCAAGCGCTTTCTTCGCCTTGGCGAGATAGGCGCGCCGGTCGTCGATGCCGTTGAGGCCGCCGTTGATCGCCCTGGTGATCCGGACGATATCGTCCTGGTCGGCGAAGCGGCTGAGGCCGCCGGCCGTGCGGTTCCAATATTCGCAGGCGAGCAGCAGGGACGTCGCCGGATCGGCCGCCTGCGTGGGATCGTCGACCAGATCGATGCCGATCAGCTTTCCATAGACCTCGTAATTGTGGCGGCCCGTGAGCTGGATCAGCCCGCGCCCCTTGTAGCGGACGCCGTCGCCGGGCCGCGTGTTGCCGAGATCCTTGCGGCCTTCATAGGCCCGGCCGGACGCATATTCCTCGGTCGTGCAGAAACCGTCGGATTCGTGGGCGACCTGCGCCAGGAAGTGCGCGATCCGCAATGCGCTGTCGATGCAGAAACGCTCGAAGGTCGGAACGAGCTGGACGGAAATTGCATCGACGATCCGCGTCTGGCGCGCTTTCTTCGATCCGGACACGCGCGGCAGGATGGCCTGGATCGTCGCTTCGTCCACGTTGATCATCTCGCGTCCCCTCCTGCGAGTCGAAACGCCATTCTACCACGAGACGGAGAAAGGGCCGAACCGGCGCGTCGCCGCGCTTTGCCTCCCTCCCGGCCTTTGCTAGGGCGCGCGGACCGCCCCGCAAGAAAAGCAAATGACCGACCTTTCCCGCATCCGCAACTTCTCGATCATCGCCCATATCGACCACGGCAAGTCGACGCTCGCCGACCGGCTGATCCAGCGCACCGGCGGCCTTACCGACCGCGAGATGTCGAGCCAGGTGCTCGACACGATGGAGATCGAGCGCGAGCGCGGGATCACGATCAAGGCGCAGACCGTCCGCCTCGACTACAAGGCGAAGGACGGCGAGGCCTATGTCCTCAACCTGATGGACACGCCGGGCCATGTCGATTTCGCCTATGAGGTGAGCCGCAGCCTCGCCGCCTGCGAGGGCGCACTGCTCGTCGTCGACGCCGCCCAGGGCGTCGAGGCGCAGACCCTCGCCAACGTCTATCAGTCGATCGAGCACGACCATGAGATCGTGCCGGTGATCAACAAGATCGACCTCCCCGCCGCCGAGCCCGACAAGGTGAAGAAGGAGATCGAGGACATTATCGGCCTCCCCGCCGACGATGCCGTCCTCACCAGCGCCAAGACCGGGATCGGCATCGACGCGGTGCTGGAGGCGATCGTCGCGCGAATCCCCCCGCCGAAGGGGGATCGGGACGCGCCGCTGAAGGCGATGCTGGTCGACAGCTGGTACGATTCCTATCTCGGCGTCGTCATCCTGATCCGGGTCATCGACGGCACGATCCGCAAGGGCCAGCAGGTCGCCTTCATGGCCGCCGGCACCAATCATCTGGTCGACCGGGTCGGCGCCTTCCGGCCGAAGATCGAGCCGCTCGCCGAATTGGGGCCGGGCGAGATCGGCTTCATCACCGCCCAGATCAAGGACATCACCGAGACGAGGGTCGGCGACACCATCACCGACGCCCGCCGGCCGGCGGCGCAGGCGCTGCCGGGGTTCAAATTGGTCCAGCCGGTCGTCTTCTGCGGCCTGTTCCCGGTCGACGCCGCCGATTTCGAGAAATTGCGCGAGAGCATCTCCAGGCTGCGCCTCAACGACGCCAGCTTCAGCTTCGAGATGGAGACGTCGGCGGCCTAGGGCTTCGGCTTCCGCTGCGGCTTTCTCGGCCTGCTCCACCTCGAGATCATCCAGGAAAGGCTGACCCGCGAATATGATCTCGACCTCATCACCACCGCGCCGAGCGTCGTCTATCACGTCCGCACCTCGGACGGAGTCATGCACGAGATCCACAATCCCGCCGACTGGCCCGACCCGGCGCGGATCGAGAGGATCGACGAGCCGTGGATCGACGCGACCATCTACGTGCCCGACGAGTATCTCGGCCCGATCCTGAAGCTCTGCCAGGACCGGCGCGGCATCCAGAAGAATTTGACCTATGTCGCCGGCCGCGCCCAGGTGACCTACGAGCTGCCGCTGAACGAGGTGGTGTTCGATTTCTACGACCGGCTGAAATCGATCAGCCGCGGCTATGCAAGCTTCGACTATCACCAGATCGGCCACCGCGAGGGCGACCTCGTCAAGATGAACATCCTGGTCAATGCCGAGCCGGTCGACGCCCTCTCGATGATCGTCCACCGCGCCGCCGCCGAAGCCCGCGGCCGCCAGCTCTGCGAGCGGCTGAAGGACCTCATCCCCCGCCACCTCTTCAAGATCCCGATCCAGGCCGCGATCGGCGGCCGCATCATCGCGCGGGAAACGATCGCGGCGCTGAGAAAGGACGTCACCGCGAAATGCTATGGCGGCGATATTACGCGGAAGCGGAAGCTTTTGGAGAAGCAGAAGGAAGGGAAGAAGCGGATGCGGGAATATGGGAGCGTAAGCATCCCGCAAGAGGCGTTCATTGCCGCGCTGAGGATGGGGGGCGAGGGCTGAGAAGTGCTCCCGTTCCGCGTTTTTGATTAAACCTCCGCGCTGCTAATGAGGTGTAGGCGGCCTGCAAATGAGTCCACAACACCTCTTTAGGTTATGACCGCGTGGCTCCGATCGGTAATCCCGAGTAAAGGGCGGCTTCCAAAACGGTCGCGGCGTCCGCCAGAACTTTCACAATGGAGTGACCCATCTGTGGTCCTTCGATTCGGCTTCGTCGGCGATACCTTATTACCCCCGGACAATGCGTCGCGCTCCAGCGAACGTGGGCATGTAATTTTCGGAGCCAAACCTGCTTCTAAAATCCCTAGCCAAATCCATGTTCAACGCACACGTGCCCAGCATACCGATGCCGTCCAGTTTAGTCTGTTGGATGGTCGAAAGGCCATTACTCTCCTCCGGAGCCCACCCACAATTCCAAACCTCCGATGTTCGCTTTTCTCTTCGTCCAGTTGTCTCGGAGCAAACGTCTAGCATAACTACGACACTATCGGATAACAAGCTAAGCAATTGGCACATTCTCTCAAATTTCGGTGACATATTATAAGCCGGAACAAGAATGATGTCGGCTCTTTCATCTTCCAATGCGCTATGGGAAAAAACCTCCAAGACAATTGTAGGATCATAAGCGTCTGCACAAATCAACACTAGTATATTTCCAAATACTGTTTTAAACGTCGAGATATCGATGCCCTTACAGCGAGATAATCTCTCGCCAATTTTTGATGCTGGCGTAATCTTCTTTATATGTAACGGGTTTTTATCCTCTGGTTTCCACATTCCATCGATAAGTGAGCGGTTATAAAAGATTCTGCCGACGTTTTCGGCCGAAAATTCCGGTAATTTTGCACCGAAAACCTGGCAGAAATGAGAAGATCCCGCGAAAAGGAATATAGGCTGGTCCGCTCGATCTATAATATCTATTATCTCCGACTCGAATAACTTTTCATAATCTATTACCTCAGCCTTTTTGTCCGGAAATCTTGGTGGGTAATCAAATTCGCCAAAGCATATAATATTTGCGCCACAAAGAGTCGCACTTTGCAAAGAAGTTAGAATAGAGTCCTTCCATTTCGAATATGAGTACTTTGCATCATTTGCGGCATGCATGTTGATAACCAGAGTATTCGTGAGTTCTGTCGTCTGCCATACTAAAGACCGACGATCTTTAGCCGGACGCGGCTCATCTGGAAAAGCTATGTCTGATCTCTCGCGGTTGATAAGGGCAATCTTCAGTAGCGCACTTGACTCTTTGAGTTGCTCTGCTGCCCTTATCTCTACCTGCGGCACGTTCATACTAAGTGGGTCGAGTCTATGCATGTCCGTTGCCGCTCGAACCAGGGAAGCTAGGGCCGCGATTTCCAATTCTAAGTGGAGGTTCCCTTCATCCTCTCTGCCAGCCCTCATGCGGCGAAGATGCTTTGTGAAGTCATAAGGATCCGCCTCTATTTCCTGGAGGCCCTCATCTATTGTCCTGCGAAAATCCACTCGGCGACTCAGAATCGGGCCGCCAAGCGGCTAGCCATGTCCTTTGTAACAGCAAGCGACGAACTGGGCCGGAAGCTATCTCTGCGGGTCGAGTCCGATTGGGCCGATGCCACGGCCAAGGTCACCGAGTCGGTAGCAATTTTACTCAGGTACATTCCTGTAGGCCCGGTATCAGGCTCGTACACATGCACGCCAGTTTTGCCGCCGGGCCGAGAATAGTTGTTATCAGAAGGAGCGGCGACATTTTCAACTAGGACATTGACGAGCGAAGCCAGCTTGTCCTTAAGTTCGTTTGTTTCGCGTGCGGCTGTCCTCCGACCCCTTTGCTTGGCTCCATCTATGGCAGCCTCAATGACCTCGAGGGGCTCATCGATGCCAAGGAAGGTGAGATCACCTTTTCGCTTGAATCGTACATGCGTTCCGGGCTCGGCGCCTAGAGAATCCTTGAAATCCCGCAGATAGAGTCTACGAGTATTTGCAATAAGGCTTTTACATATCGCGGATCCGCTTCGAAAGTACCGCCTAGCTTCTGCAAATGACACCATAGCTGGAATGTTACCCCCAGCTTGGCTCAGGACGATCCTAGCCCAGATTTTCGACGCCGAGTTGTTAAAGCAGACGGTGAGACAGCAACGGCCCATGACACGATATTCACCAATACGGAAGGCAAAAGACGGAAAATCCAGGATCAATCCAGGTGCATATCGTGATCTCACGAATTCCTTTTCAGACACCTCGAAGCCGATGAAGGGTACGCCGGCCTTCTCGCATCCAGTTGCCACCGCTCGCTTGGTAGCCTCCTGGTAATCTTCAAACCTCGAGCAAATCAGCAGCCCAAGCTCCCTAGCCTCGCGTGCGGATCGTGAGATGGGTTCAAAGCCAGTCTGGCCAGGATTTCGTTTCAGCGCCTGCAGGAGAATGCCTCGCCGAAGGCTTGGCGTATCAAAGTGAGTCAAGTCTACCGCCCCCAATAGACGCTGCTTCGCCGCAGTTGGCATGGGGCACCTTAATTGTTTCGCATCGATATTAGCAAGATCATATTTAGAGGCATAAAAGCAGGCTACCTATCAGAGATATCACAAGAATCACGTACAGCGGTAGACTCGCTCGTCCTGGCACAGACGTAAATGCTTGATCACAACGGAAGCTCCACGACCTAGCCGCCACCGCACACGTGTCGTCCCTTGGCCAACGTCGTGTAGATCCAGCAAAACCCGGCCTGCGTGCTAGGGCGTTCGGCATATACCATTCGTGAGGGACTACGGCCCAGCCGACGAAGGCCGTTCATTGGCCGAGTAGGATTAGGAAGACGCCGACCAAAATGTCTCTGACGCTTGTCCCCCTCTTCCCTTCGCCCATCCGTCCGCCCTCAAGGGCCGGCTCGCCCCCTCGCCATCCGAACACCCTGGACGATGGCGAAGATGCCGGCGGCCAGGATCGCCAGCGAGACGACGAGCATGGAGCCGCCCTCCGCGCTGTGGCTGCCGATCAGCATGAAGAGGAGGAGGCCGGTGCAGCCGCCGCCGACGAGCAAAAGGCAAAGCCCGCAGCCGATCAGGAAGATTCCGCCGATGATGTTGGCCGGGCGATCCTCATGGTCCGGCGCGGCAACAAGCGGCGGTTCCGGTGCGGGATTCGATTCCGGCCCTGGTCCTTCGTCTTCCTCGCTCATGCCCCCACGCCTCCCATCGTCTCCAGCTTCGCGCGGCCGGGCGCGCCGGGGCGGTAGAAGCTGTTATAGGTGTCGAACGGGATCATCCGCCCGTCGCTCGTCGCGAAATGGATGCAGCTTCGCTTCACCGTGCCGAGATCGAAATTGTAGCGATCGAGGAACTGGATCACCGCGACCTTGAACGTGTCGCGATAGGAGAGGCTGGCCGGAGTCTCGATCCCGGGCAGGCAGCAGAACAGGCTTGCCAGCCTCTCCTCGCCATTCGCCTCGTTGGTTGAGAGCGAGAGCAGGTCGAAGATGCGCGCCTTCAGCGCCGGATCGCGCTCGAAGCTGATCGTGTTCGGCGCGGCGGCGATGATCTCCTCGCGCGGCATCAGCCGGGTCAGCGGCACGATGCTGCGGCCCGATCGAATCGCATAGCCGATGCAGATCTGGTCCGGATTGCAGGGGAGCGGCACTAGGTCCGAAAGGCCGAAATGGCCGCCCTCGGCGATCCGGCGCCTGAGGCCTGAGAGGGTCGCGCGGTGGCGGGCGGGATCGAAGCCCTCGTTGCGGCCGGCATCCTGGACCGGCTGGAAGACCACCCCGCGCACGCAGGACCAGCCGAGCGCATGGTCGACGATGGCCGCGACCTCATCGTCGTTGACCCTGGCGCGGACCGCGCAGACGAGGGTGGTCGAGACCCCCGCCGCCTCGAGCCGCTCCAGCGCCTGCCGGCGGATGCGGGCGAGGCGGGCGCCGCGCAGCTCCACCAGGGCGTCGTCGGAGAGGCTGTCGAACTGGAGATAGACTTCGAAGCCGGGGCCGATCGCCGCCAGCCGCTCAACGAACCCGTCCTCGGTCGCGATGCGGACGCCGTTGGTGTTGACCATGATGTGCCGGATCGGCCGAGCGCGGGCGGCGGCGACGATCGCCCAGAAATCGGGATGGATGGTCGGCTCGCCGCCGGAGAGCTGGACGAGGTCGGGCTCGCCCTCGGCCTTCACCACCGCGTCGAGCATCGCCTCGACCTCGGCGAGGCTGCGATGGCCGCCTTTCCCGACCGCGCTGTCGGCGAAGCAGACCGGGCAGGTCAGGTTGCAGGCGTCGTTGATCTCGACGATGGCGAGGCAGCTATGCTGCTCGTGATCGGGGCAGAGGCCGCAATCCCACGGGCAGCCGCGCTCGGTGCGGGCGGCGTTGAACAAAGGCCGGTCGCCCGGCTTCAGCCAATGCCTGGTCGAGAGCCAGTAATCGGCATCCTCCTCGATCAACGTCTTCATCACGCCATGGTCCCGGCAGCGTTTCTGGAGATAGACGCGCCCCTCCTCGCCGACGATCTTGGCGGGGACCAGCTCCCAGCAGGTCTCGCAGAGGCTCGTCGTCTGGCCGTAGAAGAGCCAGGGGACGCTTTTACGCGCCGTTGTGGCGGGCTGGGGTTCGGCGGGCGCGGCGAGCGTGTCCATCGAAGACGAGGGCATAAAGGATCATCGGGATGGCGAGAAGCTGGAAGATGTCGAGCGGGCCGAGCACGCGCGGATAGGGCTTCAGGAATTCCCAGAGGAAGCGCTGCGCCGCATAGACGATGATGAAGAGGTAGAAGGCACGGGTTTGCGTCCAGAGCGCCCGGCGGGCGAGCGCGACGAGATAGACGCCGAGGAAGGCGAGCATCGCCAGGCTTTCGTAAATCTCCACCGGATGGCGCGATATGCCGTCGCCGAGATCGACGCCCCAGGGCAGGCTGGTCGGAATGCCGTAAGTCTCGTCGGGCAGGCCGGCGAAGAGGCAGCCCCAGCGGCCGACCGCGATTCCGAGCGCCAGCGGCCCCACCCAGATGCCGCCGGTCGAGCCGCGAATTCCGCGCACGCTTTTGTACGCCTCGACCGCGACGATGCCGCCGGCAAGCGCGCCGGCGATGCTGTGCGAGGGGTGCGGGATTGCGGCGAGGCCGGTGTTGAGCGAGCCGAAGACCCAGGCGCCGGCGATCGCCCCGAAGGCCAGGACGAACGCATAGCCCACGCCGGTGTGGGCGGCGACCGTCGCCGCCCGCTCCTTCAGCCGCCAGCCATAGAGGAAGCGCGCGAGCAAGGCGGCCGAGATCCAGGCGGCGAGGTCGAAGAGAAGATGGACGCGCGGATCGGTCGGGACGTGGATCATCGGCGGATCACAGGCCGGCCGACATGGACTTCAGGAGGGGCGCCGCGGCCGAAGGCGGCGCGGCAAGCGCCTCGTCGATCAAGGCGATGCGGGCGGTGCAGCGCTGCGCCGGGGTGCCGCCGCCGGTGAGCGCCGCGGACATCGTCTTCGGCCCCAGTCCGGCGCGCTTCGCCGCCGCCTCGAACAACAAGGCGGGGACGGCGAAGCCGGGCCGGGCTCCGGGCGGAGACGCCGCCGGCTCGGGCGGGTCGGCCGGCCCGGCGGCGATCGCCTTGGCGCGCATGTCCGCCTGGCGCTCCAGAAGCGCATCGGACCAGGCGGGATGCGCGCCGGCGCCCATGAAGGCGTCGCAGGCGGAGGGACCGCGCGCCTGGACGAAGCGCAGCTTGTCGGCCTCGACGCGCCAATAAGCCGACTGCAGGCCGTAGCCGCCGCCGCGCAGCGCCGCGCGATAGCTGGCGTCGAGCAGCAGGCCGGCGCTCCGGTTGAAATCGTCGATGTTCGTGCCGTTCTCGCGGTCCGCATGCCACATTCCGATCAGCCTGGCGGCGAGCGGCCGGTTGCGCCGGGCAAGGTCCTCCAGCGTCAGCCTGCCCGGCGCGATCGCGGCGAGCAATGGATCGATATCGTCCTGGGGCGCGACATAGGGCAGGTGCCACGCGGCGGGCGGGGGACGCGTTCCGGCGCGCCCGGAATCGTCCCGCGGCGCGCCGTTCACGACGATCAGGATGATCGCGAGCCAGGCAAAGCCGAGGAAGCGGCCGGTCCAGCTATGGCCCGGCCGAAGCAGCAGCCACGCCCAGATGAACGGCATCAGGATGATTCCGAGCCACAGCCGCGGCGCGAAGGGCGGCCGTTCCGAACGAAGCACGCCCCGCGCCGCGACGTCCTTGCGGCGCCAGCGGGCGATCCGGGCGCCGATCCCCTTGCCGGTCCGAAGCGCCGCGAATTCCTCCTCCCACCCCTCCAGCGTGCGCGGATCGAAGGCGCGCGGCAGCGAGGGGTGGCGCTGCCGGCAATAAGCGACGAGGACGCTCGCATAGGGAGCGAGCCGCCACCGCGCGAAGCGGCCCATCGGCGCCGGCGGCGCCTGCAGCGATCGGAGCAGGCGGGAATAGGGGCGCCGGCCCTTCGCCGCGAGGTCGCCCTCGAAGAAGCGGTCGCCCTGCCGCTGCATGATCCATTCGATCGCCGGGGCGCGGCGGAACGCGGCCGCCGCCGCCTCCCAGCGGAAGAAGGCGATCGCCGGCTCGATCATCGCGTCGGAGCGCGGCGTCCCCTGGACGATCCACTGGATGAGCAGGGCCTCCATCTGCCGCGAGACGTCGACCTGCTCGAGCGCCGGATCGCCGAGCAAGGCGCGCGTCTCCGCCTCCAGCGCCTCGGGATCGAAATCGGCGGCGTCGCCGAACAGCAGGGCCTGGACCCGGCGCAGCGGCGCCTCGTCCAGCCGGGGCCGATCGGGGGACGGGACGGACGGCATCGGCGGCTCGGGCGCGGGTGCCGGCTCGGAGGCTTCGGCCGCCGGAAACGGCTCCGCCGGCGCCTCCGGCCGCGCGGCGCGCGCCTGGGCCAGGGCCGATTGCAGGGCCTGCCGGAGCGCGATGAACGAATTCGGATCGCTTTCGGGATCGATCGCCTTCAGCCGCCGCGCATAAGCGCGCCTGATCGCATCGACGTCGCCGGTGCGCTCCAGCCCCAGGCGCTGCCAGATGCTCACAGCCCCGACGACATCTTCCGGAGGAACGGCGCGGCGACCGAGCGGGGCTCGGCGAGCGCTTCGTCGATCAGTGCGATGCGGGCGGCGCAGCGCTGCGCGTGGGTGCCGCCGTCCAGCAGGCTCGCCGCCATGACCGGCTCGGCCAGCCCGGCGCGCCGGGCGGCGGCATGGAACAGGGCATGCGGGATGGAGAAACGATAGGCCGTCGGCGCGGCCGGATCCTCGGCCTCGGCCGTGCCGCCGGCCATGATCGCGGCCGCGTGCGCCTGCGCGTCGAGGGCGTCGAATTCCGGCGGGAACTGGGCATGCGACCCGTCCCGCATATAGGCATCGCATTCGTCCGGGTCCCGGCTCAGCCAGCGCAATTGCTTCGCCCTCAGCCGCCAATATTGGACCTCAACGTCGTAGCCGCCCGCGCGAAGGCCCGTGCGATAGGCATTGTCGATCATCCGCCTCGCCGCCGCGAAGAAGCTCCCGAAATCCTCGCCGCCGTCGCGCGCCTGCCGCCAGCGCGCGACCAGGCGGTCATGAAGCTCGGGAGCGAGCAAGGCGAGGCTCGTCATTCGCAATCCCCCGCGCGCGGTCTCGCCGAGCAACGGATCCAGATCCTGCTCCGGGCTCGTATAAGCGAGGAAGTGGATCCGGGGGACGACGGGGGACGGCCGGGACATATGGTTCGACCAGATCATGAGGCCGAGGATTCCGACCAGGACGAGCAATGGCCAGGCCGCCGACGCCGTGCGGCCGTTCTCGTAGAGGCCCGCCTGCCAGACGACGTTCCGCCTCATGCGGGCCATATGACCGACGAGGCCGCCGGTCATGCGCATTTCAGCGGATCGCTGGTCCCATTGCTCGATGGCCTGGCGGTCGAGGCCGCTGAGCACGGTCGGGTGCAGCTTCCCGCAATAAGCGAGCAGATATTCGACGCGCGGCGCCCGCCACCAGCCGGCCAACGGCCCGATCCCGGCCGGCGGCCGGCGCAGGCTTTGCAGCAGGCTGCCATATTTGCGCTCGTCGGCGGCGATGAGATCGGCCTCGAACTGGCGATCCCGCCGCCTCTGCAGAATCCACTGGATCGCGTCCGGCCGGCGGAGGTCGTCGGCCCTCGAATCGTCCCAGCGGAAATGGGCGATTGCCGGCTCGATCATCGGATCGGAGCGCGGCGCGCCCTGGACGATCCACTGCGCGATCAGCGCCTCGATCCGGCGCGACAGCTCCACCTGCTCCAGCGCCGGGTCGGCCAACAGGGCCTGGATCGCCGCCGCAACCGCCTCCGGATCCTCCTCGCCATCGCCGAACAAGGCGGCCTGGATGGCGCGGATCGGGCCCTCGTCGAGCTGGAGGCGAACGGGCCCCGGCCCGGCCTCGATCCCGGGCCCGGGCCGCGGCGGGGACGGCTCGGGCGGCGGCGCATTCCCCGCCGCCGCCGCCTGCGCCGACCGCAGCGCCCATTGCAGGGCGCCGCGGAGCTGGACGAAGGCTTCGGGGTCGGCCTCCGGATCGATCGCCTTCAGCGCGCGCGCATAAGCGCGTCGGATCTCGGCCGAATCCTTCGTCGGCGCGATCCCCAGCCGCTCCCAGACGCCCATCAGGAGCCCCCGAAGAGAGCGAGATAGAGGCGCAGGAGGACGTACAGCCCCCAGCAGATCAGGGCACCGCGGCGCAGGCGGCGCTGGACGGTCGCGCCGAGGAATTCATTCCACAAGGCGAGACGGGCGGGATCGAGCCCATCCTCGGCCGCCGGACAGAAGGCGCGGATCGTGTCGAGCAGCCGGCGGACGTCGCGGCCGACCCAGAAACGGTTCCAGCCGAGCGGCCCCTTGTCGAGATAGAGTTCGAGATAGGCGCGATGGTGCGGGTGGCCCGGGCGTTCGATCTCCGCAAGGAAGGCCAGCGCCCGCCGCCGCTCGACCAGGGCGCGGACCGGAGGGGCGAGGTCCCAGTCGCCGCCGCGCTCGTCCCAGCCGAAGCGGGTGACGAGCAGGTCGAGGATCGGATCGGAGCGCGGGATCGTCGCGGCGGCGGTCCAGGCAAGCCTCTGCTCGGTCGCGGCCGCATGAGCGAGATTGGCCATGGCGGAATCGTCGAGCAGGGCGCGGGTGAGCGCTTCGAGCTTCGCTCCGTCCACCTTCGTCCGCTCGTCGAACAAGATGGCCTCGATCGGCGCGAACGGATCGGGCTCGGGCGCGGCGGGCTCGATGCCGGGCTCCGTCCAGTCGCCCTCCGGCTCGATCGCGAACGGCGGCCCGTCGCCGCCGGCCGCCGCCAGCTCCGCGGGCGCCGGCCGCGCCTGGGCAAGCGCCCGGTCGCGGGCGCGGCGGAGCGCTATGAACGCCTGGGGCGCCGCCTCGACGTCGATCGCCTTCAGCCTTTTCGCATAGGCCTTGCGGATCGCCGTCTCGTCTTTGGTCGGCGCGATTCCGAGCTCGGCCCACAGGCCGCGAGTCAAAGGTAGCGCTCCCCTTCCAGCCCGTCGAGCTGGCCCTCCAGCTCGGCGCGCGCGGTGGCGATCTCGCGCGGATCCTGCCGCTCCAGCACCGCTTCGAAGGCGAGGATCAACTGCCCGACGAAGTCGCGCCGCTCGGCCAGGAAGCCCTCGTAGCAGCGCTCGGCCCGGGCCAGCGCGGCGGCATTGGCGGCCTCCTCGCGCGGATGGACCTTGAGCGCGGCGAGCGCCTCGCGCCGCTTCGCCACCTCATCCTCCGAAGGCGCGTCCGAATCGTCGCAGATGACGAGCTGCCTGGCGGCACCGGTCTCGGGCACGGTCACGTCGACCTCGAGCAGGCCGCTCGCATCGTAGCTGAAGCGGACGTCGATTCGGACCTGGCCGGCCGGGCGCGGCGGCACCTGCAGGCCGATCTCGCCGAGCTTCACATTGGCCGCGACCTGGCGGGATTCGCCCTGATAGACGCCGAAGCGCACCTCGCGCTGATTGTCGAACAGGGTCGAGAAGCTGTGGACGCGGCTCGCCGGGATCACCGTGTTGCGCTCGATGATCGGCGCGAACACGCCGCGGCGAATCCCGCCCGACGGATCGCGCTCGGCGGTGTCGACGCCAAGGGTGAAGGGGCAGACGTCGGTGAGGCGGATCTCGTCGAGCGCGGCGTCGCGGGCCTTGAGCCCGGCCTGGACGGCGGCGCCCAGCGCCACGGCATGGTCGGGATGGACCGCGCCGCCGGGGAAGCGGCCGAACATCCGGGTCACCGCCCGCCGAACGACCGGCATCCGGGTGGCGCCGCCGACGAGGATGATCTCGCTCAACTGGTCGGTGTGGATGTTGCTGTCGCGAAGCGAGCGAAGCACCGGGTCGCGAAGCCGCGCGAGCAGGGGCGCCGCGGCCTCCTCGAACTCGGCGGCCGCGATCTCGATCTCATGCGCCTCGCCTTTCCAGACGAAGCGATAGGGCGCGCGGTCCGCATCGGTCAGCGCCCGCCGGGTCCGCTCGGCGGCGGCGCGCATGATCTCGCGCAGCTCGCTGCCGACGGCGAATTCGTCCTTTCGGCCAAGCCGCGACCGCGCCGCCTCGACCAATATCTCGTTGAAATCCTCGCCGCCGAGCCGGTTGTCGCCGGCCGAGGCGCGGACCTCGATGATTCCGTCGAAAATCTCGACGATCGAGACGTCGAACGTGCCGCCGCCGAGATCGAAGACGAGGAAGGGCTGCTTGTCCTCGCGCTCGTGGATGCCGTGGGCGAGCGCCGCGGCGGTCGGCTCGTTGACCAGCCGCTCGACGCGAAGCCCCGCAAGCTCGCCGGCGCGGCGCGTCGCCTTGCGCTGGCGGTCGTTGAAATAAGCGGGGACGGTGATGACCGCGCCGTCCACCGGCGCGCCGAGAAAGGCTTCGGCATCGGCCTTCAGGCCGCGCAGCACGAGCGCCGACAGATCCTCGGCCGAATAGCGGGTGCGGCCGAGCTGGATCGGCTTCTGCGTGCCCATCAGCCGCTTGAAGGCGGTCGCGGTGAGCTTGGGATGGGTCGACTGGCGCTCGCGGGCGGCCATGCCGACCAGCAATGCGCCGTCGTCGGACAGGCCGACCGCCGACGGGGTGAGGACGTCGCCGATGCTGTTCGGGATCAGATGCGCTTCGCCGTCGCGCCAGAAGGCGACGGCACTGTTGGTCGTGCCGAGATCGATGCCGACGATCACTTTGATCCCCCTGCCCTTTTTCCGCAATTTAGCGGCATCACGGCATCAGGAAAGGGGGTTTGTCGAGCCCGGCGGACGCGGCGGGCTCAGGCTCGGCGCTTAGGACGGCCTCTCTCCCGCCTCCGCCCCTTGGGAGGCGGGAGAGAGGGAAGGCTCACCAGCCGCGGCAGATGCGGACGCGATGGTGGTGGCGCCACATCCACCGGCAATGACGGCGATGGCCCCAGCCATGGTGCCAGCCGCGATGCCCGCTCCATCCGCGGTGCCGGCCGCGGCCATGGTCCCAGCCGCGATGCATGCCGCGATCGCGATCCCAGCCGCGATGCTCGCCATTGTCGCGATGAACGACATTGGCGTGGGCGTCGGGCGCGGCGACGCGATCGTGATGATCGCGCGGCGGCTGGGCGTCCGCGGCGGCGGCGATGCCGCCGAGCGCGAGGACGGCGATACAGGTCAGGACGATCTTGCTCATCGATTTCTTCCTCCGTTGAAAATCATTCCCTGCTGGAGGCGAAACGACTTCAGCCGCCGTCGGGTCCACCGCGATCGAAAGCCTTTTCCTGGACGCTTGACGGCGCGCGCCGGATCGGCTTTGGTTTTCCGCCTTGCCCATTGGGGGGCCGGAAAACCGAAAGGAAACATGATGTTGCGCGTCACCTCGCTGCGCCTTGCCGGCGCCGCCTTCCTCTTTGCCGCCGCCGCGCCGGCCCTCGCCGCGGGCGATCCGCAGCAGCAGGCGCAGGCCGCGCCCTCGGATCAGGCGAACGACGCCGCCGCGACGCCGACCGAGACCGCAAAGCCGAAGGAAAAGCCGGCGGAGCGCAAGATCTGCCGGATGATCAACGGCAGCGAAGCCCGTCTCGGCGCGCAGAAGGTCTGCATGACCGCCGCGCAGTGGAAGGACGCCCAGTTCTGATCCGCGCCCGGCGCCGGCCGCCGGGATTCCCCCTCCCTTCGGCCCGCGGCCGAGGAGGGGAACGCAAAGCCTAGAGCGTTGCGCGAAAAGGTGGGTACCGGCTTTTCGCAAAAAGCAACGCGACAACAAGGACCCTAGAAACCGATACGGCCGCCCAGGGCGAAGATCAGCGAGCGCTGATGGAGCTGGCGGCCGTCGGTCAGCACGTCGGTCTCGGCCGGCGAGCCGACATAGAAACGCTCCATCCGCGCGATCGGGCCGGGATCGACATGGGTGTAGCCGGCGCCGGCGTCGAGCGTCAGCAACGGCCCGAGCTTCAGGCTGGCGCCGATATTGAAATCCACCCGGTCCCCGTCCGGCACGCGCGCGTCGCGGGCGGCGTCGCGGGTCGGCGTCTGGTCGAGCTGGATGCCGGCGCGAAGCGTCAGCCGCTTGCCCGCCTTGGCGTCGATGCCGAAGGCGGCGCTCCACGTGTCGCGGTAATTCTCGATCGTCGCCTGGTTGAGCGGCGCCGCGACGCGGATCGCGTCGAAGCGGCTCCAGCCGTAGCGCACCACCTGCGCGTTGAGCGTGAACAGGCCGCCGACCGGAAGGCGGGCGCCGGCCGCAAGCTGCCAGGGCGTGGTGAAGCGCGCCGTCGTCGCCGCGCCGACATTGCTCCCGGCGAGCGGGCCGAGCAGGCCGCTGATCGCGACATTGCCGTCGAGCTTGTGGGCGATCGCCGATTTGTAGGCGATGCCGAGGCTGATCCCGCCCGGCGCGCGGAGCTGCGCGCCCGCGCTCCAGCCGTAATTCCAGCCATTGCCTTGCAGATCCAGCCGGCCGTCGGGAAGACCGGGGGCGAGATTGGGGAGCGCGTTCGAGAGCCTGGCGTCGGCATATTCGGCGT
This sequence comes from Allosphingosinicella sp., assembly GCA_036273615.1. Taxonomy (GTDB): domain Bacteria; phylum Pseudomonadota; class Alphaproteobacteria; order Sphingomonadales; family Sphingomonadaceae; genus Allosphingosinicella. The sequence goes on along the minus strand of DASUHH010000038.1, from coordinate 43,724 downwards.
TCAGCGCGACTCCGACGGTGAGCGTCGGCACCGGCGACCAGGCGATGCTCGGCTGCACGTCGATGGTGCGCAGCCGCGTGCGGATGGCGGAATAACGCTGCCAGCCGGCGGGATCGTAATCGCTGGTGAAGCTGAACGGCGAGGTGATTGCGAGGCCGAGCGAGACTCCGCCGAAGAGATGCAAGGCCGCCGCGGCATCGGGAAGCACGCCCCGCCGGATCGGGTCGTGCATGTCGGACGGGCCGCCGACCGGCGAAGGCGGCTGGCCCGGACGGTCGATCAGCGTCCCCTGGTCGCGGACCCGGCCGGTCGGGAAGATGCCGACCGCGCCGACGCTGATCCCGCCCGCGCCGTCGCCGATCGCCGCCGGATTCCACCACAGGGAGGCCGGCCCCTGGTCCGCCACTTCACCCGAATTGGCGCGTCCGAATCCCCGGACCGACTGCTCCTGGAGGTAGAAGCCGCCGGCATGCGCCGGCGTCGCGGCTGTTAACGCGGCCGCGATCCCCGTCCCGAAAAGCAACAGAGCCCGTCTATCCCGAAGAAAATCGTTACGCCCGAGATACATCCGCTTTCCCCCTTTCGGACTCCGCAGCGCCCCACTGCAGAAGCCCGGAATTACGGGCGAAATATTTGTATCACAAGCGCTTTTGCTTGGATCAGGACGTTCGTTTCAGCCCTCGTCACGAAATCGGGCGTGCGAGGTTTTGAGGCAACAGTTTCAAGGGTTAACGCCATTATGGGCGCGATGGCCGATTGTTAGCGCTCACGAGATATGCTTACCTGTGGATAAACCAACTCCTTGGGGTACAAGCGTGAATCGACATTTCAGCCTTCCGGTGGACGACGACGCGACGGTGATGCCGGTCGTCGAGAGCCGGTTCCGGCAGGCGCTGCCCCTCCAGCATCGAGTCCGCGCCGCCGGCTCGCGGCTGTTCGACCTCGGCCAGCTCGACGTCCGATGGGATGCCCCGCTCGGGACCCTGTGGACCTATATGACACCGGTCGACAGGCCGAACTTCAACCGCCCGATGCTTCGCGATTTCCAGCGCTGGCAGGCGGAGATCGCCCGCGAGTTCGCCGATCCGTCGGAGGGGCTCAAATATCTCGTGCTCGGGTCGCGCTTTCCGGGCGTGTTCAACCTCGGCGGCGATCTCGACCTGTTCGCGAGCTTCATCGCCGCCGGCAACCGCGACGCGCTCGTCGCCTATGGCCGCGACTGCGTGTCGATCCTCCACCGCAACATGCGCCAGCTCGAGCTGCCGATCATCACCGTCGCGCTCGTCCAGGGCGATGCGCTCGGCGGCGGCTTCGAGGCGGTCCTGTCGTTCAATGTCGTCGTCGCGGAGCGCCACGCCCGCTTCGGCCTTCCCGAGATCGCCTTCGGCCTCTTTCCCGGAATGGGCGCCCACAGCCTGCTCGCGCGCAAGGTCGGGCTCGCCAAGGCCGAGGAGATGATGCTCTCCAACCGCATCTATTCGGCCGAGGAGATGCTTGCGCTCGGCCTCGTCCATGTGATCGCCGAGCCCGGCCAGGGCGAGCAGGCGGTGCGTGCCTATATCGCCCGCAACGGCCGGCGCCAGGCGGGCCATCGCGGCATCTATCGCGCCTCCAGCCTGGTCGATCCGATCACGCTCAAGGAGCTGGAGGACGTGGTCGAGATCTGGGCCGATTCCGCTCTGTGCCTGACCGATGCCGACCTCAAGCTGATGAAGAAGCTGGTCGACGCCCAGACCCGCCTGCGGGCGGCCTGAGGCTCTTCCCGGGCAATTAATGGTTCCCGATCACGCCCGCAGGCGGCGGACCTTGGCGCTTTCGACCGGCCGGTCGGGCACCGCCCGCGGCTTCCCGGCGCCCCTCCATTCGGAATCGAGCCGCGCCTGGATCTCCGCCGCCGGCATCGGCCGGCCGAGATAGAAACCCTGCGCCGCGGTGCAGCGCGCGCCGGTGACGTAGCCGAGCTGGGTCTCGGTCTCGATCCCCTCGGCGACGATGTCCATCTCCAGCTCGGCGGCGAGGCCGACCAAAGCGTTGATGATCGCCCGCGCCTCGCGGCTGCGGGTCACGTCGGCGATGAAGCTGGTGTCGATCTTGATCTTGTCGAACGCATATTTCTTCAAATAGGTGAGCGAGGAATAGCCCGTCCCGAAATCGTCGATCGAGAGCTTCAGCCCGATCTTCTGGAACTCGCGGATCAGCGAGTTGGACTGGGCATTCTCCTCGAGCAGCACGCTCTCGGTGATCTCCAGCTCCAGCCGCCGCGCCTGCAGCCCCGACGTGTAGAGGGCGGAGAGGATCATGTGCGAGAGATGGAGGTCCTTGAGCAAAGCCGGCGACATGTTGACCGCGACACTCACCTCCTCCGGCCATGTCGCCGCCGCCGCGCAGGCCTGGCCGAGCACCCAATGGCTGATCGGGGTGATGAGGCCGGTGCTCTCGGCGAGCGGGATGAAGCGCGCCGGGCTGACCGTGCCATATTCGGGGTGGTGCCAGCGCAGCAGCGCCTCGCACGATTTGGTGCGCCCGCTCGCGAGGTCGACGACCGGCTGGTAATAGACTTCCAGCTCCTCCCGCTCGATCGCGGTGCGAAGCGCCGCCTCGAGCGCGCGAAGCTCGGTGAACTCCTCCTCCATCGCCCGCTGGAACAGGCAGAAGTCGTTCCGGCCGTTCGCCTTGGCGTGGTAGAGCGCCATGTCGGCATGCTGGAGCAGGGTCTCGCCGTCCTGGCCGTGCTCGGGAGCGACCGCGACCCCGATCGATCCGGTGACCTGGATCGAGGCGCCGTCGACGTCGATCGGGACGAGCAGGCCGCGCATCACCTCGCGCGCAATCTCCTCGGCGAAGCCCTTGCGTTCGCCGCAGGCGAGGAGGACGAACTCGTCGCCGCCGAAGCGGGCGACGCTGCCCCGTCCGTCGATGATCGAGGCGAGCTGGCGCGAGACGCTGCGAAGCACCCTGTCGCCGGTCGGGTGGCCGAGGGAATCGTTGATGTCCTTGAACTTGTCGAGATCGACCCAGAGGATGGCGACCTCGGTCCCCTCCGCGCGCCTGGCGAGCTCCGCCTGCAGCCTTTCCTGGAAGGCGCCGCGATTTTCGAGGCCAGTCATCGCGTCGTAGCGGGCGAGCCGCTCGAAGCGGGCGGTGAGGCGCTTCTGCTCGCGCGTCGCCGACATCGCCTTGAGGAAGGCCGAATAGGTCTGAAGCGTGATGTCGACCATGCCGACATAGAAAGCGCAGGTGACGAAGCCGAGCACCCAGCGCAGGGGATTGGCGTTGAGGAACAGGCCGAGGGCGACCGGCGCGCAGGCGAGGGTGAGCTGGCCGATGGCGATGACCGGACGGCCGGCATTGCGGCCGCAGATTCCCGCCGCATAGCCGATGGACAGCACCGCCGCGAGCATATGGTAGAGGCTGTTGTTGGAGCGGACCAGGGCGACGAAGGTCAGGAGGCCGAGGAGGCCGGCATAGGCCCAGGCGCCGATCTCGTAGATGATCTCGGAGCGGGCGCTCTGGCCGGGATCGCCCTCGGCCGGGCGGTGGAAGAAGATGGCGTGGATGAGGCGGAGCGCGCCGGTGGCGGAGATCGCGACCGCCATCGCGGTCAGCCAGCTGTCGTGGCTCGCAAGCGCGATCGCGGCGCTGCAGGCGGCGCCGGCGACCGCACCGGCGCCGAGCGAGGTCGAGGAGGCGAACAAGGTCTCGACGAGCGACCGGCGCACCTCGTCGGCGACCGCTCGGTCGATCTTCGCGATCTCGCGCATCTTGGCAATGATGCTGGCCAAATTCACTCCCCGGGGCGGCAGCTCTTTTCCCCGAAACTTCTTTAGCTTGCATTAAGGGCGCCTGCGCGTGCGCGCCCGTATGCGAGGGAGGGCGCGCCCGTCGTCGGCGGGGCGTTCGTGCCCTTACCATTTGTGAAGGTTTGCGCGGCATGATGGACCGATGCTGTCCTCACCCTCCCCGTCCCGCCTCAGCGACGCGCCGGCGCTCGAGCTCGTGCTGCGCGGCGAGGACAGCGCCCCCTGGGTGTTGAGCCTTGCGCCCGCCATGGTGAAGTTCATCGGCCATTATCCCCGGCTCGACGGCTTCGGCGGCGAGGAGCCGTTGCTGGTCTTCCGGCCGGCCGGCTTTCCAGCCTAGGGCCTTGCGCGAAAAGGCGGGTACCGGCTTTTCGCAAAAAGCAACGCGACAACAAGGACTTATAGAGTTCGCAACCTTCGGCGGAAACTCCGCCGCGCCCGCTTGTTGTCGGGGGCATGGAAGATCTTGTCCGCGCCGCCTTGTTCGACGTCGACGGAACGCTCGTCGACACCAACGCCCTCCACGTCGCCGCCTGGCATGAAGCCTTTCTCGGCTTCGGCCATGACGTGCCGGCGGCCGCCATCGCCCGGCAGATCGGCAAGGGCGGCGACAATCTCATCCCGGCCCTGCTTCCCGGGATCGGCGACTCCCAACGGCGGCGGATCGAGGCGCGGCGCGGCGCCCTCTACCGGCGCGACTATCTGGCGCGGGCCGTGCCCTTCCCCGGAGTCCGGCCTTTGTTCGAGCGGCTGGCCGCGGACGGAATCCGCATCGTCCTCGCTTCCTCCTCGCACCGGGAAGAGGTCGATTTCCACCTTGCACTGATCGGCTGCGAGGACCTGGTCGAGGCGGTCGCCTCCCGCGACGATGCCGCCCGTTCCAAGCCCTGCCCCGATATATTCGAGGCGGCCCTCGCCAGGCTCGCGCCGCTCGGCCCGGAAGCCGCGATCGCGATCGGCGATTCCCCCTGGGACATGGAAGCCGCCGGCCGCGCCGGGCTGCGCGCGATCGGCTTCCGCTCCGGCGGCTTTCCGGACGCTTCGCTGCGCGAGGCTGGCGCCGTCGCCCTGTTCGACGGCCCGCGCGACCTGCTCGCCGGCTATGCCGAGAGCCCGTTCGCGCGCCATCGGCAGACCGCCTGAATCGGGGGGCGCGCGGCCGGTCTGGCGGAGGCGCGGGCTTTGGACTAGGGGCGGGGCCCTCTTTCCTCCATGTGCCGGAGCGCTCGCGCGTGCGTCCCCTTTTGTCCGTCCTGGTCCTGCTCGCCGCCGCCTGCTCGCAAGCACCCCGGCAACAAGCCCGACAGCAGGAGCCGGCGGCCGCCACGCCGGCGGTCGCGCCGATCCTCGACGCCGCCGATGCCGTGGACACGCACAGCTACGCCCGGCCGCACGAGGCGCGGGTCACCCATGTCGCGCTCGACCTCACCGCCGATTTCGCGGCGAAACGGATCGGCGGCACGGCGATGCTCGACATCGAGGCGGCGCCGAACGCGCATGAGATAATCCTCGACGACAAGGGGCTGGAAATCTGGTCGGTCACCGACGGCTCGGGCCGGCCGCTCAAATGGACGGTGGGCAAGGCCGATCCGATCCTCGGCGCGGCGCTCGCGATCGCGCTCAATGGCGCGCGCACGATCCGCATCGCCTATCGCAGCGGCCCCGACGCCGCGGCCCTCCAATGGCTGGATCCGGCCCAGACCGCGGGCAGGCAGCATCCCTTCCTGTTCAGCCAGGGCGAGTCCCTCCTCAACCGGAGCTGGATCCCGACCCAGGACAGCCCTGGAATCCGCCAGAGCTGGGAGGCGCGAATCGTCGTCCCGGCGCCGCTCAAGGCGGTTATGAGCGGCGAGAAATTGACCCCGAACGGCGAGGCCGCGGCGAATGGCGGCCGCGCCTATCGCTTCCGGATGGCGGAGCCGGTCGCGCCTTACCTGATCGCGCTCGCGGTCGGCGATATCGGCTTCAGATCGCTCGGCCCGCGCACCGGAATCTATGCCGAGCCGGCGACGCTCAACGCCGCCGCCTGGGAGTTCGCCGACGCCGAGAAGATGGTCGCGGCGGCGGAATCGCTCTACGGCCCCTATCGCTGGGGCCGCTACGACATCCTCGTCCTGCCGCCCTCCTTCCCGTTCGGCGGGATGGAGAATCCGACCCTCACCTTCGCGACCCCGACCGCGATCGCCGGCGACCGCAGCCTCGTTTCGCTCGTCGCGCACGAGCTTGCGCACAGCTGGTCGGGCAATCTCGTCACCAACGCGACCTGGGACGATTTCTGGCTGAACGAGGGCGTCACCACCTACATACAGAGCCGGATCATGGAGCGGCTCTACGGCAAGGCCGCGACCGACCGCGAGATCGCGCTCGAATGGGACGATCTCCAGCACGACATGAAGGCGGCGGGCGGTCCGGCGAGCCCGATGACCAGGCTCCATCTCGACCTCAAGGGCCAGGATCCGGACCAGATCGACACCGGCCTCGCCTACGAGAAAGGCGCCGCCTTCCTGCGCACGATCGAGAGCATCGTCGGCCGGCAGCGGTTCGATGCCTGGCTGCGCTCCTATTTCGACCGCCATGCCTTCCAGCCGATGACCTCCTCGGTTTTCCTCGCCGATCTGCGCGCGAACCTGGTCAAGGGCGATGCCGGGCTCGAGAAGAGGTTGATGCTCGACCGCTGGGTCTATGGCCCGGGGATTCCGCCCAATTTCGCGCCGCCGCCGGCCCAGGCCTTCGCCGCCGTCGACGCCGCGGTCAAAGCCTTCGCCAAAGGCGGGCCGGTTTCGGCCGTGCCCTTCGCGAAATGGAGCTGGTCCGAGCAATTGCGCTTCCTGAACAGCCTGCCGCGAACGCTGCCGCGCGCCCGGCTCGATGCGCTCGACGGCGCTTTCCACCTCTCGCAGCTCCGCAACGACGAGGTGCTGTTCGGCTGGCTCCATCTCGCGCTCGCCAATCGCTACGACCCGGCCGTCCCCGCCGCCGAGCGCTTCCTCACCGAGCAGGGCCGCCGCAAGTTCGTCCAGCCCCTGTTCGCGACCCTCCTCGCCCAGGACGGCTGGGGCCGGCCGATCGCCACCCGGATCTACGCCGAGGCCCGCCCGACCTATCACCCCCTCACCGTCGCCACGATCGACAAATTGATGGGGAAGTGATCCGCTCGAAATCGTCATTCGTCGTCTACACCCACGCCCCCTCTCCGGCTATTATTGCGCCTTCAGGGGGAGGGACGGCGCATGACGGCTTCAGGCATGTTTCGGGCATTCGCGGCGGGAGCATGGCTCGCCGCTTCGGCATCGGTCGCGGCCGCCCCGCCCACGGCGGAAGTGGTCCCGACGTCCCAACTCCGCGCCTATGTCGCGAGGACCGTCGATGGCCTCGTCTCGCACCCCGCCTTCGCGGATCCGGCGGCGAAGACGGTGGTCGTGCGCCGCGACGGACCGGGCGAGGTCGAGATCCACGACCGGCTGAACGACGTCCTCATCGCCCAGGCCGGCACCGCCGCCTTGCGCGTCGGCGGGCGAGTCGAAGGCGGCCGTGAGACGGCGCCCGATGAACATCGCGGCGGCACGATCGTCGGCGGCCGCAGCCGGACTCTGCATGCGGGCGACGTCGCCTGGATTCCGGCCGGGCTGCCCCATCAGCTGATCGTGAAGCGGGGCGGCTCCTTCACCTATGTCGTGGTGAAGACCGACAAGGCGGCGCGTCCCTGACAGGCGACCGCATCCACCGGCCTCACCGTCACAACGACCGGCAAATTTGATGGGCGCCCCTCCTCGCGCCGGCGTCGGGGACCGGCTCGACGATGGGTGGGCGCAAGGCTACACCGCCAAGATGACGACCGCGCGGCCGATCATCTGGTGGAAGGCCCTGGTCGGAATCCTGGCCGTCATCCTGCTTGCGGCGGGCCTTCCGATCGGCGGCGCCATCCTGGCGGCCGGGGTCACCCGCATCCTCCATCTGCCGGTCAGCCCCGGAGACAATCTGGCGTGGCTCTATTGGCAGCATGCGGGACAGACCTTGCTCGCCATCGTCGCCATCCTGATCGCCAAGCGCCTCGTCCCCGGCGATTACGGGCTGCATCTCCCGAAGGGGAAGACCTATTTGGGGCCGGCCATCGCCTGCGGAATCGCGTTCGGCCTCATCATGACCCTGGTCGATTACTGGCCGCAGCTCATGACCCACGCCAAGCCTGCATTGTCCTACCCACTCACCACGCCCAACGTCGCCGGCTGGCTGTTTTTCGAGGGCGTCTATGTCGGGCCGACCGAGGAGATACCGTTTCGCGCTTTGCTCGTGCCGCTGCTCGCCGGCCTGTTCCCCGCGCGGCTGAAGCTCGGCCGGTTCGACATGTATTGGGCCGGAATCATCGTCGCCGCTTTGTTCGCGCTCGCCCATGCGTCGAGCTTCGAAACGCGCCCGTTCGCCCAGGCGCTGGGCCAGCAGGTCTATGCCTTCGCGCTCGGCGTACTCTACGCTTACTGGCTCGAGAAATCGCGCAGCGTGCTGGCGGCGGCGGTGTGCCACAATGTCGGGGACGTCCTGGAATATGGCCTGACCGTCGCCTGGATCGCCTGGCTCTAGGCGCGCGCCCTCCCGGCGGGCCGGCTGCGCCCGTCCGTCCCAAAAATATGGTGGATAAGTGATTTACCATCTTGGCGGCGGATTCGATTTGATTCACTATGGCTTGTGGCGCTGCCTAGGGGGCGACGCTAGAGATTGTAGGCGCCAGTCGCGCATCCTATATTGGTGCGTGGACGGAAGAGCCTTGTCCTGTGGATATCGGGGACAAGGCGAAATGAGCGCCCCGCCGCCCTCGAAAAGCGCTTAAGGTCGGGTTAATTCCCGCTGGAACGAAATAAGAACGAGGGGTAGAGTGATGGACCTGTCCGGCAGCAGCGAAGTTGGAGCCAGCGACGTGACCGCAACCACGGCCGAAGCGCCGCGGAAGACGAAATCCAGGGCCGCCAAGGGCGGCGCGAATCGGCACGAGGGCCCGGCCATCTACCCGGTCGAGGTCGATCATGGCCGCGATTCGCTGCTCACCGATTTCGGCAAGGACACGCTGACCGACCGCTACCTCCTGCCCGGCGAGACCTATCAGGACCTCTTCGTCCGAGTCGCCTCGGCCTATGCCGACGACGGCGCCCATGCCCAGAGGCTCTACGATTATATCTCGAAGCTCTGGTTCATGCCGGCGACGCCCGTCCTCTCCAACGGCGGCACCGGGCGCGGCCTTCCAATCTCCTGCTATCTGAACTCGGTTCCCGACAGCCTCGAAGGAATCGTCGACACCTGGAACGAGAATGTGTGGCTGGCCGCGCGCGGCGGCGGCATCGGCACCTATTGGGGCCATGTCCGCGGCATCGGCGAGCCGGTCGGCCTCAACGGCAAGACCAGCGGAATCATCCCCTTCGTCCGGGTGATGGATTCGCTGACCCTGGCGATCAGCCAGGGCTCGCTTCGCCGCGGCTCGGCCGCCTGCTATCTCGACATCTCGCATCCGGAGATCGAGGAGTTCCTGGAGATCCGCAAGCCTTCGGGCGACTTCAACCGCAAGGCCCTGAACCTCCACCATGGCGTGCTCGTCTCCGACGCCTTCATGGCGGCGGTGCGCGACGGCGCCGAATGGATCCTTCGCTCGCCCAAGGACGGGACGGAGCGCGGCTCGGTCGATGCCCGCTCATTGTTCCAGAAATTGGTCGAGACCAGGCTCGCGACCGGCGAGCCCTATATCATCTTCATCGACCAGGTGAACCGGACGATGCCAAGGCATCATCGCGATCTCGGCCTCAAGGTCTCGACCTCGAACCTCTGCTCCGAGATCACGCTTCCCACGGGAATCGACCATCTCGGCCGCGCCCGCACCGCGGTCTGCTGCCTCTCCAGCCTCAGCCTCGAGACCTGGGACGAATGGCACAAGGACAAGAATTTCATCGAGGACGTCATGCGCTTCCTCGACAATGTGCTGACCGACTATATCGAGCGGGCGCCGGACGAGATGGCGCGCGCCAAATATAGCGCGATGCGCGAGCGCTCGGTCGGGCTCGGCGTGATGGGCTTCCATTCCTTCCTGCAGGCGCGCGGCCTCCCCTTCGAGGGGGCGATGGCGAAGAGCTGGAACCTCAAGATCTTCCGCCACATCCGCGCCCAGGTCGACGAGGCCTCGATGATGCTCGCCAAGGAGCGCGGGCCCTGCCCCGACGCCGCCGACATGGGCGTGATGGAGCGTTTCTCGTGCAAGATGGCGATCGCGCCGACCGCGTCGATCAGCATCATCTGCGGCGGCACCTCGGCCTGCATCGAGCCGATCCCGGCCAACATCTACACCCACAAGACGCTCAGCGGCAGCTTCTCGATCCGCAACCCCTATCTCGAGAAATTGCTGATCGAGAAATCGAAGAATAGCGAGGCGGTGTGGAGCACGATCCTCGAGCAGGGCGGATCGGTCCAGCATCTCGATTTCCTGACGCCCGAGGAGAAGGACGTCTTCAAGACCAGCTTCGAGATCGACCAGAGATGGCTGATCGAGCTCGCCGCCGACCGCACCCCCTATATCGACCAGGCGACCTCGCTCAATCTGTTCATCCCGGCCGACGTCGACAAATGGGATCTGCTGATGCTCCACTACCGGGCGTGGGAGCTGGGCGTGAAGTCGCTTTATTACCTGCGCTCCAAATCGGTCCAGCGCGCCGGCTTCGCCGGCGGCGTCGAGGCCGACAACACGCCCGAGCTCAAGAAGATCGAGGTCCAGACCACGGACTATGACGAATGTCTGGCGTGCCAGTGAGGCGCCTCTCCGTCGCCCCGGAGCAGGCCGGGGCCCCAGCGGGCAGGTCCGTGCCTTCTCGCCCTGGGATCCTGGCCTTCGCCGGGATGACGGATGGGGCCGGCGCAACGATTGCTCCCCCGAGCGGGGGAAAACACCGTGCCTTGCTCCCTTCGGCACGGTCTGCGGCGGGGACGGGAGATGTAGCGGCGGCTCCGACCGATCCGCATGGGCCGGAGCCTGGTTTCCGCGCCTCCCGCCCCGCCGCTTTTTTCCCGTTCGCTGGAAGAGGAAGTGATGGATTGGTTGGATCGGGCCTCGCTCGTCGTCGGAACCTTCTGGTTGGACCGCGGCGCGTTCATCTTCGGGATCCTCATGATTCCCTATGGTGTGGCCATCACGATCTGGCCGCCCCTTTTCGCTCGGAGGCCAAGATGGTTTCGCTGGTCCGGTCTCGTCCTCACGTTCTTGGGCGCCTTGCTGGTCGCCGATCATCTGCATTTCATCGGGCCAGGATAGCGGCCCTCGTCCCGTTGCTCCTGCTCGCCGCCTGCGCGCAGCAGGCCGCCTCCACGGTGAAGCCGGGGGCGCCCGGCTTCCTGCTCGGTCTCTGGCACGGCTTCATCTTCCCGGTCGCCTTCATCCTCTCGCTCTTCATGAAGGACGTCGCCGTCTATGCGGTGCCGAACGACGGCATCCTCTACAATCTCGGCTATTTCATCGGCATCGTCTTCATCGGCGTCGGCGCGCGTTCCAGCCATGTCGTCTATCGCGACCGAATCATCCGCGAGCGCGTGGTCGACCGGTGAGCGGCTCCCCCGGCCTCACCCTGGCGCTGGCCGCGGTCGTGATCCTGATCGCCGGCGCGACCTATCGCCGCCGCGCCGACGGCGATGCGCCGCACGGCCCGCTGCTTGCCTGGATTCTCGGCGGCCTCGCCCTCATCGGCGCGATCATCCTCTTCTTCCTCTACCGGAGGCCGGGAGGATGAGCGTGGAGACCCCTTCCTCGATCGAACGCCAGAACCGGATCGTCGCCTTCCTGATCGTCGGCGGCACCCTGCTCCTTGCCGCGGGCGCGCTTGCGGAGCTCGTCTATCGCGGGACGGCGGCGCCGCACGAAGGACGTTACACTCTCGGCGACATCGGCCGAATCCTCATCCCGGGCCTGAACGTCTTCCTGCTCGGCGGCATCTTCCTGATCAACCGCGCCGGCGCCGGGGACGCCGCGCCGGAGACGCTCCCCTGGCTGCAGCGCCCCCATATCCGCCGCCGCCTCGCCTGCGTCTATTTCGCGCTCGGCGCGGCGCTGATCTTCCTGTCCGTCTATCGGGGGCCTTGAGGATGCATCACTTCACCGGTGCCGATCTCCTCTATTTGGCCGCGGCTGCGGATGCCGTCATCGCCTTGCTCACGATTCGCTGGCTGCGCAACGCCCCGATGCCGACCACGGATGCTGCGCGCGCACTGCGCCGAGGGCGGTGGATGATGGTCGGCGCCCTGTGCGCGAGCGTCATCGCCTTCTGTCTCATGGCGGTCTTCATGCACGCTGCCCGAGAACCCATATTCTGATCGAACGGAGTCGATTCATGCCCCTTCTCGAAGCCCGCAAGCAGTACAAGCCGTTCGAATATCCCTGGGCGTTCGAATATTGGAAGCGCCAGCAGCAGATCCACTGGATGCCGGAGGAGGTGCCGCTCGGCGAGGATTGCCGCGACTGGGCGCAGAAGCTGACCGATCATGAGCGCAGCCTGCTCACCCAGATCTTCCGCTTCTTCACCCAGGCCGACGTCGAGGTGCAGGATTGCTACCACGACAAATATGGCCGCGTGTTCAAGCCGACCGAGATCAAGATGATGCTGACCGCTTTCTCCAACATGGAGACGGTGCACATCGCGGCCTATTCGCACCTGCTCGACACGATCGGCATGCCGGAGAGCGAATATGGCGCCTTCCTCCAGTATAAGGAGATGAAGGACAAGCACGATTACCTCTCGACCTTCGGCGTCGACAGCGACGAGGACATCGCCCGAACGCTCGCCATGTTCGGCGGCTTCACCGAGGGGTTGCAGCTCTTCGCCAGCTTCGCGATGCTGATGAATTTTCCGAGATTCAACAAGATGAAGGGCATGGGCCAGATCATCAGCTGGTCGGTGCGCGACGAGAGCCTCCATTGCGAGGGCATCACCCGCCTGTTCCACGCCTTCGTCAAGGAGCGCAACTGCCTCACCAAGGCGGTGAAGGAGGACATCCTCGACATCTGCCAGAAGACGGTGCGGCTCGAGGACGCCTTCATCGATCTCGCCTTCGAGATGGGCCCCGTCCCCGGCATGACCCCGAAGGAGATCAAGAAATATATCCGCTACATCGCCGACTGGCGGCTGGGGCAGCTCGGCTTCCAGCCGATCTACATGATCGACGACCATCCCTTGCCCTGGCTGGCGCCGATGCTGAACGGCGTCGAGCACGCCAATTTCTTCGAGACTCGCGCGACCGAATATTCGAAGGCCGCGACGCGGGGGAATTGGAACGAGGTGTGGGACAATTTCGACCGGCGCAAATCGGCCAAGGCGGCGAACGATCCGGACGGCGCGACCGCCGAAGCCTCGGCGAAGGCGGGGGAGGATATGTTCTCGCGGGCTGGGGTGGCGGCTGAGTAGCGCCCTCAGATGATCGTACGAACGACAAAGCTTCCTGATAAGGATCTCCTCGCCTTAATCGCGGAACTCTTCCGGCGGATTCCATCAGGATCTGCGTCGTTAACTATCGGAGAAGGCGTCACCACGACCATTAAAGGCATTGAAGATATAGATGCTTATCAATTCGATACATCCGGGCGCTTAATTGAGTCTTTCAACTTTCATTGTCAGCCACAAGAACCCGATACTGTTGCTTTCCATCGTGGGACGACCGTTGCCGAGCAGCTCGCGGCTCATGGAATTCAAGCGGCCTTCAATAAGGTAGTTCCTAGCGCGTATTTCGACGAATTAGCGTTCTACCCGCCGCGCTCTCGATCGGGAAATTATCAGCCTCTCTCAGACCAGCAAAGGATTTCTGTTGCCCAATTGCTCAATTCGTTTGCCGCACCCATAGATGCTGCTTCTGACGACGACGCCCGTCAGCTGTCGAAGGTGGTCTCCAAGCAGATTGATGACCTAAGGAGACTTAACTTAAAGATGACCGAAGGCCTCGCTGAGGCAAGGCAGAAGGACGAAGAGGCGTTCAGAGCGAGGCAGGTCGAACTAGATGAGAGTTTCAAGGTTCGTTTAGATCAACTGACGGAGAAGGAGGCGGAGCTCGAGCAGCGCCGTCGGGAGCTAAATGACCGAGAACCGCAACATGAAAGGCGGCGGTTGCGAGAGCACCTTACGGCGCGTCTTCAGAGTACAATCGCGGAGCCTCCACCTACCACAGGCAGGCGAGAGAGATACTCTCATTACCTTTACTTAATTGCAGCCGCCCTCTTTATCGGGATATCCCTATCCCTCTCGCTTTCAACCGAACTAGGACGGGCGTCGGGCTCGGCTGCCTTCTGGGCCCTATCAGCGAAGAGCCTTGTTGCGGGCGCTGTGGGTGCGGCCTTGACCTGGGCTGGTTTGTCTGGCCTCAAATCGTCTGCAGTGTCCGCTCGACAATACGAGCAGGCCATTCAGCGTTACGCATTTGACATGGATCGCGCCAGCTGGGTCGTGGAAACGATCCTGCAGATGAATTCCGTGGAAAAATCCGAAGTTCCGGACGAGTGGTTAGAGGCTGTTTGCCGCGACTTGTTTGTTACGACCGTACAGAAGCCGGAAGACAACCGATCATTGGAAGCATTTGCGGCGCTCTTCGACGCGACTGCGAAAGCGCGCATAGGGACTAATGGGCTCGAATTCGAAATCGATCGAAAAGGCGCCAAGAAACTGGCCCAGGACTAAGCGCCATCAGCGACATCGCCGATGCTTCTGTGGGTGATGGCGATAAGCCGTCGTGGCGCCGGATTAACAGAGTCACTGGGATCTACTGTCGTTACTTGGGAGGTTTTTAAATAGGGAGTAGACAATCGCCGCTGCTGCCGTTCCTACCTGGACAATAGTTGCCCCTATAATTGAAATTATCACCTTTTCGGTAATCAGGCGCTCCGAAGGCTTGATCCATCCTTCAGCGATGAACCAAGCGTCGATTCCAGCGATTATCGTACACAGAAGGACGGTCGATATGACCGATATCGTGAATAGACGCAGAATGCGATCCGCAATTCGTTCAGTGAACGCCTGTTTACGGGCCACCATCTGCTGATCGAAGCATTCAATTCCGGGGACACAATACCTAATTAGAGGCTTCCCCGCTCCCAAACTCGTTGAGCTTCTCGCGGACTCGCTCTTGAGCAACGCGACGACGAGCCTTGCCTCCTGCGCGGCTCTCCCGCGCCTCCAGGCCTAAGGCTACGACTTTGCCGAGTGCAACATCGGGCGCCTTTGTCCAGCCGCCGACGCGGTGCATGTCGTGGCGTGCGGAGCTTTCGATCAGATCGGCAGCTTCGGGTTTGAGCCGCGGCAAGGTCCCGAGCTCCTGCGTCACCTTTCGCCGGTCTTGCCGACTCTCCTGCGCCTTGCGAAGCGGGATGAGCTTTCGCGATGCCTTGTCGTTCTCGCCGTACAAATTGCGGCGATCTTTCGCGTAGCTGAGCGCCTTCTTTTCCTGCGGCGATCTTTCCTTCTTGCGCATGCGGGCATTGTGCCTTTCATCGCCGGTATCCGCAACGCCGCCGCGACGGCTAATCCGCCGCCCGCCCAATCACAACATGCGTCGCCCCCTCGCCGGCGACATGCTCCGTCACCCGGTAGCCGAGCGCCGGCAGATCGAGGCCGGCGAACAAATTCTCGCCTTTGCCCAGCAGCACCGGTGCCACGGCCAGGTGCAGCCGATCGAGCAGCCGCGCTTCCAGATATTGGCGGATCGTGGCGGTGCCGCCGCCGATGCGGATGTCGCGGCCGGCGGCGGCCGCGCGGGCGCGGGCGAGCGCCTCCTCGATGCCGCCGGTGACGAAATGGAAGACCGTGCCGCCCTTCATCTCCAGCGGCGGCCGCGCGTGGTGGGTGAGGACGAAGACGGGGACATGATAAGGCGGCTCCTCGCCCCACCAGCCGCGCCAGCTCTCGTCCGGCCACGGGCCGCGCACCGGCCCGAACATGTTGCGGCCGAGGATCCAGGCGCCGAGATTCTCGAAGCTGCGCGCCGCGAAACCCTCGTCGATGCCGTCCGCGCCGCCCTCCTGCCCGAACATGCGGCGGAAGGTCCGGGTCTCGAACATCCACCGGTGCAGCTGCTCGCCGCCCGCGCCGAGCGGCTGCTCGAAGCTTTGGTCCGGCCCGGCGCCATAGCCGTCGAGCGAAATGCTGAACGCATTCACCCGGACTTGCGTCATGTCTTGTCCCTCCGCGATGAATCCAGCGAATGCTGGGCAAGGGCTACCTGCTTCGCTCGCAGGTAAACGCTCTTCGGTTTCTTGAATATGTGCTTGAAGCTGCGCGGTCGCTTTGAAAGCCACGCTTTCACGGCCTCGAGCCAGACGCGATCACAGCCGGTGGCCGGACGATCGCCCCGAGCCTGGTTGCAGCGGAGATGCTTGAGAAGACCGTTCGCCAAGGTTCGTCTGCCGCCTCGCGACTTCGGGACGATATGGTCGAAGGTTGGATAGTCCGGATCGAATCGCCCGAGCCGCCGCACGCTTGGAAGGTGTTCGCCGCAGCCGGCGCAAATCGAACGCTGCGCCCATCGCAGCGCGCGCCTCTGCGCCTGGACCTGTCGGGAGGACGGCATCGGCGGAGAAGCTAGCGCCGAAATATTAACGAGCCTCAATTCCGGTCAATCCTGGGGGAGACCAATTCCAGCGGCACAATATAGCTAATTGCACACCCTACCTACACCACATGGTGCGCGGGCGCGCAGCCCGGCTCGCAGATGAGCCGGTCATAGCCCGAGCCGCTGTCGATCGCATGGGAGAGGCCGAGCACCTCGATATATTGCTCCACGTTCTTGTTCGGCTGGGCGAGGAAGCGCGCGGCGCGGAGGATCGCCTGCGCATTGTCCCACAGCGACGTCGTCGCGGGAATGCGCGTCCCGACCGGCACATAATCGACCGACGCCAGCACCACATTGCTGTTGCCGAGCAATTTGCGCACCCAGGCGGGCGTGTCCTGCCCGAACGGCACCCACGGCACCACGTCCAGCGCCGATTCGTAGCGCGTGCAGAGGATGCGCGGCTCGGCATCGTAAGCCGCCTTCCAATCCTCGTTCCCGGATCGGGCCGCGGCGACCGTGAAGACGTGGACCGGCGCCGCGATTCCGGGAAGCCCGCGCAGCCGCCAGGCGGCGAGGTTGGCCATGGCGCCCCCCTTGCTGTGGCCGGTGATGAGCAGCCGCTTGACCGGCGCCGCCGCGAGATGCCGGTTCACCGCCGCCTGCAACGGCGTCCACAGCCGGTTCAGCGAGCCCGCGAAACCTTCGTGGACCATGCCGGGATAATCGGCATCGCTGGTCGCGCGGAAATCGAAATTGTTGAGCCAGTCGAAGAAGATCTGCTCGGGCGTGTGGCCGCTCCCGCCGATCGGCGGCAGGGTGCCTCGGAAGGCGACGACCACGCCTTCCTCGAACCGCCCGACCAAGGCGGCGTCGATGTGCAGATTGCCCGGAGCCGGATCGGGATCCTCGACGAGATCGGGGCCCGCCGTCCAGGCGGCCTTGGCCTTGAATATGGGATCGGCGGGATCGTAGCTGCCGAGGCAGGCGAAAAGCAGCCGCCGCTTCAGGCATTGGTCACGTTGGAGTTGCATGCGGCATCTCCCCCCCAAGAGCTGCACCAGGCCTTGATTGTCTCACAAGATCGTCCGCGACACCATCTTCCTCTGCGGATTCTGGTGCGTACCTTCAAAAGGGTATCTTGATTCCGACCATGACCCGGTTGCTCTTGAGCCCGGGGCCGATCTCGGCCTGCTCCACATGCACGTTGGCCGTCGCGCCGTGGCCGAGCCCGGTCTCGGCGCGGAGCGGTTTCGGCTCGTAGATCCTCGCCATCTTGTCGAGCGGATAGACATAGGGGTTGCGGCGGCCGCAGACGACGATCTCCGGCCCCTGCGAAGGGCCGCAATCGCCTGCGGGATCGGCCGGCTTGACGTTGGCGAGGTCGAAGTGGATCGGGTCGATCTTCACGGTCGGCGGGGGAACCGGCGCCGGCGCGGCTGCGGCCTGGACGCTCATCAGCAGGAAAAGATTCATCCCCGGCTCCACGGCAGCCCCGCCTGCATCCGCCCGCAATCGGGCGAAGTTGAGGCAGGGCATCCAGCCGTTCCACGGGTTTCGCGTATAGCGTTATCCGCCGCTGTTTCCGGCACAGGCGCGGACCTGGTCGATGCCTCCGAGCTGGTGCAGAAGGGCCTGTTGTTGCGCCTGAAGCCAGTCGTCCGAAACGGGCAGCGTTGCCCGTCGTCCGGGGAAGAAAAAGACCGTCACGCCGGAATCGATCCCCGACTTCCCACCCGAAGCAGCGGGATTGCCAAGTCGGCGATGAAGCGCGATCGATCCTTCGCCGACCTCTTCCGCGGGGCCGACATCAGCTGCCAAGGCGACGGCGACATATTCCGCCCCGCCCTCGCGCCTGTAGATCAGGGCCAGATCACCGAGACCGACTTTGTCGCCCAGCTTCGACCCCGGCAGAACCACGTAAGGAATGGTCAGAGAGTTTATCCAGGTGGATGTGTCGCACGGCTTTCCTTTCTCCACATTCTCCAGCGCCGTCTGCGAAACGAAATAGCCGTCGGTGGGCCCGCCCTTCTGAAGGCACGGGAAATAATGTCCGTCCGCCGGCGGCTTTTCCACCGGTATGGCGATCCATTTTATGTCGGCGCCCTGGGTCGAATAATGATCGTCGCGAGAAGCCCTGAAAAAATCGAGAATCGTCTGGCACCGGTCCTCGGCATCGATGGTATCCGGTTCCTCCGCCGTGACCTTAACGCCCGCATGCTTGCCCGAATGAGGCGTGACGGCAATTCCGTTGCAGATCGTCTCAAGCGCCTTGCCATCGATCCGACCGAGAGGATGATAAGCGTTGGGCGCGCCGTCTATGTCCACGCGCAACTGACTCGTGAACAAGATCGCCCCATTCAATAGTCTTGCCGGCCGCACTTTATTCCCGCCATCGGTCTTATCGGTAAGACTGAAGCCTGCATCCGTGCCGCACGCGGCCCTGGCAGTTGCCGAGACAGATCCGAAGGCCGCCAATACGGCCATGAATGACGAGCCGAATGTTTTCATCTCTTCCTCCCCCCAAGAAAGTTATGCTCCCTATTTACCACTGCGGCAAAACGAGGGGGAGCCTTTTGCCGATTTGCAGCTCTTCCCAGCTAGGCTCTGCCGCTTTTCCAAGCGCCGACACATGCCGGAGCGCCCTTCACGAACGCCGGCCGCAGCCGTAGGACCGTGTCGATGCTCATGGGAGGAACCCAATGGCCGACAGCAACGTGCCCCTGATCCGCGAGATCTACGACGCCTTCGGGTCCGGCGACATTCCCGGCGTGCTCGGGCGGATGGCGCCGGACATGGAATGGAACGAGGCCGAGAATTTCCCTTATGCGGACGGCAATCCCTATGTCGGGCCGGAGGCGATCGTGCAGGGCGTCTTCATGCGGCTGGGCGGCGAATGGGACGGCTTCACGGTCGTGCCGGAGACGTTCCTCGACGCCGGCGAGACGGTGGTGATGCTCGGCCGTTACCGGGCGCGGTTCAAGGCGACCGGCAAGGCGCTCGATGCGCAGGCCTGCCACGTCTGGAGCGTCGAGGACGGCAAGGTCACCCGTTTCCAGCAATATACCGACACGCTGCAGGCGGCGCGGGCGACGGGCGGGGCTTGAGTCGCCGCGAAACCCGCGGCGCGGGGGAATGTCGTACCGTCGGCGCGCCTCGGCTCCCCGGGCCGCTCAGCCCGCGCGGCCGCGTTTCTTCCTGATCCGGCGCCGGATCGCCTTCCACAAGGCCACGGCGATGCCGGCGGTGAGCACGGCCCAGAGGGCGTTTTCGAAGCTGAGCAGATGCTTCAGCCATTCGGTCGCCGCGTCCATGCCGCGCTCGGACTGTTCGAGCATCGGGACCTTGACGGTGACGGGGTAGCGCCGGGTCAGCAGCAATGGCCGGGCCTCCGCCGGATCGTTCGGGTTGGCGACGACGTAGATGGAGAGGATCAGCACGTGGCGCCGCGCCTGGAGCGCGGTGACGTTCCAGTCCCAGCGCTGGCCGCCGATCGCCGAGACCTGCTGCACGTCCGCCGACAGCGGCTTCACCGTGAAGCCGTCGCCTTCGAGCTTCGCCGCCATCAGCCCGGACACCTTGGTCGTGAAGCTCTGGCTCGGTTTCCTGCCGAGCAAATTCTCCGACTGGTCGTCGCCGCGGCTGATGGCGAGGCTGACCGTTCGAGTCTCCCCTTCCTGCATCGATTTGGGCGCGAGCAGCCCGGCCGAGCCGTTCTGCATCCGCTGCTCCATCTGCGTGTAGGCGTCGCAATCGCCCTTCGCCGCCGGCCTTTGCAGCACCTCGCAAAAAGGCGTCCCGTCCTGGGCCGGAACGGCGGCCGCGGCCGGGTTGGGCCCGCCCGCCTGCGGCCGAGACGGCGGGATCGCGGCGGACTCCGCCAGATGGGCCTGCTCGACCCGGTGGGACCGCGCGACGACCAGATCCGGGTTGGAAGGCGGCGGCGATGGAAGGAGCCGCGGGGGCGGCGAATGCGGCCCCGGGCGGGCGAAGGTTTCCCCCGGCCGCGACAGAATGCGAGGGGCCAGAAGCTGCGACAGCCGGATCGAAGCCCCAGCGCAGAAATCGACCTGCCTCTCCGCCGCGGAGGAATCGGCAAGGACGACGCGCAGGCGGTAGGCGCATCCGCCCGCAGGGGCGAGCGACACGCCGAGACTGACCCCCGAGGCGACGTTCTGGAACGTCCGGGAACCGCCTCCCCCGGCCGCCGGCGCCAGCTCGAGCAGGCGCGCCGCGCGGCCGGTGTCGTTCTGGATGACGATCGCGGAGGGGATTCGCGGCCGCACCTGAAGACGCACCGTCGCGGGGCCGACAATCTTCACCGGCCGCGCGCCGGCCGCCCCCGAATGAAGCGACAGAAAAGACAGGATGAAAGCTGCGGCGATCGGACCTGCGCGCATGAATTCGCCCCCCAATCCGCGAATGCACGGCAATCCGCCCAGCATAAGCGCAAAGAGGCTGGAAATATAGCCTGCCGCGTCATGGCGGAGCCGGCGGATCGTGGCCCCCCGTCGGCCTTCATTTCTCCGGTCCGGAATCCTCCGCCACGGCGCTGATGTGCCAGCGCCTCTGCTCGGCGGTCGCGCCGGGGACGTCGTTCACCCGCCTCAGCGTCACCGTCGCCCGCCGGCGAAAGGCGGCGCCGTCCCCGTCGCGTCCATAGAGCTGGACCGGCACGTCGACGTAGAGCGACCCCGCCGCCCCTTCGATCCGGCCGGGAGCGCCGATCTCGGCATGGGTGTCGCGGACCTTGCCCAAACCGGCGGCGAAATCGGCCTCGGTGCTGCCGCTGGCCTTGCCGCCGTCGCCCCACAGCCGCCATGCGTCGGCATAAAGGCCCGCTTCGATCAGCGCATAATAATGTTGGACGACATCCGCCGCGCCCTGGGCGCCGGTCTCGGCGAAAGGCGCTTCGGCGACGGGCCTGCGGTCGTCGGAAAGGCCGCCGGGCGTGCCGGGCGCCGCCGGCCCGGCGGGCGACGGCGCCACGACGTTCGCCTGCCCATTTTCCGGCCCCGTCTTGGCCGGCGCGGCCTTGTTGCCGGCCGGGCTCGGGGGCGCGGAGCAACCGGCAACCGGGAGGAGGAATGCGGCGGCGGTCCAAAAGCGCGTCATTCGGGGCCAACGAAGCCCTTTCGCGCGCGTTCCTCGCCGGCCGCCGCGGGCTCTGGCGCAGCGGGCGCGCCCGATGCATGATCCGGGGCGGGAGGGCGCGGCCATCATTCGCCTCAAGCAGATGACGTTCGGATCGCAGGTGAAGATGATCCTGGTGCTCGCGCTGCCGACCGCCGCTCTGCTTTTCATCCTGTTCCTGGTCTTGCAGATCGTCGGCGCCGGGCTGATTCAGTCGGATGAACCCGTCGTGATCGTGCTTGCCTCCGCCATGATGGCCGCCTTCTTCGCCGCCGCCGGTTCCGCCCTCCAGATCGCCGCGCTCGGCCTGCTGCGCCTCGTCCCCTGGCGCGGACCCGAGCTGAAGGTGGAGGAGCCGAAGCACCTCGCCGGCATCTTCGAATAGTCGACCCTGGGATTCGCCGCCGTCCGGCCACGCCTGCCGCATCTTCTCGCGCAGGCTTTTCGACCGCATGTCGGTCCAGACCTCGATCCAGGCGAGCACCTCCTGCTTGAGGCCATGCTTGCCGGCATCCCCCCAGCCGAGCGGCAGCTCGCGGTCGGCGGGCCAGATCGAATAAAGCATGATCGGCTCGGATTGAGCAGGCCGCCCTGTCCCCCGGACAGGGCTGCGCAGTGCGGGGCACTGCGCGCCTGCTCATGCTCGAAGGCCGCACAATGGGCGTTCAGCGCCCCATCTGAGATGATCATGCCCGATCTCCTGCTGACGACCCGGCATGGCAGATCGGAATCGCGGAGCAGAGCGCCATTGCCCCCGCCGCGCCGGCGCTCCATCTTGCGGCGATGCGAATCTTCGACGTCGAGCAAGCCGTCCCCGCCGACCTGCGGGACCATTCGGACTCGCTGATCCCCGGCGAGGAGGTGCGCGCCGCCTTCACCGCCGCGACGGCGACGATCCTGTTCACCGAGCGGCGAATCCTGCTCGTCGCCCGCGAGCATCTGCTCGAGGAAAGGGTGGAGACCGGCTCCTATCCCTATCGCGAGATACGGCACTTCGCCCTGCAGGAAAGCGCGAGCGCGGACGGCCTTCGCCAGCTCCGCATCTGGTTCAGCGGCGAAGACCATCCCCTGCACCTGCGCGCTCGGCCGGGCACCGACCTCCACCCGCTCCAGCGGCTGCTTGCGGAGAAGCTTGTCTAGGGTCCGCACTCACCTGACGACCGGAAAGAGCGGTATTAGGGGTCCGGACCCTGAAACGACCTGGAGCGGTGCGCGACCAAGCCCGATCGTGCACGGCTCCGGGAGCGGGCGAAACCGCGGTGCCGAGGCCCAGGTCTCCACCGGGCGACGGAATGAGCGAGCGGCGGCACCACCGTCATCCCGGCGGACGCCGGGATCCCAGCGAGGTTGGCCGTTGAGGCCGCATTCGACGGACACCCGCTCCGCGCCTGAGCGTTGATCGCTTATGCCGTCGACGATCATCCGCCATTTCACCTATCATGCCGAGGCGCGCGCTGGAGGTGCTGTTCACCACCGGCCGCCGCTATCGCTATCGCGACGTGCCGCCGGAGGCGGCGGCGGCGTTCCGGGCCGCCTTCGCGAAGGGACGCCATTTCAACGCCCGAATCCGCGGCCATTATCCTTGCGAGGAGCTCGAGCCGGCGGAAGCATGACGCCCCCGCCGGCCGCGAGCCTCAGGTGCGGATCGCCGCCGGAGCGGGCGCGGCCGAAAGTGCCGCGCTCGGCGCGGCGGCGGCCTTCGGGCACTTGCCGGAGACGTGGGTCACGACCTTGGGCGGCGTGTTCGGGCCGGTCGAAATCGCCTCCATGCTGCGGCTGCACGTGCCGTCCGACGTCGTCGTCGAGACGAAGCTGTAGCGCGTCGTTCCCGGCGGCAAAGCGCCGTCGGCGGCGAGATCGAGGCCGGGCATGCCGTTGGCGCCGGGCCGGGCAAGGCCGATCCGGCGCATCATCGCCGCTTCGCTGCGGTCGAGATCGGCGGCGATCCGATCGAGCATCGCGAACGATGCCGGATCGAAGCCGTCGAACCAGGCGAGCGGCGCCAACGCCTGGGGCGCCGGCGCGTCGCGCAGGACCACGACCGGCGGCCGGTCGCCCGAATATCGTATCTGCTCGACCGAGCCGTCCGGCAGAGCGATGTTGAGCGTGTGAAGACGGGGCGCGTCGGCGGCGCAAGCGGCGCCCGCCATGGCGAGCGACGCGAGGCCGATGAAGACGGCCTTTCGGGTCAGTCGCATCTTTTCCTCCTGATCGGTTACACCACATGGGAGGAGGCGCGCCGGAGGGCGCCGACGCGCTCCTGTCCCAGCCGGACCGGACGGGCCCGGCAATGCCGAATTAGGTCGGCATTCTCGCCATATCAAGGCGAATCAAGGGCTTGCGCGGAGATCGGATCGCGCCGAACATCGCGCCCAAGGAGCTGCCGATGCGCCAGGCCCTGTTCGCCCTCGCCGCCCTTGCCGCCACCGCGGCGGTGATCGCGATTCCCTTCGTCCTGCTGCCGCTGCTCGCCCAGGCCCGCGGCGGCTGGCTCTGGGCCGTCGTCGCCATCGTCATGCTCGTGATCGTCGTCCACCTCGCCCGCCGGGAGCGCGACTGAGGACGACCGAACCGCCCTACGCCTCGGGCGCCGGCACCGGCGGCCGCTTGGCGCGGAGGGCGAGGAGCAGGCCGGCAAGGGTGAGGAGACCGCCGGCGACCGCCGCGAGCGACCAGTGATAATGTTCGAAGGCGGTCGAGAAGGTCATGGCGAGGATCGGGATCAGGACGCTCGAATAAGCGGCGCGGGCCGGCCCGATCGCGCGGATGACGTGATAATAAGCCGCGAAGGCGAGCGCCGAGGCGACGAGCGAGAGATAGAGAAGGCTGATCCAATAACCGGGTCGAGTCTCGATCACCGGCGGGCCGAACAGCAGCCAGGAGAGCGCGACGTCGGCGAGGACTCCATAGACCATCCCCCAGGCGAGCATGGCGGCGACCGGCCGCCGCCGAAGCCGCTCCGACGCCTGCATGACGTTGGAGATGGAGGCGGCGAGGATTCCGAGCAAGGCGAGGCCGATGCCGGTGCGGACGTTCGCCGGAGTCGCGCCGCTCGCGCGGAATTCCTGGAGGAAGAGCAAGGCGACCCCGGCCAGGGCCACCGCCGAGCCGGCGAGGAAGCCGCCAGTCACTCTCTGCCCCAGGAACAGCCGGGCGAGCAGCGAATTGGGAACGATCAGAAGCGCGAAGACCACGGCCACCAGCCCGGACGTGACGTAGAGCTCGGCCGCGTAGACGAGATTGTAGTTGAAGCAGAATTGGGGGATTCCGAACAGCAAGGCGAGGAGATGGCCCTCGCGCCCGATCCTGAGCGAAACGCCGGTCCAGCGCGCATAGAGGAACATCGCAGCCGCCCCGATCGCGAAGCGATAGGCGACCGACCAGGTCGGCGGCACCGTCCCCAATTGTTCGGTGATGACGATCCAGGTCGAGCCCCAGATCAGGGTGATGAGCGCGAAAGGGAAGAGGATCCCGGGCCGGAGGAGGCTGGCCTCGCCGGCGCTCACAGCGCGGCGATGGCGCGGGCGAGCGTGTCGACCGCGTCGGGATCGGAATCCCAGCTCGTCACCATCCGCGCCTCGCCCGGCCCCCAATCGTAGAAATCGAAGCCCCGCGCCCGAAGCGCCGCCGCTTCCTCGGGCGTCACCCGGATGAACAATTCGTTCGCTTCGACGGGGAGGATCAGCCGCTCGCCGCCGGCGGCCTCGGCGAGGCGCCGCGCGGCCTCGTTGGCGGCGGCGGCGTTGCGCAGCCACACGTCATCCTCGAGCATCGCCAATAGCTGCGCGGCGAGATAGCGGCCCTTGGCGAGGAGGTGGCCGGCGCGCTTGCGGCGGTAGAGGCTCGCCGCCTTCAGCTCGGGCCGGAACAGGATCAGGGCCTCGGCCGACATCCCGCCATTCTTGGTGAAGCCGAAGCTCAACGCATCGACGCCGGCCTTCCAGCTCAGCTCGGCCGGCGAGGCGCCGGTCCGCGCCACCGCATTGGCGAAACGGGCGCCGTCCATGTGGAAGGCGAGCCCGCGGGCGCCGCAGAGGTCGCCCAAAGCCGCTGCCTCGTCCGGCGTATAGACCAGGCCATATTCGGTGGCGTTGGTGATCGAGAGCACAGCCGGCTGGGTCTGGTGGACGTCGTCGCGGATGCTGTCGAGCAAGGCCGTCACCGTCGCCGGGGTGACCTTCGCGCCGATGCCGTCGGCAAGCAGCAATTTGGCGCCGTGCGTGTAGAATTCGGGCGCGCCGCATTCGTCATTCTGGATATGGGCGTCGCGGTGGCAGAGGATGCTGCCTTCGGGCGGGCACAAAGCGGCGAGGGCGAGGCTGTTGGCCGCCGTCCCGGTCGCCACCCACAAAGCCGCCACCTCGGTTCCGAACAGCGCGGAGAAAGCCTCGTCGAGCCGCGCGCTCCAGCCGTCGCCGTCATAGGCGGTGTCGATCCGGTTGGCCTCGACCAGGGCCGCCATCACCTCGGGGCAGGCGGCCACCGCATTGTCCGAGAAGAAGCGCATGGCGCTCCCATAAAGGCCGCGTCCCGCGGGTCAACTTCAGGGTGGCAACCGCCTCCCGCACCGCGAAAAGTGCGGCCGGCGTTTACCACAATTTAGCTCCCTTGCGGCTAGGAAAGCACTCTCAAGCGGACAGAGGAATGGCGCGAAATGGGCGTTGAGACGTTCGGGGGTGCGGGCGGCGGCATGGGCGACGACGCCGGCGTGACCGGCAAGAGGCAGGCGAAACGGGCGCGGGTCCTGCTCGCGGCCAAGCTGCAGACGAACGACGGCGAGATCGACGCGCGCCTGCGCGACCTGTCGCGCAAGGGCGCCCTCGTCGAATGCAACATCACGCCCCCGCCCGGCCCCGAATTGATCTTCAACCGCGGCGCGACCAGCGTGCCCGCGCGCGTCGCCTGGACCGCGGGCAACCGCGTCGGGCTCGAATTCGCCTACATGATCGACGAGAATGAGGTTCTGGTGCAGCTCCGCAAGGGCGGCGGCGACCAGAGCCAGACCCGCTTCCGCCGGCCGAGCCTGTTCGGCGAGATGACCGATCAGGAGAAGAAGCTCGCCCGCAGCTGGGGTGTTTCGGTCGGGATCTCAGTGCCGGGCGAGTAAGGCGTCGTGCTGAACCTGTCCGCGGAGATTTCCACCCAGCCCGGCATGGAGGGGCGGCGCGCGCGGCGCGCCGACGTCATGCTCGGCGCGGGGCTGAGGCAGCGCGGCGCCCATGCGGTGACCGTGCAGATCGTCGACCTTTCGACCGACGGCTTCCGCGCCGCGACCCATCTCGAATTGTTCGAAGGCACCGACATCTGGCTGAAGCTGCCGGGGCTCGAATCGCTCCACGCCCGCGTCGTCTGGATGCGCGGCCATCTGCTCGGCGCGCAATTCGTTCGCCCGCTCCATCCCGCCGTGCTCGACATGGTCGTCCGCGCCGCCGGCGGACGCTGAGGACCGCCCGAAGCAGCGCCCGATCGGGCGGCGATGGTGCTGCCGGTGAGGATTGAACTCACGACCTCAGCCTTACCAAGGATGCGCTCTACCACTGAGCTACGGCAGCATATATCGCCTGTCGGGAGACGCGGCGCTATGGCCGTGCGCGAGCCACCATGTCAAGGCGGAGCCGGGATGGGAAAGCCCGACGAGGAACGCGAGAAAAGGCTGGCCGAAGCGCTGCGCGAGAACCTCAAGCGCCGCAAGGCCCAGGCGCGTGGGGAAACGAGCGATCCTCCCCGGAACGGGGAGGGGGACCATGCGCAGCATGGTGGAGGGGGGCCGGTGCCCCGCACATAGCCTGCCTCGGCCTAGAGCGGCCGGCACTGCTCCATGAGCCAGTCCTTCGCCTCGCCGTCGAGCCGCGGCCCGACGACCGCCAGCACCTGGGCGTGATAATCGTCGACCCATATCCGTTCCTCATCCGTCAGCAGGGACAGGTCGATCAGATTGCGGTCGATCGGGGCGAAGGTGAGGGTTTCGAAGCCGAGCATCCTCTTCTCGGCGCCTTCGATCTCCCGAGGCACGATCAGCACCAGATTCTCGATCCGGATGCCGTAGGCGCCGGTCTTGTAATAACCGGGCTCGTTCGAGAGGAACATGCCGGCCTTGAGCGGCTCGTCACCGCCGGGCTGGCTGCTTCCGACCGGCGAGATTCGCTGCGGCCCCTCATGCACCGCGAGATAGGCCCCGACGCCATGGCCGGTGCCGTGGGCGTAATCGAGCCCCGCCCGCCACAGATATTGCCGCGCCAGCGTATCGAGCTGGCTGCCGCGCGTCCCCTCCGGGAAGAGCGCGCGGGCGATGGCGACATGGCCCTTCAGCACCCGGGTGAAGCGGTCGCGCATCTCCGCGGTCGGCGTGCCGACGATCACGGTCCGGGTGACGTCAGTCGTCCCGTCCGGATATTGGCCGCCGGAATCGACGAGATAGATGGAATTCATCTCCAGCGGCCGGTTGGTCGCCTCGCTCGCGCGATAATGGACGATGGCGCCGTTCGGGCCGGCGCCCGAGATGGTATCGAAGCTGGTGTCGCGAAGGTCGCCGCACTCCTGGCGGAAGCGGTGGAGCTTCTCGACCGCCTTCAGCTCGTCGACAATGCCCTTCGGCGCCTCGACCGAGATCCAGTGGAGGAAGCGGCTCAATGCGGCGCCGTCGCGGGCCTGGGCGGCGCGGTGGCCTTCCACCTCGGCCTCGTTCTTGAGCGCCTTGGGAAGGACGGCGGGATCGCGCTTCTGGACGACCTTCGCGCCGGCGCTCTCCAGCGCCTCGAAGATCGCCGCCACCGCCCGCTCGGGATCGGCGACGATCGTCTTGCCGGACAGCGAGCGGAGATAGGGCTCGAATTCATGGCGCTCGTGGACGCGGACGCCGTTGCCGAGATGCTTGCGGACGTCGTCGCCGATCTTCTCCGACGCGACGAACAGATCGGCGGTGCCGTCCTCGTTGACCAGGGCGAAGGAGAGGGCGACCGGCGTATGCTCGACATCCTGCCCGCGCACGTTGAACGTCCAGGCGATCGAATCGAGCGCGGAGAGCACCGCCGCATCGGCCTTCTGCTCGTGCAGCCAGTCGGCGATCTCCTGCCGCTTCGCCGCCGAGCTCTTGCCGGCATAGGAATCGGGGTGGACGACCAGCCGTGCCCGCGACGGCTCCGGCTTGTCGGACCAGACCGCGTCGATCGGGTTGCGGCGGACGGCCACCAGTTCGGCGCCCTTCTCGGCCAGCGCCTCGCGCGCCTTCTTCACCCAATCCTTCGTGTGCAGCCAGGGATCGTAGCCGATCCGCCCGCCGTCCGGCGCATGGGCCTTCAGCCAGTCGGCGACGCTGGTCTCCAGCACCGACTGGTAGGACCAATGGCGCCCATCCACCTGGTCGCGCACCTGCAGCGTATAGCGGCCGTCGACGAAGATCGCCGCTTCCTCCGGAAGCACCACCGCCGACCCCGCCGAGCCCTGGAACCCGGTCAGCCAGGCGAGCCTCTGCGCGTAGCTGCCGACATATTCGGACATATGCTCGTCGGTCAGCGGGACGACGAACCCGTCGAGCCGGTCGGTCTTGAGCTGCTCGCGAAGCGCCTGCAGGCGGGCTTCATAGGTGGACATGGCAAAATCCTCGTCGCTATGGCTGGCGCCCGATTAGACCAGCCAGGCTTCCCAAGAAAGAGCGCGATGACCCTTCCGCCCCCGCCGCGCGCCGAGCAGCGCCCCTACAGCTACGAATGCCATGCCGAGACGATCGACGATCCGTATCGCTGGCTGCGCGATCCGGCCTATCCGAATGTCGAGGATGAAGGGATTCTCGACTATCTGAAGGCGGAGAACGCCTATTTCGAAGCCGCGATGGCGCCCCACAAGGCCCTGGTCGAGGGCCTGTTCGAGGAGATGAAGGGCCGGATCAAGGAGGATGAAAGCTCCGTCCCGATCCGCGACGGCGACTGGCTTTACTGGTGGGCGTTCAAGCCCGGCGCGCAATATCGGACCTGGTACCGGAAACCTGTCCCGAGCGAAGTCGAAGGGGCCGCGGCGGGCGGCGGGGACCAGATCCTCTTCGACGAGCCGGTCGAGGCCGAGGGACAGAATTATTTCCGGCTCGGCGCGATCGAGGTGAGCCCGGACGGACGGCGGCTCGCCACCTTCGTCGACGACAATGGCTCGGAGCGGTTCAAGCTCCGCATCCGCGATCTCGCGACCGGCAAGGATATCGAGACGGTGACGGAGGTCGGCATCGGCCATCCGGTCTGGACGAGCGACAGCGCCGCCATCGCCTATAACGAGGTCAATGACCAATGGCGCAGCTACCGCGCCCAGCTCCACCGGCTCGGCACGCCCGCCGGCGACGACCTGACGCTCTACGAGGAGAATGAGGATCTCGGCTTCACCGTCAGCCTCTCGCGTTCGCAGGACCGCAGCCTGATCTTCATCTCGACCGGCGACAATGCGTCGAACGAGGTGCGCTTCGTCCCCGCCGACAAGCCCGATTCCGAGCCGGTCCTGATCTCGCGCCGGCAGGAGAAGAGGCAATATTCGGTCGACGCCGCGCACGGGAAGCTCTGGATCCTCGCCAATGACGAGCATGTGAATTTCCGGCTGGCCCAGGCCGACCCGGCGACGCCGGAGAATTGGCACACGGTGATTGCGGGCTCCGACCGGGTCTATCTGACCGGCCACAGCGCCTATCGCGACCATCTCGCCCTCTCGACACGGGTGGACGGGCTCGATCAGCTCCTGCTGCGCGGCTATGACGGCGCGGAACGGCGCATCCCCTTCACCGAGGCGGCCTATTCGGCCGGCTTCAGCGGCAATCCCGACTATGCGCCCGCCGCCTACCGCCTCCATTATTCCTCGATGGTGACGCCGGCGACCATTTACGATTACCATCCGGCCGAGGACCGGCTGGAGGTGCTCAAGGTCCAGGAAATCCCCTCCGGCTACGATCCCTCGCTCTACGAGACCGAGCGGCTGATGGTGCCGGCGCGCGACGGCAAGCAGGTCCCCGTCTCGATCGTCTATCGCAAGGGCTTTCCGAAGGACGGCAGCGGCCGGCTCTTCCTTTACGGCTACGGCGCCTATGGCATCGCCATCCCGCCAGGCTTCTCGACCAGCCGGATCAGCCTGCTCGACCGGGGCTATGCCTATGCCATCGCCCATATCCGCGGCGGCGACGATCTCGGTTATGGCTGGTTCCTCGACGGCAAGCTCGACCGGCGCTGGAACACGTTCCACGATTTCGTCGACGCCGCCAAGGGGCTGGCCGCCGCGGGCTTCGCCAAACCGGGCCGGATCGCGATCCAGGGCGGCTCCGCGGGCGGCGAATTGGTGGGCGTCGCCGCCAACACCGACCCGGACCTGTGGGGCGCGGTGGTCGCCGACGTTCCCTTCGTCGACGTGCTCAACACCATGCTCGACGAAAGCCTGCCGCTCACCCCCGGCGAATGGCCCGAATGGGGCAATCCGATGCTCGATCGCGACGCCTTCGACCTCATCCGCGGCTACAGCCCCTATGACAATGTGAAGGCGCAGGCCTATCCGCCGATGCTGATCACCGGCGGCCTCAACGATCCCCGAGTCACCTATTGGGAGCCCGCCAAATGGGCCGCGAAGCTGCGCGCGACCAGGACCGACTCCAATCTCCTCCTGCTCAAGATCAACATGGGCGCCGGTCATGGCGGCAAGTCCGGCCGCTGGGAGCATCTCCACGAAATCGCCGAAGCCTATGCCTTCGTCCTGATGCAGATGGGCGGCGCCGGATGAGGGTCTTCGAGCGCCGGATCGTCGCGACCGCGGCGGATGCGGACGCGCTCGGCCACGTCAACAATGCCGTCTGGGTGCGCTGGATCCAGGACATGGCGACCGCGCATTGGGAGGCGGTAGCGCCGGCCGAGCATCGCGATTCCCATGTCTGGGTCGTGACCCGGCACGAGATGAAGAGGCCGCCGTATCCCCCGGATACGGCTGAACAGTGCGGGGCACTGTTCACCTCTTCATACTATCTCCGCGCCGTCCTCCCGGGCGAGACATTGATCGGCCGCACCTGGGTCGGCGAGGCGCCGAAGGGCGCGCGCTTCGACCGCCATGTCGAATTCGTCGGCGACGACGGCAGGCCGCGGGTTCGGGCGAAGACGATCTGGGCGATCATCGACCGCGCAACCGGCCGCCCGGTCCGAGTGCCGGCTGAGGTGGCGGCGCCCTTCCTCGGGTGACCCGCCCTGGAGCGGGCTGTGATTGGATTGAATCACAGCCCGCTCCAGAACCCTTTGTTGTCGCGTTGCTTATTGCGAAAAGCCGGTACCCACCTTTTCGCGCAACGCTCTAGAAACCCGAGCAGTCGGTCACCCTGTCGCTGAAAATCGGCTTTCCTGCGCCGTCGCGGAAGGATTCGACGAGGGTCACGCCCTCGCCGATCATTCGGGCCAGGCCGGGATCGGAGCAGATTTGGCGGCGCAGCGCCACGGCCAGCTTGGGCCGGGACATGCGATAGCCGCGCGGGACCCGCAGCGTATAATAACGGGTGACGATCGTGCCGTTGACGTCGATCCGGTCGATCGTGGTCACCGCATCGGTGCGGACGGGGCCGGTGGCGTTGAAGCGCGCCGCAAGCATCCTGAGCTGGGTCTGCAAGGCGGGATCGATCGGCGGATGCCGGCCATGGGCGCCCCCGCCGCGCGTGCCGCCGACCACGATCTCGGTATCGGTGAGGACATGGGCTGCGACCAGCTCGTCCGGGGCCGGCACCCAGATGTCGGAGGCCGGCGTCGCCATGGCGCGCCAGACGAAGGCCTCGTCGACGCCGGCGGCGAGATATTGGGCCCGAGTCTCCTCGATCGCGCTCCGCATCTCGGCGGCGGAAAGGCCGGGAAAGGCCGGCTGGTGGAAGCCGATCTGCGCGGTCTGCGACGCCGTCCGCTCCCGCCCCGCCAGCAGCACGCTGGTGCAGGCCGACATGCACATGTCGTCGACGCGGGTGTCGAGGCCGCGCTTGCGGACCGCGGTGGCCATCCGTTCCGCCTCGAACATCCGGCCGCCGCGCGAATCCAGCACGACATTTTGCACATTGGGGCTGGCGGCGAGCAGCCTTTCGAAGCGGTCGGCGGCGCCCTCGGAAAGCGTGCCGCGGACCGCAAGCTCGCGGCCGTCGGCCGAGACCTTCATCGACGCGATCGCGCCGAGCGAATCCTCGCCAACGGCAAGGCGCTCCCATTCCCGGGCCTGCAGCGCCAGGTCGCCCGCCCGGTAGAGCAGTCCGGCCGCACCGAGCAGGACGAGCGCTCGAGCGGCAAAGCCCCAGCCGGGCGAGCCTCCGCGCCGCCGGTGCCAGTAGGCCGAGCGCCAGATGCCGACCGAGCTCCACACCGAAACGATCGTCGAGACGACGAGGTAGAGGAGGGCGACGATCGCCAGGGACTGAAGCGACGCCCAGGTCGCCTTCACCTGTCGGGCGGCGAGCTCGGCGAGGAACAGGATCAGGCTCGGCAGCAGCGCGCCGTTCACCCAGTAGGAGATCGGCAGAGGCAGATTTCCAACCCAATGGCGGACGAAATAATTCTTGTGCCCGTGCTCGTCGTCCGCGGCGTTCACCTCATGATCGTAAAGCGAGAGATCGTTATAATCGGGGTCGAAGACGATCGCCTCGTCGAGATTGCCTTCGTAGCGGGAATAGATCGCCATCCGCGCCGCCCCGGCGAGCGCGACCCCGATCAGGAAGGCGATCGCGATGCCGAGCGGCGGAATGATGATCGGCCGGCCGTAATAGTCGCCCGTCGCGGTGAGCAGCCAGGTCGTCCCGCCCATCAGCAAAAGGAAGGCGAGGACGCAGCCATAAGCGATGCAGGCGATCCGGTCCCGGACCAGCCGGCGCAGGAAGGCCTTGTCGAGACCCCAGCTCAGCAGGAATGCGAAGACCAGAGCGGCGCCCGCGCCGGCTGCGATCGCGCCGAACGCCGACGCCTCGAGAAAGGCTCCCATCCCCGATCCCCCCATTTGCGGGGCAGACTATCAGATTGTTTCGGAAGGAAAAGAGCTGACTTCGTGATCCTGGGCGTCGCGCGCGGCCGCGATCACGGCCGGCCAGGCACGCGCGTCGACGGCGAAGCCCATATGGCTGGAATCGACCTCGATCGCCGTGTCGCGCTCCCCCGCCTTGCCCCGCGCCGAGGCGGGGGCGACGATCCCGTCCCTGCGCGACCAGAGGGCGATGGTCGGGACCGGCGGCTTTTCCGAAAGGGTCGCGCGGATCGGCGGGTCGTCGACCTTGTGCCCGGCGACCAATTCGTAGAGCCGCCAGGCATTGTTGGCACGCGGATCGCCGGAGAAGGGCGTGCCGAGCGTCACCACCTTCGCCGCCAGGTCCGGCCGCAGCTTCGCGATCTCGCGCGCATAGATGCCGCCGAGGCTCCAGCCGACCAGCACCGCCTTGCGGCCGCGGGCGAAGGCTTCAAGATTGGCGATGATCCGCTCGAGCGTGTCGGGCTTCGCGCCGAGGTTGAAGCCAATGCCGGCGCCGGTGGCGTGGAAGCCGGCCGCGCCGAGCGCCCGCTGCAGGCCGAGCGTGCCGCGGTCCGAGGCGAGGAAGCCGGGAATGACGAAGACCGGCGGCCCGTCCGGCGGACCGAAGGGGCCCATCGGCCCGAAGGCGCGGTAGAGGCGGAAGAAGAGCGCGAACGGCTCGCGGATCAGCAGCCGGAGGGGCGGAGCCCTCTCGTCCATGCCGTCAGAGATATTCGCCCCCCATCAGGTCGCGCAATGCGAGCGGCAGCCGTACCCTGCCGTCCGCCGTCTGATGGTTTTCGAGCAACGGCACGAGGATTCGCGGGCTTGCGAGCGCCGTATTGTTGAGCGTGTGGACGAAGCGCACCTTCCGATCCTTGTCGCGCCAGCGCAAATTCGCCCGTCGCGCCTGCCAGTCGTGCAGGGTCGAGCAGCTGTGCGTCTCGCGATATTTGCCGAGCGAGGGCACCCAGCTCTCGATGTCGTTCATCCGGAACTTGCCGAGCCCCATGTCGCCGGTCGAGGTCTCGACCACCTGATAGGGAATTTCGAGCGCGCCGAGCAGCGCCTCGGCATTGGCGAGCAGCCTTTGGTGCCATTTCGCCGATTCCGCATCGTCATCCTCGCAGATGACGTATTGCTCCAATTTGTAGAATTGGTGGACGCGCAGCAGCCCGCGCACGTCGCGCCCCGCGCTCCCCGCCTCGCGGCGGAAGCAGGGCGAGAAACCGGCATAGAGGATGGGGAGCCGGTCGGCCTCCAAGATCTCGCCCGAATGGAGGCCGGTCAGCGCGATCTCGCCGGTGCCGGCGAGATAGAGGCCGTCCTTCGGAATCTCATAGGCCTCTTCCTCATGGCCGGGGAAATGGCCGGTGCCGACAAAGGCCTGCGGCCGCGCCAGCGCGGGCACGGTCATCAGGGTGAAGCCGTCGGCCGCGATCCTGCGCTCGGCCCAGAACATCAAGGCCTGTTCGAGCAAGGCAAGCCGCCCCTTGAGGCAGTAGGTGCGCGATCCGGCGACCTGGGTGATGCGGGCGAGGTCCGCCCAGTCGTTCATCTCGACCAGCTCGACATGGTCGCGCGGCGTGAAGTCGAAATCGGGAAGCGCGCCCTCGCGCCGGACGACGACGTTCGCGCTCTCGTCCGGGCCGACCGGCGCGCCGTCCCAGGGGATGTTCGGCACGCGCAGCAGCAAGGCGTCGAGCGCGGCCGATTTCTCGTCCAGCGCCGCCTCGGCCTCACCCGCCTCGGCGCCGAGCGCCTTCGCTTTCTGCCCGAGCGCCGGACGTTCGGCCGGATCGGCGCTCTTGAAGCTCGCGCTGATCTCGTTGCGCCGGCGGCGCAGCTCGTCGATCCGGGCCTTCAGCCCGCGCACCTCGCCGTCGAGCGCGAGCAGAAGGTCGAGATCGAGCGGCGCATTCTTCTCGGCCGCCGCCTTGCGCACGGTCTCGGGATGGTCGCGGATGAAGGCGAGGCTCAGCATGGAGCGGGGCCTAAAACGATTCGCGGCGAGGGGAAATAGCCAAAGATTTCTTCCGCGAACGCGCCCGGGAGCCTCCTGCCGCTTCGCTTCATCTGAGCCTCGAGGTCGGCCGGCGCGGCGTTAGGACTTTCTTAACCTTGTTTGCGCAGCCCGGTCGCGGGAGGTCAGCATGGCAAGAAAAGCTCTGATCGCGGCGCTCTTTCTGTCGCTCACGAGCGGCTGCGCGATGCTGTCGCCGCCGCCGCGGCCGGTCAGCCGCGCGCGCGTCACCGTCGGCGCGGAAGAGCCCTGGCGCAACGCCGCCACGGACCCCGATGCGCGGGCGCTCGACGCGCTGCCGCAACTCTGGACGGAGGCGCTCGCCGATGCCCGCCACGGCGGCTACGCCCGTCGCGTCGCCGCCGAGGGCGCCCTGCTCGCGCCCGCAATTGCCCTGCCGCGCGCGGCGCCGGCGCCGGGCCCTTATTATTGCCGGATCGTGCGGCTCGGCGCGGCCGGACGCGGAATCCGCCCGCTGGCCGACGGCGGCGAAGGCTTCTGCTATGTCGGCGACGAGCCGGACCAGCCCAGCCTCACGATCGAGGCGGGGCCGCGCCGGATCGGCGGCTATCTGTGGGGGAAGGACAATCGCGGGCTCGTCTTCCTCGGCGCGCAAAGCCCGCGCGGGATGCCGATCGGCGGCTATGGCGACGATTCCGCCCGCGACGTCGCCGGCCTGTTCGAGCGGATCGGCACCTTCCGCTACAGGCTGACCCTGCCCTCGCAGGCCGAGCCAAGGCTCACGATCATCGAGATGCGCCCGGCGACAGGACGATGATGCGATCTTCTATGCCATGGCCGACGGATGGGCGCCCGGACGAACGGAGCCCGGCCGGCCGGGCGGAATCCGGCCCATCCCGCCCGGGTCCGGTCCCCGATCCGGAATCGCGACCCGCCGAAGGAATTCGGTGACATTGTCGACCGCATAGAGGCCCTGGAAAACCTCCTGGGCCGCCGCATCGCCCGCCGACCGGAGCTCGGCGGCCGTCAGCCTTTTCTGCCGGGGAAGGAGCAGCGGCAGCGCGATCTCGCGCTGGAGCCGGCCGACGAACTTGTTGGCGCCGCTCGCACGCAGCGCGATCGGCGTTCCGGAGGCCGTTCCCGCTGCCGCCACGAGGCAGGACAAATGCCGTTTCACGCTGTCGAGGAGCGCCGAATGCTTCGCCTTGATCCATTTGTGCCGGCCCGTATCCCGCACCACCATATAGCAGAGCCTGCCATAAGCGTCGGAGGCGAACAGGCCGGCGCAGATCCGTGCATGCTCCAGGATCGCGGCGCGAACCGAGCCGCCGACGGAGATTCGGCCCAGGCGCGCCCGCATGGCACGGATCTCGCGATCCACCGCGAGCCGGAGCATCGTGTCGACATCGTCATACCAGAAGAGCAGGCGGTCGACGTCGGTTCCGGTTTCGCGGGCAATGTCCTCGAGCGCGACGTCGCCCTGCCCGCGCGTGGAGCAGAGCCGATAGGTCCTGCCCAGCAGCCGCGCGGTCAGGCGCGGGCCAGGCTCCCTCGCGGCGTCAGAAATCGAGCGTGACGCCGGCGAAGATATAGCGGCCGAGTGCATCATAGGTGCCCGGATAGGTGTTGCCACTGCAGAAGACGGCCGCGCAGGCGTTGATGACCGCGCTCGAGCCGTTCGAGCCGAAGATTGGCGGCGGCTTGTCGAAGACGTTGTTGACGCCGAGGCGGAACTGATAATGGTCGGCGATCTTCGCCGTGAAGGCGAGGTCGAAATAGCTTTGCGCCGGGATCCGGGCGTTGAACGGCGAATAGGCGCCGCTGAGCCCGGCCTGGCCGCTGGCCCGGTCGATCCTCACCTCGCTGAAATAACGCCATGTCAGGGACAGGCCGAGGCCGTCCGGCGCGTTCCAGGTCAGGCGCGCGCGGTGCCGCCATTTCGGGTTGGGCGCGGACAGGGTGCCGCCTCCCGAGCAGATCAGGCCGTAATAGCCGGCGCAATTGTAGGGCGCGGAGATGCCGGTGTTGGTGACGAGCCGGTCGAGCCAGGTTCCGTTCATGTTGAAGCTGAGCCCGCCCCAGCGCCCGATGTTCATCGCATAGCTTGCGCCGACGTCGATGCCGCGGGTCGAGAAGCCGCCGATGTTGCGCGGCACGTCGTCGACGAAGCCGGCCGCGGACCGCCAGATCGATCCGGAGGGATCGCGATGGACGAGGCCGCAGAAGGTCGGGTTGGCGGTGAGGATGCACTGGGCGAGGATCGTATCCGCGCCGATCTGCTGGATGGCATTCTTGATCTTGATGTTGAACCAGTCGACCGTGATCGCGAGCCGCGGGATCCAGCGCGGCTGGATGACGGCGCCGAGCGTATAGGTGTCGGCGACCTCCGGCGTCAGGCTGAGCGAGCCGCCGACCCTGCCATTATACTGGCCGGCGGGGTTGCCGGCGACCACCTGGCCGACGTGCAGCCCCTGCGCGAGGCAGCCGGCCTCGCCGGCCGCGATCGGATGGTTGGAGCAGGGATCGCTATTGCCGTCGAGCTGGACATGGACCGGCGCGAACAGCTCCTGGATGTTCGGCGCGCGGACCGCCCGATTGTAGCTGGCGCGGAAGCTCAGGTCGCGGACCGGAGCGAACTCGCCGCCGATCTTGTAGGTATTCGTCTTGTAGCGGTCGTTCGTCCCGATGACATTATAGTCGGAATGCCGGTAGCCGGCTTCGAGCGCGAGATTGTTGAAGAAGCCGTGCTCGACGATCGGGATTCGGATCTCGCCGAACAGCTCGCGCACGTCGAAGGCGCCGGAGGTCGAAAGGGTCGGGGCGCCCTGGCCTGCCAGGTCCGACGACGGCAGCAGCGAGAATTCGGCGTCGGTCTGAAGGTCCAGCGATTCCTTGCGATATTCGGCGCCGAGCGCGATTCCGACGCCATTCTCGGCCCAGGGGAGCTGGATTCCGTAATCGCCGAGCTTGCCGGTGATCGAGCCGCTGACCACCGTCTCGCCGGTATTCCCGCGCTGGAAGCCCGGCGTCTGCAGATAGCTGAGCGCTGCCGGGTTGACCGTGCCCGTGCCCCAGACGTCGTACGGCACGCAGGACGGATCGGCGCCGGTCAGGACCGAGCGGCAGACCGGTGCCGACCCCGGCGTTCCGGGCGCAACCTCGTGCCCGTTCAGCGCGCTGACCACGTCGAGCGCGTTGCGCAGGCGCGTGATCGATATGTCGTTGCTGAACGTCTCGGCGTAGTTCGTCCGGCCGTACAGATAATAAGCATCGTAGGACCAGGCCTTGCCGAGATCGCCCTTCATTCCGGCGACGATCCGGAAATCGCTATGCTCGCGATCGTCGCGGCGGGGGCCGCCCTCGACGTTGCGCCGCAATATCTGCGCGAAGCCCTTGTTGTAGGCGGCGCCGGTGGTCGGATCGATGAAGGTGAAGGGCGTGGTGCAGGCGGGATGGCCGCGGTTCGCGCAGTCGGTCGCGTCGGGCGCGGTGACCGTGCCGGGGAAGACGCCCATCAGATCCGGCGTCGTCAGCAGATTGGCCGGGGCGCAGATGACCGCCCGTTGCGCCGCTCCGAGCAAAGGATTGTCGCAATTGACCGCGAAGGTGTTGCCGAAATCGCCCGACGGCGCGATCTGGGCGACCGTGCGGTCGTCCATATACATGCCTTCGAGATAGGGGTGCAGGCTCTCGCTGATCTCGTAATTGGCGAAGAAGCCCAAAGTGTAGCGTTCGTCCGGCCGCTGGAAATAGTTGGTCGGCGCGAAGTTGAAGCGCTGGAGGTTCTGGGTCAGCGTCCGGTTGGGCCCGACCTGGAACAGGGTCGAGGTGCCGCCCTGGAAGGCGATGACGGTCGCCGCCGAATTGGTCAGCGATCCGCCGCAGATCGGGATTGCGGTCGTGTTCGCCGCCTGCGCGGTGCAGGCGCTGTAGTCGCGCTTGTCCTGCGTCACCGCGTCGATCTTGCGATAGGTGCCGTAGGCGACGACATGGCCGCGCCCGTCGTCGAAGGCGGCACCGATCTGGCCTGAAAGGTCGACCGTCCCGCCGTCCGCCACCGAACCGTGCGGATAGCCGAAGCCGCGGGCGTTGAGCGCGTTCACCAATACGCTCTCATTATTGTCGTGCTGGTAGAAGCTGTACTGGCCGTCGAGGCGGATGCCCTCGAAATTGGTGTCCATGATGAAGTTGACGACGCCGGCGACGGCGTCGGCGCCATAGACCGACGAAGCGCCGCCGGTCAGCACGTCCACCCGCTGGATCAGGGTCGCCGGAATCGCATTGATGTCCGCGGCCGAGGCGGAAGGGGAATTGCGCGTCGGGTCCCCGGGGACGAGCCGCCGGCCGTTGACCAGCACGAGCGTCCGGTTCGCGCCAAGGTCGCGCAGGTTCAGGGTCGCCGTGCCGCTCGCGCCGTTGGACAAATTTCCCGATTGCGAGGCGAATGCCTGGGGCAGCGAATTGATGATGTCCTCGGCGCGGGTCTGGCCCGACAGGCGGACGTCCTGGCCGTTGACGACGGTGACCGGGCTGACCGCGGTCAGGTTCGGCTGCGGAATGCGCGAGCCGGTGATGACGATCGTGTTCTGGTCGCTCGCATTGCCGGCGTCGGCGTTCGCCGCACCGGCGGGATTGGCCGCCGTTGCCGCGCCCGATTGGGGCTGCGCGTCCTGCTTCTGGTCCTGCGCCTGCGCCGCCGTTCCGGCGATCATGGCTCCGCAGAGAAAAGTCGACGCCAAAAGGCTATGCCGTATCGTCACATTGACCTCGTCTGTTCGTGTTGCGCCCCCGCGCCGGCCGCACGGGGCGGTCGATGCGATGGGCCGTCACAGCAATGAGGTGTCGAGCGCGCGACTCGCATCCCGACGTCGGCCCGAGGCTCATGCGAAATCGAGCCTTGCCGCCGAGCCGCCGCTTGTCGGCCGGCCTGCGGCCGAGCCCATGACGCGGTGCGGATTTTCGGCTGCGAGCGCGGCGCGGTTCGAACGCGATGCCACTGACGTCCCCCTTGCTACGCGGTCATAGGTCGGCCGCTCGCGGTCTTCATGCCAGCGTGGCGTGGCTCAACGATGCATGGACGTTGCCGAACGAATTCCCGCCCCGCCGAGCGTCGCATTGGCGCCGCCGAACGCGTTCGAGGGCGCCGCTCGCGGTCCGCCCGAGCCGCGCGTTCCGGCGGTCGACGATCGCGCCGCGATCCCATGCCTCGCCGGCGGCGGCTTTTTCCGCGCTGCGGGCGAACGTCATGATTCGGCTGCCGAGCGTCTCCACGCCGAGCGGCGGATTCGTGCGGCGCGCGCGCGAACGTGGTAGGCAGAGCCGGTGGGCCATCTGGAAATTCGTCCCATCGCCTGGATCGGGTCCGTGCCGCGAACGACGGCGTCGCGCCGCTTTCCGACCCTGGCTTCGGCCGCTGTCCTGACCGTCGCCTTCTGGACCGCAAGCTTCCTCCTCAACGAGGTCGGCGATCTCATCGACGGCTCGGCGCGACCGCTCCTGCTCGGCCTGCACGCCGTGGCCGCCACCGTCGGCATTCTCATCTGCGTTCCGCTGCACCTGCTGCTGCGCCATGTCCGCCGCGCGCCCTGGCGGCTGATCGCCGCGGTCGCCGGAATTGTCGTCGCGGCGATCCTCTACCGCGATTTCGCGCTGTTCCTCCGAAGGGTCGCGCTCAACGAGGTCGATCCGCCATGGGATTGGCTCTGGCGCCTGTACATCGCGGTCTATTGGGGGATCTTCTTTCTCGCCTGGACCGCCTTGCACCTAGCGCTCGGCTATGGGCAGTACGGCCGCTTCGAGAGCGAGCGTTCCCGCCGCCTCGAAGCCCTGGCCCATGACGCCCAGCTGCGCGCGCTCCGTTACCAGATCGACCCCCATTTCCTGTTCAACACGCTGAATTCGATGTCGGCGCTGGTCATCACCGGGCGCGCGGCGCAGGCGGAAAGGATGATCGGGCGCGTCGCGCGCTATTTCGAGACGACGCTTGCGATCGACCCGCTGCAGGACGTTCCGCTCGAAACCGAGCTCGTCCTCCAGCGCGCTTATCTGGAGATCGAGGCGGTCCGGTCGGACGGGCTTTCGATCCGGGAGACGGTCAGCGCGGACGCCGCCGCCGCGCTCGTGCCGCCGCTGCTGCTGCAGCCGCTCGTCGAGAATGCGATCAAACATGGCCGGTCCTCAACCGACGGCAAGAGCGTCGTCACCATCGCCGCCGAGATTTGCGACCGCGAG
This sequence comes from Allosphingosinicella sp., assembly GCA_036273615.1. Lineage (GTDB taxonomy): Bacteria > Pseudomonadota > Alphaproteobacteria > Sphingomonadales > Sphingomonadaceae > Allosphingosinicella. The sequence continues at coordinate 2,060 of DASUHH010000038.1, read as the reverse complement.
CTGCGCCTGACGATCGAGAACGACAAAGCACCGTCCGCCCGCGGCAGGCCGGGCACCGGGACCGGGCTCCGCAACACGCGGGAGCGGCTCGAGCGGCGCTATGGAGCGGCCGCCTCGCTTCGGATCGTCGACGGCCGATCGCGCTTCGCGGTCGCGCTGCGGCTGCCCTACAGCCCCGGACCGGCCGTCGTCCGCGCCCCCCAGGTCCGGACGATCGCCGGGCCCGAGCCCTTGGACATATTGCGGTCGGCCGCCGGTTCGGAAGGCTGACGAGCGCCGGCGCCGGCGCGAAGGCCGCGAAATCAGCCGCCGGCGCGGCCGATGCCCTTCCAGTCCAGGTTGCGCGCGTGGATGCGGCCGATCGGGAGGCGCGTCCCGTCCCGCAGGATGGCTTCCCGCGAGCCGATCCGCTTGAGCGACACGCGCGCGATGCGGTCCCGGTGGACGATGATGGTGCGATGGATCCGCACGAACTCGGCGGGGTCGAGCATGGCGAGAAGCCGGTCGAGCGAGGTCCTGACCAGGAGCTCGCGCCCGCGCGCATGCAGGCAGGCATAATCGTCCTGCACGGTGATCCAGTCGATATCCTCGACCCCGACGCGCACATGGTCGGTCCCGTGCTGCCTGACCCACAAGTCGACGACATAGGATGGATGTCCGGGGGACGATTGCTCGGGCGCGCCGTCCGCCTCGCGCAGCTGGCCGAGGATGATTTCGAGCTCCGCCAGCCGGGCCGCCGCGTCGAGCTCGTCGCGGCGCCGCGCGGCCCGCAGGAACAAGGCGTGCAGCTTCTCGGGCTCGACCGGCTTCAGAAGATAGTCGATCGCGGAGACTTCGAACGCGCGATAGGCATAGCGGGGATAGGCCGTGACGAAGGCAAGCAGCGGCACCTCTCCCTCCGCGATGCTTTCGAGCAGGTCGAAGGCCGTCCCGTCGCGCATCCGGATGTCGAGGAGCGCCAGGTCCGGCCGATGGACCGCAATCGCGCGCTTCGCGGACCGGCAGCCCGATGCGGTCCCGACGAGCGTCGCCTCGTCCATGTCGCGCAGGAGGGCGGCGAGACGATCGAGCGCCAGCGGCTCGTCGTCCACGGCGAGAACGCGCAGGGGGCGATCCATCCGGCCCGCCCGCGCCGGAATCCTGGGCTCGTCTGTCGATTGCACGAGTGCGCTCATCGCAAAGCGGGCGAGGCTCCGCCCTCCCTCTTCTTGTTCTTCCCGCCGAAAGGCGAGCAGCCGCGACGATCATAAACGCGACCGCCCGCCCGCGATAGAGTCGGACCGCGAGGGACGGGACACGACTGCCGGGTCTGTTCTCGACCTGCGTCCTGCTCGTCGTCCTCGCGCAGATCGTGCTGACGATTCTCGTCGCCGTGCGCGCACCGAAGGAGGCGAAGGCGGCGGCGGACGAGCGCGAGAAATTGATCGGGCTCAAGGCGAGCCCGATCGCCTTCTTCACCCTGAGCGCGCTGGCGTTGACGGGCCGTGGCTTCCCGGCGCGGCGCGGCTTCGGGGAGAAGCGGGTCGCAGCAAAAGGAGGAGATAGGCGATGGAGGGAACGTGGCGGAGACGGAGGGATTCGTACCCGTCATCCCGAGCGCTTTCAATTTCCAACATTTTTTGCTACTTAATCCTTGGAAAGTAAAGGGTTTTAGCACGTCGGAAGCAAGTCAGCCGATCGCCCGCGTTCGCAGCGTTCCGCTCCAATCCGCGACTCAAACCCGGACGGAAACCCGGACGGAAAATGTCCGGCTCGAAACCTGGACGCAAGGACGGGTTCGACGGACAAAGGAGAACTTGCATGGCGCGCGCCAAGCACAAGCTGAGTGCGAAGGGGGTCGAAAAGCTCAAGTCGCCCGGATGGCATGGTGACGGCGGCGGCCTGTGGCTGCGCATCTTCAACGATGGATCGAAGCGATGGATCTTTGCATGGGAGAGAAACAAGCGCCGACGGGAAATGGGGCTTGGCGCGGTAGCCGAGGTCACATTGGCAACGGCGCGCCAGAAAGCCGAGGCGGCACTTGCTCTCCTGGCGGGTGGGATCGATCCGCTCCATGCGCG
>DASUHH010000037.1:0-8816 GCA_036273615.1 Allosphingosinicella sp. | reverse complement strand
GCTCGCCGTCCCGCAGATCGCGGCGCTGGCCCGGCTCGCCCGCCGCCTCGGAATCACCATCTCGCGCCCCGCCGTCGCCGCCGACGGGGAGGCCGATCTCGACCTCTGGGTCCGCGCCGCGCCGTCCGGCGGCGGCGTCGATCTCGCGATCGGCGGCTGGACCGAGCGGGCGCCCCGCGGCCCCGCGCCTGGCAACGAGGCCGAGCGCCAGGGCGATTTCCAGCGCGCCGCCGCCGACTGGGTGTGGGAGAGCGATGCCGGCCTCTGCTTCACGTCGCTGTCGCCGGCCGCCGCCGCTGCCGCTGGCCGCCCGGCCTCGGAGCTGATCGGCCGCCAGCTCACCCGCCTGTTCCGGCTGATCGAGGAGGAGGAAGGCGAGCTTCCGATCCTCGCCGCGCTCGCCGGGCAAAGCCGCTTCGATTCCCAGCTCGCCGAGTTGCGCGAGGGGCGGGGCGGGCGCTACCGGCTCGCCGCCGTGCCGCTGATCGACGGGCGGGGCCGTTTCGCCGGCTTCCGCGGGTCGGCGACCAGGCTCGAAGGCAATGCCGCGCCGCCGGCGCCGGAACCCCGGCCGGCCGCGTCGGCGTCCGAGCCCGGCGCCTTCGGCCGCCGCCTCGACGAAGCCCTGCGTTCGCCGCTCGCCCGCATCATCGCCGATGCCGAGACGATCGGCACCAGTGCCGAGGGCCCGATCCGCGGCGACTATGCCGGCTATGCCGAGGATATCGCCACCGCCGGCCGCCACCTCCTCTCGCTGGTCGACGATCTCGTCGACCTCCAGGCGATCGAGCGGCCCGATTTCTCGCCCGAGGCGGAGGAGATCGACCTTGCCGACGTCGCCCGCCGCGCCGCCGGCCTGCTTTCCGTCCGCGCCGCCGAGAAGGATGTGCGGGTCGACGCACCCGCCGCGACCGACGCCCTGCTCGTCTCCGGGGAGTTCAAGCGCGCGCTCCAGGTGGTGGTGAACCTCCTCACCAACGCGATCCGCCATTCGCCCGAAGGCGGGCAGGTCTGGGTCCGTACCGATCGCGAGGGCGATCTCGGCGCGCTGATCGTCGCCGACCAGGGCAAGGGCATCGCGCCCGAGGACCAGGCGCGCATCTTCGAGAAGTTCGAGCGACTGGATCCCGCCGACGGCGCCGGCACCGGCCTCGGCCTCTACATCGCCCGCCGCCTCGCCCGCGCCATGGGCGGCGACCTCGCCGTCGACAGCGCTCCGGGCCAGGGCGCGCGATTCACGTTTACGTTGAGGCTTCGGTGAAATTCCCCTCCCCTTGGATGGGGAGGGATACCGAGCCTTGGCGACGAGGGAGCTTCGGCGAACTTGGGTGAGGGTGACGGAGTCCGAGTCAATCCACCTATGGTGTCACCCTCACCGACTTCGCCTAAATGGCAGAGCCATCAAGGCGAAATACCCTGTCCCCTCGGAGGGAGAGGAGGACGGGGGAGGCTCGTTGCCCTCAGCCGTAGCGCAGCGCGCGTGGCTCCGGTCCCATCTTTAGCCGGGAAAGGTCGAAGGGCTCGGCGAATTGGAGGCCGGCCTTGCCGTCCTTGACCCAGCGCAGGGACGCCCGGAACATCTGCTCCTCGAGCAACTCGATCATCACCTCGGCGCCGGTTTCGGAGGCGATGCCTTCGAGCCCGTCGATCATCGCGCCGCTGCTCGAAATGTTGCGGATGCGGACGTGGCGGCGGCGGCCGTGCAGCTCGAGCCGGGCGGAGCGGAGCATGGTGGTGCGCGGCGCCCGGCTAACGCGATAGCCGCTGGCCTGCGCCGTCGCGCCGCCGCTGCCGACCAGGTTCCCGGCATCCTCGGCCTTCATCGGCCTGCCGTAGACATAGCCCTGGATGTGCGAGCAGCCGAGCTCGCGGATGAGCGCGATCTCGTCCTGGACCTCGACGCCCTCGGCCGTGGTCTCCATGCCCAATGTCTCGGCGAGGGTCACGATCGCGCGGATGATCGCTGCGTTGCGGCTGCCGGCGGTCGCGGCGCCGCGGACGAAGGACTGGTCGATCTTGATCTTGTCGAACGGCGCCTTGCGCAGATAGCCGAGCGAGGAATAGCCGGTGCCGAAATCGTCGAGCGCGAGGCGGACGCCGATCGCCTTCAGCCGGGCGAACATCTCGTCGGACGAGGCGCCTTCGTCGAGGAACACGCTTTCGGTGATCTCGAGCTCAAGCCGGTGCGGCGGCAGGCCCGAGGCCGAGAGCGCGCTCACCACCAGCCGCGGGAAAGCCGGGTTGACGAACTGGATCGCCGAGACGTTGACCGCGACCCGGATCGGGTCGGGCCATTTCGCCGCCTCGGCGCAGGCGGTCCGAAGCACCCATTCGCCGATCGCCTCGATCATCCCGCATTCCTCGGCGACCGGGATGAAATCGACCGGCGAGACCGGGCCGCGGGTCGGGTGGGTCCAGCGGATCAGGGCCTCGAATCCGACCACCTCGGCGCCGATCGTGCTGACCACCGGCTGGTAGGCGAGGTGGAGCTGGCCGTCGGCAAGCGCGCCGCGCAGATCGTCCTCGAGCATCTTGCGGCTCTTGGCGCCGACCAGCATCTCCTCACGGTAGAAACGGTGGACGCCGCGGCCGTCGCCCTTGGCGGCGTAGAGGGCGAGGTCGGCGTTGCGGACGAGGATCTGCGACTCGTCGCCATCGTCGGGCGCGACCGCGATTCCGATCGAGCAGCCGATCGAGATCGAGGTGCCGCCGATCGCATAAGGCTGCGACAGGGAGGCGATCACCGCCTTGGCAAGCCGCGCCAGCGCGTCGCGGTCATTCTCGCCGGGAAGCACGATCTCGAACTCGTCGCCGCCGAGCCGCCCGACCAGGCCGGTATCGCCGATCGTCCGGGCCAGCCTCTGCGCCACCTGCTTCAGCAATTCGTCGCCCGTCTGGTGGCCGAGCGTGTCGTTGACCGCCTTGAACCGGTCGAGGTCGAGGAGGAAGAGCGCGGTCGGCCGGTAGCCGCCCTGCGGCTGGGCGAGCGCCTGGTCGAGGGCGAGACGCATGCGCTGGCGGTTGGCGAGGCCGGTGAGGCTGTCGAACAGAGCGAGGCGGGTGATCTCCGCCTCCGCCCGGCGCTTGGCGCTGAGGTCGCTGCCGCCGCCGATGAAGCCGCGGAACTGGCCGAACTTGTCGACCATCGGCCGGCCCGAGATCGACCACCAGAGGTCCTTCCTGCCGTCGATCGAGCGCACCGAATAATCGGAGAAGGAGGTTCGCGAGGAGAGGTGGAAGGAGAGGCTGCGCTCGGTCTCCGGCGCGCCGCTGTCCATCTCGAACAGGTCGGTCAGCGGGCGGCCGATCACCTGCTCGCCCGACGTTCCGAGCTCCTTCATCACCTTCTCGGAGAGATAGGTGATCCGGCCCGCACGGTCGGTCTCCCAGAACCAGCCGGTGCCGTGATTTTCATGCTCGTGCACCAGCCGGCGGGCGCGGCCGCTGTCCCGGTCCGCCTTCGAGCGCCGGAAGGCCTCCTGCATGTCGCGCCGGGCGAGATTCCAGACGAGGCCCGCGAAGAGGAGGAGGAAGAGGGTTTCGGTGATCGCGGCGACCCCCGCCAGCGGCGCCGCGACGAGCGCGCCGGTCGCCGCGACGGCGAGCGAGGCGATCCGGATCGGAAGCAAGGCGACGGCGGCGAAGATCAGGGCGGCGGCGGCGGCGCAGGCCGCGGCGGCCGCCATCGGCTCCGGCGGCAGCGCCAGGCAGGCGCGGAGCAGGAAGGCCTGGGCAAAGCCCATCGCGGCCGCGGCGACGATCGTGATCGAGAGGCGGGCGCTCAGCTTGAGGCCGCGCCAGGAGCGTTCGAGCAGGAACAGCCAGACGACGATCCCGGCGGCGACCGCGCCGCCTGCGGGAATCGGAACGGCGCCGAGCCGGCCGGCTGCGAGCGCCGCGTCGGCGGCGATGGCGCCGGCGATCAGCTGGGCGACGAGCACGAAAGGCAAAGCGGCGGCCGCGGTGCGCATCTGCGCCGCCCGCGCTTCCTCGATCCAGGCGGCTTCCGCCTCGCCGAGGCCGAAAACGGCGAAGAACGGAAGACGCGGCCGGGGCGATCGCTCCGCTGCGGCTGCGCGCCTTCCCATCCTTTCCTACCGCCTTTCGAAGTCGCCGATGCGGCCGCTTTCGCCCGGAAGCGCCGCCGCGACGCTTTTCTTCCCGAAAGGTTAAAATGGGCTTGGCTTCTATCTTTAATGAGACGTTCCGCAGCTCTTTTTCCGTCGGGATTTGACCCCTTCCGCGCGCTTCTCTAGCCATCCGGAAAAGGGGGACTGATGATCGCGCTCACGACCGACTGCTTCACCGACATCTGCAACGATCCGGCGGTGCGCGCCGAGCTCGCATCGCTCGAGGAGAATCGCGCGGCCGCGGTGCGGCGATTCTGGATCTGGATCGTCGCTTCGATCCTGCTCGCCGCCGCGGCCTATGTGTCGCTGGAGCGGACCGGCTGGCAGTCCTTGTCCTTCTTCGGCGCCGTCCTCTTTCTCATCTTCGGCGTCGCGCTGGGCTGGACCGCGCTTTCGAAGGTGAGCGAGGCGCTCAAGGTTCCGGTGCTCCAGGCGCTCGCGGCCAGGGCCGGGGTGGACTATATGGAAACCGGCTTCAGTCCGCCCGCTTATCCCGAGGCGCGCAAGGCCCTGTTCGGACGCTGGCTGAACCGCGAGCGCTTCACCGATCTCTTCCACGCCAGGGATGAGGACGGGCGGAACGTCGCCGTCTACGAAGCCTGCCTGCAGCGCAGCAGCGGCCGCAGCGAGCAGACCGTCTTTCGCGGCCAGATCTATGCGATCGAGCGGCCGCCTTCGAGCAGCGCCACGACCGTCATCGTCCCCGACCGCGGCCTGTTCAACTTCATGAAGCCGATGAGCGGGCTGGAGCGGGTCGAGACCGGCGCCGATCCCGAATTCGAGAAGAGGTTCGAGACCTATTCGACCAGCGAGGCGGAGGCGCGGCAGCTCCTGTTCGATTCCGACCTGCGCCGGCGGCTGCTCGACATGCGGGAAAAGGGGCGGGTGTTCGTCTATGTCGGCCCGAACGATGCCCTGGTCGCGGCGAGCGGCGGCGACCGCTTCGAGCCCGGCTCGATGCTCCGTGCCCGCCCGGGCGAGGACCGCGTCCGCTCGATGGTCGCCGACGTCTGCGACGCGCTCGCGACGGTCAAGGCGCTGAAGGCGAAGCTTGGCTGAAATACGCCTCCCCTCCCTGCAAGGGAGGGGGACAGGGATCAGCGCCGCTCGACCGGCACGTAGTCGCGCTGGGTCGGGCCGGTGTAGAGCTGGCGCGGGCGGCCGATCTTCTGCTCGGGGTCGGAGATCATCTCGTTCCACTGCGCCACCCAGCCGACGGTGCGGGCAAGCGCGAAGAGGGCGGTGAACATCGAGGTCGGGAAGCCGATCGCCGACAGCACCACGCCGGAATAGAAATCGACGTTGGGATAGAGCTTCTTCTCGATGAAATATTCGTCGTTGAGCGCGATATGCTCGAGCTCGCGGGCGACGTCGAAGATCGGGTCGTCGACGCCAAGCTCCTTCAGCACCTCGGCCGCGGTCGCCTGCATCACCTTCGCGCGCGGATCGTAATTCTTGTAGACGCGGTGGCCGAAGCCCATCAGCCGGAACGGATCGTCCTTGTCCTTGGCGCGGGCGATGAACTGGGGGATGCGGTCTGGCGTCCCGATCTCGCGGAGCATGTTGAGCGCGGCCTCGTTGGCGCCGCCATGGGCCGGGCCCCACAGGCAGGCGATTCCCGCGGCGATGCAGGCGAAGGGATTGGCGCCCGACGAGCCGGCGAGGCGGACGGTCGAGGTCGAGGCATTCTGCTCATGGTCGGCGTGGAGGATGAAGATGCGCCGCATCGCCCGCTCGACCACCGGGTTGATCTCATAGGGCTCGGCCGGAACGCCGAAGGTCATGCGCAGGAAATTGCCCGTGTAGCTGAGGCTGTTCTGCGGATACATGAAGGGCTGGCCGAGCGCATATTTGTAGGCCATCGCGGCGATCGTCGGCATCTTGGCGATCAGCCGGTGGCTTGCGATCATCCTTTGCTGCGGATCGGTGATGTCGGTCGAATCGTGGTAGAAAGCGGAAAGCGCGCCGACCACGCCGCACATCAGGGCCATCGGATGGCCGTCGCGCCGGAAGCCGCGGAAGAAGCTCGCAAGCTGCTCGTGCAGCATCGTATGGCGGGTGATCGTGTAGGCGAACTCGTCGAGCTCGTCACGGGTCGGCAGATCGCCGTTCAGCAGCAGATAGGCGACCTCCATGAAGGTCGAATGCTCGGCGAGCTGGTCGATCGGATAGCCGCGATAGAGGAGGATGCCCTTGTCGCCATCGATATAGGTGATCGCGCTGTCGCAGGACGCGGTCGAGGTAAAGCCGGGATCGTAGGTGAAGGCGCCGGTCTGGGCGTAAAGCTTGCGGATGTCGATCACGTCCGGCCCGACCGAGCCGTGCCGCACCGGATAATCATATGTCTTGCCGCCGATGCCCAGGGTCGCCTGCTCGTCCGCCATGTTCCTATCCTTCAATATCCATCCGGTCGGCGATGCGGGCGAGGCTTTCCTCCCGCCCGAGCAGCACCAGCACATCGAAAATCCCGGGCGAGGCCGCCCGTCCGGTCAACGCCGCGCGAAGCGGCTGGGCGACCTGGCCCAGCTTGACGCCCGCGCTCTCGGCGACGCCGCGCACCGCCGCCTCTGTCGCTTCCGCGCTCCATTCGTCAAGCGCCGCAAGACTGCGATGGACGGACGCGAGGAGCCTCGGCGCGTCGCCGGCGAGGAGCTGCTCGGCCTTCTCGTCATGGTCGAGCGGCCGCGTCTTGAACAAAAAGGCGGCGCCGTCGGCCAGCTCGTTCAGGTTCCTGGCGCGCGGCTTCAATTCGGCCATCGCCCCGGTCAGGCGCGCGATCGCTTCGGCGTCGAGCGGCCGGCCGAGCGAAGCTTCGAGCCGCGGCGCGACCAGGCCGGCAAGGCGGCCGTCGCCGGCTTCCCGAATATAATGGCCGTTCAAATTCTCGAGCTTCTTCATGTCGAAGCGCGACGGCGCCTTGCCGACCGCGTCGAGATCGAACCATTGGATCGCCTGGTCCCTGGAGATGATCTCGTCGTCGCCATGACCCCAGCCGAGCCGCAGCAGCATGTTGAACAGGGCCTCGGGAAGGATTCCGAGCGCGTCGCGATAGGCGTCGACGCCGAGCGCGCCGTGGCGCTTGGAGAGCTTGGCGCCGTCCGGCCCGTGGATGAGCGGGATATGGGCATAGGTGGGCTCCGGCCAGCCCATCGCCCTGACGATGCCGAGCTGGCGGAAAGCGTTGTTGAGATGGTCGTCGCCGCGGATCACATGGGTCACCCCCATGTCGTGATCGTCGACCACCACCGCAAGCATGTAGGTCGGGCTTCCGTCGGAGCGGAGCAGGATCATGTCGTCCAGCTCGGAATTGCGGACGGTGACCCGGCCCTGGACGAGATCGTCGATCGCCGTCTCGCCCTCGCGCGGGGCCTTCAGGCGGACGACATAAGGCCGGTCGGGCGCGGCGGCGCCGGGGCTGCGGTCGCGCCACGGGCTTTCGAGCCGGAAGGGGCGGCGCTCCCGCTCCGCCGCGGCGCGGGCGGCGGCAAGCTCCTCCTGATTCATGTAGCAGCGATAGGCCTCGCCCTTGGCGAGCAATTCATGGGCGACGATGGCATGGCGGGCGAGCCGATCGGACTGGAACACCGCCTCGCCGTCCCAGTCGATGCCGAGCCAGGTCAGACCGTCGAGGATGACGTCGATCGCCGCCTGGGTCGAGCGGGCCTTGTCGGTATCCTCGATGCGGAGCAAAGCTCTGCCACCATGGTGGCGCGCATAGAGCCAGGAGAAGAGGCCCGTCCGGGCGTTGCCGATATGGAGGAATCCGGTCGGCGAGGGCGCAAAGCGGGTGACGACCGCGCGGGGCTCATTCTCGGCGCTCACGCGCGAAATCTCCAGAATTGCGGCCGGTGACGGCTATGGACTGCGGCGCCCCTAGCATAGGGGGCGAGCCGCGACCAAGGGGCTTGAGAGCCCGTTTCGCGGCGCTTTCGGGCTGGCTGGAGGCGAAGGCGGAGGCCGAACGGGACCAGCTCCCGCTCTGGCTTCCGGTCGGGCTCGGCCTCGGCATCGCTTTCTATTTCATCCTTCCGGACAGCCAGGCCTGGATCGGCTTCCTGCTCGCGGCGGTGTCCCTGCTCTTCGCCTGTCTCGCCATCGGCTCCGGCACGATCTGGGGGCGGGCACTGGCCGTCTTCGCCGTCGCGTCCCTGGTCGGCGGCGCCGACGCCTGGTGGGAGGCGGACCGGGTCGGGGCACCGCGGATCGAGGCGCCGCGGGTCGCGACCTTCGAGGCGGAGGTGGAATCGCTCAGCCATGTCGCCGCGGCCGGCAAGGTCCGGCTGGTCGTCCATCCGCTGAACGCGCCCGATCTGCCGCCGCGCCTGCGGCTCAACATCGACGCCGCCAGGGCGCCCAAGCTGTCGCCCGGCGCGCTGATCGAGACCCGGGCCTGGCTGATGCCGCCGCCGCCCGCCCAGGTGCCCGACGCTTACGATTTCTCGCGCGCCGCCTGGTATATGGGGCTCGGCGGATCGGGGCGGCCGATCGCACTCAGGATCCTCGCCGATCCGGGGCCGAGCGGCTGGCGCGGCTGGGTGGAGGCGGTGCGCCAGCGGCTCGGCGACCATATCCGCAAGAGCCTGCCGGGCGCGGAAGGGGAGATTGCGGTCGCGCTCGCCAATGGCGACCAGGACGGCATCTCGAAGGACGACACCAATGCGATGCGCCGGTCGGGCCTCGCCCATC
>DASUHH010000036.1:0-46271 GCA_036273615.1 Allosphingosinicella sp. | reverse complement strand
GGCCCAGGCGCGTGGCGGCGAGGGCCGGGAGGGCGTCACCGCCTTCCTCCAAAAGCGCGCCCCGAATTTCACGAAGGAAAACTGATATGGCGGAAGCTTACATCGCGACGGCGGTGCGTTCGGCCGGCGGCCGCCGCAAGGGCGGGCTGGTCGGCGTCCATCCCGCCGATCTGGGCGCGACCGTGCTCAACGCCCTCGTCGATCGTTCGGGGATCGACCCCGCGGCGCTCGACGACGTGATCGTCGGCTGCGTGACCAACGGCGGCGAGCAGACCTTCGCCTTCGCCCGCAACGTGGTGCTGGCCTCGAAGCTGCCGGACAGCGTTCCGGCCGTGACCATCGACCGCCAGTGCGGCTCCTCGCAGCAGGCGCTGCAGTTCGCCGCCCAGGCGGTGATGAGCGGCACCCAGGACGCGGTGATCGCCGCCGGAGTCGAATCGATGACCCGGGTACCGATGGGCCTCCCCTTCACCCTGCCGATGCAGCAGGGCATCGGCACCGGTCCCTTCTCGAAGCGCATTCGGGACCGGTTCGGAGTCGATGGCTTTAGCCAGTTCACCGGCGCCGAGATGATTGCGGAGAAATACGGGCTGGCGAAGGCGGCGCTGGATGCCTTCGCCCTCGACAGCCACCGCAAGGCCGCCCGCGCGACCGGCGAAAGCGCCTTCGCCGGGGAGATCGTGCCGCTGCCGGTCGTGCGCGAGGACGGCGCCGAGACCTTCCACGATCGCGACGAAGGCATACGTTATGACGCCACCCTGGAGGCCATCGAAGCGGTCAAGCCGCTGAAGGAAGGCGGAAGGATCACCGCAGCCAATGCCAGCCAGATCTGCGACGGCGCGAGCGGCGTGCTGGTCGTCAACGCGCGGGCGCTGAAGGCGCATGGCCTCGTGCCGATGGCGCGGATCGTCAACCTCACCGTCACCGGCGGCGATCCGGTGATCATGCTCGAGGAGGTGATCCCCGCCACCAGGCGCGCGCTGGAGCGGTCGGGCATGACGATCGGCGAGATCGATCTTTACGAGGTCAACGAGGCGTTCGCGCCGGTCCCGCTCGCCTGGCTGCGCGAGACCGGCGCCGATCCCGCGCGGCTCAACGTCCATGGCGGCGCGATCGCGCTCGGCCATCCGCTCGGCGCCTCGGGCACCAAGCTGATGGCGACCCTGCTCCACGCGCTCGAGGCGCGGGGCGGGCGCTACGGCCTGCAGACGATGTGCGAGGGCGGCGGCCTCGCCAACGTCACCATCGTCGAGCGGCTCTGAAGCCTCTCGTCCGCTCCGTCACGCCTTGCGCGAGCGCGCCCGGGCGATCGCGTCGGTCACCACCTTGCGCGCCTCCTCGGCATTGCCCCAGCGGCCGACCCGGACCCATTTGGTCGGCTCCAGATCCTTGTAGTGGGTGAAGAAATGCTCGATCTGCTGCATCAGGATCGTCGGCAGGTCGGTATGCTCGCCGACATTCTCATAATAAGGGAAGGTCGAATCGACCGGGACGGTCAGCAATTTCTCGTCCATCCCCGCTTCGTCCTCGAGGAAGAGCACGGCGATCGGACGGGCGCGGACGACGCAGCCCGGGATGAAGGGCGAGCGGGCGACCACCAAAGCGTCGAGCGGATCGCCGTCGGGCGACATCGTATGGGGCACGAAGCCGTAATTGGCCGGATAGCGCATCGGCGTGTGGAGGATTCGGTCGACGAACAGCGCGCCCGATTTCTTGTCGAACTCATATTTGACCGGCTCGCCGCCGACCGGAACCTCGACGATGACGTTGAGGCTGTCGGGCGGGCTGTCGCCGCACGGGATCAGATCGATGTTCATGGAGCTTCCTGTGGCCCAAGGGGGCCGCTGCGCCGCGCCGCTAGCATTGCTGTCCCCTTCCCTGCAAGGGAGGGGCAAGGGAGGGGCCAGGGGTGGGTAGCGAGCGGAGCGAGCCTTTGACTCCGACTCGGATACGCCTTCGGCGTAACCCGCCCCCATCCCTTCCAGGGTGCGGAGGAGCCTCGCGCCTCTGATCGATTGAGCCGCTCAATCTGAGCGGATTTCCTCGTTTCCGCCGATGACGCGCGGCGCCTAGGCCGATCCCGAACCCCGAAAGGAGAGGCAGACATGGACGCAAAGACGAGCGGCGACCCCTTGAGCGATCCCGGGAAAGAACCTCTCGCGCGGCGGGCCCTGCTGGGCCGGACGAATCGCGACTGGTGGCCGAACCAGATGTCGCTCGACATCCTCCACCAGAACGGCGCCGCCTCGCCCGATCCGATGGGCGACGATTTCGACTATGCGAAGGAGTTCCGGTCGATCGACTACCAGGCGCTGAAGAAGGACCTCACCGCGCTGATGACCGACAGCCAGCCCTGGTGGCCGGCCGATTACGGCCATTACGGCCCCTTCTTCATCCGCATGGCCTGGCACAGCGCCGGCACCTATCGCAACGGGGACGGGCGCGGCGGCTCATCCTCGGGCGGTCAGCGCTTCGCCCCGCTCAATTCGTGGCCGGACAATGGCAATCTCGACAAGGCGCGCCGCCTGCTCTGGCCGATCAAGCAGAAATATGGCCGCAAGCTGAGCTGGGCGGATCTGATGATCCTCGCCGGCAACGTCGCCATCGAATCGATGGGCGGCCCGACCTTCGGCTTCGGCGGCGGCCGCGTCGACGTCTGGGAGCCGCAGAAGGACATTTACTGGGGCACCGAGGAGGAATGGGTCGGCGAGACCCGCTTCACCGAGGAGAAAATGCTCGAAAGCCCGCTCGCGGCGATCCAGATGGGCCTCATCTACGTCAATCCCGAAGGACGGGGCGGGAATGCCGATCCGCTCCAATCCGCGCACGATATCCGCGAGACCTTCGCCCGGATGAGCATGAACGACGAGGAGACGGTCGCCTTGACGGCCGGCGGCCATACGTTCGGCAAATGCCACGGCGCCGGCGATGCCTCGAAGGTCGGCGCCGAGCCCGAAGGCGCGGACATCGCCCAGCAGGGCCTCGGCTGGATCAGCAGCCATGGCCGCGGCGTCGGCGACGACGCCATCACCAGCGGCCTCGAAGGCGCCTGGACGCCGACGCCCAACCGCTGGACGAACAATTATTTCCGCATGCTGCTCGACTATGATTACGAGCTGGTGAAGAGCCCCGCCGGCGCCCGTCAGTGGCAGCCCAAGGACCAGAAGCCGGAGGATATGGCGCCCGGCGCGCACAGCCCGGACCGGCGCGTGCCGACGATGATGACCACTGCCGACATGGCGTTCAAGATGGACCCGGAATATCGCAAGATCTCCGAGCGCTTCCGCCGCGACCCCGCCGCCTTCGCCGACGCCTTCGCCCGCGCCTGGTTCAAGCTCACCCATCGCGACATGGGGCCGAAATCGCGTTACCTCGGGCCGGAGGTGCCGAAGGAGGATCTGATCTGGCAGGATCCGATCCCCGCCGGTCGGCCGTTGAGCGATGCGGACGTCGCCGGCCTCAAGGGCAGGATCGCGGCTTCGGGCCTTAGCGTCGGCCAGCTCGTGAAGACGGCCTGGGCCTCGGCCTCGACCTTCCGCGGATCGGACAAGAGGGGCGGCGCCAACGGCGCGCGCGTCCGCCTGGCGCCGCAGAAGGATTGGGACGTGAACGAGCCGGCCGAGCTCGCCAGGGTGCTGAAGGTCTATGAGGGCATCCAGGCCGATTCCGGCGGCAAGGTCAGCATCGCCGACCTGATCGTGCTCGGCGGCTCGGTCGGCGTCGAGAAGGCCGCGCGCGACGCCGGCCACGACATCGAGGTGCCGTTCACCTCGGGCCGGGCCGACGCCTCGCAGGAGCAGACCGACGCCGACAGCTTCGGCCCGCTCGAGCCGCGCGCCGACGGCTTCCGCAACTATCTCCAGGTCCGCTTCAACGTGCCGACCGAGGAATTGCTGGTCGACCGCGCGCAGCTCATGCAGCTCAGCGCGCCCGAAATGGCGGTGCTGGTCGGCGGCCTTCGCGTGCTCGGCGCCAATCATGGCGGCTCGAAGCATGGCGTCCTCACCGACCGGCCGGGGCAGCTCACCAACGACTATTTCGTCAATCTGCTCGACATGGGCACGGCGTGGAAGGAAGTGAGCGACCGCGGCGACGAAGTCTATGTCGGCACCGACCGGCGGACCGACCAGGAGAGATGGACCGCGACCCGGACCGACCTGGTGTTCGGCTCCAACGCCCAGCTCCGCGCCGTCTGCGAAGTCTATGCGGCCGCCGATGCCGGCGACAAGTTCGTCCGGGATTTCGTCGCGGCCTGGACCAAGGTGATGAACGCCGACCGGTTCGACCTCGCCGATCCGCGCGCCCACGCGCCGGAAGTGGCGGCCTGATCCAGGAACGGAAGCGGCCGGTCGCGGCCGCTTCCGTCAGCCGGGCACGTCCTCGGTCTCCAGCACGCGCGCTTCCGCCGCGCCGGCGGTCTCGCGCGCCGGGCCGAGCTCCGGAAGGATCCGCCGGATCGCCGAGGCGAGGAGCTGGAACTCGGCCTCGCGCGGGCTCGAGCGGCGCCAGATGAGGGCGATCCGCCGGAAGCCGTGGTCGGAGCGGAGCGGCCGCGCATCCACCTGCGTCCCGTCGAGGATTCCCGCCTCGATCGCCATTTGCGGGACGAAGGTGACGCCAAGGCCGTTGTCGACCATCTGGACCAGGGTGTGGAGCGAGGTGCCCATCATCGCCGCATGGGCGCGAAGATCGGGGCGGTTGCAGGCGGAAAGGGCATGGTCCTTGAGGCAATGGCCGTCCTCGAGGAGGAGCATGCGCTTCTCGTCGATCGCGCCGACCTCGATTCCGGCGCCGCGCGGCGCCTCGCCGCCGGGGAAGGCGACGAACAGGGGATCGTCGAACAGGGTCGCGGAATCGACGTCGCCGCAATTGAACGGCAGCGCCAGCAAGACGCAGTCGAGCTGGCCGCGCTGCAGCGCCTCGCAGGCCGCCTGGCTCGGCTCCTCGCGCAGGTAGAGCTTGAGGTCCGGCCATTCGCGGCGGAGGCGCGGCAGCATGGCGGGAAGCAGGAAGGGCGCGATCGTGGGGATGACGCCCATGCGAAGCTCGCCGTGGAGCGGCTTGCCCTCGGCCCGCGCCATCTCGGCCAGCTCGTCCGCCTCGCGAAGCACTCGCACCGCCTTGTCCGCCACCCTTTCGCCAAGAGCGGTGAATCGGACCACCCGCCGCGTCCGCTCGACCAAAGTGACGCCGAGCAAGGTCTCGAGCTCGCGAAGGCCGGCCGACAGGGTCGATTGCGTGACATAACAGGCGTCCGCCGCCCGCCCGAAATGCCCATGCTCCCGCAGGGCAACCAGATATTGGAGCTGCTTGATCGTAGGGAGATACGTGCTCATCCGAACCGTCCCCCGGACGGTCCGCCCGCCTTCCGGGGGAAGGCGGGGCACAAGCTCCAATATTGAAGCTGCTTGATCGTAGGGAGATACGTGCTCATCCGAACCGTCCCCCGGACGGCCCGCCCGCCTTCCGGGGGGAAGGCGGGGCACAAGCTCCAATATTGGAGCTGCTTGAGCGTCGGCAGGTGGACCGTCATCACGATCGAAAAATCCAATCAGTCCGGCCGCAATAGCGCGCCCGGGCGATCAATGCCAGCATTGCGGGATTCGCCGATCAGCGGCGGGCGTCGGTCAATGCCCTTCGCCTCGATGGATCTGGTGGACGAAGCGCATCTCGACACCATCCTTGCCCGCGACTCGGACGTCGGCCGACGGCGTCGACGAGAAGACGAGCAGCGCCTCGTCCGCGCTGTCGGTCCGCTTCCACGTCTCGCCTCCGCCGATCGAATCCACCTTCCCGACCGTGAAATTCTCCGGCCCGATCTTCTGCGCGTCGTGCCCCGCCTCGAACGCATCGGCGAGCTGGCGATAGGAAGAGAGATCCGGGAAACCGGAGACGGTGAGCGTGCGGATGCCGCAGGCGTGGAAGGGCGGCCCCTCGATCGTGATCTCGAAGCGGCCGGTGCGGCCGGCCAGGAACCAGCCGACGCCGGGATCGTCGTGCAGATAGCGCCGCAACTCGCTTTTGCGCATCTCTGTCGCGGCGGTGCCGCGTGCCGTCACCGCCCGCTTGACCGCATTGTCGTCCGGAAAGGCCTTGAGGCAGATCTCGTCATAGAGGCCGATCATCTCGGCGAGCTGCGCCGCCGCGTCGGGCTGGGGCACCGGCAGCCGATAGGGCAGGTCCGCCGCCTCTCCCGGCGCGGCGAGCATGAGCAAAGCGGATAAAAAGGGTGTTGCGGCGGACACGATTCCCCCTCCTCTCGGCCGGCAAGGGTCCGATCCTGCGTGGGAATCCCTCCCTCCGTCAAGCGCGCGCAACTTGGCCTGCGAGCGGCGGCACGCCCGCGGGGCGCCGGCCGGGGCTTGCGATCGACTCGCCCGCACGCCCCGAAAGTCTTCCCGTCTTCGAAAGGGAAATGTGAAACGCCTGAAACCTGACGGGGGAGGTGCCGAAATAAGCGCTCAGGGCGCGCCGGGGACCGCTTTCGCCTCTGGGCACCCGGTCTCGACGAGATAGCAGCGGACGATCGGCCCGGCGCGGCCGTGGCTGCGCGCGTCGAGAAAGGCGGCGATGCGACCCGCATCGTCCCAGTCGAGCCCCTTCATCCCGTCGGTCGCGCGGATCAGGGCGGAGAGCCTGCCGGAGCCGTTGGCGGGCCCGTCAAGCACCGCCTCGATCGCTTCCCAGAAGCGCGTGCCCTTGTTGTAGAAGAGGTCGTAATGGGTCTGGTCGTCTTTCTCGACCTCGCGTTCGGCTTGGAGGATCGGCGTGTCGGCGGGCGCGTCCACGAAGCCGGCGGCTTCCGCCAGAGGGGCGCCCTTCAGATGGCGCCGGCCCGCTTCCCAGGCGAAGAAGGTCGCCCAGCTTTCCGCGATCCAGGCGCGACGCCCGCCGCCGATCCATTCCTCGAGCGTATGGAAGCCTTCGTGCAGTCCGGTCAGCAGCAGGCCCGCTTCCAGCTTCGCGCCCGGATCGGCGGCGTCCGGGTCCGGAACATATTGCATGAGGACGGCGTCGGAGCTGGCGGAGGCGAAGAAGCCGGCCTCGGCCCCGGCCGGCGCCTTCACCCAGGCGACGTCGAGATGGTCGGGCGGCGTCACCCGCGCCGGCACGACGTCGCGATGCCAGCGCGCAAGCGTGGCCGCGACCAGGCGCTGCAGGCGGTCGGCCCGCTCGCCCTTCGGCGCGTCGCCATAGACGCGCATCGTGAAGCCGTCGGCACGGTAGAACCGCACCGGCTGCCCGACCGCGAGGTAGAAAGGCGCCGCCGGCCGGATCTCGGCGCTTTTGGACAGGCGGCGTCCGCCGAGCCTGGCGGAGACGGAAATCGGCGCCGGCCATGGCCGCCCGCTTTTCAGCCAGGGGAGCTGGCCGGTCAGCAGCCAGAGAAGGTGCCGCCGGCTCCATGCGCCGGGCGGTGGCCGGGTCGAATCCATGCCCTTGTCGGCATCGTCGAGCCGAGCCGACCAGGAGACGGACGCGCAGCCGGCGGGCCGCGTCCAGCGCCCGGGCCCGGTCCGGACGAGCGGCTTCGCGCCGCAGGCCGGTGCGGAAACCAGAAGCGCCTCCTTCGAGGGCGGGAGGGCGAGCCGCGCCTCTCCCGCCGACGGATCGACCAAAGAGAAGTCGACCCGCATCGGATCGCGATCGTCGAGCTTCAATTCGTAATGCGGCGCCTGCGCCGCCAAGGTCGCCGGAAACAGGAACAGGGCCAAGGCGAGCAGGATCGCCCCGGCCTTCATCCTCAGATCAGCCCCGCGAGCGGGCTTGAGGGGTCGGCGTAGCGGCGCTTGCCCATGCGGCCGGCGCGATAGGCGAGGCGGCCGCTCTCGACCGCGAGCTTCATCGCCCGCGCCATCATGACCGGGTCCTTCGCCTCGGCGATTGCGGTGTTCATGAGGACGCCGTCGCAGCCCAATTCCATCGCCACCGAAGCGTCCGAGGCGGTGCCGACGCCGGCATCGACCAGCACCGGCACCTTCGACTGCTCGACCATGATCCGGATCATCACCTCGTTCTGGAGGCCGAGGCCGGAGCCGATCGGCGCCCCCAAAGGCATGATCGCGACCGCGCCGGCCTCTTCCAGCCTTTTCGCCGCGATCGGATCGTCGGCGCAATAGACCATCGGCTCGAACCCCTCCTTCGCCAGGATTTCGGTCGCGCGCAAAGTCTCGACCATGTCGGGATAGAGGGTCCTGGCCTCGCCGAGCACTTCGAGCTTGACCAGGGTCCACCCCCCCGCCTCGCGGGCGAGACGGAGCGTGCGGATCGCTTCCTCCGCGGTGAAGCAGCCGGCGGTGTTGGGGAGATAGGTGATCTTCGCGGGATCGATAAAATCCATCAGCATCGGCTGCTTCGGGTCGGAGATGTTGACCCGCCGCACCGCCACGGTGACGATCTCGGCCCCCGACGCCGCGACCGCCGCCGCATTCTGCGCGAAATCCTTGTACTTGCCAGTCCCGACGATCAGCCGCGACGTGAAGCTGCGGCCGGCGACCTGCCAGTCGCCATCGTCCGGACGCTCGTCCAGCGCCATCTCAGCCTCCGCCAACGAAGGTGACGATCTCATAATCGTCGCCATCCTCGACCCGCACCTCGTCGAGGGTCGAGCGCGGCACGATCTCCAGATTGCGCTCGACGGCGACCCGGGTCGGCTCCAGCCCGAGCTCCAGCGCCAGATCGGCGATGCTGATGCCCTTCGGCACCCGCCGATGCTGACCGTTGATTCGGATCGAGATCGTTTCGTGCTGTTCCACCGGAGAATCCGAACTTGGGTTGCGGCCCCGTGCGCCCTATAGCGTTCCGCCATGGCGACGCCACCCACCGTCTATGTGCTGAACGGCCCCAACCTCAACCTGCTGGGGCTGAGGGAGCCGGAAATCTATGGCGCCGACACGCTGGACGACATTGCCGGCCGGCTCGAGGACCGCGCCCGCGGCCTCGGCCTCAGGGTCGAGATCCGCCAGTCCAACCATGAGGGCCATCTGATCGACTGGCTGCACGAGGCGAGCGCGCAGGGGGCGAAGGCGGTGATCCTCAATCCCGGCGGCTTCACCCACAGTTCGGTGGCGCTCCACGACGCGGTGAAGGCGGTGCCGGTGCCGGTGATCGAGGTCCATCTCTCCAATCCGGCGGCGCGCGAGCCGTTCCGCCACAAGAGCCTGGTCGCGCCGGCCGCCAGGGGAACCATCGCCGGGCTCGGAGCGCTCGGTTACGAGCTGGCACTGGACGCCGCCGCCCAATTCTGAACCGCGGCGCCCGTTGCGGGAGCCGGGCACAGGCCCTAAAGCGCGCCGCTTAAAGGGGAAGAGAATGACCGACGAACGCGACTCGCCCGACGAGGGCGGCATGCGCATCGAGGCGGAGCTGGTCCGCCAGCTCGCCGAGCTCCTCAACCAGAACGATCTGACCGAAATCGAAGTGGAGGACGGCAACCGCCGAATCGTCGTCAAGCGCGAGATCATGGCCGCTTCGGCGCCGGCGCCCATCGCCGCGCCAGCCGCGCCCGCCGCCCTTCCACCGCCCCCCGCCGAGGCCGCGCCCGCCGTCCCGCCGGCAAGCCACCCCGGCGCGGTCAAGTCGCCGATGGTCGGCACCGTCTATCTTTCCGGCGAGCCGGGGGCGAAGCCGTTCGTCGCGCCGGGCGGCAAGGTGAAGGAAGGCGACACCTTGCTGATCATCGAGGCGATGAAGGTGATGAACCAGATCTCCGCCCCCCGCGCCGGAACCGTCCGCGAGATCCTCGTCGTCGACGCGCAGCCGGTCGAATACGACCAGCCGCTCGTCATCATCGAGTGACGGGGATGCGCAAATTGCCCGTCATCCCGGCGAAGGCCGGGATCCCAGCGAGAAAAAGGCGCGGAAACGCCGTGCGCACTCCCGCTGGGACCCCGGCCTTCGGCTCCGCCGAAGTTTATCCTGAGCGCCGCCTGCGGCGTCGAAGGGCCGGGGTGACGCGTGGGGCGGGGACGTCGACGCAATGACCCTCCACAAGATCCTCATCGCCAATCGCGGCGAGATCGCGTTGCGCATCCACCGGGCGTGCCACGAGATGGGCATCCGCACGGTCGCCGTCCATTCGACCGCCGATACCGACGCGATGCACGTCCGGCTCGCCGACGAGGCGATCTGCATCGGGCCGCCGCCGGCCTCCGAATCCTATCTCAACATCCCCGCCATCATCTCGGCGGCCGAGATCGCCCATGCCGACGCCATCCATCCAGGCTACGGCTTCCTGTCGGAAAATGCCCGCTTCGCCGAGATCGTCGAATCGCACGGCATCATCTGGATCGGCCCCAAGCCCGAGCATATCCGGATCATGGGCGACAAGGTCGAGGCCAAGCGTACCGCCGCGAAGCTCGGCCTCCCGCTCGTTCCCGGCTCGCCCGGGCCGGTCGAAGGCGCCGCGGAGGCGCGGACGGTCGCGAAGGAGACCGGCTATCCCTTGCTTGTGAAGGCCGCCTCGGGCGGCGGCGGGCGCGGGATGAAGATCGTCCGTTCCGAAGACGAGCTCGAAAGCCAGATCGCCCAGGCCCGGACCGAGGCCAAGAACGCCTTCGGCGACGATACCGTCTATATCGAGAAATATCTCGGCGATCCGCGCCATATCGAGTTCCAGATCTTCGGCGACGGCGAGGGCAAGGCCGTCCATATGGGCGAGCGCGACTGCTCGCTCCAGCGCCGCCACCAGAAGGTGCTCGAGGAAGCCACCTCCCCGGTCATCACCGAGGCGCAGCGCCGCCATATGGGCGGGATCGTCGCCAGGGCGATGGCCGAGATGGGCTATCGCGGCGCCGGAACGATCGAGTTCCTCTATGAGAATGGGGAATTCTTCTTCATCGAGATGAACACGCGCCTCCAGGTCGAGCATCCGGTGACCGAGGCGATCACCGGCATCGACCTGGTACGCGAGCAGATCCGCGTGGCCTGCGGCGAGGGCCTCTCATGCACCCAGGACCAGATCCATTTCCGCGGCCACGCCATCGAGTGCCGGATCAACGCCGAGGACCCGGCGACCTTCGCGCCTTCGCCCGGCCAGGTCACCAATTACGTCGCTCCCGGCGGCATGCACGTCCGCGTCGATAGCGGCCTCTACGGCGGCTATCGCGTGCCGCCTTATTACGATTCGATGATCGCCAAGTTGATCGTCTACGGCTCGACCCGCGAGCGCTGCATCATGCGCCTCAGGCGCGCGCTCGAGGAGTTCGTGATCGACGGCATCAAGACCACCATCCCGCTCCACCAGAAACTGATCGAGGACCCGGAATTCCAGGCAGGAAATTACACGATCAAGTGGCTCGAGGCGTGGCTGGCGAAGGAGGAATGAGCTCGATCGCGGCGTCGATACCGGACCAATTGCCGCTGGCCCGGATCGAAACCGTGACCTTCTACAAGCGCGACGAGCTGACCACGGACCTCATCTGCTGCGACGTGGAGATTGCGGGCCGCATCCGGTTCTTCCACGAAGAGCAGGAAGGCTGGGACGCGCTGCTGACGCATCTGGAGAAGCTGCCCGGCTTTCGCCGAGACTGGCGCGACACCGTTATGCCGCCTCCGTTTGCGCGCAACCAATTCACGGCCTTCGAGCAGCCCGATAAAGTGACCTGAGCATGCGCTCCGCGATCACCTGGATCGAGCATCCGCTCGGCCATCGGCTGGGCATGATGCCTCGTCAGTGCGCGGGCGAATGGCCGGCAGCGACGCTGGGCCCGGCCGCGTTTCCGCCGCCGGTTCGGCCCAGGCTATCCGCTTGACCGGCCTGGACGGGCCGCCGCTCGACGCCTTTCTCCATCGCCTGGAATATTTCGCTCCCGGCCGGCGGCCCCGCGCGAACGACAGGATCGGCCGCCAAGCCGAGCCGCTTCCCGGTCGGCGCTCAGATATGCTGGCGCTCCATCACCTGCGGATCGCTGGCGAGACCGTGGAGATAGGCGCGCCGCGCGTCGGAGCCGCGCTTCAAATGCCGGAGCTGCGCCGCCTGGTCGGCGGTGAGCTGGAAGCGGCTGTAGCCGCGTCCGCTGAGGCAGCTCGTCAGCGTGCGATATTGGAGGTCGCGGATCGCGGCGAATTGCTCGCCGGGCCGGTATTTGTTGATCGTCTGCTGCCAGGCGATGCCGCCATTGCCGCCGATGCCGGACATCGGGGCGCTGCCGAAAGACGGCAGGTCCATCCATGCGGTGTCGGCGACCTGGTCGAGCTCGCGAGAGGCGCGGACCAGCATATGCGCCGCCTGGGTGCCGGAAACGTCGAGGCTCACCGCCTGATAGGCGCATTCGGCGGCGTCGGTGCGATATTGGTCGAGCGAAACGCCGGCCTTGCCCCAGCTCATGTTGCGCGGCGCCTCGGCGGCGACGGCGGTGGTGGCGAGGAATGCGGCGGTGAACGCGAAAGCGGCATGTCTGGCAAGCATAGCTCTCCCCCTATCCTGCGGAAACGATACTCCTTTGCCGAACGCACAACAGGCAGACCGGATGCGAGCGATCGCCTGGCGTCGCGTCGCAACCGGGCGGACGAACCGTCGCCGTTCGACGCTGAACCGCAAGTGAACATTTCACCAGCGTACCGGCTTGCGGGAGTCTCCCGGAACGGCAATCGATCGGCGCGATGCAGCAACAGCGACCCCGCCTCGGCCTCCGCCTTTCCGCCCCCGAGCATGATCCGGCCTTGGCCCGGATCGGCCTCGTCGCCGGGGCGATCCGCAATGCCCTGAGCCTGCGCGCCCGCTACAATGAGCAGCAGATCCTGATCGCGCCGCGCATATTGTTCACGCGCCACGAGGCGCCGCATGTCGAGGCTTTCGTGCTGGAACGGGACGGCCGCAAGGACGAGGAGCGCCGGCTGCGCACCTTCAATCTCTCCGGCCTGCACGAGCTCAAGACCAGCGGCCTGCGTTCGAAGCGGCCAATGCCGATCTGGACGAGGAAAAATATGAGCGCGAAGGCGTGCGCATCCTTGCCATGGTCAGCACCGGCGTGCGCGAGACGCCGCCGCCGGCGACGATCGCCTGCGCGCCCAAGCGCCCCTGGGGCATCCACATCCGGCTCGACGGGGCCGGCGCCTGCCCCCGCTGCGGCTGGAAGGCGAAGGCCTGAAGACGAACGGCCTCTATTCGGCCGCGATCGGCAATGCTTGCTCGCCGGCGCCCTCATCCTGCGACGTCAGCATCCCGACCAGCCGGTCCGCGAACGCCTGCGCCGGATCGGCGGGAACCTGCCGGCGGATCGACCGGCCCGCCGCGGCGCCGATCGCCGGCCATTCCGCCCGGCGTTCCCAGGCGCGTTCCAGCGCCGCGTCGAGATCGCCTTCGGTGGGCGAATCGGCGACGAAGCCCGTGATGCCGTCGCGAAGCAGCTCCGCATTGCCGCCGACATCGGTGACGATCGGCACCCGGCCGCAAAGCATCGTCTCGACGATGGTGAGCGGCAGCCCTTCGGCGCGCGACGGCAGGACGAGCGCCTGGTGGGTCCTCCAGATGCCCGCGACATCCTCGACCTGGCCGGCGAAGGCGACATTGGCGAGGCGAAGGTAAAGCGCCATCCTTTCGAGCCCGTCCCGTTGCTCGCCTTCGCCGAAGAAGGTGACCGAGACGGCGCGGCGGCGCCATTTGGGCAGAGCGAGGACGCGGAGCAGCAGATCCTGGCCCTTCTCCCGCGGCGCAAGCCGAGCGACGCAGGCGAGGCGGACGCCGCCGTCGGTTTCGGGCCAGGCGGCGTCCGCATCCCACGGCACACGGAACGGATTGCGGACGATCGAGGCGCGAGGCAGCGTCCGCCCGAGCTGCTCCTCGGTCAGGCGAAGGCTGTGCGCCGACACGAAGAAGCAATGACGCGCGCCCGCATAGATCCGATCGGCCCAATCCCGCCATGCGTCGACGGGCCAATAGAGGTCGCTCGCCTTGTGGCTGATCAGCGCATAGTCAATGCCCAGGCGCCGGCACATGGCGGCGAGCGGCCAGCCGTCATAATTGCCGCCCTGCGAGATCACCGCCAGATCGGGCCGGCGCCGCAAGGCGAGCGAGAGGAAGAGCCGCGCCGCCTGCCAGCCGATGTCGAGCGGACGCGCGAAGCGCCGAACCCGCCGGTAAAGGCGCTTCGGCGGCAATGGAAAGCGCGCCAGCTCGATCCCCCGCGCCACGCCATGCAGCCTGTCGAGATCGGCGATCCCGCGCGGCAGGATGTTCTTGTAGAAACGAACGCGGTGGCCCTGTTCGGCAAGCCGCAGCGCCGTGCCGCTCCACAAATCCTCGCTCCCGCCCCAATCGAGATTGCTGCTGGCGAACGCGAAATCGAGGCGGCGGTCGCCGGAGACCTCACGCATCTTTGCCATTGAGGAGCCGGCGCCTCCCGATTAGGCTCGGTTCGGTGCCCGAGGGGCGCCTCTGGCGCAAGTAAAATGATCCATTCCGCTCGCCGCTTCCTCCTGACCCTGCGCGCCGGCCAATGGTGGGACCATAAGCTGCCGCCGGCCCTCGCGATATTCTACGCAACCCTCTTTCTGTCCGGCCGCGCCGTCGCCCCGGCCGCGGCGGCGGCGCTCGCCCTGCTCGTCGCGATCGCCGCGGCGGCCGCCTTCGTCAGCGTGCTGAACGACCTTGCCGACCGCGCCGACGATGCCGTCGCGGGCAAGCCCAACGGCATGGCGGGCCGCGGCCCGTTGCAAGCGGCCTTGCTCGTCGGCGTGCCGCTGGCGGTCGGGCTGTCCTTCCTGGCCGTCTGGCGGCGCGACCTTGTGCTGGCCCTCGCTTATGGCGGCATCTGGATCGCCTTCGCGCTCTATTCGCTGCCGCCGTTCCGGCTGAAGCGGCGGGGCCTGCCCGGCATCCTGGCCGATGCCTGCGGCGCCCATGTCCTTCCGGCCCTGACCGCCCTTCTCCTGGCTTCGGCCGCGGCCGGCCGGGCGCCCGATTTGCCATGGGCCGCGTTCGTCGCTCTCTGGTCGCTCGCTTACGGCATCCGCGGCATCCTGTGGCATCAATTGCTCGACATCGACAACGACCGGCGCGCCGGCATCGCCACCTTCGCCCGCCGCCTCTCGCCCGCGCGGACCGCCCGGCTCGCGACCCGCATCGTCTTTCCGATCGAGGCCGCCGCCCTGGCCGCGATGCTCCTTTGGCTCGGCAGCCTCCTGCCGTTGCTCTTCCTTCTCCTCTATCTGCTGCTGCTCGCCGGACTGGGAGTCCGGATCGTGATCGTTGCATCCGAACGACGCTGGGCGATGGCGCTCCAGGATTATGACGAGCTGTTCCTGCCGGTCTCGATCCTGTGCGCCTCCGCCCTCGTCCATCCGTTCGACGGCCTCGTCCTGCTCGCCCAGCTCGTCCTCTTCCCCCGCCGCCCGCTGCGGATCCTCGCCCGGCTGGCACAATGGACGCGGCCGACCTTTTCTCGCGGCATCGAATGAGGCACCGCTCCGCCGTGCAGGGGGACGCCATGGCCGAGAAAGGCTCCTGGTCCTCGCCGGCCTGCATCCGGGTCTTTCGGGAGGGCCGCAACATCCTGCGAGCCCATGATGCGAACCGGACCTGCGTTTCGACCCGCTGTCTCTCCGCCCCACGGCGCGCCGCAAGCTGGTCGCAATCCTCGCCATGAGCAAGGATCCGTCGCCCGCCGTTGAAACGGAGCCGGTCCACCTGATCCATATCGGCTGGGCGAAAGCGGGCTCGACCTTCCTCCAGAACTGGTTCGCCGCGCATCCCCAGATCGCCTTCTCGCATCACGGCATTGCGGGCTTCGACGGGACATTCGATCTGATTCGTCATGCGGGGCTGCCCGGTGACGCTCGATGCCGGGTGACCAGCGCGGAAGCGCTCAGCACGCCGCATCCCTTTGCCGGCGTGCGCGATTTCGACCTTCACGCGCTCGCGCATCATGATGCGCACGCCGCGCAGGCGCGCGGTTGCCGGCTGCTTCGGCAGCTCTTCCCCTCCGCGCGGATCCTGATCGTCACGCGCGGCGCCCGCTCGCTGCTGCTCTCCGGTTATTCGCAATATGTGCGGACGGGGGGAGATTTGTCCTTCGCCGGCTTTCTGGAGATGGCGGCGTGTGCGCACTGGTGGGATTATGACCGCGTCATACGCCTGTACGAACAGGCATTCGGCACAGAGAATGTGCTCGTCCTTCCCTATGAACGCCTGCGCGACGACCCGGAGAGCTTCTGCCGGCCGATCGAGGCGCATCTTCGCATCCCGCCGGGCACGGTCCCGCACGCGCGCGCCAACCGGTCGGTGAGCGGCGCCGCGCTCGCCTGGTATCCCCGTCTCAACCGGCTGCTGGGGAGGCTTCCACGCCGCGGCCTCGTCCGACGCCTCTATTGGCGCGCGATCGTTGGAGACAGGCTCGCCGGCCTCGCCGCCTTGCTCCAGCGCGTCCATCCGCTGAAGGTCCCCGGGCCGGCCGACATTCCGGACGATTTCCTGCGCACCCTCGCGCGACAATGCGAAAGCCTGCGGAACCGGCCGTCGCACGCGCCTTATCTGCGCGAATATGGGCTTGCCGGCGAGGAGACGCCCTAACCGGCCGCGACCGGTGTCCGACGCAAGCCCGCCACGTCCGGTTCGTCCGTCCGCTCCGGCACCGCGACCGGCTGCCAGCGCCACGGCGCGTCGTCGGCGAAAAGATGCCGCACGCGCCGGTCGCGCAGCATCACGCCGGCGGAGAGGCAGAGGCGCAGGCTGCGCGGGCTGAGCGCCCCCCAGGCCGCCCAGACGAGGATTGCCGCCGATTCCGCATCGAGGCGCAGCGCGCCATGGCGCAGCAGCCGGGACAGGCTCTCCGGGCGCCGCCCCGCCCAGATGCGGGTCGAGCCCAAGGAGAGGAAAACCCTCGGCAGCAGCCGCGCACCCGCCGGCGCCGCGGCAAGGCCCCGCGCCCGCCGATACATGAGGTCGACCGATTGCTCGACGCGGCGGCGCGACGAGGTGAGCCGCGTGCTCAGCAAAGATGCCCGGTGCTGGTAGAGGACCTCGGGGATCACGATCAGCCTGCCGAGCGGGGCCATCCGGCCGTAAAGGTCGAGATCCTCCCAGAAATCCGCCTCGCGGCGATAACCGCCCGCCCGCTCGAACGCCGTGCGGCGGAACATGATCGAGCCGTGGGCGAAAGGCGCGAAGGGCGAGCCGTGGACCAGCCGCCAGCGATCGCGGGGGCGCACGCGCCGCCCCTTCTCGTCGATCCCCTCCCAGAGCGTGCCGGCCAGGCAGGCGCCGGGATCGGCATCGAGCGCGGCGAGCTGGCGGCGCAGCCGGTCTGGATGGGCGATATCGTCGCCGTCCATCCGCGCGACGATCTCGCCGTGCGCTTTGGCGACGACGAAATTGGAGCTGAGCGCCGGGCCGAGCGGCTCCCTGCCCTCGAACAGGCGGATGCGGGAATCGCGGACCTGCCAGGCGCGCAGGATCTCGCGCGTGCCATCGGTCGAGCCGTCGTCGAGGATCACGAATTCGAAATCGGCGAAGCTCTGGCCGAGGATCGAGCGGATGCTGTCCTCGACATAGGGGGCGAGGTCGCGGACCGGCATCACGACGCTGAGGCGCGGACGATCTCGAGACTCGCCGGGAATCGCTCTCTGCTTCACGCTTTGGCCTTACACCCCGTGGCCCCGGACCGCCAAGCGGAGACGATTACCGGAACCTTCAGCACGCGGTCAGCCGGCACCGTCGGTGACGCGCTCCCCTTTCCTGCGGCCTCAGGCGACCGTCCAGTAGACGACGTAACGGTCCCAGCTGCGGTTGAGCGGCTTCAGCGCGATCTCGCGCCCGCCGGCCGTGACGCTGTAGGCGAGCGGCGTGCCGGCCGGCCGCAGCAGCTCGGCGGCGGGGCGGCCGCCGGCGTCGAGCGAGGGAATTGCCATCCGCTCGGAGTCGACCGCCGGCCCCTGCTTGTCGATCACCAGGGACATGGGAATGCCGCTCGCCGGAAACTGGCCGGCGAGGACGATCGGGCCGGCGAGAAAGGCCATGACCGAGGGCTCGTCGGGAAAGGCCTCGGCGCGAAGCGGCATCGGCAGGTCGAGCGTCACCTCGTCGCCCGCCCGCCAGGCGCGATCGATGCGCAGGTAGGAGCCCGGCTCGGCGACCGCCTCGAGCGGCTTGCCGCTGACCAGCACCCGTGCCTCATCGGTCGTCCAGCCGGGGATTCGGAGGCGCATCGGCCAGCGGTCGCCCGGGGCCTTGGTCACTCGGATGGTCGTGCGCGGTTCGTCGGGAAAAGCGGTATGCTGCTCGATGGCGATGCCGCGCTCCGGCCAGTCGAGGGTCGAGGCGATGAACAGGTCGACGACGATCCCGCGCCCGTCATGGCCGTAGATCGCGTCGGCGATCCGGGCATATTCCTCCATGCCGGTTCCGGTGCAGCACCAGAAGCTGTGGTCGTCGCTCGCGAAGGTCTTCCACGCGGCCGGCGCAAGCGAGAGGAAATATTGGGTGCGGCCGGTCTCCGGCTGGATCGTCCCGAGCCGGTGGTTGAACAGATTGCGCTCGTAATAATCGACATGGCGCGCCCGCGGCGCCAGGCGGTGCAGCGCCCGCGTCAGCTTCATCATATTATAGGCGCAGCAGCATTCCTGATGATTCGCCCCCTGGTGCCATTCGTCGCCAAGCTCGTAGGGCGCGGTTTGCCAATGCTCGCCGTTGCTGGAGCCGCCGGTCGCATAGGCGCGGCCCGAAACCACCGTCTCCCAGAAGAAGGCGGCGGCATGGCCCGAACGCGGCTCTCCAGTCAGCTCGTAGCGCCGCGCCGCGCCGATCACCTGCGGCACATGGGTGTTCATGTGGAGGCCGCGCAATTCGTCGCGGCGCTCGGCGAGCGGGGTGATGAATCGCGCCTTCGTGAAGCGGTCGCCGACGTCGATCCAGCGCGGCTCGCCGGTCGCGGCGGCGAGATTGCAGAGCGTCTCGCTCATCCCCCCAAACTCGGTGTCGAGTATGTCCTGCATGTGCGCGGTCGAGCGCGCGCCGGTCCAGCGATCGGCCCATTCCGCCATGCCCCGAAGAACGGCGAGCGCCTCCGCACTGCCCGCATGGAGGTGCATGTCGAGAAGGCCGGCCATGATCTTGTGGATCGTATAGAAGGGTGCCCAGACGGCGCGGCGGGCGCTCAGGCGATCGAACGCTTCGATCGGAAAGGCGCTGAGATAGCCGCCCTGGTTCAGCGCCCGCTGGCACGCGGCGAGGCCGGCGACGAGACGATCGCCGCGGCTTTTCATCTCCGCATCGCCGGTCGAGGCGAAAGCGAGCGCCGCGGCGGAGAGATAATGGCCGGTGAAATGGCCGCGCAGCTCGCAATCGGGCGCCTCCCAGCCGCCGAGCGGCGCGGCGGCCGACGGCAGGCCGGCGGTGAGGCGGAAGCTGTGGAGCAGCCGGTCGGGATCGATCCGCTTCATGAAGCCGAGATTCCAGTCCTGCGCCTGGAGGAACGGCCCCTCCGTCAGCCGGGCGCGGCCGAGCGGAAAGGGTCGGACCATTGCGGGCGGCGGCTGAAATATGCCCTCGGGCGCGGTGGCCGGCGGCGGCGGGGCCGCGGCGGCCGGGGCGGCCGAAGCGGCGCGGCCGGCGATCAGGGCGGCCGGCGCTGCGCCGAGACCGAGGACGACTCCCCTCCGGCTCAGGCTGAAGCTCTTGTCGCTCTCCATCTCTTCCTCCCGTGCTCGGTTCCGATCCTATCCTCGTCAGCGGCGAATCCAAGCGCCCGCGCCGCTTGCCCGGCGCGGCGAAGCCGTTCACAAGACGCGCGGTCTTCGGAGGATGAAGATGATCCGCACGCTCGCATTCGCCTTCCTGTTGCTCGCCGCCGTGCCCGCCGCGGCCCAATATGTCGAGCCGCATCCGACGGTGGTGAAATTGTGGCCGAACGGCGCGCCCGGCTCCGAGTCGCGGCGGAACGAGCCCGAGACGGCGAAGGATTATTGGGTCGCCAACATCCACGACCCGTCGCTGACCGTCTATGCCGCCGATCCGAAGCATCGCAACGGCGCCGCGATCATCATCTTCCCCGGCGGCGGCCATGAAAAGCTCGTGTTCAACAATGAGGGCGTGAAGGGCGCGCTCGCGCTCAACCGCTACGGAATCACCGCCTTCGTCCTCAAATACCGCCTCGCCCGCGAGCCGGGCTCGACCTACACGATCGAGGGCACCGCCGCCGGCGATGCCCGCAGGGCGGTGCGCTGGGTCCGCGCCCATGCCTCCGATTACGGCATCGATCCGCACCGGATCGGCGTGATGGGCTTTTCGGCCGGCGGCGAACTGGTCTCGCTGATCGCCGACAATCCCGATCCTGAAACCGCTCATCCCGAGCGAAGTCGAGGGGCCGATCCGCTCGACCGCGTCGACGGCCGGCCCGATTTCCAGATCCTCGTCTTTCCCGGCCCGCTTGGGGTTCCGGCGAAGGACGTCGCCGATGCGCCGCCCGCCTTCATCACCGCCGGCTCGCTCGACGAATGCTGCGCGACGCCCGCAATCGCCCTCTACGAGCAGCTCCGCAAGGCAAAGGTCCCGGCCGAGCTGCACATGTATGCGGGCGCCGGCCATGCCTTCAATCTCGACGAATCGAACCGAATCTCGATCCTCCACTGGCCCGACCGCCTCGCCGACTGGATGGCCGACCAAGGCCTGCTCGACGGAGGGCCGCGGCATTAGGGTCCGGACCCCAGGATCGTCCATTCCGCCTGAAAAACGCCTGCCAAGAATCCCGTCCATCGGATCGAGCCCATGAACCCCTCCCCTCATCCGGACGGAGCCATGCTTTACGCCGAGGCGCCGGGGCGAAGCCGCCTTGCCCGCGCGATCCTCTTCGCCGGCTGGTTCGCGATCGCCCTGTTCATGGTCGTGCGCCACGCTCTGTGGCGAGACGAGGTCAGGGCGCTCAGCATCGCGCTCGCCGGCGACAGCATTCCCGCGATGCTCCGCGTCCTTCACGGCGAAGGCCATCCGGCGCTCTGGTATCTGATGCTTCGCGGCGCCCACGCGCTCCTGCCGGTCAGGCAGGTGCTTCCGGCCGTCGGATTCGCGGTCGCCGCGGCCTCGGCCGCCCTCTTCGCCTTCCGAGCGCCGTTCCGGCCATTCGTCATCGCGCTGACCCTGTCCAGCGCCTTCATGCTCGACGAATATGCGGCGCTGGCGCGCAATTACGGCATCGCCATGCTCATGCTGTTCGTGCTGGCGATCGTCTACGAAAGATGGCGCGACCGCGGAATCGCGGTCGGGCTGGTGCTTGCCCTGCTCTGCAACACCAACGTTCCCGCAGCCTTGCTCGCCGCCTCCTTCCTGCTCTTCCGGCTGGTCGAGCTGGTGTCCGAGGAGGGGCTGAAATGGGGGCCGAAATACCGGCTGTTCCTGATCAATGCCGCAATCGCCGCGTGCGGGGCGCTGATCTGCTTCGTCACCGTCTTCCCGACCGTCCACGACGCCGCGCCGATCGACCTGACCGGCCGGCTCGGGATCGGATCGCTGGCGAGGGACGTGCTGCACCCGGCTTCGTCGTTCCGAGAGCTGCTGCCAAAGGCGATGCGCGAGCAGCATGTCGCTTTGGCCCTGCTCGACGTCGCGATCTGGGGGAGCCTGCTCGGCCTGCTGCGCCGACCCGCCGCCTTCCTCTCGGGGGCGGCGGCGCTGGTCGGGTTCGAAGCCTTCTTCCAGCTCGTCTATCCGGGCTTCTACCGGCACCAATGCCTGCTGCTCGTCTATCTGCTGACCCTCCACTGGCTCGCCGCGGAAGGCTGCGGCGGCCGCTGGGGCCTGGCCTGGGCGGACGGCGTGTCGGTACGGCGCGCCGCCGCCTTCGGGCAGGCGATGTTCCTGCTGCTGCTCCTGTTCCAGCTGGTGAACGCGGTGGGCAAGGTCGCCGCCGAGGTCGAGGGCGTGCCCAAAAGCCGCTCGCGCGACCTCGCCTTGGTGCTGAAGCAGGATCATCTCACCAATGCGGTCGTGATCGCCGATCCCGACATGGTCCTCGAGGCGCTGCCTTATTATGCGCGGAACCCGATCTACTTCATGCGCGAGCAGCGTTTCGGCCATGTCGTCCGCTTCACCCGGCGCGTGCGGACCGAGCTCAGCCTCGACGATTATCTCGACGACGGCCGCGCGCTCAGGGCGCGGACCGGCCTGCCGGTGGTGATCGTGCTGAGGCAGCGGATCGACCCGTCCTCGCCGCCCTTCCGGATCCATGAAGCCATGACCTGGAGCTTCTCGGGCACGCGCGCGCAGATCGGGAGGTTCCTCGGTGCGACGCAGCGGCTCGCCCGTTTCGCGCCCGCCGTCTCGGACGAAAGCTACGACGTCTATCTGTTGAAATGAGGCCGGGTCAGGCCGGCGGAAGATCGAACGGATCGTCCTTGCGCGGGGTCGACGGGTCCTCGCCGGTCGGCGCTGGCGGGACTCGGGCCTCGGCCGGCGGCTTCAGCAGCTCGTCCGGCTTGGCGACGCGGCTCCGGCTCGCAGCCTTGACCTTGGACTTGACCGGATTGCCGGGCATCTGAAGGTCGCCGCGCGCGCCGCAGCCGGCGGCGAGCGGAAGGAGCAGCAACGGCAGCAGCGGCAATGCGAGACGGCGCAGGCCTGCTTTCTTCGGTCTTCGCTCCATTCCAGTCTCCAGCCCGGCGTTCCGCTTAGGGATTTGGCGGGCGCGCCGCAACGATTCGCGGTCCGCGGTGGCGAAGCGCCTCGACGACCAAAGCAAAAGCGGGCGATTGCTGGCGCCGGCTGGGATAGTAAAGATGGTAGCCGGGAAAAGGCGGGCACCAGTCGCCGAGCAGGCGGACGAGCCGGCCGTCGGCGATCGCATCCTCGACATGGTCCTCGGGCAGATAGGCGATTCCGAAGCCGTCGAGCGCGGCCCGGCGGATCATCCCGACGTCGTTGAAGACGAGCTGCCCCTCGACCCGAACGCGAAGCTCGCGCCCGTCCCGCTCGAACTCCCAGGCATAGAGGCCGCCGAGCGTGCGCAGCCGAAGGTTGATGCATTCATGCCCCGCCAGGTCCTGCGGCGCGCGCGGCGGCGGCCGGCGCTTCAGATAGGCGGGCGCGGCCACCGCCGCCATGCGCATGTCGGGGCCGATCCGCACCGCGATCATGTCCTTCGCCACCTGCTCGCCGAGCCGCACGCCGGCGTCGAACCGCTCGGCGACGATATCGACGAAGCCGGCATCGACGCTGATCTCGACACGGATGTCGCGATAATCGGGGAGCAGGGCGGCGAGCTTCGGCCACAGGATCGCCCGCGCCGCATGGTCGCTTGCGCTGATCCGGATGGTGCCGGCGGGCTTGTCGCGCAGCGCGCCGAGCTGGGCGAGCCCGGCCTCGATCTCGTCGAGGGCGGGGCCGAGCGTTCTCAGCAGCCGTTCGCCCGCCTCGGTCGGCGCCACGCTGCGGGTGCTGCGGGTGAGGAGGCGGACGCCGAGCCGGCTCTCCAGCCGCCTGATCGTGTGGCTGAGCGCCGATTGCGACGTGCCGAGCTTCGCAGCCGCCCGAGTGAAGCTCCTCTCCTCCGCCACCGTAACGAAGGCGGCGAGATCGGCCAGATCCTCGCGGCGCATTCATGAATCTCCAAGATAGGTCCATGTCCCTTTTAGCGGCTAATCGCATGATCGTGCGAGTCCTAGATAGGCCGTGCATCGGGACGGCCCGGCCGCAGGAAGGCTCCGGCCTCCGATCCGTCCCAGCCTTTCAAGGAGCCAGCCATGCCCAGCGAACCCACCGCCGCGCGGAAAGCCTTCGGCCACATCGCCCCGCCACTTGCCGAGATTACCGACAAGGTTTTGTTCGGTGATGTCTGGGAGCGGCCCGGCCTCTCCCCGCGCGACCGCAGCCTGATCACCGTGGCAAGCCTCGTCTCGCTTTACCGGACCAACGAGCTGCCCTTCCACCTCAAGCGCGCGCTCGACAACGGCGTCACCCGCGGCGAGCTGGTCGAACTGATCACCCACCTCGCTTTCTATTCCGGCTGGCCGACCGCCAGTACGGCCGTCGGCATCCTCGACCGCGTCTTCAAGGAAGCCGAGGCTTGAGGCGGCGGCCGAATTCGGCTTTCAGCTTTTCCCGCGCTCCAATTCCAAAAGAGGGTCAAACGACATGGTCACCAAAGCCTATGGCGCCGTCGCTCCCGACAAGAAGCTCGAGCCGCTCGACATCGAGCGCCGCCAGCCCGGGCCGCGCGACGTGCAGATCGAGATCGCTTATTGCGGGGTCTGCCATTCGGACCTGCATACGGTCCGCGCCGAATGGGAGGGCACGCTCTACCCCTGCGTGCCAGGCCACGAGATTGTCGGCCACGTGACAGCCGTCGGCGACGCGGTCAGCAAGTATAGGGTCGGCGACACGGTCGGCGTCGGCTGCATGGTCGACAGCTGCGGTCATTGCGCCGCCTGCAACGAAGGTCTGGAGCAATATTGCGACAATTTCGCCTTCGTCGGCACCTATAACGGCCCGACCGAGGACGCTCCCGGCCACACGCTCGGCGGCTATTCGCAGCGCATCGTCGTCGACGAGGATTTCGTGCTGAAGATCGGCCATCCCGCCGAGCAGCTCGCCGCTGTCGCGCCCCTGCTCTGCGCCGGAATCACCACTTACTCGCCACTCCGCCACTGGAAGGTCGGGCCGGGGCAGAAGGTCGGCATCGTCGGCATCGGCGGGCTCGGACATATGGGGATCAAGATCGCCCATGCGATGGGCGCCCATGTCGTCGCCTTCACCACCAGCGAGAACAAGCGGCGGGACGCCCACGATCTCGGCGCCGACGAGGTGATCAACTCGCGCAATGCCGAGGAGATGGAGAAGCACGCCAACAGCTTCGATTTCATCCTCGACACGGTCGCGGCGAGCCACGATCTCGATGCCCTGACGTCGCTGCTGAAGCGTGACGGCACCCTGTGCCTGGTCGGCGTGCCCGAGCATCCCCATCCCTCGCCGAATGTCGGCAACCTGATCTTCCGGCGCCGGGCGATCGCCGGCTCGCTGATCGGCGGCATTCCCGAGACCCAGGAGATGCTCGATTTCTGCGCCGGGCATAACATCGTCGCCGATATCGAGATGATCCGCATCCAGCAGATCGACGAGGCCTATGACCGCATGCAGCGCAGCGACGTGAAATACCGCTTCGTCATCGACAGCAAGACGCTGGCGGAATGAGCGCAAAGAAAGGAACGAACATGCAGAAACGCACTCTCGGCCAGGGCCTCGAAGTCTCCGCCCTCGGCCTCGGCTGCATGGGGCTCAGCCACGGCTACGGCACGCCGACCGGCCGCGCCGACGCGGTCGCGTTGATCCGCGCCGCGGTGGAGCGCGGCGTCACCTTCTTCGACACGGCCGAGGTCTATGGGCCGTTCGCCAATGAGGAGGTGGTCGGCGAGGCGCTCGCCCCGATGCGCGACAAGGTGGTGATCGCGACCAAGTTCGGCTTCGTGATCGACAGCGCGGGCGCCGGAGCTGGACGTGGCTTCGACAGCCGGCCAACGCATGTCCGCGAGGTGGTCGAGGCGTCGCTGAAGCGGCTGCGGACGGACCGGATCGACCTCCTCTACCAGCACCGCGTCGATCCGAACGTGCCGATCGAGGACGTCGCGGGCACCGTCCGCGACCTGATCGGCGAGGGCAAGGTCAGGCATTTCGGCCTGTCCGAGGCCGGCGTGCAGACGATCCGCCGCGCCCATGCCGTCCAGCCGGTGACGGCGCTGCAGAGCGAATATTCGCTCTGGTGGCGCGAGCCCGAGCAAGAGGTGCTGCCGGCGCTGGAGGAGCTCGGCATCGGCTTCGTCCCGTTCAGCCCGCTCGGCCGCGGCTTCCTCACCGGCAAGATCGACGAGAGCACCAGTTTCGATGTCGGCGACTTTCGCAACAACGTGCCGCGCTTCTCGCCCGAGGCGCGCCGCGCCAATCTCTTCTTGGTCGCGCGGATCGGCGAGATCGCCGCGGCGAAGGGCGCGACCCCGGCGCAGATCGCTCTGGCCTGGCTGCTCGCGCAAAAGCCCTGGATCGCGCCGATCCCCGGCACGACCAGATTGCACCGGCTGGAGGAGAATCTGGGGTCGATCGACGTCGCGCTGACCGCGGAGGATCTGCGTGACATCGACGCCGCCCTCGCCGAGATCGCGGTCCAGGGCGACCGCTATCCGCCCCATCTCGCCGCAGCGGTGGGCCGCTAAGCCTTTTCGTCATTCCCGCGGTCCTCCTCGTCATCCCCGCGCGAGCGGGGATCCCGCCTTTCTTGCGAATTGACCCGGGGGCGCCCCCATTGGCGTTGCTTCGACGGCGCCCCGACGATAATTTCGGCGCCGCAACCTTTGGGGAGGTCCGAATGCGCCTATGTGCTCGCTGGCTCCTCGCCTTGCTCGCGTTTCCAGCCGCGGCCGGGGCGCAGCAGAAGACGTTCGCGGATCCCCTGCTCGACCGGATGCAGGGCCATTGGGTGATGGAAGGGACGATCGCCCGCAAGCAGATCGTCCACGACGTCACCGCCGCCTGGGTGCTCCAGCATCAATATCTGAAGATCGACGAGGTCTCGCGCGAGCGGCAGCCCGACGGCAGGCCGGTCTACGAGGCGACCGTCTATATCGGCTGGGTCGAGGCCCGCCATGGTTATGCTTGCGTCTGGCTCGACGATTATGGCAGCATCACGACCGAATCGCTCGGTACCGCGGCGCCGGCGGGCGATTCGATCCCCTTCGTCTTCGCCAACCACGACGGCACCACCACGCATACGACCATGCGCTGGAACGCCGCCGACGGCCGCTGGAGCTGGACGATCGACCAGGGGCCCGAGGACAAGCTCGGCAACTTCGCGCGGGTGACCCTGCGGCGGCCATGAGCGCGCTGGCGGGCCGGCGGCGGTACAATCAGCCCGCCCTCATGCGCCGCCCGACCGCGCTTCTGCTTTGCTTCCTCTGCGCCGCCGCCGGGCAACCTTCCGCGGACAACGGACTGGCGGCGGTGAAGGCGGCGATCGCAACCGTTCGCGCGACGAAGGGAATCAACGAGGAACGGGAGGCCGGCCCCGAGCTGACGCCGCTGAAGCATGCCTTGCGGGCCTGGGTCGAAACGCGGGTCGCGACGCTGAAGCAGGATGCCGATCTGGAGCCGGTCGAAATGCAGCTCGACGCGGAGCTTGCCGCCGCCGATCTCACCTGCGACGCAAAGCCGGAAGACCCGCACCGCTGCATCGGTCCGGACGGTTATGAAGACATCGAGCGGGGCTATGTCGGCAAGGTCGCGCTGCAGCGGCTCGAGGATCGCTATCTGCTCGTGACCACCGCCGTCGGCATCCGCTGCGGCACCGACCAATCCATCTATCTGTACGAGCGAAAGCAGGATCGCTGGTCGCTGTTGTTCGCGAGCGAGCAGGACGATTATGCGAAGGGCCATTATGCGCCGCAGAATTTTCTCGCCGTCCGCGTCTCGCCCGCGAGCGTCGCCTGGAACGAGCCGGCCCCGCCCCCCCTGGTCCTGACGCTCGGCTTCGCGCCCTGGTGCAGCTCGAACTGGCATTCGATCTTCACGCGGCTTTGGCGCGCGACGCCGGCAACGCCGACGCCGCGGCCGCTGATCGACACCGATGACACACTCTATATGGGCGATTATGAGGTCGCCGAGGGAAGCGTGACGTCGCACGACGCGCTGATCGAGTTCATGGGCCGCAGCATCGACGGCGGCGTCCTCGTCCGGCCGGTCGTGCGCCACTATGCGATCGGTCCCCACGACCGGGTCCGCCGGATCGCGCCGGTCGCGCTCGGGCCGGACGATTTCGTCGACGAATGGCTCACGGGCGCGTGGAAGGACGTGTCCGGCTGGACCGACCGGTCGGGCTCGGCCGCTTTGCTTCGGCGCCGGCACGCGCGGCTGCACAAGGATTTCCTGTTCGGAGAGTTTGACGACCAGCCGCGGCGCTGCCGCTCCGACCGCAGCCTGTGGCAGGTCGCCTATCATGAGGAGCCGAACGGCGATACGATCGGCCCATCCTTCTACTATCTGGTCCGGTGGGAAGCGCCCTATCGTTTTACGATGGTCCGCATTTCGGAGCGGCGCCGCCGCGGATGCGACGAGAAGGATCCGATGCCGGACAATTTCGGGACCCTGTTCCCGCGTCAGGATTGGAGACGCTGAACCGCCTGGCCGGTGCCGGGCAAGCGCCACGAAAAGCACGCCGTGTCAATTTCGTTTCGATCGCGTATTATTGTCGCGGGGTTCAGGGGCGACTCGCATTCGTGCGTTTGCTGGGGGAGGACCTGATGGACCGGAGACTTCTTCTTTCGATTCTCGCGGCGGCGGCCGGAGCGGCCTCGTTCGCGCAACCCGCGCAGGCGCAGGATCAGTGGGCGCAGCAGATCGAGCGCCTGTTCGACAAGGCCACCGAGCAGATGCAGTCGCGCGGCTATCATGTCGATTCGCCGGTCCGCCAGGGCGCGCTGCGCGCGTCGGGCAGCGAGCGAATCACCCTCCACGTCAGCGGCGGCGGGCTGACCCAGGTCATGGGCCTGTGCGACACCGACTGCTCGGACATGGACCTCGTCCTCTACGACG
The DNA here is from genome assembly GCA_036273615.1 of Allosphingosinicella sp. GTDB lineage: Bacteria > Pseudomonadota > Alphaproteobacteria > Sphingomonadales > Sphingomonadaceae > Allosphingosinicella. Next base: position 17,773 of record DASUHH010000036.1, on the reverse strand, counting down.
GCGCCGGCAACGTGATCTCCAAGGATCTGCAGGCGGACGACGTGCCGATCGTGTCGTGGCAGGGCGGCGAGGCCGACCTCCAGCTCGAGGTGCGGATGGTGAAGTGCAAGGCCGATCCCTGCCGCTACGGCGTGCGCGCCTATACCAAGGCCGCCGAGCAGAACGCCGCCCAGAGCAACGGCGGCATCGACATCTCCGCCCTCGCCGGCCGCTCGCTTCCCGTCCTTCGCGCCGGACAGCAGGTGGAAGGAACGCTGACTCCCAACAGCGTGCTGCGCAGCGACGACACCTATATGGACGGCTATTATTATGACGGTGTCGCCGGCGAGCAGATCGTCGTCACCCTGCGCTCGACGGATTTCGATTCCTGGCTCGTCATCGACCAGCCGGACGGCGCGTTCCGCAAATGGGACGACGACAGCGCCGGCGGCCACGATTCGAAGCTGATGGTGACCCTGCCGGCGAACGGCCGCTACATCATCGCCGCCAACGCGGTCGCGAAACGTTCGACCGGCCGCTACACCTTGCGGGTCGACAAGGGGAATTGAGAAGGCCACCCCGGAATCGGCAGAATTAACAGCCTTTTTCACACACAGGGGCGCCGCCCTGGGCTAAATTCGCGGTCACAGGCGGGCTCAATCTTCTCTCGGTCGAAGACCGATCCCCCACGCATGGGGGGTCGCGCGATGGCCGGCGCGCGGAGGCCATGGTCCGCCTCATATCGCAAGGAGGACCAGATGAACCGTTCGACCTTCCTTTCCCTCGCTGCCGCGGCGTCGGTCGCGGCGGCTTCCGCCACGCCGGCCCTGGCGCAGGATCAATGGGCGCAGCAGGTGGAGAATCTGCTCAACCGGGTGACGGCGCAGACGCGGAACCAGGGCTATGTCCCCGATTCACCAGTCCGCATCGGATCGCTCGCGGCGTCGGCAAGCCAGCGCTTCAGCCTTCACGGGCGCGGCGGGGCGACGACGATGATCGTCGCCGTCTGCGACACCGACTGCTCCGACATGGACATGATCCTCTACGACAGCGGCGGGAATGTCGTCGCCCGCGACGTCGCCGCGGACGACACGCCGATCGTCACCTGGCAGGGCGGCGAGGCCGATCTCGTCGCCGAGGTGCGGATGGTGCGCTGCAATGCCGCGCCGTGCCGGTTCGCGGTGCGGTCCTACGTCAAGGCCAACAGCACCAAGCTTTAGCCGCTACGGCGCCGGCGTCCGCTGCGGCGTGGCCGCCGGCGCCGCTGCGGTGCCGGGCGGGCAGCGGAGGCGGGTGTCGGAGCCGGCTGCGAGCTGGAGGGCGACCCGGTCGCCGTCGCGGCCGAGAAGGATCGTATCGGTCTGCTCCCACACCTGGCCGTGGCCGTCATAGATCGAGTCGACGACGATCTTGCGCGGCGCCTCGACCTTGACCGACTGAACCTCGCCATCGCCGGTGGCCGTGGCGATCCGGGTCGGCCCGAGCGTCAGCGCGCTGTCGGTCACGACTCCGCATTCCTCGAGCGTTCGGCGGAAAACACCCTGGAAGGCGGCGGGGATGGTGTGGCGGACATGGGTGAAGCCGCGCCGCACCGCTTCGTCGTCGGCCTTCATCATCGCCGCCTCATTGGCTTGGGTCGCGGGTGGCGGAGCGGCGGCCCCCGCGGCGAGCAGGGCAAGGAGCAGGAAGAGCGTCATCGCGCTGCTGAAGCCCGAGCCGCGCCGTTCGTCAACCGCTTCCGGCGGCCGATGGCTGCGGCAGCTCGGGCCCGGGCTCCGGCGCTCCCGTTACCGGCGCGCGCGCATATTCCCGCCAGAGCATGACGAGCGCGGCCATGGTGCCCGGGCCGACGAACAGGCCGAGGAGGCCGAGCGTCTCGACGCCGCCGAGGATTCCGAACAGCACCAGGGCGAAAGGCAGCCGGGTCGCGCCGCCGATCAAGGCGGGCCGAACGAAATGGTCCGCGATGCCGACCACGACGAGGCCGGCGACGATCACGGCGATCGCCCAGGCCAGGGCGCCCTGGCCGAGGAGAAGCAGGGCTGCGACCAGGAACATGAGGATCGCTCCGAACGGGATCATCGCCGCGACCGCGGTGAGCGCGCCGAGCAGGACCGGGTGGGGGGCGCCGGAGATCCAGTAGAGGATCGTCATCACCGCGCCCTCGCCGAGGCCGACGAAGACCAGGCCGTTGATCGTGCCGCGCACCGAGAGGATCACCTGCTTGGCGACGCGCTCGCCGGTCGGCCCGAGCAGGCGGTCGCCGGCCACGCGCAATTGCGCGACGATCGTCTCCCGCTCCCGCAGCAGGAAGAAGTAGCTGAGCAAGGCGAGCGCGAAGACGAAGATCCGGTGCAGGATCTCGCCGCCCCAGACGCCGGTCTGGTGGATGGCGCTCGCCTGGACCCGGCCGAGCGCCCGCGCGGCGGCATCGGGGGTCGCGAGGTTCGCCTGCCACCAATGGCCGATCCAGTCGCTCCCGACGGGGAGCTGCGCGACCCAGGCCGGCGCGGGCACGCCATTGGCCCGGGCGGAGGCGATCCACTGCATCACATCCGCCTGCTCGCGGGCGGCCTCGGCGACGATCACGGCCAGCGGAATCAGCACCGCCAGCGCGAACAAGGCGGTGAAGAGCGACGGCAGGAGGAGGCCGCTCCTGAGGCGCGGATGGCGCTGCGCCAGCCGCTCGTGCACCGGCCCGGTGGCGATGGCGAGGATGACCGCCCAGATCGGCGCGGTCAGCAGATGGCGGTCGATCCAGAGGGCGAGCAGGATGAGACCGCCGACCAGCCCGATCTTGGCGGCGCGCCGCCCGCCCGTCGGCTCGGCGATATGATGGCTGTCCCGCTTCATCATGCCCCCTGCCCCTCGCACCGGCCGGAAACGCGGCGGCTTCGTCCATCCGTCTCCATTATGGCCCCGTCTTGCGCAGAGGCCGGATCGGCATTCCGATCCTCACGTCGCCGGTGCCGGCCATCAGGCGCGCCATGATCTTCTGGTCGTCGGGTGAAAGCGCACGGAACATGGCCAGCGCATGATCCGCGGAGATCGTCCAGACCCGGGCTTGCGCGCTCACATAGCGTCGGAACGAAGCTTCGAAGGCTTCGGGATCGAAACGGGCGGCCTCGGCGGCCGCGCGAAGCGCGTTTGCCGGTTCGCTGATCCGCCGCGCCGCGTCCTCGATATCGGCTTGCTCGGATCGCATCGAGTCGATCACGATCCGGATGCCTGCATCGGAAAGACCTCGTCGGCGCAGAACCCCCGGCAGCTCCCGCATCTGGTCGTCATAGGTTTCAATCGGCCGCGGTTGCGGCGGCGACGTTCTTTGTTCGGGAGGCGGCGGCGACGCAAGCAACAGAAGCGCGAATGCAGGGCCGAGCAGCATCGTCTTTCTCCCAGCTTTCGCGTCTCCTTCGCACAGGATTTCCCGCCAGGCCATTGTTTGTCGGGGAGCGGGCCGGCAATTCTCCACGGCCGGTCCGGGGCCTGCGGCCGTCGGCGGACTTCAGACGATTCCGTCCTTCTTCGCCTGGTCCGGCACGTCGGCGTCGATCGCCGCGGCGGCCTTGATGTCGGCATCGCCTTCGGCGGCGAGCCCCTTGTGGCGCCTGGCGACGCCGCGGCCGTAGAGCGACCAGGCGGTCTTCGGCGCGCGCTTCAGCACGTCGTCATAATCGGCGATCGCCTTGTCCCATTCGCCCCTGCGGACGCGGACGAGCCCGCGGCTGTCGAGGAAGGACGGATTGCCGGGGCTGAGCTTCAACGCGGCGTTGCAATCGTCGAGCGCCTTCTTGAGGTCGCTGCCGGCGAGCGCCCGGACCCAGCAGCGCGCGTTCAGCGCCTCGGCGAAGCGCGCATCCTCGGGGTGCGCGGCGATCCAGAGATCGAGCTGGGTCACCGCCGGCGCATAGGCATGGGCGGACTGGTAGAGCTCGCCGATCTCCAGATGCTCGTCCAGCGTCGGTGCCGCGGCATGGGCGGCGGCGTCGAGATCCGTGACGGCGGCCTGGTTCCGGTCGGCATCGACGTTCAGCGCCGCCCGCTGGAGCAAGGCGGGCAGGTTCGCGGGATCGAGGGCCAACGCCTTGTCGAGATCGGCGCGGGCGAGGTCGTCCTTCTTGTCGGTGACATAGGCATCGGCGCGCTGGACGAGATAATGCGGCTCCTTGGGCGCGAGCGCGATCGCCCGGCCATAATCCGCGATCGCATGCGGCAGATCGTGCTGGGCGGCGAAGACGGCGCCGCGCCGGCTGAAGCCTTCGGCATCCCGGGGGTCGCTCGATTGGGCGGCGCCGGCGGCGACGGGAGCCGTCGCGTCGGCACGGGCCTTGCGGTTGAACAGCTCGCCGCCCGTATAGCTGAAGAACATGCGCTGCGTCGCATTGTCGACATAGACTCGGTGCGAGATGAAGAAATCCGCGCCGATCAGCATCTCGGTGTCGTCGTCGCCCATGTCGCCGATCTCGATCCGCGCGTGGTGGATCTCCTCGTCGCCGATCTTGATCGAGTCGACCGGCGCCAGCCATGTCCGCACATATCCCTGGCCGAGCCCGCCCGTCATTCCCGACGGCTTGACCCCCGGGCTGTCGGGCTTGATGCCGATCCGGGCCGCCGCGCGCAGCGAGAGCAGGGTCGTCGGCGCGCCGGTGTCGAACGTCGCCCGCACCGGCTTGCCGTCGATCAGGATCGTTGCGACCGTGAACGGCTTGTCCTCGCTTCGATGCTCGATCCTGAGCTCAGAATAACCGCCGCCGCCGCCGACCCAATAAGCAAGGTCGCTATGCGCGCAATCGATCGAGCGCATCAGCCGGACCGCGCCATGGGGCAAATCATATTCGACGTCGCCGACGCCGAGCACGTTCTGGCCCAGCAGCCCGGCGGTGCCGGTATCGGTTCCGCCGACAAAGAACTGGATGTGGTGCGCGGTGAGGCCGGCCACGACGAGGTCCTTGACCGTCGCCACCGAGGCGCTGGTGTCGCCGCCGATCCCCGAGAGACGGAAATCGTCCGGAGCCTTGACCAGCTTGAGCTTGGCCGCGCCGGCGACGCCGGGGGAGATGAGGCTGAAGAAGGCGCCGCTGTCGACGATGAACAGAGCGGGGACGCCGTTGATCCTCGCGGAGACGAGCGGCGAGAGGCCGTCCATCGTCACCGGCAATTCGGCATGCTTTTCGACCCTGCAGGCCGCCTGCGCCGTTCCGCCCAGCGCCAGCGCGGCCATGGCCGCCAATGCGCGACCGAAAATTCGCCGCATCCCCCTGATCCTCCACGATTTCCCGCTCTTTTCATAAAGCGTGCGGAGCGGCGAGTCGATTGTCGAAAGTCAATTTTCGCCGGGGGCGGGCGGCCGGCCCTTCACGCGGGCTTCGTGCCGCCTCTATCATCGCCCCGTGGCGGCGCCCCGCCGGCGATTTGCGAGGAGAGACAGATGCGGGACGGTCCGACCCCCGATTCCATTTTCCAGATCGGCATGGGCTTCTGGGCCTCGAAGACCCTGCTCAGCGCGGTCGAGCTCGACCTGTTCACCGCGCTTGGCAGCGAGCCGAAGACGGGTGCCGAGCTGGAACGGGCGCTCGGCCTCCATCCCCGCGCAACCTGGGATTTCCTCGACGCGCTCGTCGCGCTCGGCCTGCTCGAACGCGCCGGCGACGGGCCCGCGGCGCGATATGCCAACACGCCGGCGACCGCCGCCTATCTCGACCGCCAAAGCCCGCTTTATGTCGGCGGGCTGCTCGAAATGGCGAATGCCCGCCTCTACCGTTTCTGGGCCGACCTCACCCCGGCGCTGCAAACCGGCCGGCCGCAGAACGAGATCAAGCATCAAGGCAAGCCGATGTTCGCCGAGCTTTACGCCGATCCGCAGCGGCTCGAGCAGTTCATGGGCGCGATGGCGGGCGCGTCGATGGGCAATTTCCACGCGCTGGCCGAGGGTTTCGATTTCTCCCATATTCGCACGCTGGCCGATATCGGCGGCGCCGCCGCCCGGCTCTCGATTACGGTCGCGCGCCGCCATCCGCACCTCCAATGCCTGTCCTGCGATCTTCCGATCGTCCGCCCGATCGCGGAGCGGCACATCGAGGAGGCGGGCCTGGACGGACGGGTGACGGCGGTGGCGCTCGATTTCCTGGCCGACGAATTCCCCAAAGCGGACGCGATCGCGATGAGCCTGATCCTCCACGACTGGGATCTCGACCGCAAGAAGATGCTGATCGCGAAGGCGTTCCGCGCCTTGCCCGAGGGCGGCGCGCTGATCGTCGTCGAGAATCTGATCGACGACGAAAGGCGGCGCAATGCGTTCGGCCTGCTGATGTCGCTCAACATGCTGATCGAGTTCGGCGAGGCGGCGTTCGACTTCACCGGCGCCGATTTCGCGGGCTGGGCGGGCGAGGCCGGCTTCAGCCGCTGCGAGATCCTGCCCCTCGCCGGCCCCGCCAGCGCGGCCATCGCCTGGAAATGAGCCGGAATCAGACGCCGAGCCATTGAAGGCCGTTCGGCAAGCCCCGCACGGCATAATCGAGCTGGAGCACCCGGCGGCGCGCCGGCCGGGCGGCGGCGCTCGAGGCGTGGAGGATCGGGGTCGCGTAGAGCCAGATGTCGCCCGCCTCGGCAATGCAGGCGATGCTGCCGCAGGCGTGGACGGCCGCGCCGATCGCCGCCTCCGCGATGCGCCCGAGCCGATGCGAGCCGGGCGCGACCAGCAGGGGCCCATTGTCCGCCGGCACATCGTCGAGATGGACTCGCAAGGTCACCATCGCGGCGAGCAGGCCGAAAGGCGGCTCGACATGGTTGAGGCCGCGCTTGAATGTCCAGGGACCGAATCCGTCGGTCTCGACCCGGTCGGCGACGCAGATCGTCCGGTCCTGGTGCCAGCCGAGCGTCCAATTGGCGGCCGGATTCTTGTCGAACAGGACCGCGCGCACCGGCCGACAGCCGCCGCCGAGAACCGACGCCGCCACGGCGCCGATCGCGCCGGAGGGCTCCAGGTGCGGCCGCAGCGACGGCAAGCTCCACAGGCGGTGGCCCGGCTCGGTCTCTGGCAGACCGGCGAAAGCGGAGAGGAGGTCGGGAAGAATGGCGGACGCCGCGCCGGCGAAAAGTTGAGCGCCGTCTGCCTTGAAAGCGAGCGAATCGAGAGCCTGCGTTGCCGCCTTCATGTCGGGCGGCATAATAGAGGGATGAGGCCGAGACTCGCAGCCCGTTTCGTCTTTCCCGCCGCCGTGCTGAACGCCGCCCTGCTTCCTCTTTCGCCGGGCATCGCGGCGGCGCCGGGGCCGTCCGTCGCCGCCGGCATTCCCGCCCCGAAGGGCTGGCGGCGGGGGCGCCCGCCCGGGCCGATCCCGGGCGCCGGCACCTATACCGTCGCCTTGCCGCCCGAGCTGGAGACCGTCCCGGTCGAGGGTGTCGATTCCTACGTCTCGGAATATCGCTCGAACGCGTTGAGGCTGGTTTTCGATTTCGGCGCCCATGGAAGCCCGGACAAAGCGACGTGCCGGCGCCATCCCTCTTCCTGCTCGATCGGCACGATGATCGTCGATCGCGCGCCGATCGGCCGGGTCGCTTATCGTAGCGAGGATCCCGACGGAGGGCTGCCTTACAGAATCACCTACACAGTCCGTTTCCGGACGCGATCGGGATCTCCGGATTCCCGGATCGGGCTGACGATCCGGGCGGAATGCGCGACGGCGCGCGCCCGCGCGCTGGCCGACCGGATCGTGCGCACGATCCATATCCTGCCGGACCGCTAGAGACTTCCCCTTTTCGAAACGCCTATGCTGTGGGAGGATGCGCCTCCGCGCGAGGGGGACAGGACGATCTGGAAACGGGCCGCCATTTACGGAGCGCTGCTCGCCGTCGGCGCGGTCGCGCTGCAATGGCTCGATTATCGGCGGCTGGTGCGCACCCATCCCGGCGATTTCACGATCTTCCTGATCGCCCTCGCCTTCCTCGCGCTCGGCCTCGTCATCGGCGCGCGGGTGATCGCGCCGCCCAGGCCGGCCCCGTTCGACGGCAATCCCAGGGCGCTCGAAACGCTCGGAATCAGCCCGCGCGAGCTGAAGGTATTGGAGGAGATCGCCGCAGGCCGCTCGAACAAGGAGATTGCGCGGCGGCTCAACGTCTCGCCGAACACGGTCAAGACCCATGTCGCGCGCCTGTTCGAGAAATTGGAGGCGAAGCGCCGCACCGACGCCATCGCCCGCGCGCGGGAGCTTGGGATCGTGCCGTAAGCGGCGGGAAAAGGGTGAATCCGCGCAAATCACCCTTTCGGGCGATTGCGTCGGGACGGCGAGGGGCGCTGATCGACGCATCCATCGCAAGCAGGGGGAAATGACATGCTGAACAAGATCCTCGTCTACGGCGTGATCGCCGGCCTCGTCGCGGGGCTGCCGCTCTCCGCCTTCGTCATTTTCGGGCACGACAATGCGCCCGGCAACGGCATGCTTATCGGCTATACGATCATGCTGGTCGCGCTCAGCACCATCTTCGTCGCGATCAAGCGCCATCGCGACGAGATGCTTGGTGGCGTGATCCGCTTCTGGCCCGCCTTCGGCCTGGGGCTCGGCATCAGCCTCGTCGCCGGAATCCTCTACGTCATTGCCTGGGAAGCGTCGTGCGCGATCGCCCATGTCGATTTCGCGAGCAGCTATGCCGCGAGCATGATCGAGCAGAAGCGCGCCGCCGGCGCGAGCGCGGCGGAGCTGGCGAGGGTCACGGCGGAGATGGAGCGGTTCAAGGTCCAATATGCCAACCCGCTCTTCCGCCTGCCGATGACCTTCATCGAGATCTTCCCGGTCGGCGTGCTGGTCTCCCTGATCTCCGCGGGCCTGCTGCGAAGCCCGCGCTTCCTGCCGGCACGGATGCGCGAAGCGGCAGCCGCCCAATGAAGGAATCGGCCCGGCCGGCGCCTTGCGTCCGGAGGCGCCGGCGGGCCGGCGGCGGCGGGGCTGATCTTCGGACGAAGCTCTGCTAATCTGCGGCACCCCTCACGAGGAGCCGCCCCAATGAACGAGCCTCTCTCCCGCCGTGGTTTGATCCAATTGGGCCTCGGAAGCGCCGCCGTCGGCATGCTGGCGCCTGCCGCCGCGCAGACCGGTGCAGCGCCGCGTCGGGACGGCGAAGGGCTCGGCTTCGCAGTGGTCGGGCTCGGCAAGCTCGCGCTCGGCCAGATCGTCCCGGGCTTCCGCAATTGCCGCAGCGCCCGGCTTGCCGCTCTCGTCAGCGGCCACCCGGACAAGGCGCACCGTGTCGCCGCCGAGCAGGGCCTGCCGGCCGACGCCATCTACGATTACGAGAATTTCGACCGCATCGCGCACGATCCGCGAATCCAGGTGGTCTACATCGTCCTGCCGAACTTCATGCACCCCGAATATACGATCCGGGCGCTGAAGGCGGGCAAGCACGTCCTGTGCGAGAAACCGATGGCCACCAACGTCGCCGATTGCGAGCGGATGATCGCCGCGGCCAAGGCGGCGGACCGCAAATTGATGATCGCCTATCGCTGCCACTACGAGCCGCTCAATCTCGCCGCGATGCGGCTCCTGCGCACCGGCCAGCTCGGCAAGCCACGGCTGGTGGTCACCAAGATGGGCCGGCAGTCGGACCTTTCCGATCCGTCCGACGCCTGGCGGCTCGACATGGCGCAATCGGGCGGCGGCGCGCTCGCCGACATGGGCATCTACGGGATCAGCGGCACCCGCTATCTGCTGAACGAGGAGCCGGTCGAGGTCCGCGCCTGGGCACAGACCGACCGCAGCGACCCCCGCTTCCGCACCGTCGAGGACCTCATCTCCTGGCAGTTCCGCTTCCCCTCGGGCGCGATCGGCGAGGGATCGACCTCGTTCGATTATCCCGGGACGATGGATTGGGAGGTGTTCTGCGAGCGCGGGCGGATGGTCGCGGCGCCGGGCTGCTTCTACGGCGGCAACCATCTCCAATTGATCGGCGCCGGCAACGCGGCCGCGCCGCAGATCACGGAAGTCGACCAGTTCGCGCGCGAGATGGACTGGATGAGCGACGTCGCCCGCGGCCGCGCGCCATTGGTCTCGCCCGGCGAGGAAGGGCTGCAGGACCAGAGGCTGATCGCCGCGATCCTGGAATCCGTCGCCCGCGGCGGCGCCACGGTGCGGACCGATTGGGGCTACAGGCGCGCTTTCGATCCGGCTGCCGCGGTCGGGGTGACGGCGTAACCAGTCCTCCCCGGAACGGGGAGGGTGCTGGAGCTTTGGACTGCCCCTGGCAGTCCAAAGCTCCAGCACGCACGAAGTGCGGTGGAGGGGGCCCCGAGACCCACGCCGACCCTCCAACCTGCGCCGCCTTGCCGCGTGGCGAACCCCTCCACCATGCTTCGCTTGGTCCCCCTCCCATGAACGGGCCGCCATGCCCCCGGCATGACTGAGAACAGCCGGGGGCAGCTCTCACCCGTCCATCGGGGAGGAGCTGATTTTCACCGATAGCGGTACAGCCGGACCCGCTGGATGCCCCAACTCCCCGAGGGAAGCCGCACGAAACGCCCTTGATGAGTCTGGTCGCCGTTGAGCACGCGGCCGCGCTGCCATTGGCCGTCGACATAGCGCCCTTCCTCGACCCGCTCGAGCCCGGCCTGCGGCGGCCCGGGCGTCACCGGAGCGAAGGTGAAGGTGACGCCGCTGCCCGCGACCAGATACTCGTCGGGGCCGAGCTGGATGACCAACGCCCCATGGGTGTCCGTCTTCTGCCCTTCCTTCGGCGCCCAGGTGTCGAGGAAGGAAGCGGTGATCCGATAGTCGCCGAGCGTCGCCGATTGCGGCGCGTCGTCGACCGCGCCGTCGAAGCTGACCTTCGGCCGGAAGCCGGTCATGCGGCCGGTGCCGCGGGCTGCGAGGATCAGGGGCGCGAGCTGGTCCAGCAGGTCGTAGGCCTGACGGAGCGCTTCCGCGCCCGGGCCTTTCGCATTCTCGATCGAGAAGGGGCTGAAGCCGAACGCGCCGTAGCGGCCGAAGGCGAGCATCGCTTCGGAAGGGCTCTCCGCCCGCCCGGCCTGGTTGGCCTCGGGGATGAAGAGCGCATTGTCGGGCCGGGCGTAACGATCGAGGATCTCGCCGAAATTCGGGAAATAGATGTCGGGCGCGATCAGGTCGATTGCCGGCGCGCCTGCCTTCCAGACGTCGATCAGATGCGGCACCGGCCCGCCGCTCGGATAGTTGCTGCCGGGGCTGCTGCCGGGCCGGTTCAGCGCGACGTTGACGTAGATCGGCAGATCGTAGGCCGCCTTGCCGGCGCTGGCGACGGCCTCGGCGTAGCGGGCGAAGCACCAGGCGGAGAATATTTCCTCGCCCGCCGGCCCGGCGCCGAAGACGCCGCGCCAGTCGCCGGACGTGCGGGCGTCGTTCGCTTCCCACAAGGCCTTCAGCTCCGGCGCGAGCGTTGCCCGGTGATGGACCAGCCAGTCGGTCAGCGCGTGCGGCACCGATCCGGCGAAAGCGGCGTCGGCGGCCGGGCTGCGGTCGCGCGCCGTCGGCAGCATGCCCATCTCATTCTCGACCTGGACCAGGATCACGGTGTGCCGGTCGCCGTCCACGGCCTTGAGATGCGCCATCAAAGCCGCGAAGGCGCGCGCGTCCGCCGCGACATTGGCCGGAACGAGCGGCGAGAGGATCTCGCTTCCCGTCCCGTCCGCCTTCTGCGTGCGCGGGAAGCGCGCCTGGTCGCGCTTCACCCAGCCGGGGGCGTAGGCCGACATGCTGTTCTTCCAGCTTCCGAACCAGAGCAGGACGAGACGGTCGCCGGCGGCGCGGGCCTGGCCGAGCAGGCCGTCGACCGAACCCCAGTCGAATCGCCCCTCCGCAGGCTCGATCAATTCCCAGGAGACCGGCGCCACGATCGTGTTCATGTGCAGGCGCCGGAAATCGTCCCAATGCGGCTTCAGCGCGTCGAGGTCCGACGCCGTCGAATTGCCGAGCTCGCCGCCGAGGATCAGGAACGGCTTGCCGTCGACGATGAGCTGCTTCGTATTCCCCTGCGGCACCAGATGCGGCGGCGCCGCGGCAAGGCACAAGACCGACAGGAGGAGCGACAGGCGGACGGGCTGCATAACCCATGCCTTGCATGGCCTCGTCCGCCCGGCAATGGCATGAAATGATGGAAGAGCAACTGGTCCGTTCACGGGCCGCTTGGGCAAGAGATCGTTCCGGCGCTAGAATGGCGACGATTCGGGAGCAGGAGGTCCATCATGATCAAGGTCTACGGCGCGCCGCCGACGCGCGCGCTGCGCGTCATCTGGATGCTGGAGGAATTGGGGCTGCCCTATGAAGTCCGTTCCGTCGACTTCCCCAATCGCATGCAGGATCGCGACTTCGTCGCCTGCAGCCCGACAGGATCGCTGCCGGCGATCGAGGATGGCGACGTCCGGATGATGGAATCGGTCGCGATCGTCGAATATCTCGGCACGCGCCACGGTCCGACGCCGCTCGTTCCCTCTACGAACGATCCGTGTTGGCCAGCCTTCCTCTCCTGGCTGCATTTCGGCGAGGGCTCGCTGACGGCGCCGCTCAACGTCACCATCGGCACACGCTTCTTCGCGCCGGACGACCAGAAGCAGAATTGGGGCGCGCTGTTCGCGATCGACATCTTCGTGCGCAAATCGGCGGCGCTGATCGCGCCGCTGCAGCGCGGCCCTTGGCTGCTCGGCGAGACCTTCACCGCCGCCGACATCTCCTGCGGCTACGCGGTCGGACTCGCCCGCCCGCTCGGGATCGAGGATCGGCTCGAGCCGGTGCTGGTCGATTATGCCGATCGTTGCCGGGAGCGCCCCGCCTACAAGGCCGCCGCCGCCCACGGCCAGCCGCTTCCGGTCCAGCCCACCCCCGTTCAGGCTAAATGAACCAAGGCGGCGCGGCGGACGCACAAGCGCCGCTGACGCCGCGCCAGCGTCTGCTCTCCGCCGCCGAGCTGATCGTCGGCGCGGCGATCGTCATCGGCCACAACGTTTTCCATGTCGTGCCGAACGAGGTGCCGATCCTGTTCGTGCTCGGCATCGTCTCGATCCGGCTGCGCGAGCGCAGCTTCGCGGCGCTCGGCCTCGGCCGCCCCCGTTCCTGGCCGCGAACGATCCTGATCGGCATCGTCACCGCATAACCTCCGGGTCGCGGTGATCGCCCACTTCATGGTCGATACGATCGGCATCGCCCTGCTCTTCTTCGGCCTCGCCGACCGAGCCGGCTCTTCAGGCCGGCTATCGACCGCGCGGCTTGTCTTCCGGTTGCGGGGCTGACGTCGCGCTGGCAAGATGCGCACATGGTCAAGTGGCTGCCGCTCCTCGCTTTGGCATTGCTCGGCTTCGCCGGGCGGCCCGGAACGGCGCCCCGTTACGTTCCCCCGACCGGCTGGCGAAACAATGGCTGGGCGGTGCCGTTCCATGAGGAGTGGTTCGGGGGCCAGCTTCGGGCGATGCATGAGCCGCCGCTCGCGACCGCCGCCGACCTCGGATCCTGGAGCCGCCGCTTCCGTTTGCTCGTCCTGCCGAGCTTCCGGCCAGGACTCGCCTTCCGGATCGACGAGGACGGGAAAGGCGGCGCGCGAATGCGGGAGGTCCTTCTGGACGGACGCGGCGGCTACGAGCCAGGTGCGATCGCGAAGGAAAGCGAACGGTCCTTGACGAGCGAGGAAGTCGCATGGATCGACCGCGCGATCGAAGCCGCGGGACTACGCCGATTGCCGATGCAGCCGCCGCAGCCGCAGGTGAAGAACGGGACGATCATGGTCTGCGCGGATGGGACCATGTTCGTGTTCGAATTGCTCGACGGCAGAGGCAGAAGCTTCCAGGAACGCGGCTGCATCGAACCCGAGAAGCCGCTGCGCGCGCTGATCGAGGCGGTGAGCCGTCTCGACCCCGTGCTGGGGGAGAGAGCGCTGGACTCGCTCGAGCCGAAGCGCCGCTGACTCCGCCAAGCTTCGTCTCGACAAGGCGCGGCGCGCGCGCCAGAACGCCGTCGCGGGCAGGCCATGCGCCCGGGAGACGAGGATGCTTGAAGAGCTGAAATCCCTCACGCCCGCGCAGCGAAGCGCGATCTGGGCGAGCTATCTCGGCTGGACGCTCGACGCCTTCGACTATTTCCTGATGGTGTTCATGCTCTCCGCCATCGCGAAGGACTTCCACACCGACATCAAGGCCGTCACCTACGGCATCTTCCTGACTCTGGCGGCGCGGCCGGCGGGGGCCTTCCTCTTCGGCTGGCTCGCCGAGCGGTTCGGGCGGCGGCCGGTGCTGATGGTCGACATCGTCCTCTTCTCGCTGCTCGAGCTCGCCTCCGGCTTCGCGCCGAGCCTCACCACCCTGCTGATCCTTCGCTTCTGCTTCGGAATCGCCATGGGCGGCGAATGGGGGCTTGGCGCCAGCCTCGTCATGGAGAGCATCCCGCCGAAGCTGCGCGGCCCCGTTTCGGGCCTGCTGCAGGGCGGCTATCCCTCCGGCTATTTCATCGCCAGCCTGGTCTTCTTCCTGCTCTTCGACCAGATCGGCTGGCGCGGCATGTTCATGGTCGGGGTCGCACCCGCCCTCCTCGTCCTGCTCATCCGGATCCATGTCGAGGAAAGCCCCGTCTTCGAGGCACGGCGGAAAAAAGGCGGCGGGGGCTCCTGGCTGGAGCCGGTCGTCCAGCTGCTGCTCAACTGGAAGATCGCCCTCTACCTCGTCGTGCTGATGACCGCGTTCAACTTCTTCAGCCACGGTACGCAGGATCTCTATCCGACCTTCCTCCAGAAGCAGCACCATTTCGGCACCCATGTGACCGGCATGCTGGCGGCGGTGATGAACGTCGGGGCGCTCATCGGCGGCATTTCCTTCGGAATCTGGTCGGAGCGGATCGGCCGCAAGCGCGCGATCGTCGTCGCCAGCCTGCTTGCGCTGCCGGTGATCCCGCTCTGGGCCTATACGGCGACGCCGGTCCTGCTCGGCCTCGGCGCCTTCCTGATCCAGGTCGCGGTGCAGGGCGCCTGGGGCATCGTTCCGGTCCACCTGAACGAGCTGTCGCCGCCGGCCGCCCGCGCCCTCTTCCCCGGCTTCGCCTATCAGCTCGGGAACCTGATCGCATCGTGGAACTCTCCCTTGCAGGCGCATATCGCGGAGGGACGGCATGACGATTACGGCTTCGCCCTCGCCATCGTGGCGGGCGTAACGGCGGTGGTGCTGGTGATCTGGACGGCATTCGGGCCCGAGCGGCGCGACGTCGATTTCATCGCGGAAGCGAAGCGCGCATGAGAAAAATGCTCCTGCTGCTTGTCGTCGGCCTTGCTTCGGCCGCCGCCGGCCCGGCCGCTTTCGATCCTGCGGCGATCGCCGGGCGTTATGGCCGCCATTTCCTCAACGGGCTGGTCGACGGCAGCAGATATTGGTCGGACGACGTGCTGGAGATCGTTCGTCTCGACCCGCGCCGCGCCTACTTCCGGGCCGAGCTCCAATTCTACAACGGCCATCAATGCAGCATCTCCGGCATCGCCCATTCGGAGCCGGGCGACCTCGTCTATCGCGAGGCGGAGACGAACACCGACGGCGGCCATTGCATGCTGCACATCCGCCCGACGCCGGCCGGCGTGCGGCTGGTGGACGACCATAGCTGCCAGGACCATTGCGGCGCCCGCGGCACGTTGAACGGCGTGGATTTCGACCGCGGGAGCCGCCGCCCGATCACCTATATGGACCGGCTGAAGCGATCGTCCGAATATAAGGACGCGCTGGCCGAGGAGCGAGGAGAGACGATTCGGTGAAAGCGACGATCTGGCACAATCCCAGTTGCGGCACGTCGCGGAAGACCTTGGACATCCTCCGCGATTCGGGCGCTGACGTGACCGTGATCCAGTATCTGAAGACGCCGCCGAGCCGCGATGCGCTGAAGCGGCTCTACGACCGCGCCGGAATGCGCCCGTCCGAGGGCCTGCGCCGGAAGGAGCCGGCCGCCGCTTCGCTCGAAGGCGCGGACGAGGACAGGATACTCGACGCGATGGCCGCCGACCCGATCCTGATCGAGCGTCCTTTGGTCGAGACCGGGAAAGGCGTCCGCCTCTGCCGCCCGCAGGACAAGGTGCGGGAGATTTTATAATCCCGTCACCCCGGCGGAGGCCGGGGGGTACAGTGATAGCGAGCGGAATACCACCCGGTGACCACGGGCGGCTATTTGGCGGCCCGCATCGCAGCGGCGGCATCGCTGGCCGCCTCCTCGCTTTGGTAGCGCTCCTCAAGAATCGTTCGGTGGAGGACATTGCCCTTCAATTGGTTGTGGACGACGTGCCAATCGCCCGTCGTCTCGCTGAAGCCCACTTCGTATTTCTCAGGCTCGCTCGTCATTCTTGCATTCCTCTCCGTCACATCTCAGTCGGCGGCAGGAGGGCCGCCTCATTCAAGCGGGCGATTAGCCGTTGAGCGAGCCTGCTTAAGCGCACGGACCGACGTGCATGTCGTTCGAGATTAGGAAGTGTGATCCGGTGGTGGCGATAGGTGACACCGTCCTTCACGCCTCGGTAATCGTGAAAGGTAATGCCCCAGCCGGTGGAGTCGCCCACCATTTCCATGCGGGAATGCGCCATAAAGTGGCGAAGGTCTGCCGCTTCCTCGAACCGCTTGAAGAAACTTAATGCGATACTCTCAAACTGGTGGAGAGGAGGCGTCCCGAATGCCCGCCGGAGAAACGCTAGCCTCTTCCCAACTGCGTGGGGGTAGCTGTCCCGAAGTTTCGAGTAGGCATCCATCCGAGCGATACGAAGGGACAGCTCGGCCAACCGTGTTTCGACTGACGCATAAGCGGAGACAATCGCCCCTCGGAGCAGCAACGCAGCTTCCGCGTCCTCGCAGGGAACCCAAGGGTTCACGTCGATTGCATAGGGACTCTTCGCGTAGAGCCAATGGCTGGCCCGAAGAACGGGATGCCGTTGCGCGTTGGTCTCCATCGCGGATAGCCCCCTATCGGAAGACTCTAAAAAGGGACCAAATACCTCCCCACACCGTTGCGCGGACGGCAGTCCGGACTGCTATGTCGCCCAGCCCAGCCGATCCACGTCGGCGTTGTGCCGGGGCCTCAACACCGAGGTTGATCCCCAAGCGCAGCTTCAATGCAGCGGGATCGGCGGTGTATTCTTGGATCAAGCGCTCGCGCTCTGCATCAACCGCCTGACGAAAGGCGGCAGCTTCAAGAGGCGCCATCAACTGCGCCGTTTGCTCGACTCGCTGCTCGAAGCGCTGTGAAACCTCTAGGGCTGCCTCCATACCGCTCGTTTGAACGGCTGGAATGTAGGCTCGCCAATAGTCCTCGACCATTCCGCTAACAATGTTGCGATCCACCACGACCCCCTAAACGACCGTTCGCCTACGACGAGCGTAGTGATACCGATCGGAATTGTCGCGCTTGCCCACAGCTGTCACGGCCAAACGGTCGGCGCTCCCAACGCGGTCAATTCTTCGTCCAGATCGAATAAGAGTATCAACAGCTCGCCCGTCCCGAGGCCCGGCCCCAAGAGCATTTGGCCACTATCGCCGTAGGTGTAAGTGCGTCCGCGCCAGCTTACCGGCGGTGTTTTCGGGTTGTCGATGCGAATCCGGCCATTATGAGCGATAGCATTCCGAACGACCCGGCAAAATGACAGGACCGGTGGCCATTGAGCTAGGTCTGTCGTGATCCCTTTCTGCCACGCTAGGCTGCGGTGACAAATTAGGGGATTCCCATATGGGTTGAGTTCTGATTCAACGCTGGCTTTTGGAGGCTGGTGTGGAAGGCGAGGTTCTGCGGGACGATCAATGGGAGATATTGCGCTCGTTTGTGCCGGGGGGGCG
>DASUHH010000035.1:0-28696 GCA_036273615.1 Allosphingosinicella sp. | reverse complement strand
ATAACCATCTCCCATCACTGTGCGATACACGCTGTGTTCACACGGACAAAACAGCGAGTCAATCAATTATCTTCCGCGAGAGCTGCACGCAGCTCGGGCGCCATGGCGCCAGGGTTGTTGGCATTGACCCGATATCAAATCCAGCAATTCTGCGAGCATTCATGACTACCAGACGGCAGTGTCCGATACGCAGTGGTATGTGTCAAAGCGTCTGACATGGGCGCGCTGCCGAATGTCGGCTTACCGAGCACAAATCGTTCGATCGCTGCCAAAGATCAAATGAAGGCTGTCCTGCTCAGAGTCTCGCCCGGCTTCACGGTCGCTGATCAGCAAGGATAGAGGAGAGGTCGCGGTCCCTCGAATTGGGAAGGATGGGTCATGTTCACCCGGAGCGATCTGAGTGACGGGATCCGCGGCGAATCACCCTGTTCAGGGCTCGCTAGTTCCCCACCGAAGCCACGCCTAATGTCCTTGGAGATCCATCCACTGCCGAGCCGGTATATTGGGGATAAATTGGGGACGACCACCACACCCCTATACGCTATGCCCTAAGTCATTGATTTTACTGGTGACCCCTACGGGACTCGAACCCGTGTTTTCGCCGTGAGAGGGCGACGTCCTGGACCGCTAGACGAAGGGGCCGTGCGCGAAGGCCCGGCGCATATGGGCGGCGTGGGCTTGCTGTCAAGCTGCGCGGCCGGCGCCGGCGCGGGGGCGCGGCGCGGTTGACGGATGCGGCGGACCGGTAGAGGAAAAGGCCCGTGATATCGTCCGTGAAGAGCCTCTTTCCCCACAGCGCCACCACCAGGGATGTCACGGTCCGCGTCGCCGTCTCCTTCCTTCCCGAGCAGTCGGAGCCTGGGCGCGGCCGCTGGTTCTGGGCCTATCATGTCCGGATCGAGAATGACGGCGCGCAGCCGGTCCAGCTCGTCAGCCGCGAATGGACGATCAGCGACGGCCGCGGCGGCCGCCACGACGTCCAGGGCGAAGGCGTGGTCGGCGAGCAGCCGGTGATCGAGCCCGGCGGCGCCTTCGATTATGTGTCGGGCTGCCCGCTCAACACCCCCACCGGCTGGATGGAAGGCCGCTATCAGATGGTCGGCGAGGACGGCAGCGGCTTCGACGCGTCGATTCCCCGCTTTCCGCTCATCGCACCGGCGGTGGCGAGCGACCGTTCGAAACTGTAAGGGGCGGGCTCAACCGGACTTGCCGGAGACCATGATGATGCGTTCCCTGTTGCTTGCCCCGCTGCTTGCCCCTTTGGCCGCCTCCGCCTTGATCCCTCCCGCCTTCGCAGCGACGCCCACCGTCGCCAAGAAGATGATCTGCCCGATCGGCGGCGAGGCGTTCGTCTATCATCAGCCAGTGTCGAGCGCAGCGCTCGGCATGCGGCCCGACGGCAAGCCCTATGGCACCGCCGCGGCGCCGGCGCCCTTGCCCGAATGCCCTGGCAACGGCCTCGTCTTCTACAAGGATTATACCGACGACGAGGTGCGGACGCTGGAGCCGGTCGTCGCCTCGGAAGATTATCAGGCGCTGCGCAAGACCGACACGCAATATTATCGCGCCTACTGGCTGATGCGGCAGATGGGCGTCGGCCCGGAAGACTATCTCTGGGCCTTGCTCCAAGCCTCGTGGCAGGCCGAGGGCAAGCCGGAGCTCCGCGCCCGCTATCTGAGCGAGCTGGTCACCGAATCGGCCAAGGTGCCGCCCAACCCCACCGACATGGATTGGGTCGGCATGGAGGGAAGGGCGATCGACGCCCTTCGCGAGCTCGGCCGGTTCGACGAGGCCGAGGCGCGGCTCGACAAGGTGCCGCTCGCCGGGCTCGACGTGAAGGTGCCGGAAGGCCCGGCCGCCGATGCGAAGGCGGTCGCCGACGCCAGGGCGAAGCGCAACTGGTTCAATTTCTTCCAGCAGCTCAAGGTCGCGATCGCGCGCAAGGACAAGGCGATCGAGCCGTTCGACATGATCCCGCGCAGCGTCGCGCTCGGTTATTGCATCGATCGCGCGGCGGACAGTCTCGACGACAATCAGCGCGCCTTCTGCACCAAGGAGCAGGCGGCGGTCGAGGCGGCGCGGAGCGAGCGCGCCAAGGCGGCCCAGGACATGAAGACGCTGCGTCAGTCGCGCGACGAAAGCGGGCGGTAGGGCGGTTTCAGTCAGGTGGGATGAGCAGGCCGCCATGCCCTCGGCATGGCTGTCAGTGCGTCCCGGCCGGCGGATCGGGGGTCAGGTCGACATATTCGATCCGCGCGTTGGGCGAGCGCTGGCGCATGTGCGACCCGGTCACCATCATGTAGCGCGCCGTATAGCTGTAGCGCTCGACATGGTAGCTGCCGCCCGGATTGTCGGTCGGCGAATAGATCCGGCCTGAGATCGAGGCGAGCAATTGCTTCGTCCAGCCGGTCGCGCCGCTGTTGCGCAATATCTCGGCGTCGCGCACCTTGCCCTCGGGCGTGATCCAGAAGCCGATATCGACCCAGCGGTCGTCGAAATTGTCGGTCGCCATCAGCCGGGTGGTCGAGCCGCTCTCGCCATTGACCTCGTCGCCTTCGGGCAGCCGCGGCGACAGGTCGACCTTCGGCGCGAACAGGAGGACGGGCTGCTTGGCGTGGAGCGAGCGCATGTCGTCGATGAGGGCGGTGGAGCTGTCGAGCTTGCCCTGGGCGCGGTCGAGCCGCGCCAGCAGCACGCGCGCGGCGACCCGCTGGAGCCGGCCGGAGGACGTATTGTCGGCGGCGAGCTTCTCCAGCGCCTGGCGCGCAAGCCAGGTGTCGCCCGATATCTGGTAGAGCCACGCGTCGCGAACCCGGGCGATTCCGGCAAGGTCGGGCCGGCCGCCCGCATCCGCCTTGCGTGCCGCATCCTGGAGCACCTGCCGCGCCCGCTCGATCCGCCCGAACGAGGCGTACATGTCCGCCCATTCGAGATCGGCGTCGATCACCCGCGGATCGGTCTTGGGAAAGGCGTCGCTCAGGGTCCGGTGCATCTCCGTGGTCGAGAGCTGAAAGTCGTTGCCCTCGCCGAGATGGGCGGAGATCCGCGCATTGGCGCGGTAAAGGTCGGACACGTCGATCGGGAAGGTCTTGCGATAGCGGTGGTTGCGGCCGATCGCGGAGAGGGTGACGCTTCGCGCCTGCTTATAGTCCCCGGCGACGAACAGATTCTCGGCATAAGCGAGCGCGGCGTCGATATCCTCGTTGGGCGGGCATTTGCGCGCGAGGCATTCGCGAAGCGCCCGCTCCGTATCCCTGAGCGAGCGGCCGGTGATCACGATCTCCTGCTCGCCCGGGGCGGCCGGGGCGCTTTTCGGGGGCTGGGCGGGCGGGGCAGATGCAGCGGCGAGCGCGAGGGCGGACAACAGGACGATCGGCATCGGATATTCCCCTGAAGCGGCGTGCGAGAAGCCGGACGCGTTTCCACGACCGACAACGCAGCCACAAGGACCTTGGTTCGGCTCCTTATGCCGAAAGCAGATGTTTCAGGAAGCTGAATGAATGACGCGGCCCGTCTCGCTTCACCGCTGGAGCGCGACCAGTCTGCCCATCAAGGCTTCGAAGCGCGATTCGTCGACCGGCGCGGCCGGATCGTTCCAGATGCCGGCGACCGCCCGCCAGCTCCCGTCGCGGCGGCGCAGGAGAAAGGCCATGGCGATGACGCCCGGCTCCGATCCGCCCTTGTAGCCGGCATAGACGAACCCGTCCTTGGCCTGGGCGAGGCCGGGATTGATCGCGAGGATGGCCAAAGCGGTGGGATCGGCGTTGCGGCGCAGCCAGTCGAGCGTGCGGACGAGGTCGTCGGTCGAGGCGAACCATTCGACGCTGTCGATCGCGTGCGGCCCGCCGGCGAGGCTCGCCGGGTCGATCTCGGCCGAATCGAGCGCCGGAAGCATCGCCCGCCGCGCCGCTTCGTCGCCCGCGCGCCAGCGCTCCAAGGCGGCCGAATCCGCCTTCACGGCGAAGGCTTCGCGAGTCGAGAGCAAAGGCCGGTCGCGCGCGGCGGCGCCGACTCCGAGCGCCGGCAGCAATTGCTCCACTTTCTCGCGGCCGAGCAGGTGCAGCAACGTGTCCGCGGCGCTGTTGTCGCTGCGCGAGATCATCAGGGCGGCGAGGCTGTGAAGGGTGATCGGCGAGCCCTGCGGCCAGTCCTGGAGCAGGCCCGACGGCAGGGAGCGATAGGCGAGCGGGACGACGTCCGCCCAGTGCCGCTCGCCCGCCTTCACCTCGCGGGCCAATTCGGCGAGGACGAACAATTTGAACGCCGATCCGATCGCCATCGCCCGGTCGCCGGCCAGGGCGGCGGACGGCGCCGGTGACGAGCCGCCGAGCGTCGCGACGCTCATCGCGGCCTCGCCGGGCAGCGCCTTCAGCGCCGCAGCGATCGCGGCGGGATTGTCGTTATCCAGGTCGATGCCGCTGACGACGAGGCCGATGATCTGCCCGGGCGGCTGCGGCGCGACCGTGATGGTGAGGCGAAGCATGGCATGTTCGAGCCGCAGCGCGACCAGGCCCGAAACCGGGCTCGCGCTTTCGATATGGTCGACCCTCAGCGCCCGGCCGTAGCGGTTCCTGAGGTCGGCCGCGACCGCCGTGAGCCGCGCGGCGGGCACCGCGGCGAGCATCTGCGGGGAAAAGATCCGCTCGGGCGGGGTGTCGCCGTTGACGAGCCCGACCAGGTCGCCGGCGCGCGCCGCGAAGATGGCCGAAGCCTGCGCCGGGGAGGACGCGGCCGCGGCCGGGGGCGGGGCCGCCGACGCCGGGGCCGCGAGCCCGGCCGCGAGCAGGAACAGGGCGCCGAGGCGGTGCGGGCTGCCGTCAGGCATCGATCTCCTCCTCGTCGACATCGGCGGCATGGCTCTGGATGAAGGCGAAGCGATGCTCGGGATTGCGGCCCATCAGCCGGTCGACGAGGTCGCGCACCTTGTGCTGCTGCTGATAGCCTTCGGGCAGGGTGACCCGGATCAGCGAGCGGCTCTTCGGGCTCATCGTCGTCTCGCGCAATTGCTGCGGGTTCATCTCGCCGAGGCCCTTGAAGCGGCTGACCTCGACCTTCCTGCCCTTGAACAGGCTCGCCTCGAGCTCGCCGCGATGGGCGTCGTCGCGGGCATAAGCGACGTTGCCGCCGGCGGCGAGCCGGTAGAGCGGCGGCTGGGCGAGATAGAGGCAGCCATGCTCGACGATCTTCGGCATCTCGTTGAAGAAGAAGGTCATCAACAAGGTGGCGATATGGGCGCCGTCGACGTCGGCGTCGGTCATGATGACGATGCGGTCGTAGCGCAATTGGGCGGGATCGCAGCCTTCGCGAGTCCCGCAGCCGAGCGCCTGGATCAGGTCGGCAATCTCCTGGTTGGCGCGGATCTTGTCGGCGCTTGCCGAGGCGACGTTCAATATCTTGCCGCGGATCGGAAGGATCGCCTGGGTCTTGCGGTCGCGCGCCTGCTTGGCCGAGCCGCCGGCGCTGTCGCCCTCGACGATGAACAGCTCCGTCCCGGCGGGATCGTCGCTTGCGCAGTCGGTGAGCTTGCCCGGAAGGCGCAATTTGCGGCCGGAGGTCGCGGTCTTGCGCTTGACCTCGCGCTCGGCCTTGCGGCGGAGGCGCTCGTCCATCCGGTCGAGGACGAAGGCGAGCAAGGCGCGGCCGCGTTCCATATTGTCGGCGAGATAATGGTCGAAATGGTCGCGGATCGCCGCCTCGACCAGGCGGGCGGCGTCGGGGCTGGTCAGCCGGTCCTTGGTCTGGCTCTGGAACTGGGGATCGCGGATGAAGACCGAAAGCAGGGTCTCGGCCCCGGCGACGACGTCCTCGGCCTGGATGTCCCTGGCGCGCTTCTGCTGGCCGATCAGCTCGGCGAAGGCGCGCATCCCCCGGGTGAGCGCTGCGCGTATCCCCTGCTCGTGGGTGCCGCCGTCGGGCGTCAGGATGGTGTTGCAATAATAAGCGGAGCCGCCCTCGCTCCACAAAGGCCAGGCGACCGCCCATTCGACCATGCCCTGGTCGTTCGGGAAATCCTGGCGGCCGGTGAAGAAGTCGGTGGTGGCGCAGGCGCGCTCGCCGATCTGCTCCTTCAAATGATCGGAAAGGCCGCCGGGGAATTGGAACGCCGCCTCGACCGGGACGTCGTCGGACGCGAGCGACGGGTCGCAGCGCCAGCGTATCTCGACCCCGGCGAAGAGATAGGCCTTGGAGCGGGCGAGCCGGTAGAGGCGCAGCGGCCTGAACCGTGCCTCGTCGCCGAAAATCTCGGGATCGGGAACGAAGCTCACGGTCGTGCCGCGGCGGTTGGGCGCGGCGCCGATCTCCTCGAGCGGGGTCACCGGCTCGCCGCGCGAATAGGCCTGGCGGTAGAGCGATTTGTTGCGGGCGACGGTGACGATCGTCTCGCTCGACAGGGCATTGACGACGCTGACGCCGACGCCGTGAAGGCCGCCCGAGGTCGCATAGGCCTTGTTCGAGAACTTTCCGCCCGAATGGAGCATGGTCATGATGATCTCGAGCGCCGACTTGCCCGGATATTTGGGATGCTCGTCGATCGGCATGCCGCGGCCATTGTCGGTGACGGTGAGGCGGTTGCCGGCTTCGAGAATCATCTCGATCCGGGTGGCGAAGCCGGCGACCGCCTCGTCCATCGCATTGTCGAGCACCTCGGCGGCGAGATGGTGGAGCGCTCGCTCGTCTATGCCGCCGATATACATTCCCGGCCGGCGGCGGACCGGCTCCAGCCCTTCGAGCACTTCGATCGAATGGGCGTCATAATCGGAAGAAGGCGCTGCGGTGGACGCGAACAGGTCTGACATGGCGAATCTATAGGCGGGCGCGAGTCCCGATGCCAAGGCGGAAGGTGGGAGGCGGCGGCCCGCTCGTGGGGGTTGGGGCCGCCGCCGCCGGCGGGACCAGATCCGCCGGCGCCGTCATGGCATCGCCCCCCTGCGCCTTTCGCCGGCGGGCCGAAAGACCGCAAAAATACGGTAGGCGCCCTCGCAAGCGGCCGATTCATTCCCTATCTAGGACGGCCGAAGTCATTGAGTTTCGGTCTTTTGCCTTCCTTGGTCCACATTGTCGACGACGACGCGCAGGTTCGCGCGGCGACTGCCTATCTCCTCTCCAGCCACGGCTATGCGACCGAAACCTATGCGGGCGGGGCCGAGTTCCTCGGCCGCGCCGATCTCGGTCAGGGCTGCCTTTTGCTCGACCTTCGAATGCCTGGCATGGACGGGCACCAGGTCCAGGAAGAGCTGGCGCGGCGCGGCGCGCCGATTCCGGCGGTGGTGATGAGCGGCCATGGCGAGCTCGGCGCGGCGGTCGAGGCGATGAAGCTCGGCGCGGTCGATTTCCTCGCCAAGCCGCCGTCCGAGGAGGAATTGCTGTCCGCCGTGCGGCGGGCACAGGCACTGTTCAGCGAGGGACAGGAGAAGCGCAATGCGGAGCAGGAGGCGGCGCTCCGGCTCGAGCGCCTGTCGCCGCGCGAGCGCCAGATGCTGCAGGGGCTGGTCGCCGGCCTCTCGAACAAGGAGATTGCCCGCCGCCTCGGCCTCAGCCCGCGCACGGTCGAGATGCACCGCGCCAACATGATGGACGCGCTCGGCACCGGGACCCTGTCGGAGGCTCTCCGGATCGCGATCGACGCAAGGGTGCCGCCGCTCGGCGAGGCGGAGAGCGAGCGGTCCGCGACGTCTCCGGCCCAGCCGCAGGCCGCGATGGAGGCTGCCGTCCGATCGCGCCTGCGCGGCCATGAGGAGACGCTCCGCCTGGTCCTCGACGGCGCGACCGACGGCTCGTGGGAATGGCGCGTGCCGCAGGACGAATTGTTGCTGTCGCGCCACCTGGTCGAAAGCATCGGCTATTCGCAGGACGAGGCGCCGCATTCCTATCGCGAGCTTGCAGGGCTCATCCATCCGGCCGACTGGGACCGTTTCCGCCGCGAGCTGGCCGATCATCTCGACCATGGCACGGAGCCGCTGAAGACCGAGTTTCGAATCCGCAGGCCCAATGGCGGCTGGATCTGGCTCCACGATTGCGGCGGCGTGGTCGAGCGCGATCCGGTCACCGGAGCGCCGATCCGAATGGTCGGCACCGTATCCGACATCACCCAACGCAAGGCCGAGGAGCGGAGCGCCCGCGACGCCGCCGAGCGGATCGAGCTTGCCCAATGGGGCGCCGGCGCCGGAATCTGGGAGATCGACCTCGCGACCGAGACGGTTCGTCTCTGCCCCCGCAGCCGGACCATGCTCGGCCTGCCGCCAGAGGGGCCGGAGGAGATGACTCGGCAGGAATTGCGCTCGCTCGTCCATCACGAGGATCTGCCGGGCGTGATCGCGGCGGTGACCGAGGCGGAGAAAGGAGGGGTCTGCCGGATGGAGTTCCGCTCGGTCGGGCCGGACGGGCGCCGGCGCTGGATTCTCGGCCTCGGCAAGGCCGCGCCGGGGCGCGACGGGCGGCCGGAACGGCTCGTCGGCCTCTACCAGGACGTGACCGGGAGCAAGGAGGCGGCGCTCGAGCTGCAGCGCGTGCAAAGGCAGCTCATCGACCTCACCCAGTTGAGCGCGACCGGGACGATGGCTTCGACCCTCGCCCATGAGCTCGCCCAGCCGCTGACGGCGGTCAGCAATTTCTCGCGCGGCATCGCCCAGAGGATCGCTGCGACCCCCCTCGTCGAGGACGGGCGGCTTCGCGACGCGATCGCCGGCGCCGAGGCGAGCGCCCGGCTCGCCGCCGACATCGTCGCCCGCCTCCAGCGCAGCGCCGGCCATGCCGAAGCGGAGCGGCAGGAGGTCCGCCTCGGCACCTTGGTGCGGAGCGCCTGCAGCCTCGCTTTGTCGGATTCGGACGCCCGGGGCATCCGCCACAGCATCGCGCTCGACCCGGCGGCCGACCGGGTCGAGGCCGATCCGGTGCAGATCCAGCAATTGCTCCTCAACCTCGTCGGCAACGCCGCCGAGGCGGTGATGGAGGTGCCGGTGCCGCGGCGCCGGATCCGGATCGCCACCCGCCGGCTCGGCCCAGACGAGGTCGAGATCGAGGTCGCCGACAGCGGCGGCGGCATCGCGCCCGAGCTTCGCGACGGCCTTTTCGACCTGTTCGCTTCGTCGAAGGGCGAGGGGCGGGGGATCGGCCTCGTCCTCTGCCGCGCCATCGCGCTCGCCCATGGCGGCGGCATCCGCGCCGGCGACGCGCCCGGCGGGGGCGCCTCGTTCAGCGTGACCCTGCGCGCCTGAGCGGAAGCGGCCCCGGCGACACCGAGGCCGCTCTCCTTATTTCGAAAGCCCGGTCAGCCTTCGAACAGACCGCCGCTCGACCGCGGCGTCTCGCCATGGAGACGGTCGAGATAGGCGGAAGCAAGCTCGTAATGCGCCTGGACGGCTCTTTGAT
Organism: Allosphingosinicella sp.; assembly: GCA_036273615.1. GTDB lineage: Bacteria > Pseudomonadota > Alphaproteobacteria > Sphingomonadales > Sphingomonadaceae > Allosphingosinicella. The sequence goes on along the minus strand of DASUHH010000035.1, from coordinate 19,327 downwards.
GGTTGGATTGCTGGGCGAGGCGGAGCTCGTCCTCGGCCCGGCGTTCGAGATAATCCGATTCTTCGCAGGACATTTTACGCGCCCATTCTCCCACTCTTCACGCTGCAAGGAAAACGAACGGTTCGTTCGCCGGTTTCCTTGACACGTCGTCAAGCAGGACCGGCTCGGCGCCGGATTCAGCGGATGCGGGGTCCGCCGAACGGGAGCGGCGGCGGCGGCCGGCGGTCGCGGCGCGGAATCTGCGCCTGATAGGCGACTCCGCAATGCTCGACGCAATAAGGGAAGCCGGGATTGGCGGCCTCGCCGCAGAAATGGAAATCGGGCTCGCCGGGATGGCCGATCGGCCATTTGCAGATCTTCTCGTTCAGATCGAGCAGGCTGGTCTTGTCGGCGATCTCCGGGCTCGGCTTGGCCGGGACGAGGCGGCGCGGCGGCGCCGGCGGGATCGGCGATTGCTGCTCGCCGGGCGACTGGCGGACGAATCCGCCGGGTCCGATCGAGCGGATCTGGGGCTGCGGCGGCTGCGGCGCCGGATGCGGCTGAGCAGGCGCCGAGTCGGCGACCGGGCGCGGCTGGGGCGGCGCGGACGGGGCCGCATGGGCGGCCGGCGCCGGACGAGCGGATTCGGTCTCCGCATGCCCGCCTTCTTCCTCCTCGTTCGGCTTGACCGGCGAGGGGCGCGACTGGAGGCCGAGCCGGTGCGCCTTGCCGATCACCGCGTTGCGCGAGACGCCGCCAAGCTCGTCCGCGATCTGGCTCGCGGTGATGCCCTGCGACCAGAGTGATTTCAGCCGCTCGATCCGTTCGTCCGTCCAGGACATCTTGCTTCCTTCACATGGCTTGCGGGCCACAGCGTCTGCCTCTAGCGACGTCGCGATGACCGAGCAGGCTTCCAATTGGGTTCGGGCCGAACCTGGCGTCCCGGTGATTCGGAACGTCAATTGGGGCGGCCTCAGGACCCTTTATGTGAAGGAGGTGAGGCGTTTCTTCAAGGTCCAGCTTCAGACCGTGTGGGCGCCGGCAGTCACCACCCTCCTGTTCCTCGTCATTTTCACCGTTGCGCTCAGCCGCGGCGGGCGGACGGTGATGGGCCTTTCCTTCGCCGATTTCATCGCGCCTGGCCTCATCGTCATGGCGATGCTGCAGAACGCCTTCGCCAATGCCAGCTTCTCCCTGCTCGTCGGCAAGATGCAGGGCAATATCGTCGATTATCTGATGCCGCCGCTCTCGACCGGCGAGCTGATCGCGGCGCTGATCGGCGCCGCCGTCACCCGCGCGATCCTGGTCGGCTTCGCCGTCTGGTGCGCGATGCTGATCTGGCCCGGCGTCCACGTCATCCCGCGCCATCCCTGGGCGGTCCTGTGGTTCGGCCTCACCGGCGCAGCGATGCTCGGCTTCCTCGGCCTCTTGACCTCGATCTGGGCCGAGAAGTTCGATCATGCGGCGGCGGTCACCAATTTCGTCGTCGCGCCGCTCTCCCTGCTCTCGGGCACCTTCTATTCGATCCGAAGCCTCGCGCCGACCTTCCGCGCGGTGAGCCACGCCAATCCCTTCTTCTACATCATCTCCGGCTTCCGCTTCGGCTTCCTCGGAATCAGCGATTCGCCGGTCGCGATCGGGGCCTTGCTGCTGCTCTTCATCGACCTCCTGCTCCTCGCGCTCTGCTACGGCCTGCTGCGCCGCGGCTGGAAGCTGAAGAGCTGACCCACATCCTCCCCACGGCCACAGGCCATGGGGGGGGGACCGCGTGAAACGCGGTGGAGGGGTTTGCCGCGCCGTTGTCCCCTCCGCTGATTGCCGACATTGACCCGGCGCCGTCCGGGTCTCTAGAGGCGGAAAGGCGGCCGGCGAGCCGCCCTTTTTCTTCACCGCTCAGGAGCCGATCATGGCCATCACGCCGCTCATGCCCGTCTATCCGCGCTCGCCCGTGCGGCCGGTGCGAGGGGAGGGCGTCTGGCTCTACGGCGAGAAAGGCGAGAAATATCTCGATTTCGCGAGCGGCATCGCGGTCAACCTGCTCGGCCACGGCCATCCGCACCTGACCAGGGCGATCCAGGAGCAGGCGGCGAAATTGATGCACGTCTCCAACCTCTACGGAAGCCCGCAGGGCGAGGCCTTTGCCCAGCGCCTGGTCGACAACAGCTTCGCCGACACCGTCTTCTTCACCAATTCGGGCGCCGAGGCGGTCGAATGCTCGATCAAGACCGCGCGCCGCTACCACCATCATCACGGCCGGCCCGAAAAGCACAATCTCATCACCTTCACCAACGCCTTTCACGGCCGGACGATGGCGACGATCAGCGCCACCGACCAGCCCAAGCTGCGCGACGGCTTCTCGCCCTTGCTCGAAGGCTTCCGCGTCGTCGCCTTCGACGATCTCGCGGCCGCGGAGGCGGCGGTCGACGAGAACACGGCCGGCTTCCTCGTCGAGCCGATCCAGGGCGAGGGCGGCATCCGGCCCGCCAGCCACGAATTCATCCAGGGCCTGCGCCGCATCTGCGACGAGAAGGATCTGATGCTCGTCTTCGACGAGGTCCAGTGCGGCGTCGGCCGCACCGGCCGCCTCTATGCCTATGAGCATTACGGGATCGAGCCGGACATATTGGCGTCGGCCAAGGGGATTGGCGGCGGCTTCCCGATGGGCGCCTGCCTCGCCACCGAGAAAGCGGCGGCGGGGATGACGATCGGAACCCACGGCTCGACCTATGGCGGCAATCCGCTCGCCATGGCGGCCGGCCAGGCGGTGTTCGACATCATCCTCGAGCCCGGCTTCCTCGAGCATGTCCGCGCGATGGGCGACCGCCTGCGCGGTGCGCTCGAGCAGATGATCCCCAATCACGACCATCTGTTCGACAGCGTGCGCGGCCTCGGCCTGATGCTCGGCGTCAGGATGAAGACCGACAGCCGCGCCTTCGTCAACCATCTGCGCGAGCGCGGGCTGCTGACCGTGTCGGCCGGTGACAATGTCATGCGCGTCCTGCCGCCGCTGGTCGTCAGCGAGGCGGAGATTTCGGAGTTCGTCGAGCGGCTATCGGCGGCGGCGCGGGACTATGAGGTCGCGGCGGCCTGAGAACTCCTCCCCGTTCCGGGGAGGAGCTGGATGCCGAGCTTGATCCGCCGCGCCGCGCTCGCCACATCGCGGCGATGAATTCTCCCCAAAGCCTCGACCGCGCCGCTGCCGACCATCTCGACCGCGCGCTCGGCTTCACCATCGCCGGGCGCAACGCGCGCGGCCGGGTGGTGCGGCTCGGGCCGGTGCTCGACCAGATCCTCGCCGCCCACGATTATCCGGCGCCGATCGCGCGCATCCTGTCCGAAGCCCTGGTGCTCGCCGCCTTGCTCGGCTCTTTGCTCAAGGAGGAGGAAGGGCAGCTCACCCTCCAGGCGCAGACGCAGGGCGGCATCGTCGACCTGCTGGTCTGCGACTATAGGGCCGGCGAGCTTCGCGGCTATGTCCGCTTCGACAAGGAAAGGCTCGGCGACCTTCCCAGCCATCGCGACCTCTTCGCACTCTTCGGCCGGGGGAATCCGCCAATCAACGGCGGATTCCTCGCCATCACCTTCGACCATCCGGTCGCCGACGAACGCTATCAGGGGATCGTTCCGCTCGAAGGCAGCTCGCTCGCCGACGCGGCGCAGACCTATTTCAGCCAGTCCGAGCAATTGCCGAGCATCGTCCGGCTTGCGGTGAACGATACCGGTCATGTCGCCGGCGGCATCCTCGTCCAGCACCTTCCCGAGGGCGAGGAGGGCCGCGACCGGCTGCACACGCGGCTCGACCATCCCGAATGGGAGCATGTCCGGATCCTCGCCGAGACGATCAAGGACAATGAGCTGACCGATCCCAGGCTTCCGCTCGAAAGCGCGCTGTGGCGGCTGTTCCACGAGGAGGAGGTGCGCATCCTCGACGCCATTCCTCTGGTGAAGGGCTGCCGCTGCAATCTCGACCATATCAGGGGTGTGATCGGCCGCTTCGGCGCCGCCGACCGCGCCGCGATGGTCGACGCGGACGGCTTCATCAGCGTCGATTGCGAATTCTGCTCGCGGGTTTTCCCGATCGCGCTCGGCGATATCGAGCAGAACGAAGGCTGAGGCCGCCGGCGCGGCAGGATCGGCCGCCCGCGTTAAGCCTCCGTTTACCCTCGCTTTGGTAAAGGGGAGATTGTGCCGATTGTGGGCACGCTTTCCTCCCTAGCAGGCTTAGAAGCCTCAACTGGGCCGCTCCTCACCGGGCGGCCCATTTTCTTTGTGCGTTTGGGGTGGGAGGGCCATATTGTTCTCCGGCCCTGAGCAACGCCGCAGGCGTTGACGAAGGGCCGGGAAACAGCTCTTCCCAAGGCCTATGCGTTGCGGACGCTGGGGATAGATCCTAAGCGCCCCGCCATGGCCGCATTCTCCGCCAAAGCCGTCGTCCTCGTCTCGGGCGGCCTCGATTCGATGGTCGCGGCGGCGCGCGCGCGGGAAGAGGGGTTCTGCCTCCTCGCCCTCACCATCGACTATGGCCAGCGCCACCGGATCGAGCTCGAGGCGGCGCGGCGCGTGGCGGCCTCGCTTGGCGTCGAGCGGCACGTCGTCCTCCCGCTCGACCTTCGCGCCTTCGGAGGCTCGGCGCTGACCGCCGACATCGACGTGCCGAAGGGCGGCGTCGGGCCGGACGTTCCGGTGACCTACGTCCCGGCGCGCAACACCATCTTCCTGTCGCTCGCTTTGGGCTGGGCCGAGGCCGCGGGCGCCCACGATCTGTTCATCGGCGTCAACGCGCTCGATTATTCGGGCTATCCCGATTGCCGGCCCGAATATATCGCCGCTTTCGAGCAGCTCGCGTCGCTCGCCACCAAAGCGGGGATCGAGGGCCGCGGGTTCAAGGTCCACACCCCGCTCCAGCACCTCACCAAGGCGGAGATCGTGCGCGAGGCGGCGCGGCTCGGCCTCGACGCCGGGATCAGCTGGTCCTGCTACGATCCGGCGCCCGACGGGCGCCATTGCGGCCTGTGCGACAGCTGCCGCCTGCGCGCCAAGGGCTTCGAGGAAGCGGAGCTTCCCGATCCGACGCCTTACGCCGCGCGGCCATGAGCTACGCCGTCAAGCACTTGTTCCTGACCCTCCAGGGTGAGGGCATGCAGGCGGGGCGGCGCGCCGTCTTCCTGCGCTTCGCCGGCTGCAACCTCTGGTCGGGGCGGGAGGAGGACAGGGCCGGCGCCCTCTGCACCTTCTGCGACACCGACTTCGTCGGCACGGACGGCGAGAATGGCGGGCGCTACGCGGCCGATGAATTGGCGGCAAAAGCGCGCGAACTTTGGGGTGAAGGAGAATCGCCTCTGATCGTGGTCACGGGCGGCGAGCCGATGCTCCAGCTCGATCCGGCCCTGATCGACGCGCTCCATGGCGAAGGCTTCGAGATCGCCGTCGAAACCAACGGCACCCTGCCAGCGCCGGCCGGGATCGACTGGATCTGCGTCAGCCCGAAAGCGGGGACCAGGATCGTCCAGCGCCGGGGCAACGAGCTGAAGCTGGTCTGGCCGCAGGAGGGGATCGATCCCGAGCCTTTGCTGGCCTGGGATTTCGGCCATTTCCTGATCCAGCCGAAAGATTGCGACGATCGCGACGCGGCGATGCGCGCGGCGATCGGCTATGTGATGGCGAACCCGCGCTGGACGCTCAGCCTCCAGACGCACAAGCTCCTCGGATTGCCGTGACGGGCTGCATCGTTCGCGGAGGGCTTACGACCCCGCGGCGGCGCATTCGGGCTTGAGGTCGTCCTTCTTGTCCCAGCATTGATCGGCCATGGACGGGATCGGCTGGAGCGTGATCGCATAGGGATTGTTCGGCGCGCTGCTCACGTCGATGGCCGGGACCAGGCTGTTGCGCAACTCGCGCATCCGCTGGATCGCGAGATCGACGAGCTGGCCTTTCGGGGTGGCCAAAGCGGCCTTCATGACGTCCCCGGCCGTCTGGCAGAAGCCGATCTGCGCCTGCAGCGTCGAGAAATTGTTATAGGTCTGGGTCGAATATTCGTCGAACGCCTTGGGCCCCTGCACCGGCCCGTCGCGCCGTTTGAAATAGGCGTTGAGCGCGGTGTAGGCGGCCGCCAGCTCTTCCGAATGGTCGGAGAGGAAGGCGTTGTAATTGGGCGCGGCTCTCAGGAAGGGCGAGAATTGGCATTGCAGGGCGGCGACGTTGAGGCCTGCCCTCAGATTCCAGAGCAGGTCGGCGCGATATTCGGCCGGGGTCGCGCCTGGGATCGGCAGGCCGACCAGGGGATCGTTCGGCTCGATCGGGCCGGCCTTGAGATCGGGCTTGGTCAGATAGAGCTGGGCCGAGGCCGCCGCGGGCACGGACAATCCGGCGGCCGCCGCCGCGGCGATCACAGCAAGCTTCAGGCCGCCGCTCATCGTCATTGGACCCCTCACAGATGCTCCCGCGGTCAAGGTTAACAGGTCCGTGCCGCCATTCCAGCCGGAAAGCGAAGCATCCGGCGCGGCGCGTGCACGCTTTGGCCCGGGGGCCGAGAGCGCACCCTAAGTCTCTGCCGCCCATAAGAAAAGGCCGCCCGGTTGCCCGGGCGGCCTTCCGCAGGCTTTTCCCGCGAGGGGATTACATGCCGGTCGTGTTGCCGGTGCCGGCGCCGGTATTGCCGGTGCCGGTGTCGGTCGCGTTGCCGGTCATGGCCGCGCCCGCATTCATGTCCGCGCCGGCGCCGAGATTGGCGGTGCCGGCATTGGTCGCGTCGACCGTGGTCACGTCGTTGCCGCCCATCAGGCTCTCGTCGGCCGTCGCATTGGCGGCGTTGTTGGCGGCATTGTCGCCGCCGCCGCCGCAAGCCGCGACGAGGAGGGCCGCGCCGGCGATCATCGAACCGGTCATCACTTTCGCAAGAAGGTCACGCATTTAGAAACTCCCTAGATTGACGATTTGGCCGGGCTGTCGCCTTTTTTCCAAATCAGTTGGACGCATTAAACGGAAAGGGTAGCGCTCTCAAGCTCTCTCGCCGCCCCCTCGAGGGAGGCAAGAAAATGGTCGAGCCCCTGGCTCAGTGCCAGATCGAAACGTTCCTGTCGGCACGACACTCCCATCTCGTCGAGGCTGGTCACTGGAAATTCGGCAATACCGCAGGGCACTATCCCTGAGAAGTGGGAAAGTTCCGGCGCGAGGTTGACCGCGAAGCCGTGCAGGGTGACCCACCGCCGCACGCGGACGCCGATCGCGCCGATCTTGGCCTCGGTTCCGGCGACGTCGGTCCAGATGCCGATCCGCCCCGGCGCGCGGTGCGCGGCGACGCCGAGCCGGGCGAGCGTCGCGATCACCCATCCCTCGAGCGCGTGGACGAAACGGCGAACGTCGCGGCCGCGCCGGTCGAGGTCGAGCTGGACGTAGACGACGCGCTGCCCGGGCCCATGATAGGTGTAGCGGCCGCCCCGTCCGGCCTCGTAGACCGGAAAGCCTTCAGGATTGAACAATTCGGCCGGGTCGGCGCTGGTGCCGGCGGTGTAGAGCGACGGATGCTCGAGCAGCCAGATCCGCTCGCGCGCCGTTCCCGCCCGGATCGCGGCGGCGCGCGCCTCCATGTCCGCAAGCGCTTGCGGGTAGGGCGCAAGGCCCGGGCTGACCTGCCATTCGGGGCGATCGTTCCTGCTCATCTCTCTCCGGCAATTGCGCCCTGTGCCGCATCCAGCATAAGGAGGAGAAGCAGCGGAGGGCAGCATGAATCTGTCGATCACCAAAGCGTGGGACGAGACGGCCGCCTTCGTGAAGCAGGAAGGAAGCGTCCTGTTCCTGATCGCTTTCGGCCTCGCGGTGCTGCCCAACCTCATCCTCCAGGCGGTCGGCGGGCGGGTCGTCGGGCCGGGCCTCCAGACTCCGTCCGGAACCACGCCGGACCTGCGGCCCCTGCTGTCGGCGGCGCCGCTGCTCCTGGCCCTGTTCGTTCCGGTCTTCCTGCTCGGCCTGTGGGGGAATCTCACGATCAACGTCCTCGCCCTGCGGCAGGAAAGGGTGATCGGAAGCGCGTTCGGCCGCGCGGCGCGCCGCATCCTTCCGCTTCTCGGCGCGACCCTGCTCTACGTGCTTGCCGGCGCAATCCTGCTGGTCCCGATGATCGGCGCGATCGGCTTCGGGATCGCGACCCAGCGGGCGGGCCTGACCCTGATCCTGTTCCTCGTCGTCTGGGCGCTGCTGATGATCCTGGTCGTGCGGCTGCTCCTGACCACTCCGGTCGCGGCGGCGGAATCGCTCGGCCCGATCGGCATCATCCGCCGAAGCTGGGAGCTGACCGCCGGCCATTTCTGGAAGCTGTTCGGCTTCCTTCTCATGATCGGAATCCTGTTCGCCGTGATCATCCTCGCCGTCGATTTGCTCGGCGGCCTGCTGGTGATCATGGTGGCCGGGCAGCCGCAACCGGGATCGGTCGCGTCCTTCCTCGTCCAGCTCCTGGCCGGCCTCGTTCAGGCGGCCTTCGTCACCTGTTTCGGAGTCCTGGTCGCGCGGATCTACGCGCAGCTTGCCGGCAACATGGGCTCAGTCGCGGAGGTGTTCGAATAAAGGAACCTGCGGCGCGGCGTCGGCGGGAAGCAGGCCCGTCACGCGCGGGTCGGGGAAGCTCTCGAAAGCGCGGCGCACCGCGCGGAATCCGGCCTTGAGGTAAGAGGGCAGAGCCGCCGGATGGTCGAGCGAGCAGGTGTTGACGCGGACCCGCGCGACGTCCGGCCGCCAGGCCAGCGCCAGGGTCCGCGCGAACAGCCATTGTCCGTGGCCGCGGCCGGCAAGCTCGGGCACCAGGCCGAGAAAGCGGATCAGGCAGTCGCCCGGGGTGCGGAAGTCGAGCTCAAGCATCCCGACCTCGATCCCGGCGCGGTCGACAACCGCATGGACCTCGCCTGTCTCGGCGCGGAGCCTGTCGTCGGTCATCGCCAGGCGCGAGAACCACAGCCATTTGCCGCCGACGCGGCGGAAGAGCAGCCGGTATTTCTCCGGATCGGGGTCGCGCCAGCGCTCCAGCCGCAGCCGCGCGGCGGGGAGTGGGCGCGGCTTCGGCCGTTCGGTCATTTCGAGATAGGTGACGACGGCGCCGAGCTGGCCGTCCGGTATGTCGATCAGCGCCACGTCGCCTCCGGCGGCAGGCTCATCAGGATCGCGTCGATATTTCCGCCGGTCCGAAGGCCGAACAATGTGCCGCGATCGTAGATGAGGTTGAACTCGGCATAGCGGCCGCGCCATTCGAGCTGGCGGGCCCGGTCCTCGGGCGTGAAGGGCGTGCCCATCCGCCGCCGCACCAGCTTCGGGAAGATTTCGAGCAACGCCTCGCCGACGTCGCGGGTGAAGGCGAAGCGGGCCTCGAACGGCCCTTCCAGATGGTCGTAGAAGATGCCGCCGGCGCCGCGATGGACGCCGCGATGCGGGATATAGAAATAATCGTCCGCCCACTTCTTGAAGCGCTCGTAGAAGGTCTGGTCGTGGGCCGCGCAGGCGGCGCGCAGCCGGGCGTGGAAGTCGGCAACGTCTTCCTCATAGGGGATAGGCGGGTTGAGGTCGGCGCCGCCGCCGAACCAGCGCTTCGTCGTCGTCAGGAAGCGCGTGTTCATATGGACGGCGGGCACGTGCGGATTGGCCATATGGGCGACGAGGCTGATTCCGGTCGCGAAGAAGCGCGGATCCTCGGCGGCGCCGTGGACCGTGCCGGCGAACTCGTCGGTGAAGCGGCCGGCGACGGTCGAGACGTTGACCCCGACCTTCTCGAACACCGCGCCCCGCATCAGGCCGCGAACGCCGCCGCCGCCGCCGGGGGAGCCGTTGGGATCGCTTCGCTCCCAGGCCGTATAATCGAAACCTGCGCCGCTCCCGGCCTCGCGCTCGATCGCTTCGAAGGCGGCGCAGATCCGGTCGCGCAGGCGCTCGAACCAGTCCCGCGCGGCCTGCTGCTGTTCGTCGAGCGCGATCATGACGGCCACATCCGCGTCTGCCTCAAAGCCTCGGCCAGCCCGATGCCCGCGGCGACGGCGAGATTCAAGGACCGGGTGCCCGCCGCCTGCGGGATCCGGACGCGCAAATCGGCCCGTTCGTGGATTTCGGCGGGAACGCCGCGGCTCTCCGAGCCGAAGAGGAGGATGTCGCCGGCCTCGAACCGGGCCTCCGTCAGCGGCGCGGCGCCGGCGGTTGTGAAGAGGACCAGTCGCCCCGTGCGTGCGGCCTCGAATGTGTCCCAGCTTTCATGGCGCGTGACCGAAGCGATACCGGCATAATCCATTCCGGCCCGCTTCAGCGCCCGGTCGGAGAAGGCGAAGCCGCACGGCATGATCACGTCCACGGCCACGCCGAGGCAGGCGCCGAGGCGCAGGATCGCGCCGACATTGCCCGGCTGGTCGGGTTGATGGAGGGCAAGGCGCATGAGGCTCTTCAACACATTCACAATGGGTTCAAAAACGCTGTTGGCAAAGCGGCGCTCTCCCGTCTATCAGCGCGCCGAGCCGACAGGAAAAGCGCTTGCCGCGCCTGTTTCCGAAGCGGCACTGTGCAGGGACAGCTCCCGGCCTCCTCGCCGCGGCGGCCCTTGCGCACTCTAAGGGTTCCAACCGCTGAAGGATATTATGGCGACGGTTGAACAGAGCGATGGAACGCTCGGCGGGGCCCCCGAAGAGGGCGTTCGCCGGCGCGATTTCATCAATATCGCCGCGGTGAGCTTCGCTGGGGTCGGCGGCCTGGTCACGCTCTACCCGCTCATCAACCAGATGAATCCGTCGGCCGACGTGCTTGCTTTGGCGTCGATCGAGGTCGACATTTCGGCGATCGCTGCCGGCCAGGCGATCAAGACCCTGTACCGCAAGCAGCCGCTCTTCGTCCGCCACCTGACGCCGAAGGAGATTGGCGAGGCCGACGCGGTGCCGCTCTCCGAGCTTCGCGACCCGCAGACGCTGGAGCAGCGCACCAAGCCGGGCCACAAGGAATGGCTGATCACGATGGGCGTCTGCACCCATCTCGGCTGCACGCCGCTCGGCGCCGGCGAAGGCGAGCCCCGCGGCGCCTATGGCGGCTATTTCTGCCCGTGCCACGGCTCGCAATACGATACGGCGGCGCGGATCCGCAAAGGCCCGGCGCCGAAGAATCTCGAAGTGCCGGACTACAATTTCAAATCAGCGACCGTCGTCGAAGTCGGAAAGGCCGCCAAATGAGCTTTCCCTGGGCGGAGCAATATCAGCCGAAGCATCCGTTCATGCGCTGGATCGACCAGCGCCTGCCCTTGCCGCGGCTGGCCTATGGCGCGGTCGGCGGCGGCTATCCGGTGCCGCGCAACCTCAATTACTGGTGGAATTTCGGAGTCCTCGCCGGGCTCGCGCTGACCATCCAGATCGTCACCGGCATCGTGCTTGCGATGCATTACGTCCCGACCGACGCCGGCGCGTTCGACTCGGTCGCGCATATCATGCGCGACGTCAACCAGGGCTGGCTGCTGCGCTACGTCCATGCCAACGGCGCCAGCTTCTTCTTCATCGTCACCTATATCCACATCTTCCGCGGCCTCTATTTCGGCTCCTACAAGGCGCCGCGCGAACTGGTGTGGATGCTCGGCCTCGTCATCCTGCTGCTGATGATGGCGACCGCCTTCATGGGCTATGTGCTGCCCTGGGGGCAGATGAGCTTCTGGGGCGCGAAGGTGATCACCGGCCTGTTCTCGGCCATTCCGCTCGTCGGCGAGTCGATCCAGAAATGGCTGCTCGGCGGCTTCGCGCCGGACGAGGCGACGCTCAACCGCTTCTTCTCGCTCCATTATCTGCTGCCCTTCGTGATCGCCGGAGTGGTCATCCTCCATATCTGGGCGCTGCACATTCCGGGCTCGTCGAACCCGACCGGGGTCGAGGTGAAGTCGGCCGAGGATACGGTCCCCTTCCATCCTTATTATACTGCGAAGGACGGCTGGTTCGCCGCTTTCTGCCTGACCCTGTTCGCGCTGCTGGTCTTCTTCTGGCCCAATTTCCTCGGCCATTCGGACAATTACATCCAGGCCAACCCGATCTCGACGCCGGCGGAGATCGTGCCCGAATGGTATTTCTGGCCATTCTACGCGATCCTCCGCTCCTTCACGTCGGATTTCATCCTTCCGGCCAAGCTCTGGGGCGTGATCGCCATGTTCAGCGCGATCCTCCTGCTCTTCTTCCTGCCCTGGCTCGATCCGTCTCCGGTCCGCTCGGGCCGCCACCGGCCGATGTTCAGGAAGTTCTTCTGGCTGCTCGTGGCCGATATCGTGGTGCTCGGCTATTGCGGCGGCAGCCCGGCCCAGGAACCCTTCGTGATGATCAGCCAGATCGCGGCGATGTATTATTTCGCCCATTTCCTGATCATCCTGCCGATCCTGTCCTGGGTCGAGAAGACGGAACCCCTGCCGAGCTCGATCTCGGAAGCGGTCCTGCACGGCAAGGGCAAGACGGCGGAATTGCCGCCGGCGCATATCGGCGGGGCAAGTCCCGCGGCGGCGGAATAAGGGGAAATCGCAAAGATGGTCCGTGTCCTCGGAATTCTTGCCGGCCTGCTGATGGCGTTCGTATCCCTGTGGTCGTTCGGCCACGGCTTCTACGCCTATGTCACGTCGAGCCACGAGAAGACGGTCGAGCAGCGCTTCCACGAGGCGCCGCGGACCCTGTCGCTCGCGTCGGACGGCCCGTTCGGCAGGTTCGACAGGCAGCAGGTGCAGCGCGGCTTCCAGGTCTATTCGGAAGTCTGCTCGGCCTGCCATTCGCTGAAGCTGGTCTCGTTCCGCGACCTCAAGGAGATCGGCTATACCGACGCCGAGGTGAAGAAGATCGCGTCCGACTGGGGCAAGAAGGCCCAAATTCCCGACGTGGATCCCAAGACCGGCGAGGCCAAGGGCCGCACGCCCCTGCCCTCCGACCATTTCCCGCCGCCCTTCCCGAACGAGGTGGCGGCGCGGCAGGCGAACAACAATGCGCTTCCGCCGGACCTGTCGCTGATGGCCAAGGCGCGCGAGGGCGGCCCGTCCTACATCTATTCGATCCTGACCGGTTTCAGGGATGCCAAGACCTACCGGAACGAGAAGGGCGAGGCGCTTCCCGCCGATCACATGCCGAGCGCGACCCTTCACTTCAACCCGTGGTTCGCCAACCTCAACATCGCGATGCCGCCGCCGCTCACCCAGGATGGGCAGGTGACTTACGCGCCGGGCAATTGGCCGCCGACAAAAGACCATATGGCGCAGGACGTCGCCGCCTTCCTCGCCTGGACGGCCGAGCCGCGGCTCGAGAATCGCCACGCGACCGGCGACGTCGTGCTGCTGTTCATGATCGTGCTGACCATCCTCGCCTTCATGGCCTATCACAACATGTGGCATGGCGGCGCCGGCCGCACCGTCCGCCGCATCGGGGTGCTCGATCCCGACAATATGGCGAAGCGCGACGCTGCGATCGCCGAGGGGCTGGACGACTGAACCAGGCCGATCCCAGGACGGATCTCAGGGCGCTGATCCGGACGATCCCGGACTTTCCAAGGCCGGGCATCCAGTTCCGAGACATCACCACCCTGCTCCTCGACGCGCGGGGCTTCGCCGCCTCGGTCGAGGGGCTTGCGGAGCGGATCGGCGAGGCTCCGGACCTCGTCGCCGCGATCGAGGCGCGCGGCTTCGTCATCGGCGCTGCGCTGGCCCAGCGGCTCGGCTGCGGGCTGCTGCTGATCCGCAAGGCGGGCAAGCTGCCGGGCGAGACGATCGCCGAGGATTATGCGCTCGAATATGGCACCGACCGGCTCGCCATGCATGTCGATGCCTGCGCGCCGGGGGCGCGGGTGCTGCTCGCCGACGATCTGGTCGCCACCGCCGGAACCGCGCTCGCCGCCCTGCGCCTCGTCCGCCGGGCCGGCGCGACGGTGACCGCCGCCGCCTTCGTCATCGACCTGCCCGATCTCGGCGGCGCCGCTCTGCTGCGGGCGCAGGGCATCCCGGTCCACAGCCTCGTCTCGTTCGAGGGCGACTAAAGCGTTGTGCGAAAAGGTGGGTACCGGCTTTTCGCGAAAAACAACGCGACAACAAAGACTCCTAGGTCGGGACCCGAGAGCCGGGCCCTCGTCCCGAAACGGACCTCCGCCTTTCGCGGCCCCGTTTACGATGGTTACGAAACATTGTATCCCGGGCGGCCGGAGTCCCTCCGGCGCATCCTATCGTCGGGAGAGTGGCTTATGATGAATTCCCGTCTTCGGAATGTCCTGCTGGTCGCGGCCGGCGCTGCCGGGCTCGCGGCCTGCAATGACGGCCATGCCTATGGCGGCGTCGACGTCGGCTATGGCGCTCCGGCTTACGGCCCGGGCGATTGCGACCCCTATCGGGACGATTGCTACGGCCCGGGCTATGGCTATGCCGGCTATTATGGCGACCCCTGGTGGGGCTGGTACGACGATTTCTACTATCCGGGCTTCGGATTCTTCGTCTTCGACCGGCACGGCCATCGCCACCGCTGGAACGACGACCAGCGGCATCATTGGGAAAGCCGCCGCGGCGCCTTCCCCCATCGCGACTGGAACAATTCGCGCTGGCAGAATTGGAGCGGCTTCCACCAGGGCATGAACGGCAACCGCAACTGGACCGGCGGCAATCATGCCTGGGGCGGCGGCGGCCATCGTTCGGGCGGCGGCAGCCCCCATTCGAGCGGCGGCGGCAGCCATCGTTCGGGCGGAAGCCCCCATGTGAGCGGCGGCGGCCACAATTGGAGCGGCGGCAGCCATCAGGGGCACTAGAGCGGGATGCGATTGGTCTGAATCGCATCCCGCTCCAGAAGTCTTTGTTGTCGCATTGTTTTTCGCGAAAAGCCGGTACCCACCTTTTCGCACAATGCTCTAACACCGCCCCAATCGCCGGCTCAGACGCCCCGTTCGAGGCTTGGGATCGTGTCCGTCTCGGCCGCCCCCAGAGCGAGCCATGACGCGACCAGCGGATGGGCGAGCAACCTCGCCTGATAGGCCGAGGCCGGCTGCGGGAGGATGATCCCATAGGTCTGGAATCGCGTCGCCACCGGCGCGAACATGATGTCGGCCGCGCCGAATTCCCCGAACAGCCAGTCGCTCCCGGTCCGCGAAGGACGGCTCCAGATGGCGGCGACGCGCTCGATATCCGCCTCGACCGCCGGCGTTAGCGGCACCTTGCGGCCGCGCGCCCGAATGTTGACGGGCAGCGCCTCGCGAAGGGCGTTGAAGCCCGAATGCACCTCGCCGCACAGGCTGCGCGCCCGCGCCCGCTGCGGCGCGTCGGCGGGCCACACGCCGCCATGGCGCTCGTGGAGCGTTTCGAAGATGGCGAGCGTGTCCCAGATCGCCAGGTCGCCGAGCCGAAGCACGGGGACCAGGCCGGTCTCGCCGCCGAGCGCGCGGACCCTGGGCCGGCTGTCCTCGCGGTAGAGCGGAACCGTCTCGATCTCGAAATCCAGGCCGAGCCAGCGCATGAGCAGCCAGGCGCGCATCGACCAGGAGGAATAATTCTTCTGGCCGAGGACCAGGATGCAGGGCGGCATCTTCAGCTGGTTGAATTCGAGCACATTGGAATCGGGATCGCGAAGGAAGCAGGTGAGGCGCCGGCCCCAGTCGACCGGCCCCTCCGTGATCCGGACGCCGTGGCCGGCGGCCCAGGCGAGAATATCGTCCAGCCGGTCGACGACGAAGGCGGCGTGCGTGTAGCCGGGCCATTTGAGCGGCCGGTCGAGAAGCACATTGTCGCCGGTTTCGGTCGGGACTCCGTTCAGGATCAGGTTGATCCGCACCCCCGAAGCGTTGACCATCTCGACCGCCGTCTCGGTCGAAAAAGCGGCGTCCAGAGCGAATCCGAGCGTGGCGTAGAAAGCGCGCGCGCGTTCGGCATCGGTCACCCTGATGCCGACATGGTCGTAGGAGAGGATCTTCACCGCCACGCCGGACCGTTCACACACCGTGGCCGCTGGCTTCAAGATCGTTTCGCACGACGGCGCCATTCTTCATCACGAAGCGGACGCGTTCGAGCTCGGCGGCGTCGGTAAGCGGGTCGCCGGAAACCGCGACCATATCGGCGAGCTTTCCGGGCTCGATCGTGCCGATCCGGTCGCTCCAGCCGAGCATCTCGGCGGCGTTGCTGGTCACCGCCCGGATGATGTCGAGCGGCGGCGCGCCCGCCTTGCCCAGGGCGCCGAACATGGTCGCGGACGCCTCGCCGCGCGTCTTGTCCTCATAATACCAGCACATGTCCGAGCCGGCGGCGAACTTCACGCCGGAGCGAAGCACCCGCGCGACCAGGGCCGCGGCACGTTGTCGCCCGCGCGCCACGTTCGCCGCGAGGCTCGCCCGGAATGCGGGGGAAAGGACGCTGGTCTCGTGAAGCCTGGCCCAGAAATCGTCGTAGAAGGTCGGCGTGAAGTCGAAGAAGATGCCTTTCGCCCGCATCGCCTGGAGCTGGGCGTCGGTGATTTCGTTGCCATGCTCGATCGAATCGACCCCGGCGTCGATCGCGATCTGGATGCTTGCGGCGTCGGCGGCATGGACCGCGACCTTGAGGTGCTGGCGATGGGCCTCGGCGACGATCGCCGCGACCTCGTCGACCGACATGTCGTTGCCGAGCGTCACCTTGATCACGTCGACATTGTAGAAGACGTTCCGCATCACCGCCTCGCGGCCATGGTCGACGCTGTCGACGAGCAGGAATTCCTGGTCGAGGATCGCCTTGGCGAGGGCGGGATTGAGGCTCTGCAGATAGCTTCCGGGCGCGATCAGCTTGCGGCCCGCCGCGAGGATCCGCGGCCCCTGGATCTGGCCGGCATCGATCGCGTCGCGCAGCGCCGTGTCGCCGTCCACGCCCGAATGGCCGAGATTGCGGACGGTCGTGAAGCCGCTCTCCAGGTCCTCGCGCGCGAGCCGCGCCCCGAGCAGCACCCGCTTGGCCGGCGATTCCGCGATCGCCAGCAAGAGCGAAGGGGCGAACTCGCCATTATAGCGGCGATGGAGCTCGGCCTCGGGCGGCGGGATCACGTCGAGCAGCAAATGCGTGTGGCTGTCGATCAGCCCGGGCAGCAGGATCGCGCCGCCAAGGTCGATCACCGCGGCATTGGGCGCGTGGCGTCGAACGTCGGCGGGCGCGCCGACCTCGCGGATCCTGCTGCCCTCGACCAGCACGGCGGCCGGCGCGAGAACATGGCCGGTCTTCGGATCGAGCAATCGCGCGGCCTCGACGATGGTGGCCGCCGGCGCCGCCGCGCGCGAAGGCGACGCGCACAGGCACAGGACCAGGGCGGCAAGAGCCGCTTTCAAAGCCGCAAGTCGCATGATTTCATCCTGTCGCCGGAGCGCCCGAACGACGCCGATCCCCCGTCGGTACCGGCATAAGGCGACGCCCGGCTCGCGCCGAACGATATCGATTCGCGAGAGCTATCAGTGCCGCTAATAACCCTCGAGGCGGATTCAGTCGGGGCGGCGGCGGATCAGCACGATCGAGGTGAAGCGCATCACCGGCACGCCGTCCTGGTTGGTGACCGTCGTCTCGGTGCGGAAGGAGCCGATGTCGGGCTTGCTGCGCGACGGGGTCTTGTCGACGATTCGCCCGCTCACGTGCAGCGTGTCGCCCGGATAGACCGGCTTCAGCCAGCGAAGCTCGTCGATTCCAGGGGAACCGAGACCCGCCTGCTCCTCGCGCACGACATGGCGCGCGATCACGCCCATCGTCATCGCGCAGGTATGCCAGCCCGAGGCGGAGAGGCGCCCGAAATGGGTCTTGGCGGCTTCCTCGTCCGAAAGGTGGAAGGGCTGCGGATCATATTTGCGCGCGAAGTCGAGCACCTCCTCGCGAGTCACCGCGTAAGAGCCGAACTCGGTCTCCCTCCCGATCTCGATATCCTCGAACCAGATCATCGGCCGCTTTTCCCGGGCGCCACCGCCTCGTCGACCAGGGTCGCGTCGCCGTCATTGGCAAGCGGCGCGATGCCGATGAGGCGCGCGAGCAGGGGGTAGAGGTCGACATTGTCGAACGCCGGGATGCGGAGGCCGCGGCGCAGGTCCGGCCCGGCGGCGATGAAGGTCGCGCGCATGTCGGGCGCGCGATTGTCATAGCCATGAT
The DNA here is from genome assembly GCA_036273615.1 of Allosphingosinicella sp. Lineage (GTDB taxonomy): Bacteria > Pseudomonadota > Alphaproteobacteria > Sphingomonadales > Sphingomonadaceae > Allosphingosinicella. The sequence goes on along the minus strand of DASUHH010000035.1, from coordinate 1,269 downwards.
CGCCCTTCAGCAGCCTGTCGCCCGGATCCTTCGACGCGACGATCCAGCCGACCTCGCCGAGGCAGAGATAGTCGGGAACGCGCGGATTGCGGCCATAGTCGAGCCGCGCCGGTATCCCGCTCTTGCGCCAGCAATCCATATGCGGGTGGTGGCCGAGCAGTTTCTCCGCCGCCTGCCGCCCGCCGGGCGCCGCGTCGAAGGCGGCATAGGGGCTGACGTCGACCACCATGTGCAGGGCCGAGGGCGGCACCATATGGTCGATGCGGATCACCCGGTCGGGGCTGAGATCGGCCATGCCATGATCGGAGACGATGACGATGTCGGCCGGCTGGTGCAGTGCCGCGAGGCCGCGGACGAGGTCGCCGATATGGGAATCGACGTCGGCGATCGCATGGCTCACCTCGTCCGAGTGGATGCCGTGGCCGTGGCCCGCATGATCGACATTGTCGAAATAGAGGGTGACGAAATGCGGGCGGATCGCCGCCGGCCGCCGCATCCAGTCCATCACCGTCTCGACCCTCTGGGCGTTGGTGATATGGGAATCGAACCGCGCCCAGCTCGACGGGCGACGGCCGCCGAAATCGACCTCGGCGCCCGGCCAGAACATCGTCGCGGTCCTCACGCCATGCTTCTCGGCGGTGATCCAGATCGGCTCCGCCTCGTTCCACCAGAAGGAATCGAGCGCCTGCTTCGGATCGCCGATCCTGAACGTCACGCCAGGCCGGCGCGCATCCTCCATCTCATTGTCGACGATTCCGTGATGGTCCGGCCTGAGGCCGGTGACGAGCGTATAATGGTTGGGGAAGGTCTTGCTCGGGAAGGAGGGGATCATCGGCCCGCTCACGCCCGAGGCGGCGAGGGCGGAGAGATTGGGGGTGAGGCCGCGGTCGAGATAATCGGGACGGAAGCCGTCGATCGAGACCAGGATGACGACCGGCGCGCGCTGCTCGGCCGGATCGGCGAGGACCGGAGTCGCGGGCGGCGCGGGCTGAGCGGCGGCCGGCGCGGCGAGCGCAAGCGCGATGCCGGCGAGGAGAAAGCGGAGGGTCATGAGGCTGGTTCCTGTCGCCCTGCTGTTACGGATAGAGGACATGCCGCGTCGCCGCGGCGCGCATCGCCGCGGCTAAAGCATAGCCGTCGCGCAAGGGCCAGCCCGGGCGATCCTAGAGCGGGCTGTGACTGGATTGAATCACAGCCCGCTCCAGAACCCTTTGTTGTCGCGTTGCTTATTGCGAAAAGCCGGTACCCACCTTTTCGCGCAACGCTCTA
>DASUHH010000034.1:0-46096 GCA_036273615.1 Allosphingosinicella sp. | reverse complement strand
CGCCGGCGTCGTTCTGGTCAAGGCGGCGGTCACCGGCGGGCTGCTCCGTCTCGGCGGCGCGCGCAAGGCGGTCGCGGCCGAGACCGGATTCCTGATGGCCTCGCCGTCCGAGACCACGCTCATCGTCCTCGCCGCCGCCTCGGCCGCCGGCCTGATCGATCCCTCGACGCAGCAATTCTGGACCGTGGTGACGGCGGTCGGCCTCACCATCACGCCTTTCCTCGCCCGCATCGGCCGCCACGCCGGGCGCCGGGTTGACCTGCAGAGCGAGGCGGAGCTGCCGGCGCCGGAAGCGGGGCGCGTCGTCGTCATCGGCTTCGGCCGGGTCGGGCGGATGGTCGCGGAGATGCTTGCGGCCCACGACCGGGCCTATGTCGCGGTCGATTCGGACGTCGATTCGGTCGCCGGCCATAGGCGGCAGGGCCTCCCGGTCATTTTCGGCGACGTCTCGCGGCACGAGCTGGTCGACAGGCTCCAGCTCGGCCATGCCGCCGCGCTCGTGCTCACCATGGACGATCCGGTGCTGACGGTGCGGCTGACCCGCAAGGTGCGCGCCTGGTGCCCCGACCTCATCATCGTCGCCCGCGCCCGCGACGCCGCCCACGCGGCAGAGCTCTACCGCGCCGGCGCGACCGACGCGGTGCCGGAGACGCTCGAAGCCTCGCTCCAGCTTTCGGAAGCGGTGCTGGTCGATCTCGGCCTCGCCATGGGCCCGGTCATCGCCTCGATCCACGAAAAGCGCGCCGCCCTGCGCAAGGAGATCATGGAGCAGGGCGAGCTGGCCGAGGAGCCGGGGTTGAAGCGGAGGCGGCTGCGTGACGTCAGGCCGCAATAGCGGCCCGCGATTGTCGCACCCCCCGCTCATGCCGAGCAGCCCCTCGACTGCCTGCAAGGCAGGCGCTCAGGATAAACTCTATTCAGGATGAGCGGAGGGAGTTGCTCCTAAAGCAGTGGGCTGACCAGCCGGGCGATGCCTTCGAGCAATTTCTGGATCCGCGACCGTGTCTGCCATTGCTCGGGTGTCAGCCGGTCGCTCTGTTCGATCGAAGCGCGCTGGATCGCTTCGAGGCGCCCTATCGATTCCGCGTCGAACAGCAGCAGGCTCACCTCGTCGTTGAGCTGGAAGGAGCGCAGGTCGACATTGCTCGATCCGAGAATGGCGAGCTTTCCGTCGATGCTGACATGCTTCGCGTGGAGCAGGAAATCGGGGAAGCGCCAGATCGTCACGCCGGCGTGGAGCAGGTCGACGAAATAGGAATGCTGGGCAAGGCTGACCAGTTTCTGGTCGGCGATCTTCGACACGACGAGATCGACCTCGATGCCGCGCGCCACCGCCGTCCGCATCGCGCCGAGCACATCCTGGTCGGGCACGAAATAAGGCGTGGTCACGATTACCCGCCTCTCGGCCCGGTGGAGCTGCCAGACGAGCAGCGTCTCGAACCCTTCCAGCGGATAGTCGGCGCCGCTGGGAAGAAGCTGGAGCAATGCCTCCCCGGCCGGCGCCGGAACCGGCGCGGTCGGCAGCATCTGTTCGGTCTCCAGATACCAGTCGCCGACGATGACCGCGTCCATCTCCGCGACGATCGGCCCCGTCAGCCGCGCCACCAGCTCGCGATTGACGATTCCAGGCCGGAAGCTCTTGTCGACGATATTCTGCGAGCCGGCATAGCCGATGCGGCCGTCGATCACGACGAGCTTGCGATGGTTGCGCATGTCGTTGCGGGTGCGGCGGTGGACGAGCCGGAACGGCAAGGCCTTGCGCGCCTCGACGCCGCCTTCGTTCAGCTTTTTGAGGACATGGCGGCTCCAGCGGTGCGAGCCGAAGGCGTCGATCAGCACATGGCAGGCGACTCCGCGGGCCGCCGCGCGACAGAGGGCATCGATCACTTGCTGACCGGTCTCGTCGTCGGCGAAGATGTAGATGAGGATGCGGATGCTCTCTTGAGCCGCATCGACATCCTCGACGATGCGCGCGATCGTCTCATCGTAATCGGCCAGGAACTCGATCGCATTGCCCTGCGTCGCGGCAAGCGCGCCGAGGCGGCCGGCCAAAGCGGCGGCTTCATCCCCTTCCGCGGCGGCGCCCGCCGCGCGCAGCCTGGATGCGACCTCGCTGAAGAAGGGTGCGAGCCGGTGGAAACGCTCCGTGCGCCAGCCCGGGAAGCGGGGCCGGCCGATCGCCGCGTAGAGGATGGCGCCCGGGATCGGCAGGAAGAAGATCAGCAGCAGCCACGCCTGCGCCGCCTGCGGCGTGCGCCGCGTCGGCACGAAGAAGAGCATGACGATCCGGATGATCCATTCGCTGACCAGATAGGGGGCTGCGAGGCCGGACGGGAGGAGATGCTGGATCATCCCGGCCCGGCTAGCACGGCGAAGGCGGGAGCGTCATCTCCGGCTGGCGCGCTCGGTCCGGCCCTGCTAATGTTCCCCCTCCGTTCTGTTGGAGTGTGTCATGGCCAAGCGCGCCGGAAGCGCCGATCTGCCGCTCCATGGCGGCCGCGTGCCCGCCTGGCTCGGCGAGCGGATGACGAAGCTCGGCACGATCGTCTCCGAAGCGATCGTCCACCATTATGGCCGCGACGAATTGCTGCGCCGGCTCGCCCATCCCTTCTGGTTCCAGTCGTTCGGCGCGGTGATGGGAATGGACTGGCATTCGTCCGGAATCACCACCAGCGTGATCGGCGCGCTGAAGCGCGGGCTCAACCCGCGCGCCGGCGAGCTCGGCATCCATGTCTGCGGCGGCCGCGGCCGCCACTCGCGGCGGACGCCGGCGGAGCTGGTCGCCGCCGGCGACCGCGCCGGCTTCGACGGCGCGGACCTTGCTAAAGCAAGCCGCCTCGTCGCCAAGGTCGACAGCGCCGCCGTGCAGGACGGGTTCGACCTCTATCTCCACGGCTTCATCGTCACCGACGACGGCAAATGGACGGTCGTCCAGCAGGGCATGAACGACGGCAGCCGCACCGCGCGCCGCTACCATTGGCTTTCCGAGGGTCTGACCAGCTTTATCGACGCGCCCCATGCCGCGATCGAAGGGCCGGCGCAGGGCGAGATCGTAAACCTCGCCGACCGCCGCGCCTTAGCCTCGCGGAACGCCCAGCTCGAACTGCTGACGACCCTCGGGCCGGACAAGCTTGCCCGCGAGGCGGCGTCGATGCTGCGGCCCGATCCGAAAGCAGTCGATACGACTGAACCCACCCTCCCCCACCTTATCCTGCCCGATCGGCACGAGGTGAAGGCTGAGGACGTCATGATCCGCCGCCTCCACGGCACGTTCGCCGCCGCCGCCGAAGCAGGGCCGAGGGATTTCCCCGAATTATTGCTCGTCCCCGGCGTCGGCGCACGGACGGTGCGCTCGTTGGCGATGGTGGCGGAGGTGATCCATGGCGCCCCCTGCCGCTTCGCCGATCCGGCCCGTTTCTCGCTCGCTCATGGCGGCAAGGACCGGCATCCCTATCCGGTCCCGACCAGGGTCTATGACAAGACGATCGGCATCCTGAAAAGCGCCGTCCGGAATGCGAAGCTCGGCAACGAGGAAAAGCTTGGCGCCATCCGCCGCCTCGACGAGCAGGCCCGTCGGCTGGAACGCCATGCGAGTGGCCCGTCGTTCGAGGCGTTCATGGCCGAGGAACGGCAGCGCTCGCACGATTATGGCGGGAGAAGCGTCTTTGGATGGGAGCCGCCGGCGGAGGAAGAGGGCGCCGCCTAACTCTTCTCGTCATGACTGATCATCTGCGAATGCGCCCGGTGGTGACGTGCAGCAGCCGGAAATCGTCCGACGTTTCGCGCAGGCGCCACGCTTCTCCCGGCGGGATCACGAACGAGTCGGCTGGGCCGAGCTCATAGCTATGTCCATGATCGAGCTGAACCCGGCCTTCGAGAACGAAGCCGAACACAAGCTCCCCGTCGTGGGGCGGCACGGCGATCATCCCCGATGCGCCGGGCTTGAGGATACGCGCTTCGGCGAGCCTGCCGCTGGCGTCGCTCACTTGCGTCTCCTGCGCTTCGGCGCCGTGCCATGCCGTCCAGGACGACGTCGCGGCCACGTGATGCAGGAAATGTTGCCCGCCATAGAGCCGTGACGCGACGGGCCCGCCGTTCGGCAAGTCCATCTCATGCTCGGCCAGGGTCTCGTGCAAGGCCGGACAGGTGATTTCGACCACTTCGAGCCCGGGCGAGCTTTCGAGGACGCGATGGCGGATCCCCGGCGGCTGCAGGACCAAATCGCCGGCTTGCATCACGAACGGCGGGCCCTGGTCCTCATAGACGACGCGCACCCAACCCCTGCGGACGCAGATGAGCTGGACCGCGATGCGGTGGAAATGGACCCAGTCGGCGACGGGTCCGCCCTCCGGGATCGTGATGTGCGAGGCAATGTAACGGCCACCGAGCCGGCCCGGGATCAGGTCGCGGTAGCGCATTCCCGCGCGGCCCTCTCCGGAATCGCCGCTGGCGTGTGTCACGACGAATTCGGGCCGGAATTCGGGCAGGGTGACCGAGGCCGGAGGCGCATCCGGGCGTGAGGTCAGGCGAATGATCGTGCCGTCGTGGCTCAGGACGGCGCTGTGCGGCTCGTCCGCCGGATAGATGATTTCGAGTCGCAGCCCGAGATTGCGCAGCAGGTCGAGCGCGGCGCCGAAATCCGCGCAGACCAGATCCAGCTCTTTGGGCAATGGGGCCATAGGCTATCCTAGCGCCTGACTCGGGGCCATGGCCACCAGCCGCTACGAAGTTGCACACGCACTCTCCCGGGCGCAGGATAGCGGTGTATCATGCTCGTCGCGCTGCTCGTCATCCTCGGCATAGCCGTTCTTACCTACGGGCTCGCCCTAGTCCGTGCGGCTGTCTCAAAGCGCGCCTTGCCCGGTCTGGAAGCCCTCGCTCTGGGCGCGATCGTGAACTTCTTCGACACCCTCGGCATCGGTTCGTTCGCCACGACCACAGCCTGGCTCCGCTTCCGGCGCATGGTTCCCGACCGGCTGATCCCTCCGACGCTTCTTTGCGGCCTCACGCCGCCGGCGATGACCGAGAGCATCATCTTTCTCCTCCTGCTTGGTGTGCTGGTCGATCCGGTGCTGCTGTTCGGTTGCGCGATCGCCACGCTCATCGGCGGCCTGGTCGGCGTGCGCCTCGTGGTGCGGGCACGGGTGTGGATCGTCCAGATGATCGTCGCGGTGGGCCTCGTGCTGGCCGCGGCGGCTTTTGCGATGACCAATTTGCACCTCTTTCCCGGTGGCGGGACGGCGACCGGCCTCCCGCTCGGGCTGATGATCGTCGCCATCATCGCCAGTTTGGGTTTCGGAATCCTCGCCAATTTCGGCGTTGGCAATTACGCGCCCACTCTGGTGATGCTGAGCCTGATGGGCATGGACCCGAGGCTCTGCTTTCCGATCATGGCGGGCGGCGCCTCGCTGATGGGGGCAGGCGCCAGCATGAAGCACATCTCGATCGGGCAGGTCGACCTCAGGATCGTGCTCGGCCTCGCCATCGGGGGGATCCCCGGCGTGCTCGTCGCTGCATTCATCGTGAAGACGATGCCGATCGACGCGTTGCGCTGGCTGGTCTTCGTCGTCGTGCTTTATGCCGCCGCGGTGATGGCGCGCGCATCGATGAAGGGCCGCCGCGAGGGCACGATCGAGGCGGCGGAAGCCCCGCTCGCGCTCGCGGAAGAGGTGCAGTCGTGACCGCCCTCCCCGCCGAGCCCGCGCTCAACCAGGATTTCAACCGTTTCGACCAGGTGCGCAAGGCACACACCTATCGCCTTGCCGAGCACGAAAGCGATGCGTTCGACGAGGATTATAAGATCGCGACGCTCGACCTGGCGCCGTTCCTCCACGGCAATGCCCGGGACAAAGCGCGTTTCGCCGAGACCTTCACGGCGGCGCTGCAGGAGATCGGCTTCGCAATCCTCGTCGGCCACAGCGTCGATGCGGCGCTTTATGACGAGATCGAGGAAAGCGTCCTCGACCTTTTCACGTCGACCTCGCTCCACGAGAAGATGCGATTCCGGGCGGCGCGCCACGGCTCCGTCGCGCAGGGCTATTTCCCGATCGAGGAGACCAGCGAGATTCATCCGGACCTGGTCGAAGGCTGGGTCTGGTGCCGCCGCGCCTTCGATATTCCGCAGGGCCGGGCCGGGCCGTTCCGCGTCGAGGATTTTTGGCCGCGCGCGGAGCATGAGCGCCAGTTCCGCCGCCTCGCGCTCGCCCACGAAGCCCTTTTCAAGCCGATCGCGCAGGCGATGTTCCAGGGCCTGGGCTGCGATCCCAATATCTATGACGACAAGCTGACCAACACGAATTTCGGCCTCAGGGCCAATTACTACCCGCCGATGAGCGCGGACCAGGATGGCTCGGGCGCCGGCCGGCTGCTCGGGCATGAGGATGTCGACCTGTTCACGATCCTGCCGGCGAGCCGGGTCGAGGGCCTCCAGGTGTGGAACCATCGCAGCCGGGCATGGGTGCGCCTCAACGCCCCTTACGGCTCGATCATCATCAACACCGGCGACTATATGCAGCGTGTCTCGAACGACCGGCTTCCCTCGACGACCCACCGCGTCGGCAAGCCCCGCGACCGGTCGCATTTGGCACGGGCGCGAGTTTCATTCCCGATCGCCGTCTATGTCTGGGAGGATGAGAGTTTGGAGGTGCTGCCCGGGCTGGGGCCGCCGAAATACGAGCCGATCAAGGCGATCGCATTCCACACCCGCAGCACGAGCAAATTCTACGGCGAGGATTACGCCATCGATTCGGCCTGAAGCGACCCTCATCACCGCACTCGCGACTGGCATGGGTCAGCGCTCTTTAGCCGACGGAAGCGCAGCAACAAGTCCGGCAGCGAACCAAAGCCCGAACGCAGTCCAAAACAGGCGAAAAGGCAGGAACTCGCGTGCCGCACGGTAGGTGACTGCTCGCCACAGGCACCACATGACACCGATCGCGGCAAAGGCATGGAGGGGCGGCCAAAGACCGGCGGGATCGCCCTTCGTCGCGAGCCGCCATCGCGCTCGCCGCTGCTCCACCGGCGGCGCGTACAGCGAGAAGGCAAACCGGGCGAACGGATAGGCGAGCAGCAGCGCGAGGACAGGGGCGACCATCTCCAGAATGGGAAGATAATCGTTGAAGCAATCGTCGAAATGGCCGGTGTAGACGCGACCACGACAACGATATTGATGCTCGGCGATGCCGCCGATCATTGGCAGCGTGGATGCCGCCAGCCAAAGGCACGGGCCGAGCAGCGCAAGGCACCAGCGCCGCCGCTCGGCCAGCCTCATGCCGCTACAGCTTCTTCGCCAAGGGCCGCCCTGACTGCGTCGACCGCGGCCTGCGCCTTGGCGCCATCAGGGCCGCCGCCTTGTGCCATGTCGGGGCGGCCGCCGCCACCTTGGCCGCCCAGTTCCGTCACCGCGCGCCTAACGAGGTCAACGGCGCTTCGCGAAGAGGCAAGATCGTCCGTCACGCCCACGGCCACGCTGGCGCGGCCCTCATTCACCGCGACGAGCGCGACCACGCCTGATCCAACGCGCTTCTTGGCGTCGTCGACGAGACCGCGCAGCTCTTTCGGATCCATGCCTTCGATCACCTGGCCAATGAAGCCGTGGCCGCCGACCTGTTCCGGCCCCTGCGGCTCGGCGGCGCCGCCGCCGCCAAGCGCCAGCGCCTTCTTCGCCTCGGCCAGCTCGCGTTCGAGTCGGCGGCGGTCCTCGACCAGGCTCGCTACGCGGGCCGGTACTTCCTCGGGTGAAGCCTTCAGCGTTGCAGCGACTTCCCGAAGCTTGTTCTCGCGCTCGGTGAGCCACTGGCGCGCCGCCTCGCCGGTCAGCGCCTCGATCCGGCGGACGCCCGCGGCGACCGCGCTTTCGGAGACGATCTTGAAGAGCTGGATGTCGCCGAGCGCGCTCACATGGGTGCCGCCGCACAATTCGACCGAATAGCTGGCATCGTCGTTGCGGCCCATCGAGAGGACCCGGACCTCGTCGCCATATTTCTCGCCGAACAGGGCCATGGCGCCCTCGGCGATCGCCTCGTCCGGGGTCATCAGCCGCGTCGCCACATCCTCATTCTCGCGGATATGGCGGTTCACCTCCTCCTCGACCGCGGCGATATCCTCGGGGGTCAGCGCCTTGGGGTGCGAGAAGTCGAAGCGGAAGCGGTCGGGCGCGACGAGGCTGCCTTTCTGGGTGACGTGGCCGCCGAGCCGGTGGCGCAAGGCCGCGTGGAGCAGATGGGTCGCGCTGTGATTGGCGCGGATTCGGCCGCGCCGCTCGGCATCGACCTTGAGATGGACGGCGTCGCCAACCGCAATCTCGCCCGCGCGGATGAGGGCATGATGGGCATGGAGCCGCCCGAGCGGCTTGGTCGTGTCCTGAACCTCCGCGACGAGGCCCCCTTCGCCGGCGACGCCGCCGGTGATGGTGCCGGTGTCGCCCATCTGGCCGCCGCTCTCGCCGTAGAAAGGCGTCTGGTTGGTGAGGATCGCCACCTTGTCGCCGGCCCTGGCACGGTCGACGCGGGCGCCGTCCTTCACCAAGGCGACGACCTGCCCCTCCCCTTCATGGCCGGAATAGCCGGTGAACTCGGTCGAGCCGAGCGCCTCGGCGATGTCGAACCAGATCTCGTCCGAAGCCTTCTCGCCCGATCCCTTCCAGGCGGCGCGGGCGGCGGCCTTCTGCTCGGCCATCCTGGCCTCGAAGCCGGCGCGGTCGACGCCGTAACCCTGCGCCCGAAGCGCGTCCTCGGTGAGGTCGTAGGGGAAGCCGTACGTGTCGTAGAGGCGGAAGGCGACCTCGCCGGGCAGGATCCCGCCCGGCTTCATCGCGCCGGTCGCCTCGTCGAGCAGGCGAAGGCCGTTGTCGAGCGTCCGGCGGAAGCGGGTTTCCTCGAGCTTCAGCGTCTCCTCGATCAAAGGCTGGGCGCGGACCAATTCGGGATAGGCAGCGCCCATCTCGGCCACCAGCGCCGGCACGAGCCGCCACATCAAAGGCTCGGCCGCGCCGAGCAGATGGGCATGGCGCATCGCGCGACGCATGATCCGGCGCAGGACATAGCCCCTGCCCTCGTTCGCGGGCAGCACGCCGTCGGCGATCAGGAAGCCCGAGGCACGGAGGTGATCGGCGATGACGCGGTGGCTGGCCTTCTTCGCGCCTTCCGCCTTGGTCCGGGTCAGCTCGCTCGACGCCGCGATCAACGCGCGGAAGATGTCGGTGTCGTAATTGTCGTGGACGCCCTGCAGCACCGCGGCGATCCGCTCCAGCCCCATGCCGGTGTCGATCGACGGGTCCGGCAGCTCGCGGACGATCTCATTGTTCGCCTGCTCATATTGCATGAAGACGAGGTTCCAGATCTCGACGAACCGGTCGCCATCCTCGTCCGGCGATCCCGGAGGCCCGCCGGGAATATCGGCGCCGTGATCGTAGAAGATCTCCGAGCAGGGCCCGCACGGGCCGTTGTCGCCCATCGCCCAGAAATTGTCCTTGGTCGGGATGCGGATGATCCGCGCGTCCGGCAGGCCGGAGATCTTCCGCCACAGGTCGAAGGCCTGGTCGTCATTATGATAGACGGTCGCGGTCAGCCGGTCGGCCGGCAGGCCCCATTCCTTCGTCAGCAAATCCCAGGCGAGCGCGATCGCCCGCTCCTTGAAATAATCGCCGAACGAGAAATTGCCGAGCATCTCGAAGAAGGTGTGATGCCTGGCGGTGTAGCCGACATTGTCGAGGTCGTTATGCTTGCCGCCGGCGCGAACGCATTTCTGCGAGGAGGTGGCGGTCGAATAAGGCCGCGTCTCCAGGCCGGTGAAGACGTTCTTGAACGGCACCATCCCCGCATTGACGAACATCAGGGTCGGGTCGTTCTGCGGGACGAGCGGCGACGAGGGCACGATCCGGTGTCCGTTGGCGCCGAAATAGTCGAGGAATGCGCGCCTGATGTCGTTGGTCGAGGTCATGCCGCCGATGTAGGCAACAGGCCGGAGGCGGGCAACTATTGCGTGCTGGTGCCGCGCCTGTCCTTCGTGCCGCCCTTATCCTGCGCGCCGCCGATATCCTTCGCGCCGCCAATATCCTGTGCGACGACCGGACTGGCGTTGGTCGCCTGCTGGACGGGCTGCTCGACCTGATAATGCGCGTAGCGTTCGACCTGGACCAGGTCCGGCTGCGGCGGTTCCTGGATGGCGATGGCGCGGACCGGCGTCTCCACCCACTCCTGCGGCACCGCGGCGGTGCGCGGCTGGTCGTAGCGGGCGACGGCCGGATCCTCGGGCGGCACCGGCGCGACCGGCCAGGCGCAGTTGGGGCAACCTTCGGGCAGGACCTGCCGGGCGGCGGCGCGATATTCCTCGGCCTGCACCTGCGCCCAGTCGGCGGGAGTATGGCCGGGCGAAAGGTCCGACGCGAACGACGGATCCTGGAAATCGGCCGGATTGATCTGGTCGAGCGTCGCGTGACCAAGAGTGACGCCGATCGCCGATCCAATGGCGCAAAGCCCGGCTGCGATCGCGAACGTGGCGGGCTGAGGCACGACGCTCCTCCGACAAAGCGGGCGAACGACACCCGCCGTCGTCCTAAACTGTCGTTGCACCGCCGCGTTCCCGCCACCCCCTTGCGCTTCGCAAGCAAAGGGACGAAGGCTTGGAGTTCGGCGCGAACGCGCTTCTCGCGGGTCGCGCGATGCGGATCGAGAGGAGAGATTCATGCCGGAAAGATCGGTTGGCACCAGGACGATCGCGCTCGTCGGACCGGGCGGCGCGGGCAAGACCAGCCTCGCCGAAGCCCTGCTCTTCGCCGCCGGGACGATCGATCGCCAGGGCAATGTCGACGCCGGCAGCAGCGCCGGCGATTCGAGTCCCGAAGCGCGGGCGCGCGGCGGATCGACCGAGCTCAACCTCCTCCATTTCGATTTCATGGGCGATCGCTTCGTCGTCGCCGATTCGCCGGGATCGGTCGGCTTCTCGGCGGACGGGGCGCTTGCCATGGCCGCCGCCGATCTCGCCATCGTCGTCGTCGATCCCGAGACGGACCGCGCCATCCTCGCCGAGCCGGCGCTGCGGCAATTGGAATCGCTCGGCGTTCCCCACCTCATCTTCGTCAACAAGATCGACCAGGCGCGCGGCAGCATCCGCGGCCTGCTCGAAGCATTGCAGCCGATGAGCGCCTCGCCGCTCGTCGCCCGCCAGATTCCGATCCGCGAAGGCGAGAAGATCACCGGCTTCGTCGATCTCGCCCTCGAACGCGCCTTCCATTACCGGCCGGGCAAGCCGTCCGAGCGGATCGACATCCCCGCCGGCCTCGCCGAGCGCGAGACCCAGGACCGTTTCCACATGCTGGAGCAGCTCGCCGACCATGACGACGCCCTGCTCGAGCAATTGCTGATGGACGAGCAGCCCGACCGTGCCGCCATCTTCGCCGACATCTCCCGCGAGACCCGCGAGAATCTGGTCGTCCCAGTCCTGTTCGGCTCGGCGCTGAACGGCTTCGGAGTCCGCCGGCTGATGAAGGCCCTGCGCCACGACGCGCCGCCGCCTTCCGCCGCCGCCGAGCGGCTGGGGACGAAGGGCGGCTGCGCCTTCGTCTTCAAAATCTATCATGGCGGCACGATGGGGCGGCTGGCGCTGGCGCGCGTGTTCGGCGGAGCGCTCAGCGAGGGCGCGGAATTGAAGACGTCCGACGGCGGAACCGTCCGCGTCGGCACGCTCTTCTCCGTCCAGGGCGAGAAGACGGCCAAGATCTCCAGGGCCGAGCCGGGCGACGTCGTCGCCATTGCCAAGGCCGAGGGCGTCGCCGCGGGCCAGTGGCTTGGCGGCGGCGGCAAGGCGCCGGAGCTCGGCCTGCCGCCCTCCAATTACGCGCTCGCCATCACCACCCAGGACCGCAAGGACGACGTCCGCCTCTCGACCGCGCTCCAGAAGCTCTGCGAGGAGGATCCGTCGCTGAGCTGGGAGCAGGACGAGGCGCTGCACGAGACGCGGCTCAAGGGGATCAGCGACGAGCATCTGAAGGTGACGCTCGCCAAATTGAAGCGGCGCTACGGCGTCGCGGTCAACGCCAAGCCGCCGACGATCGGCTTCAAGGAATCGATCCGCAAGCCTGTGACCCAGCGCGGCCGCCACAAGAAGCAGTCGGGCGGCCACGGCCAGTTCGGCGACGTCGTCATCGAGGTCCGGCCGCTCGATCGCGGCGAGGGCTTCAGGTTCGACGAGAAGATCCATGGCGGCTCGGTCCCCAAGCAATATATACCGGCGGTCGAGGCCGGCGTTCGCGACGCGATGGAGAAGGGGCCGCTCGGCTTCCCGGTCGTCGACGTCGCGGTCACCCTCATCGACGGCAGCTATCATACGGTCGACAGCTCCGAGCTCGCCTTCCGCACCGCCGGCCGGATCGGGATGAGCGAGGCGCTGGGCGGGGCGCAGCCGCACCTGCTCGAGCCGGTGTTCAAGGTGCGGGTCGTGACTCCGGGCTATGCGACCTCGCGCTGCACCTCGGCCATCGCCAGCCGCCGCGGCCAGATGCTCGGCATGGACAGCCGCCCCGGCTGGTCGCGCTGGGAGGTGGTCGAGGCTCTGGTGCCCGAGGCGGAGCTGCAGGGCCTGGACGCCGAATTGCGCTCGGTCAGCCAGGGCCTCGCCACCTATGAGGCGGAGTTCGACCATCTCGCCGAATTGAACGGCAAGCTGGCCGAAGACGTGGTCCAGCATGTGATGGAGCCGGCATAGGCGCAGGCGCCCAATCTACGTCATCCCGGACTTGATCCGGATCCATGAACAACTGAGCAGCCGGATTTTCAACGCCGTGTTCATGGATCCCGACATTCGTCAGGATGACGAAAACAGCGGAGGCTTGACCGCGCCGGCCCGATCGCCTTTCCCTGACGCCGCAACAGCCGGGGGAGCCGCCGCGTGGGCAGACGCCTGACCTATTTCATCCTGATCGGGCTCGTGCTCGGCATCCTTGTCGGCTGGGCGCTCAATGCCGCGATCGACGACGGCACGCCCGCCGCCGCCGCGCGGCTGGGCAAGATCGCCGGCAACCTCAAGATCCTCACCACGGTCTTTCTCCACCTGATCAAGATGATCATCGCGCCGCTGGTCTTCTCGACCCTGGTCGCCGGCATCGCCCATATGGGCGACACCAAGGCGCTCGGGCGGATCGGCGGGCGTACGCTCGCCTGGTTCGTCTGCGCGAGCCTGGCCTCGCTGGCGCTCGGCCTCGCGCTGGTCACGCTTTTCCATCCGGGGAGCGGCCTCGGCCTCGCGCTTCCGCCGGCAGCGGCGGGGAGCGGCGTCGACCGCTCCTCTTTCGATCTCGCCACCTTCATCGCCCACATCTTCCCCGAATCGATGATCGGCGCGATGGCGAACAGCGAGATATTGCAGATCGTCATCTTCTCGATCTTCGTCGGAGTCGCGATCACCGCGGTCGGCGAGAGAGCGCAGCCGCTCGTCCGCGCGGTCGAGGCGCTGGTGGCGGTGATGCTGAAGATCACCGATTATGTGATGCGCTTCGCCCCGGTCGCCGTATTCGCGGCGGTGGCGGCGGCTTTGGCCGAGCGCGGGCCGGCGATCCTCGCCACCTACGGCTTCTTCATCCTCAGCTTCTATGTCGGCCTGATCGTCCTCTGGGCGCTGCTGATCCTCGCCTGCTTCCTGATCGTCGGCGGCCGGACGGGCGCTTTGGTGCGGCTGATCCGCGATCCCGCCGTTCTCGCTTTCTCGACCGCCTCATCCGAAGCGGCCTTCCCGCGCACGCTGGAAGCGCTCGAAAAATGGGGCGTGCCCGGCCGGATCGCCGGATTCGTCCTGCCGCTGGGCTATTCGTTCAACCTCGACGGCTCGATGATGTACATGACCTTCGCGAGCCTGTTCATCGCCCAGGCCTATGGCATCCATCTCGCCCTCGGGACCCAGATCGCGATGCTGCTGACCTTGATGGTGACGTCCAAGGGCATAGCCGGCGTCCCGCGCGCCAGCCTGGTCGTGATCACCGCGACCCTCTCGCAATTCCATATTCCCGAGGCCGGCATATTGCTGATCCTCGCCGTCGATCATTTCCTCGACATGGGGCGGTCTGCGACCAACGTGGTCGGCAATGCGGTCGCCAGCGCGGTCGTGGCGCGGTGGGAAGGGGAGTTGCGCGAAGCGGGCGAGAAGCCGGCGCCAGCAACCTGATGCGCGGCGAGCCGCCTCAGTCGAACGGCTTGTCGATCGACGGCGGCGGGGTGGAGAAAAAGCGCGGGCCGGCCTCGGTCATGTGGAAGCAATCCTCGAGCCGGATTCCGAACTTGCCGGGAATGTAGATGCCCGGCTCGTCGGAGAAGCACATTCCGGGCGCGAGCGGCGTCGTCTCGCCATGGACGAGATAGACCGGCTCGTGCCCGTCGAGGCCGATGCCGTGACCGGTACGGTGCGAAAGGCCCGGCAATTTGTAGCGCGGGCCATAGCCCCAGGCTTCATATTGGCGGCGGACCGCATCGTCGACGCTGCCGGCGGGCGCGCCGATCCGCGCCGCCGCGATCGCGATCTGCTGGCCGCGATGGACCTGGTCCCAGACCTTGCGCTGCTCGGCGCTCGGCTCGCCGAAGACGAAGGTGCGCGAGACGTCGGACTGATAGCCGTGGACGTTGCAGCCGCAGTCCATCAGCACGATCTCGCCGTCGCGGACCTCCTGCGGCTTGTGGCTCCCGTGCGGGTAGGCCGCCGCCTCGCCGAGCAGGATGAGCGCGAACTCGACGCTGCCGCCGAGCGCCACCGTCGCCCCGTTCATGATCGAGGCGATGTCCGACGGGCGCATGCCGCGTTCGACGCGCCTGTAGGTGTGGCGATAGGCGGCGATGGTGATGTCGGTCGCCTTCTGCATCAAGGCGAGCTCGGCCGGCGACTTGATCATCCGGCAGGGGCGGACGATTGGCGCGGCGTTGCGGACCGGCGTGTGCGGAAGCGCCTTCTGGAGGCCGTCGACGGCGAAATAACGGACCGTCTCCTCGATCCCGACCGGGCGGGCGGCGAGCTTCCTGTCGCGAAGCGCCTGGGCGACGAGGGCGAGCGGATTCTCGTCCTCCTGCCAGGTGCGGACCTCGGCCGGGATGGCGAGGCTCTCGCGGACCGACGGCTCCTCGAAGAAGGGGGTGACGATCATCGTCTCGCCCTCCACCGGGATGAGCGCCGCGGTCAGCCGCTCGCTGCGATGCCATTCGACGCCGGTGAAATAGACGAGCGAGGCGCCGGGCTCGATCAGGATCGCGCCATAACCGAGCCGCTGCATCAGATGCTGGGCCTTGGCGACGCGCGCAAGCCGCTCCCCGCGGCCGATCGGAACGACGTCGCCAATCATCGGCCGGAGCGACGATTCGGCGGGCGCGGCGACGAGCCGTGGACCGAAGGCCAAGGCGCCTCCCGCGGCCAGGGCCCCCAGAGCGAAGTCGCGGCGGCGAAGATCCATGGCCCCTCCCTTCGGCAGCGCCTCGATGCGCTTCGGCGCTTCCATAGGCGCACGTCCGTCTCTAGGGAACCGCCACCGCCCGCGGCGGTCTCAACCCATCGAAGCGAATTGCGTGAACCGACCCGAGCCCCCGCCTGCCCTTCGGGATGCCGCCGCGCCGACGCGGCCGGGCTTCCGCGAATTCGTCGCCCTGATCGCCGGCCTGATGGCGATCAACTCGCTTGCGATCGACGCGATGGTGCCGGCGCTGCCGGCGATCGGCCATTCGCTGCACGTCCTGACCGAGAATGAGCGGCAGCTCGTCGTCACCTTCTACATGCTCGGCTTCGGAACGACCCAGATTCTCTACGGGCCGCTGTCCGACCGCTACGGCCGCAAGCCGGTGCTGATGACGAGCCTCGTCCTCTACGTCGCCTTCGCCTTGCTGTGCGCGGCATCGGGAAGCTTCCCCCTGCTGCTGGCGGCGCGTTTGCTCCAGGGCATGGCGGCGGCATCGAGCCGGGTGCTCACCGTCTCGATCGTCCGCGACCGGTTCGAAGGCGCGCGGATGGCGCGGCTGATGAGCCTCGCCTTCATGGTCTTCCTGCTGATGCCGGTGCTTGCGCCGAGCTTCGGCCAGCTCGTCCTGCTCGTCGCATCGTGGCGGGCGATCTTCTTCGGCCTCGCCGCCTTCGCCGCGATCATGCTCGCCTGGTCGCTGCTGCGCCTGCCCGAGACGCTGCATCCCGAATATCGGCGCCCCTTCTCCCTGCCGGCGATCCTCTCCGGCGCGCGGGAGACGCTGACCAACCGCCAGTCGGTCGGCTACACCCTCGCCCTCACCGTGCTGATGGGCGCGCTGATCGGCTATATCCTCTCGGTCCAGCAGATCGTCTTCGACGTCTTCCACCGGCCTGCTTTGATCGCAATCGCCTTCGCCGGCATCGCCGGGCCGATGGCGATCACCTCCTACGCCAATTCGCGGCTGGTCGAGCGGCTCGGGACAAGGCGGATCGCCCATTTCGGGCTCAGCGGCTTCACCCTCGTCGCGCTCGTTCATTTCCTGGTCGCGCTGCGCGGCGAGGGCCTCGGCGCCTTCATCGCGCTTCAGGCGGCGACCATGGCCTGTTTCGGCCTCTCCTCGGCCAATCTCGGCGCGCTTGCGATGCAGCCCATGGGCCATATCGCCGGCACCGCTTCCTCCGTCCAGGGGGCGATCGGAACGATCTGCGGCGCGCTGCTGGGCCTCGCCATCGGCCAGGCCTTCGACGGGACGGTCCTCCCCATGGTCGGCGGCGACGTCCTGTTCGGGGGCGCCGCTCTTCTCATCCTGCTCGCGACCGAACAAGGCAAATTGTTCGGCAAGAGCTGAATCCCAACCGATGACCAGGCCGCGCCGGCCCTCCGCACCTCCAATTCCCCTCCCTGGAAGGGAGGGGAGAGCGCGCTACCCTGCCCGTCTACAGATCGTCCTCGGCGCTTGGGCCGGTCATCAAAGCCTCGGCGACCTCGTCGGTCTTGCCGCGGATCGCGCGCTCGATGCGATCGGCGACGTCCGGATTCTCCTTGAGGTAGAGCTTGGCATTCTCGCGGCCCTGGCCGATCCGGACCGAATCGTAGCTGAACCAGGCGCCCGATTTCTCGACGATTCCGGCCTTGACTCCGAGGTCGAGGATCTCGCCGACCTTGGAGATGCCCTCGCCATACATGATGTCGAACTCGACCTGCTTGAAAGGCGGCGCGACCTTGTTCTTCACCACCTTCACCCGCGTCGCATTGCCGACGATATCGTCGCGGTCCTTGATCTGGCCGGTGCGGCGGATGTCGAGGCGCACCGAAGCGTAGAATTTGAGCGCGTTGCCGCCTGTCGTCGTCTCCGGATTGCCGTACATCACGCCGATCTTCATCCGCAGCTGGTTGATGAAGATGACGAGGCATTTCGACTTGGAGATGGAGCCGGTGAGCTTCCTCAGCGACTGGCTCATCAGCCGGGCCTGCAGGCCGACATGGCTGTCGCCCATCTCGCCCTCGATCTCGGCGCGCGGAACCAGAGCGGCGACCGAATCGACGACGAGGACGTCGATCGCGTTCGAGCGCACGAGCGTGTCGGTGATCTCGAGCGCCTGCTCCCCGGTATCGGGCTGCGATACGATCAATTCGTCTATGTCGACCCCCAGTTTCTTCGCATAGACGGGATCGAGCGCATGCTCGGCGTCGACGAAGGCGGCGCTGCCGCCGTTGCGCTGCGCCTCGGCGATGACGTGGAGCGCGAGCGTCGTCTTGCCCGAGCTTTCCGGCCCATAGACTTCGACGACCCGGCCGCGCGGCAGGCCGCCGATGCCGAGCGCGATGTCGAGCCCGAGCGAGCCGGTGGAGATGGTCTCGATCTCGACCGTCTCGCGCGATCCCAGCTTCATCGCCGAGCCTTTTCCGAAGGCGCGGTCGATCTGCGCGAGGGCGGCCTCGAGGGCCTTCTGCTTGTCCATATTGTCGGAATTCCCGTCCGTTACGACTTTCAGAGATGCCACCATGGCCTCGCTCCCTGCCTATTCGGTCCGCGCCGCCCATTCAACGCGTGAATGGCTATGTACCTTATCTGTTCCTGGAGAACAAGCAGGAAACATTCAGGGCTTGCGCGCGGCCGTCACGGCGGCCAGCGCCTCCCGCATCGCATGCCGGAAGGCGGCCTTGTCATATATGTCGTTATGATCCGCACCGGCGATGGTGCGGTCGTAGACGAGATGGGGGATCGCGCGGCGGAGCGCATCGGTGCGGGCGGGGCGGACCAGATCGTCCGATCCGCCGGCAATCACCGCGACCGGGAGCGTCGTCCCGCGCAGCCACTCGGCCGAAATCATCGGGTTGCGGAACAGCCAGCGCACCGGGAGCCACTTCATCCGGTCGGCCGCGACCTTTTCGAGCGAATCGAACGGCGTGACCAGGATCAGGCCGGCGAGCGGCCGATGGCTGGCAAGATAGGAAGCGACGCCGCTGCCGATGCTGAAGCCGATCGCGACCATTGGCCGCCCGGGAAAGCGGTGCGCGGCAAAATCGTGGATGAGAAGGCTGTCGGCGCACAGGGATGCGGCGTCGGTCTTCCCGCTGCTCGGCCTGTAGCCGCGATAGTGGAAGCCGATCACGTCGGCCGTTGGATAGAGGTCGTGGACGTAGAGCGCGGCGGCGGCCCCGTTGGTCGCATTGCCGGCGAAGCTGAGGATCAGGGGCGCGCCCTGCGCCGGCTCGGCGGCGGGGATCAGCACGCCGCGAAGGTCGGCGCCGGGCGCCCTGATCTCGAGAGGCCGGGTCCCGGCCGGAAGGACCGGCGCAGCGCTCGTGCCGGGAAAGATCAACCGCGCCTGGAAGGCGAAAGCGAGCGCGGCGAAGGCGGCATAGACCAGCAGCGCGACCAGGAATGTCGTCAACCAGAACCGCCTCGACCGCAGCCGCCTGAGGCCTTCCTCACCCGCCATCGACGCTCCGGCTCTGGAGTCTCCAGTCGAGGACGATCGCCGCGGCCAGGGCGAGCAATGTGATCCAGAAGCCGATCGCCGGATCGACCTTGATCGCATGCTCGATCGAATTGGCCATGGAGGCGCCGAAATCGCCGCCCGACCCGGCATCCGCGCCGCCATTCTGCTGCTGGTGTATGCCGGCCAGGAGCTGGTGCGGAATGTCGACCAATATCGCGTAGGCGGCGAGCGCGGCGGCGGCGGCCGAGAGGATGAGGCCCCCGAGCGCGCCCGCCTTGCCCGACCGCACGAAGCTCACCAGCAAGGCGAGGACGATCGCAAGCGCCGCAAGCAGCAGGAACCAGTTTTGCGAGCCGGCATGCCGTTCGACCGCGCCGGTCATCGGGTTGCGGATGGACACGATCCCGGTCGCGAGCCTGGCGCCGCTGATCGATGCGATCTGCTGCCCGGCGCAGGAGATCGTCACCCAGGGCAGCAGGAAGGCGAGCAAGGCGACCGTCTTCGCGACCTGGCCGAACCGGGTCAGCGACGATTCGTCCGAAAGCGCGGACGCGGTCGCCGGCGCCGCCGCCGCCACCGGCGCCGGATCGCCGATCACCGCGCCGGTGCCCGCACCGCAGGCCGGACATTGAAGGTCGGCCGCGCCGAGCGCGCCGCCGCAACTTGCGCAGGATGCCGTCGTCATCATCGATCTCCCCCTGTTCCCCAGGCGGGAGATTAAAGACGGTCAGCGCGCTTTGCCAGCCTTCTTGCGCGCTCAGGCGCGGCAGGCCTCGGCGAGCACCGGCTCGATCGCATCGAGCGTATAGGGCTTGGAAAGGACCGGCGCCCGGGCATGGGCGGCGGGCGGCGGCTCGATATGGCCGCCGGTGGCGAGGACATAGGGAATGCCCTTGGCGACGAGCCGATCCGCAACCGGCCAGACCTGCTGGCCGTTCAGATTGACGTCGATGATCGCGACGTCGAACCCGCCCTGCTCCACCCGCCCAAGGGCATCGGCGACATTGTCGCAGGTTCCCGACACCGTGTGGCCGAGCGAATCGAGAAAATCCTCGAGCATCATCGAGATCAACGGCTCGTCTTCGACGATCAGGACGGAGCGGCTCGCGGTCACCGCGGCTCGTTTAGGGCCCAAACGCAAGAATCGAAAACAATTATTTGGTTTCGCGGATAGAGTGGGATTTTGGCGGCCGCGCGCCTTTATGCTATCGGGAATCGGCAGAAAGGGAGAAGGAATGCGTCTTTCGATCGTCTTTGCATGCGCCGTGACGCTCGCCCTCGCAGCGGGGCCCGCCGCCGCGCGGCTGGTGAGCCCGGGCGCCGGAATCAGCTGGGGCAAGGCCGGAATCACCCTTGCCGAATATCGCGCCGATGCCATCCAGTGCGGCACCAATGCCGCCGCCACGGACCTCGCCAACACCGATCCGGCCAAGGCGCTGGTGATCGGCTCGCGGCTGATCGACAACGATCCGAACGCGACGCCGGCGGCGGTCGTCGATCCGATGGCGGGCCCTTCGGCGGCGCCCGGCGCGCTCGACAATGCCGGCTCGACGCCCGGCGTGATCCATATGATCGCTCCGGACCGGCAGATCGCCAAGGCCGGCGACATATTGGAAAGCAAGCTGGAGCAATGCCTCAAGGACAAGGGCTATCGCAAGTTCAGGCTCACGTCCGAGCAGAAGCACAGGCTGGCGAAGCTGCCGCTCGGCAGCGACGCCCGCCATGCCTATCTTTACAGCCTCGCCAGCGACCCGCAGGTGCTGACGCGGCAGGCCGCGAACTGAGGGAAAGGAGATGATGATGCGCAGGATCGGCTTCTCGATCGCCCTTTGCGTGGCTGCGGCGGCGATGCCCGCCCAGGCGCGCTATGTCAGCCCGGGTTTCGCGATGAGCTGGGGCAAGGCCGGAGTGTCGCTCGCCGATTATCGGTCCGACGCCGTGGCCTGCGGACGTCATGCCGCCGGCCTCGACCTTGCCGGCACCGGCCCCGCAAGGTCCTTCAAGGCGGCGTCGCGAATCCTCGAGAACGGCTCCGATTACGACACCTGGGTCGCGGCGCTGCAGATCGCCGCTCCCGAGCGCAACCTGGAGAAAGCCGGGGATCTGATGCAGGCGACCCTCGACCGTTGCCTGGTGGAGCGCGGCTATCACAAGTTCAAATTGACCTCGGAGCAAAGGCACCGCCTGTCGAAGCTGAAGATGGGAAGCGACCAGCGCCATGCCTATCTGCACAGCCTCGCCGCCGATCCGGACGTGCTCAGCCGCCAGGCGGCCGACTGATCGCCTGCAACGCGTCCCGCGCCGCTTCGGCCAGCTTCTGGACCGAGAAGGGCTTGGCGAGGAAATGGACGCGCTCGAGATTGATCGACCGGCGGAGCTGCTCCTCGGCATAGCCTGAGATGAACAGGATCGGCAGGTCCGGATGGGTCTTGCGTGCCTCGCGGGCCGTGGTCGGGCCGTCCATGGTCGGCATCACAACGTCGGAGATCATGAGGTCGATCCCCGGCTCGCGGGCGAGGATCTCCAGCGCCGCCTCACCATTTTCCGCGGTCAGCACAATGTAGCCGTGGCGGGTCAGGGCGCGCTCGGCGACGGCGCGCACCGTGCTTTCATCCTCGACGAGAAGGACCGTGCCCGATCCCCAGAGCTCGCCGGCTTTCTCCTTGGCCCGGCGCGGCGCCGCCGCCTCGGCGCGGTGGACGGGGAGGTAGATGACGAAGCTCGTCCCCTGCCCCTCCGTCGATTCGGCGAAGATGAAGCCGCCCGATTGCTTGACGATGCCATAGACGGTCGAAAGGCCGAGGCCGGTCCCCTTCCCGACCTCCTTGGTGGTGAAGAAGGGCTCGAAGATCTTCGGCAGCAGATGCTGGGCGATGCCGGTGCCGGTGTCGGTGACGCGCAAGGCCGTATAGTCGCCGATGGGAAGGATCTCGCTCCCCATGCGGCGGACATCGTCGGCGGAGACGCCGTAGGTCTGGAGCGTCAGCACCCCGCCGCCATTGGAATCCTTGGCGAGCATGGCGTCCCGGCCGTTGACGGCGAGATTGACGATCACCTGCTCGAGCTGACCCGGATCGGCGCGGACGGCGCCGAGGTTGCGGCCGTGCTTCACCTGCAGCTTCACCGTCTCGCCGAGCAGCCGTTTCAGCAGGGTCGAGACCTCGGCGATGACGTCGGGGAGCTGGAGCACCTGCGGCCGCAAAGTCTGCTGGCGCGAGAAAGCGAGCAATTGGCGGGTCAGGCTCGCCGCGCGGTTCGAGTTGGAGCGGATCTGCTGGATGTCGTCATAATCGCTGTCGCCGGGCGTGTGGCGCATCAGCATGAGGTCGCAATAGCCGAGGATCGCGGTCAGGATATTGTTGAAATCATGGGCGACGCCGCCGGCGAGCTGGCCGACCGCCTGCATCTTGGTCGCCTGGGCGATCTGGCGCTTCAGCCGATCCTCCTCGCTATTGTCCTTGAGCGAGAGCAAAACGGCGGCGTCGCCAAGGCCGCGCGCGCCGGCGACGGTGAGGGCGACCGGCTCGTCGGGCCGCGCCTTCAGCCGCACCGCGATGTCGCCCGACATGGAGGGGCCGCGGGCGAAGCGGCGGACCGAATCGGCGACCGGCGTCTTGTCCTCGTCGACGACGAGATCGCTCGGCCAGGTTGGCTCGGCCTTCTGCGACAGGCCGGCGGCGCGGCGGAAGGCCGTGTTCAGATAGACGAAGCGGCCGTCGCGATCGGCAAGCGCGAGGCCGAGCGGCAGGATCTCGAGCAATCCGTTGAGGCTGGTGCCGCCAGCGCCAGCGGCGCCAAGCTCGTCGAGCAGCAGGAACAGGATCGGCGACGCCTCGTCGCCGACCGGAACCTGAAGGATTCGCAGCCCGCCGCTCTCCGGGCCTTCGCGAAGGAAGTGGAAGCGGCCGTCCTCGGCGACGCCGATCAGCTCGGCGAGCGCGGTTCCGGCGCCGTCGCCCGCGCCGCCGAGCGCCCGCAGCTGGAAAGCGCCGTTCGCGGCGACCAGCCGGCCCTCGGCGTCGGTCAGCGCCACCATGATCCCCGCCTGGCCCAGCCGCGTTCCAGCCGCCCCCGCGACCAGCCTCTTCGCTTCCGCATCGAGGCCGTCCTCGCCGCGCCGGGCGAAGCGCCACAGGCAATGGGTGCCGAGCGATTCGATCGTCGCTTCGGTGTCGGCGACCTGGAAAGCGGCCGATCCGTCCCGCGCCGCGGCGCGCAGCGCCGCCGCCGCCTCCGCGCCGAGGCCGGCCGGCGAAACGGCCCCGAACCATAGCTCATAGGCCCGGTTGGCGACGATCAGGACGCCGTCGGCATCGGTGATCGCCGCTGCGTCGGCCAAGGCGTCGAAAGCGGCGCGGATCAGGAATCGGTCGAGCGGCGCCCGGGCTTGCTCGGCGACCGCGCTCGCAGCGGCGCCGCGGCCGGTGAGCGCGAGCGGAATGCCGATCGCGAGCACCCCCGCGAAGAAGGCGGCCGCGACCCGGGGATCGGGCAGCGCCCAGAAAAGCAGCCCCGCCGACGCCACCGCGGCGATCGCGACGGCGGCGAGGGCAAGGCCGAGCGGCGGCCGCGCCGGAGGGACGGAGGCCGCGCTCGCCATCTTACCAGATACGGACCCTCTGCTCGGGGGTCAGATAGAGCTTCTGGCCCGGCTGCACATTGTAGGCCGCATACCAGGGATCGAGGTTGCGGATCGTGTCGACGCGCTGCTCGCCCGGAGAATGCTCGTTGGTCATCAGCTGCCGCCGCAGCGCTGCCTCGCGATACTTGGTCCGCCACACCTGCGCCCAGCCGAGATAGAAACGCTGGTCGCCGGTCGTGCCGTCGAGAATCGGCGCCTTCCTGCCGCCGAGCGAGGCGTGATAGGCGTCGTAGGCGACGGTGAGGCCGGCGAGATCGGCGACATTCTCGCCCATGGTCAGCCGGCCCTGGACGTGGAGGCCCGGCAGCGGCTCATAGGCATTGTACTGCGCCTCGAGCTTGTCGAGCCGCGCGTTGAACGCCTTGACGTCCTGCGGCGTCCACCAGTCGACCAGCCGGCCCTGGCGATCATATTTGGCGCCCTGGTCGTCGAAATGGTGGCTGAGCTCGTGGCCGATGACGGCGCCGATGCCGCCATAATTGATCGCCGGATCGGCCTTGGGATCGAAGAATGGCGGCTGCAGGATGGCGGCCGGAAAGACGATCTCGACCATTCCGAAATTGGCATAGGCGTTGATCGTCATCGGGGTCATGCCCCATTCCCAGCGGTAGATGGGCTTGCCGAGCTTGGTCACATTATAGTCGTGCTCGAAGCGCGACGAGCGAAGCGCGTTGCCGAACGCGTCGTCGCGGCGGATGACGAGGCCGGAGAAATCGCGCCAGCGGCTCGGATAGCCGATCTTCGGCGTGAACGAGGCGAGCTTGGCATGGGCCTTGACCTTGGTCTCCGGGCTCATCCAGGTCAATTTGTCGATGCGCCGGTCCATCGCGGCGATGATGTTGTGGACGAGCCGGTCGGCCGCGGCCTTGGTTGCCGGCGGGAAATAGCGGGCGACGTAGATCCTGCTGACATCGTCGGAAAGGGTGCGGGTGGTGAAGCTCACCGCCCGTTTCCAGCGCTCCTCCTGCTGCGGCGTGCCGGAGAGGACGGTTCCGTAGAAAGCGAAATTCTCCTCGTCGATCGCCTTGGGGAGGACCGAGGCGTAGCGGTCGAGCGAGCGGACGACGAGCTGGTCCTTCAGCACCTGGAGCGGCGCCGCTTCGACCGCTGCGGCGATGCCCTTGAGCGCGCTCGGCTGGGCGACGATCACGCTCTGGACCGGCGCGCCGATGTCGCGGAAATAAGCGGCGAAGTCGAAGCCCGGCGAGTCCGCGGCGAGCTTGGCGACGCTCATCTTGTTGTAGGTCTTGGTCGCGTCGCGGCTCTCGACCCGGGTCCAGTGCGCCTTGGCGATCTCGGTCTCATAGGCGAGGATGGCGGCGGCGCGCTCGGCGGCGTTGCTCTTGCCCGCCAGCGTCAGCATCCGCTCGAGATGGTGCAGATAGGCGGTGCGGGTCTGCGCGACCTTGGGATCGTCCTTCAGATAATAATCGCGGTCGGGCATGCCGATGCCGGACTGGACGACGTTCAGCGCATAGACGTCCGGCTCCTTGTCGTCCTGGTTGACGAAGGCGCCGATCGGGCCGCCGATGCCGTTGCGCGCGGCCTCGGCGACGAGCGCGGGATAGCCGGCCTTGGACTGGAGGCCTTCGATCCGGCTGAGCCAGGGCTGGATCGGCGACAGGCCCTTGGCCTCGATCGCGGCCGTGTCGAGGAAGCTCGCATAAGCGTTGCCGATCTTGCTGTTTGGGTTGGCCTTCGCCTGGTCGAGTATCTCGCGGGTCCGGGTACGCGAAAGGTCGTCGAGCACGCTGAACATGCCGAAGGTCGCCTTGTCGGGCGGGATCGTCGTGTTCCTCAGCCAGGCGCCGTTGGCATAATCGAAGAAATTGTCGCCGGGCGCGACCGATCGGTCCATCCCCGCCTCGTCGAAGCCGAAGCTGCCGTAGGTCGGACGGCCGGCCGCCGACGCCGCATGGGCGCGATGGGCGGCGGCATGGTGCGCCGGGGCCGCGGCATAAGCGGCGGCGAGGGCGGTGGTGGCGGCGAGGCTGACGAGGAGGAGCTTGCGCATTGCGTTTCATCCCGTGGCTGAAGAAAGGCTGCGCGGCTGATAGACCCTGCGGCGGTCCGTTTCAAATCCGTGTCAGCCTGCGCTCCTCCCGGCGACGGCGCCACTTGCTGCGCACCCACAAACGCCAGCCGATCGCGCTGACGACATAGCCGGTCAGCGCCGCCGAAGCGGAGATGGTGAGGATTCCAAGCGCGATCGGCCCCGACGCATGATGGACCCAGAAGAGCAGGTGCCCGAGCGCGCCCGAGGCCTGCCGCGCCGTCCGCGGATCGACCAACGTGTCATGGTGCAGCTCCCACCGCCCGATCCTGTAGGCCGCGATATACATTGGCGGGATGGTGAGCGGATTGATGACGAGCGTGCAGGCGGCGGCGAGCGCAACGTTGGCGCGGGTCGGGATCGCGACCAGGGCCGCGACGAACGTATGCATGAAGGGAATGATCACGCCGACGCCGAGCCCGACCGCGACTCCGCGCGGCACCGAGCGATGGTTGAGGTGCCAGAGGTTGGGCTGGCGAAGCTGCTTGGCGAAGGGCCGCAGCAGCCGGTAGGAATCGATCGTCTCGCGGGTCGGGACATGGTGGCGGATCCACCCGATCAACCGGCCCGATCGGCCGGGCTCAGCCATGCTGGCGCAGCAGGCGGCCCTGCTCCTTCTTCCAGTCCTTCTCTTTCTCATGCTCGCGCTTGTCGTGCGCCTTGCGGCCGCGGGCGATGGCGAGCTCGACCTTCGCCCGCCCCCGCGAATTGAAATAGATCGAGAGCGGGACGAGCGTCATGCCCTGGCGCATGACCGCGCCGAACATCTTGTTCACCTCCTTGGCGTGGAGCAGCAATTTGCGCGGCCGCTTGGGCTCGTGGTTGAATCGGTTGCCGTGGCTGAATTCGGGGATGTTGGCGTTGATCAGCCAGACCTCGCCATTCTTCACCTCGGCATAGCTTTCGGCGATCGAGCCCTCGCCGAAGCGGAGCGATTTCACCTCGGTTCCGGTCAGCGCGATTCCGGCCTCATATTTGTCCTCGATGGCATAATCGTAGCGCGCCCGCCGGTTCTCGGCGGCGACCTTCTGCTTGTCGAACGCGGTGGGACGGGGGCGGACCATGGGTGGGACATAGAGACGCCGTCGCGGGAGGGGAAGCGGCGCGCCGCCGTCGCCCGCTAAATCAGGCCGGCATGCGCCAGCGCCGCGTCGACCGCCCGCCGGCTCGCCTCCGACGGCGACGTCATCGGGAGGCGCAGCGCAGCGGAGAATTCGGGGCGGAGCGTGTTCAGCGCATATTTGACCGGCCCGGGCGACGCGTCGCTGAAAAGGGCGGCGTGGAGCGGGTATAGCCTGTCCTGAAGTCTCAGCGCTTCGTCCCAATCGCCTGAAAGGCAGGCATTTTCGAACTCGGCACAGAGGCGCGGCGCGACATTGGCGGTGACCGAGATGCAGCCCTCGCCCCCCATGGCGAGGACTCCGAGCGCCATGTCGTCATTCCCCGAAAGCTGGACGAAATCCTCCCCGCAGGCGAGGCGCTGGGCGGAGATTCGGGCAAGGTTGCCGGTCGCATCCTTCACCCCGACGACATTGGCGATCTTCGCCAGCCGCGCCATCGTCTCGACGGCAATGTCGGTGATCGTCCGCGACGGCACGTTGTAGAGGATGATCGGAATGTCGACCGCCCCGGCGATCGCGGCGAGGTGGGCGTAGATTCCCTCCTGGTTCGGCCGGTTGTAATAAGGCGGCACATGGAGGGCGGCGTCCGCCCCCGCTTCCTTCGCCATTCGGGTGAGCGCGATCGCGTGGGCGGTGTCGTTCGATCCGCAGCCGGCGATCACCGGAATCCGGCCCGCCGCGGCCTCGGCGCAGATCTCGACGATTCGGCGATGCTCGGCGGCGGTCAGGGTCGCCGATTCGCCGGTCGTCCCCGCGGGGACAAGGCCATGACTTCCCTCGCCAATTTGCCACCGGACGAAGGCCCGGAAGGCCCCTTCGTCCAACGCTTCGTCGCGAAACAGGGTCACCAGAGCCGGTAAAGACCCGCGAAACATCATTTATCTCCTTCACCCGGAGCGCCGATCGGGACATGATCGCGCCCGGGAGGCCGTTCAGTGCCTGATAAGGAGGGGGCTGTCATTCTGTCCAGCATGCAGAAAAAAGCGTTGCTGCTGAGCTTGTTGGGCATCTCGGCCGGGGCGATGGCGGCGGTCGGCGCGCATATCGTGCCGGACCGCGTCGCGATCATGCTTCCGGCCGCCGTCCAGGGCGTCTTCACGCCTGCCCAACCGGCCCCCGCGCCGCCGCCGGCGCCTTCCTATGCGATCGATCCCGGCATCGCCTCCGCGATCGCCGAATGGAACAGCCTTCGGCAGTCGGACAATTATCCCTTCACATCCTATTCCTCCTTCCTCCTGCGCCATCCCGGCTGGCCGGGCGAGGCGGCGATGCGCAAGGCGGCGGAGCGGTCGATCAACCCCGATTCCTCGCCGGCGAGCGAAGTGGTCTCCTATTTCCGCCTGTTCCCGCCACTCACCAATGTCGGCAAGGCGCGGCTGGCTTATGCCTTGTTCGCGACCGGCCGCCCGGACGAGGCGCGCGAGGCGGCGCGGCAGGCCTGGATCGGCGGACCGCTGCCGACCTCGGACGAAAGCAGGATCCTCACCACTTTTTCCGCCGGGCTGAAGCCCGAGGACCATGATTCGCGCATCGCCGCCTTGCTCGCCGCCGGCAGGCCGCAGGACGCGCTTCGCAACCTGCCGCTCGCCACGCCGGCGCGGCGGCCGATCTTCGAGGCCGAGATCGCCTTCCAGACCAACGCTCCGGACGTGAGCATGCGGATGGCGGCGGTTCCGGCAAGCGCCCAGACCGACGCCGGCTATCTTCGCGACGAAGCCAATTGGCTGCGGAGCGGCAGCCAGGCCATGGCAGCGCGCCAGTTGCTCGCCAATCGCGGGGCGCTGACGGTGCGGCCGGCCGACCCCGAGCCCTGGTTCGAGACCCTGGCCCAGCTCGCCCGCGACGCCGACCACGACCGTCAATATGCGACCGCTTTCGGCATCGCCGCGCGGATGGACGACGCCTATCCCGCCGGCACCGACGTCAGCGACCGGCCCTATGGCGAGCGCGACGCCTATACGAGCCTCGCCTGGGTCGGCGGATCGGCGGCGATGAAGCTCGGCCGCACCGCCGACGCGATCCGCCTGTTCGACTTCTACGCCCATGCCGCGCGCTCGCCGCAGACCCGCTCCAAGGGCTTCTACTGGGCCGGGCGCGCCGCCGCTTCGGCCGGGCGGAGCGCGGAGAGCCAGAGCTATTTCGAGCAGGCGGCGACGGCGCCGGACCAGTTTTACGGCCAGCTCGCGCTCGAGAAGCTCGGCCGCCCGATTCCCGCGCCGCCGCTCGCCGCGGGGATTCCGACCGATGCCGAGCGCGCCGCATTCGCCCAGCGCGATCTCGTCCGCGCGGTGAAGGCGCTTGGGCTGATGGGCCGCTGGGCCGACCAGACCCTGTTCGTCCGCGCCGTCGCCGAGCAGGCGAAGACCGACGGCGAACGCCAGCTCGCGGTCGAATTGGGGCGGCAGATCGGCCGGCTCGATCTCGGCGTCTGGGTCGCTCGCGAGGCGCGCAGCCAGGGCGACAATTTCTACGCGCGCGGCAGCTTCCCCGACGTGCCCATCTCCCCCGGCTTCGCGCGCTACTGGGCGCTGGCCGAGGCGATCACCCGGCAGGAAAGCTCGTTCGACCGGATGGCGGTCAGCAATGCCGGCGCGCGCGGCATGATGCAGCTCATGCCGGGCACGGCGCGCCAGCAGGCGGAGGCGCTCAGCCTTCCCTACGATTTCGGGCGGCTGACCTCCGATCCCTCCTACAACATGATGCTCGGGACCGGCTATTTCTCGACCCTGCTCGACCAATGGGGCGGCAATACCGCGCTTGCGGTGGCGAGCTACAATGCCGGCGTCGGCAACGTCCGGCGCTGGGTGGCGCAGAATGGCGACCCGCGCCTGCCGGGCACGGACGTCGTCCGCTGGATCGAGGACATCCCTTATTCCGAGACGCGCAATTACGTGCAGCGCGTGCTCGAAAATGCGGTCGTCTACGATACGATGGCGCCCGGCGGCGGCCAGCAGGCCGACCGGCTCTCTTTCTACCTCGGAAAGGCGGGCTAGAGCGGCCTGCGATTAACTTGAATCGCAGGCCGCTCTATAAGTCCTTGTTGTCGCGTTGCGTTTTGCGAAAATTGAGCAGGCCCGCCATGCCCCCGGCATGGCTGCCCGCTGCGGGGCAGCGGGCACCTGCTCAATGGTACCCACCTTTTCGCGCAACGCTCTAGGAAGCAGCGGCAGGGCCGCGCTACATCGGCGGGATGAGCGAGCGGCCCAATTACATCACGCCCGAAGGCTATCGCCGCCTGCGCGAGGAATATGAGGCCCTGTTCGGGATCGAGCGGCCGAAGCTGGTCGAGACGATCGCCTGGGCGGCGGCGAATGGCGACCGCTCGGAGAATGGCGATTACATTTACGGCCGCCGCAAGCTGCGCGAGATCGACCGTCGCCTCGGCTTCCTGTCGCGGCGGATGAAGGAGGCCAAGGTCGTCGACCCCGCCGCCCAGCCCGAACGCGGACGAATCTGGTTCGGGGCGACGGTCGCGTTGATCGACGAGGACGAGAATGAGCGGGTGGTGACGCTGGTCGGCGAGGACGAGACCGATCCCGCCGCCGGCCGGATCAGCTGGAGCTCACCGATCGGCCGGGCGATCCGAGGCGCGGCGGTCGGCGATACAAGACGGGTCTCGCTTCCAGCGGGAGAGCGGGAGCTGGAGATATTGTCGATCCGCTATCCGGACGAGGCCGGATCGACATTCAATTAGAAAACCCTCTCCCCGCCGGGAAGAGCGAGTTGTGCGCGAAATCTGAATGTCGATCCGGCCTACCCCCGCCAGCCGAGCTTCCGCTGCCAGCGGACGGCATTGACCAGGGCCGTCCTGATCTCGGGATCGGTCAGGCAATGGTCGCGATTGGTGTCGGCGTGGAAGCGGAACCAGATGTTGAGCCGGTCGGCCATGTCGGCGCTGAGCCGTTCGCTCGCCGGGCCGTAGCGATAGCGGACCAGCGCCTGCCCTTCGCGCGTGCAGGCGAGCCAGGGGTCGAGCATCGGCGCGCCCGGGCCGGCAAAGGCCGGGCAATCGTTGCCGAGCCTCTGATAATTTTGGCCGACATAATGATAGTCGCCGCGTCCCGGACCCCTATCCGAATCATAAGTCTCGCAGGCCGCAAGCCCCAAAGTCGCCGCCAGCAAGGCGGCAATCGTCACCCTCCGCATTCCTCCGCCTCCCTCATGGTGAGAGAAAGGTTAACAGAAAGCGGGGGGATTGGTTGCTCGTTTCGGGGCGTTAACCATCTTTTCCGAAGGTCTGGCGCGCCAGCTTCTCGATGTCGGGATCGATCGGCGGCGGCTCCATCGAAACGGCCGCTTCCAGCGCGTCGGCGATCGCGGTCAGCGCTGCGATCCGCGCGGCCTTCTTGTTGTTGCCGTCGATCGCGGTCCAGGGCGCCCAGCGCGTGTCGGTCCGGGCGAACATTTCCTCGGCCGCGGCGATATGAGCGGCGCGGCGCTTGCGGTTGCGGAAATCCTCCTTCGTCACCTTCCAGCGCTTCCAGGGATGATCGAGCCGCGCCTTAAGCCGTTCGTCCTGCTCCTCCTGGGTCACATGGAAGAAGAGCTTCACGATCGCGGTGCCGTCGAAACATTGCTGGGCTTCGAACTCGTTGATCTCGTCATAGGCGCGGCGCCATTCCGCCTCGCCGGCGAACCCCTCGACCCGCTCGACGAGGACGCGGCCGTACCAGCTCCGGTCGAAGATCGCGACCTCGCCGGCGCCCGGCAATCGCGTCCAGAAGCGCCAGAGGAAGTGATGCGCCTTCTCTTCCTCGGTCGGCGCCTTGATCGGCCATACCTCGAAGGCGCGCGGATCCCAGCCCGCGGTCAGCCGCCGGATCGCCCCGCCCTTCCCCGCCGCGTCCCAGCCTTCGGCGACGACGATCGCGCGCTTCTGGTGGACGATATACGCGACGAGGATGTGGTCGAGGCGCTTCTGGAGCGTCGCCAGATCGGCATCGTAATCGCCGTCATAGGGGGCGCCTTTTTCATAATCGGAGAGATTGATCGCCATTCCATCAGCCTACCCGCTCGTCCCGAGCGAAGTCGAGGGGCGTCCGCTCCGACTCTGTGCCAGCGCCCCTCGACACGCTCGGGACGAGCGAAAGGGGTGCGGCTCGAATGCCGCTATTCCGGCGCGACCAGTTCGTCGGGATTCTTCGGCTTCGTTCCCGCCGGGGGGACCACGCGGATATGGAGCTCGCGCAGCTGCTTCACCGTCACCTCGGACGGCGCGCCCATCATCAGATCCTCGGCCTTCTGGTTCATCGGGAAGAGCACGACCTCGCGGATATTGGGCTCGCCGGCGAGCAGCATGACGATACGGTCGATGCCGGGCGCCGAGCCGCCATGCGGCGGGGCGCCATATTTGAAGGCGTTGATCATGCCCGAGAAATTACTGTCGACGTCGGCGCGACTGTAGCCGGCGATCTCGAACGCCTTGTACATGATGTCGGGCCGGTGGTTCCGGATCGCGCCCGAGGACAGCTCCACCCCGTTGCAGACGATGTCATACTGGAAAGCGAGGATGTCGAGCGGGTCCTTGCTCTCGAGCGCCTCCAGCTCGCCCTGCGGCATCGAGAAGGGGTTGTGCGAGAAGTCGACCTTCTTCGCCTCCTCGTCATATTCGAACATCGGGAAGTCGACGATCCAGCAGAATTCGAACCTGTTCTCGTCGATCAGGCCGAGCTGCTCGCCCACGCGGGTCCGCGCGGCGCCGGCGAGCCTGGCCGCCTGGCCTTCCTTGCCGGCGGCGAAGAAGATGCCGTCGTCCGGCCCGAGGCCGAGCTCGGCGACGAGCTTGCGCATCTTTTCCTCGCCATGATTCTTGGCGATCGGCCCGCCAAGCTCGCCGCCTTTTTGGGTGACGTAGCCGAGGCCGGCATGGCCTTCCGAGCGCGCCCAATCGTTCATGTCGTCGAAGAATTTGCGGCTGAGCCCGGCCGTGCCCGGCGCCGGGATGGCGCGGACCACGCCGCCGCCCTCGACGATGCGGGCGAAGAGGCCGAAGCCCGAGCCGCGGAAATGCTCGGAGACGTCGCCGATCAGGATCGGGTTCCTGAGGTCCGGCTTGTCGGAGCCGTAGCGCAGCATCGCCTCGCGGAACGGGATTCGCGGAAAGGCGCCGGCGGGAGTCACGATCCGCCCGTCGGCGAATTCCTCGAAGACGCCGGCGAGGACCGGCTCGATCGACTCGAACACATCCTCCTGGGTCACGTAGCTCATCTCGAAATCGAGCTGGTAGAATTCGCCGGGCGAGCGGTCGGCGCGGGCATCCTCGTCGCGGAAGCATGGGGCGATCTGGAAATAGCGGTCGAAGCCGGCGACCATGATCAACTGCTTGAACATCTGCGGCGCCTGGGGGAGCGCGTAGAACTTCCCCGGATGCACGCGGCTCGGCACCAGATAGTCGCGCGCGCCCTCGGGGCTGGAGGCGGTGAGGATCGGCGTCTGGAACTCGGTGAAACCGGCCTCGACCATGCGGCGGCGGATCGAGGCGATCACCTTGCTCCGAAGCACGATGTTCGCGTGCAGCCGGTCCCGGCGAAGGTCGAGGAAGCGATAGCGAAGGCGGATGTCCTCGGGATAATCGGCCTCGCCGGCGACCGGCAGCGGCAGCTCCTCGGCGGCGGACTGCACCACCACCGTATCGGCGGAGATTTCGATCTCGCCGGTCGGAAGGTTCGGGTTGGTCGCCTCGGGCCCGCGCGAGACGACCTCGCCGGTCACCGTCACCACCGATTCGACCCGCAGATGCTCCAGCAGGCGCAGCGGCTCGCTATTCGCCCCGGCGACGATCTGGGTCAGCCCATGATGGTCGCGCAGGTCGACGAAGAGCACGCCGCCATGGTCGCGCTTGCGGTGGATCCAGCCCGACAGCCGCACCGTCTCGCCGACATTGGCGGCGCGGAGCTGTCCGCAATCGTGGGTGCGATAGGCGTGCATCATCGCGTCCTTGGACCACAAGCAAAGGGGTTGAGAAGTGGGGCGGCGCTTCGCGGTGCAGCCCTGCTTTGTCAAGCCGGGAGGGCGCGCTATAGGCGCCTGCGATGCAGATCCACCCGCTGATTACCGAGTCCGATTCGCTTAAGTCCTTGTGCGATCGGCTTTCCCGGTCCGATTTCGTCGCCGTCGACACCGAATTCATGCGTGAAAACAGCTTTTGGCCGGAATTGTGCCTGATCCAGATCGGCAATAGCGACGAAGCCGCGGCCATCGATCCCAAGGCCGACGGCATGGATCTGGGGCCCCTGCTCGACCTTCTCGTCGCCAATGAAGATGTGCTGAAGGTCTTCCACGCCGGCGGCCAGGATATCGAGATCATCTACAATCTCACCGGCAGGACGCCGCATCCTTTGTTCGACACCCAGATCGCGGCGATGGCGTTGGGGCTCGGCGAGCAGGTCGGCTATTCGAACCTGGTCGAAAGCCTGGTCGGCAAGACGCTCGACAAGGGCGCGCGATTCACCGATTGGGCGCGCCGCCCGCTCGACAAGCGCCAGATCGATTATGCGATCGGCGACGTCACCCATCTCGCCACCCTCTTCCCCAAGATGCTCGAGCGGCTGCGGCGGACCGGCCGCGGCGCCTGGCTCGACGAGGAGATGGAGCGGCTCGCCGATCCCTCCAATTACGAGAACGATCCAAACGAGGCGTG
Organism: Allosphingosinicella sp.; assembly: GCA_036273615.1. Lineage (GTDB taxonomy): Bacteria > Pseudomonadota > Alphaproteobacteria > Sphingomonadales > Sphingomonadaceae > Allosphingosinicella. The sequence continues at coordinate 11,768 of DASUHH010000034.1, read as the reverse complement.
GAAGCGCGTGCGGATCTCCGGCCGCAAGCCCGAGGTGCTCGGACGGCTGAAGGCGATCGCGGGCTGGCGGGAGCTGGAGGCGCGCTCGAAGAACCTGCCGCGCGGCCGGATCATGAAGGACGAGACGCTCGCCGACGTCGCCGCCCATCCGCCCTCGGGCCAGGAAGGGCTTGCGCGGGTGCGCGGCCTGTCGCCGGCCTGGGCCTCGAACGACATAGGCGGGCGGCTGATGAGCGCGCTTGCGGCGGCGAAGCCGCTCGACCCCGACGAGATGCCGGCGCGCGAGGACCGGCCGGGGCTCGGCAAGGAAGGCGCGCTCGTCGCCGATCTCCTGAAGCTTTTGCTCAAGATCCGATCGCGCGAGACCAATGTCGCGGCGCGGCTCATCGCCCGCTCGGAGGAACTGGAGCTGCTCGCCGCCGGCCGGCGCGAAGGTCTCGCCATCCTCGACGGCTGGCGTTTCGAGCAGTTCGGGCGCGACGCGCTCGACCTGGTCGAGGGCCGCCTCGCCTTCGCCGTGCGCGGCGGCAAGCTGGCGATGACCCGAACGGAGGTGCCGGAATGAAGATCTTGGGACTCCTCGCCATGACGATGGCGGTCGGCGTGGCGGCGCCGCCCAATTCCTATCCCGCTCGCGGCGACACCGGCCATCAATGCGATGCCGGCAAAGCCAGGGCGCTCGCCGGCCGCACGCGAAGCCCGGCCGTCGAGCGCGAGGCCCGGCGCCTCAGCGGCGCCGGAATCGTGCGCTGGATTCCGGAGGGCGCGATGGTGACGATGGATTACCGGCCCGACCGGATCGACCTGCGCCTCGACGGCAAGGGCCGGATCGTCAAGGTCGATTGCGGCTAGGGCCTCGTCATCCCGGGCTTGGGTGACGTTGAGGGGCGGGCCTTAGCGCACCTTCAATTCCGCCCTGCAGCCGAGGGCGCCGGCGAGGCGGTCGAGGCGGCGGGCGACCGTTTCGCCATACAAGGCCTCCTCGCCTTTCTTGAGGGTGAGGCGGATCATGTCCTCGTGGCGCGACAGGCGGCTGCGCTCGAGGCTGACCGCGAGGCCGCCGCTCAGCCGCTGGCCGAGGCGCATGGCGAGGCCCCAGAGATAGGCGCGCTCGAGCAGGGCCGGCGGGCAGAGCGCCGCCACGCGCGGCTCGGGGAAGGCGCGGCCGCCGCCGAAATTGGAGAAGAGCGCCTGGGCCATGGCCACCCGCTCGGCCGCCTCGACGCCGACCCAGTAACCGTGCAGCGCCATCTCGACGCCGCGTTCGGCGCGGAAATCGGGATGGGCCTGCCAGGCGACGTCGGCGAGCAGGCAGGCGGCGAGCCGGATGCGCGCCTCGGCCGGCGCGTCGTCGAAGATCGGCGCGATCCAGCTGTCGAGCAGGTCGCCATGCTCGCCGAAGCGGCTGAGCCCCCTCCCCGCCTCGCGCGCGGCCTCGATCAAAGGGTCGAGCCGGCGCACGTCGCGGCTCAATTCGTCGTAGAGCAGGCCTTCGCGGATTCCGAAGCTGGAGACGATCAGCCCGCTCGGCCCGATTGCGTCGACCAGGGCCGAGAGGATCAGCTTGGCGTTGGGCAGGGTCGGGATCCGGGTGGCGGTGAGCATCCGCATCGCCTGGGGATCGGCCTTGTCGATCGATCGGATCAGCTTGCGCAACTCCTCGGGCCGCGACGGCGGCATCCGATAGGCGTGGGTGATCGGCAGCGGATAGTCGCGCGAGATGATGTCGAGCCGGGCGAGCGCGCGCCACGAGCCGCCGACCATGTAGAAGGGCCGGCCGCGGCCCCTCTCGGCGAGCCCGGCCTTGGCGAGCCGCCGCCGCAGCGCCTTCCTCAGCCCTTTCTCGGTCTCCGGCGTCGGCGGGCCGATGCGAAGCACGCCGATCGGCAGCGAGACTCCGTCGCGCACCTTGCCGCCCGAGACGTCGGCAAGCTCGAGGCTGCCGCCGCCGAGGTCGCCGATCATTCCATCGGCATCGGGAATGCCGGAAAGGACGCCCTCGGCCGCGAGCATCGCCTCCTGCTCGCCGCTGATCACCCGCGGCCTGAAGCCGATCGCCCGCACCGCCTTCAGGAAATCGGCGCCGTTCGAGGCGTCGCGGACCGCGGCGGTGGCGAGGATGCGAAGCGAGCGCACCTCCATCTGATCGATCAGCAGGCGGAAGCGGCGGAGCGCCGCGAGCGCCCGTAACTGCGCCTCCTCGGACAGGCGCCCGGTCTCGCCGAGGCCCTGGCCGAGCCCGGCAAGCACCTTCTCGTTGAAGACGATCGACGGGATTCGCGGCGCGCCGGAGAAGACGACGAGGCGAATCGAGTTTGAGCCGATGTCGACGACCGCGATCGGCTCGCGATTCAGCATTTGGAGGAGCTCAGTGGCGGCCGCGCCGGAACCGCAGCTTGGGGACGGCGCGGCTGCTGCGGAGCGCTGCCCCACGGCCCGACAGCGACGGATTCGTCATGAAATAATGGTGCAGGTTGAACGCCTCGCCCTCCTCGGCCTCAATCCGCTGATAGCGTCCGTCCGACTCTAGCTCCCAGCTTTGCTCGTTGTCGAGCAGGTTCGCGACCATCACCTGGTCGAGTATCTGGGCGTGGACGGTCGGATTCTCGATCGGCGCCATATATTCGACCCGCCGGTCGAAGTTGCGCGGCATCCAGTCGGCCGAGCTGATATAGACGCCCGCCTTGGGGCTCGGCAGCTCCTCGCCATTGCCGAAGCACCAGATGCGGGCATGCTCCAGGAAGCGGCCGACGATCGATTTCACCCTGATATTGTCCGACAGGCCGGGAACGCAGGGCCGGAGGCAGCAAATTCCGCGCACGACCAACTCGACATGCACGCCGGCGCGGCTCGCCTCGTAGAGCTTGTCGATCAGGATCGTGTCGACGAGCGAATTGAGCTTGGCCCAGACCACGGCCGGCTTGTCCTCGCTGGCAAAGGCGATCTCGCGGTCGATCAGGCGAAGCAATTCGTCGCGAAGACCGTGGGGCGAGATGGTGAGCAGTTCGAGCCCGCGCGGCTCGACATAGCCGGTAATGTAGTTGAACACCTGGGCGACGTCGCGGCCGACGCGCGGATCGGCGGTGAAGAAGCTCAAATCGGTATAGATGCGCGCCGTCACCGGATGATAATTGCCGGTGCCGAGATGGCAGTAGGTGCGATAGCCCTCCGCCTCGCGCCGCACCACCATCGACATCTTGGCGTGGGTCTTCCACTCGATGAAGCCGTAGACGACCTGGACCCCGGCCCGCTCCAGCGCCGAGGCCCAGAGCAGATTCTGCTCCTCGTCGAAGCGGGCCTTGAGCTCGACCACCGCCGTCACCGACTTGCCCGCCTCGGCGGCGTCGATCAGCGCGCGGATCACCGCCGATTGCTTGCCGGCGCGATAGAGGGTCTGCTTGATCGCGATCACGTCGGGATCGGCGGCGGCCTGCTTGAGGAATTCGACCACCACCTCGAAGCTCTCATAAGGGTGGTGGACGAGGATGTCCTTGGACTGGATCGCGGCGAAGCAGTCGCCGCCATGCTCGCGGATCCGCTCGGGGAAGCGCGGCGTGAAGGGCGCGAACTTCAGATCGGGCCGGTCCTCCTCGTAAAGGGCGTCGAGGTCGACGATGCCGAGGAAGCCGGTCGATTCCGTGACGAGCGCCTCGGTCGCTGCAAGCCCCTCCTTGAGCAGGATGACGAGGTCGTCCGGCATGCCATGCTCGAACTTGACGCGGATGACGCGGCCGCGGCGGCGCCTTTTGATCGCGCTGCGGAAATAGCGGACGAGATCCTCGGCTTCCTCCTCCACCTCGATGTCGCTGTCGCGGATGACCCGGAAGGCGCCGCCGCCAAGCTGCTCGGCGTCGGGGAACAGGGTCCCGATATTGCGCCGGATCAGGGTCTCGATCGCGATGTAGCGCGCCGCCTCGCCCGGGATCCGGATGAATCGCGGCAGGCTCGGCGGGATCATCAGCAATTCGCGGATCGGCTCGCCGGACTGCTTCAGGTCGAAGATCAGGGAGAAGCCGCGATTGGGGATGAACGGGAAGGGATGGGCGGGATCGATCGCCTGCGGCGTCAGCACCGGGAAGATCTGCTCGCGAAACTGCTTGCCGATCCACGCCTCGGCAGCCTCGTCGAGCCGTTCCTTGCCGACGACGACGATTCCCGCCTCGGCCATCGCATTCCTAAGCTCGGCCCAGACCTGCTGCTGGCTTCGGGTCAGCCGGTCCGATTCCTCGCTGATCGCGGCGAGCTGCTGGGCGGGGGTGAGGCCGTCGTCGGAAATCTCCTCGACTCCGAGCAGCCGGTGGGCGGTGAGGCCGGCGACCCGGACCATGAAGAATTCGTCGAGATTGTTGCCGGAGATGGAGAGGAAGCGAAGCCGTTCGAGCAAAGGATGGGCCGGGTTGCAGGCCTCCTCGAGCACGCGCCGGTTGAAGGCGAGCCAGCTCAGCTCCCGATTGAAATAAAGCTCCCTCGGCCCGAACCTGGGCTCCTCCCCGGTTTCGGGTTCGGTCCTGCCTGCGGCGCTGCCGTCCATCAGTCCTGCGCTCTCGCCTTCTTCATCACGCCGCTCTCGCCGAGCGCGCGTTTCGCCATAGCAACGGTCATGCGACGATGATGTGACAGTGCGGCGCGATCGAGCGCCTCGACCACCTGCTGGACGGCGACATAGCTCCGTTCGATCCGCGGGACGAGGAAGGCTGGGAGCTCGGGCGGGATGGCGATCCCCCGGTCGCCGAGCAATTTGACGATGAGGTCGCCGATCAGCCGGTCGTCGGGCGGCCCGATCTCGATCCGCGGCGTTGCCGCGAGGCGCGAGCGAAGGTCGGGCAGGGCGACCTGCCAGAAAGGCGGCGGCGCGTCGGCGACAAGCAGCAATGGCCTCCGCGTCTCCTGCGCCTGGTTCCAGGCGTGGAAAAGCTCTTCCTCGTCATGCATCTCGCCATTGTCGAACAGCCGGCCGCCGGTCTTGCGCGCGAAGATGCGGCCGAGCAGGCTCCGCCCCGACTTGCGCGGCCCGGTGAGCAGGGTCGCCATGACCGGCCAGACCGCCCATCGCTTCAGATGATCGAAGGCGGCGCGGTTGGCGTCGGAGATGAGGAAATCCTCTTCGGCGTCGGCCACCGGCCAGGAAAGCGGCAGCGCGATCTGGGCCAAGTCAGTCGCCTCCGGCCCGCGAGACGCGAAAGGTGGTACCCGAGCCGCGCACCTGCCAGCCCTGCGCCTTCAGCGCCGCCTGGAAGGCCGCCGAATCGCCCATGAAGGTGACCCGTATCACCGACATGCCGCCGAGCGCGAGGCTGGTCGTGATCGCCGAGGTGACGCCGCGGACGCGGCTGATCGCGACCTCGTTGCGGCTGACGGCGGCGGCGTCGGGCGTTTCGACCTGGACCGCGAAGGTCGTCATCTGACCGATCGGGATCGGCGTGGCCTGGAGCGTCGGTGCCTCGGTCGTCGGCTCTTCCGGGACGGCCTGGACCGGCGGCGGCGGCGGCGGCGCAAGGCTCGGGTCGGGCCTGAGCTGGCCGACGTCGAGCGCATTGGCGTAGATCTGGTCGAGCCGGCGCACGCCCTCGTCGAGCATCTTGGGAATCGCGGCGCTGCTCTCGACGCGGAGGGTGACGCTGCCGAGCATCTGGTTGTCCGGCCCCTTGCGGGCGATGAAGGTGGCGATGGCGGGGCCGCCGGGCCAGAGGCGGCGGAGCTGGACCTCGGGGATGATGACGTCGGAGGCGCCATATTGGTCGAGGATCATCCGCCACCAGGCGCGGCCGGGGCGATGGGTCTGCGCCTCGTTGAGCAGAAGCGGATCGATGCCGTTGCCGACCGGGCGGACATAATCGACCGGGCTGCTCCCGGTCCGGAAGCGCGCCCAGGCCGCCTGCCAGGGATTGCGATATTCGAAGCTGGTGAAGGTCGCGCCGGTCAGCATCACCGGGATGACCAGCATCGGCGCCGAGCGGTGGACGATGCCGCCGACGCCGAGCACGTCGCTGGTCCGCGCCCGGTCGAACAGGACGCCGAGCGTCGCGATATAGCGTTTGGGCCCGATCTGCTCCTGCTCGACGACGATTCCGGAGACCATGTTGTCGAGCTGGGAATCGCTGAGCGACGGCGCCTCGCTCAACGGCCGGCCATTGGTCTTCGCCCAGAGCGCGCGCCAGCCTTTCTCCTGCGCCTCGCGATAGCCTTCCTCGCGCGCTTTCTGGCCGTCGGCGGCGATGACGTCGACGTCGATTCCGGTCACCTCGAAAGAGCTTGCGCTGTCGACCGGCGCGATTCCGCGGTCGGCGCCTTCGAGCTGCGCGTCGCCGGCGCTGCCGATCGCGAACAGGCCGAGGGCGGCGATGAGGAGGGAAACACGGAGGGCAGGCTTCACGCCCGCCTTTTGGCGAGTTGAGCGTGGAAATCCAAGCGGGATATAGCTACTCGCCGTGCATGAGCGAGGGCGAGAGCTACACTTACGCCAAGGCGGGCGTGTCGATTGCCGCCGGAAATGCCCTCGTGAGGGCGATCGCTCCACTTGCGAGGGCGACCGCGCGGCCCGGCGCCGACGCGGCGCTCGGCGGGTTCGGCGGCTTCTTCGACCTGAAGGCGGCCGGCTATCGCGACCCCCTGCTCGTCGCCGCCAATGACGGCGTCGGCACCAAGCTGAAGCTCGCCATCGACAGCGGCCGACACGACGGCGTCGGCGTCGACCTCGTCGCCATGTGCGTCAACGACCTCATCGTCCAGGGCGCCGAGCCGCTCTTCTTCCTCGATTATTTCGCGACCGGGCGGCTCGAGGCGGGCGTCGCCGAGCGGGTGATCGCCTCGATCGCCGCGGGCTGCCGCGAGGCGGGCTGCGCCCTGATCGGCGGCGAGACGGCCGAGATGCCGGGCATGTATGAAGAGGGCGATTACGATCTTGCCGGCTTCTGCGTCGGCGCGGTCGAGCGCGGCGAGGCGCTGACCGGGTCGCGCGTCGCCGAGGGTGACGTCATTCTCGGCCTGGCGTCATCGGGCGTTCATTCGAACGGCTTTTCCCTGGTGCGGCGGCTCGCCGCGGACAAGGGCTGGAAGCTCGACCGGCCGGCCTTGTTCGATCCGGAGCGGCTGCTGATCGAGGCCCTGCTCGCGCCGACCCGAATCTATGTGAAGAGCCTGCTGCCTCCGGTGCGGAGCGGCCGCATCCGCGCGCTCGCCCATATCACCGGCGGCGGGCTGCTGGAGAATATCCCCCGCGTGCTTCCCGACGGCCTCCACGCCCGCATCCTTGCCGATTCCTGGCCCCAGCCGCGGCTGATGGCCTTCCTCCAGGCGCAGGGCAATATCGAGCCGGAAGAGATGGCGCGGACCTTCAATTGCGGCATCGGCATGGTGGCGATCGTCGCTCCAGGCGATATGAAGAACGTTTCGGACCAGATTGAAAAGGCAGGTGAAACCATCTTCATCATCGGAACGGTCGAAGCCGGCGACAAAGGCTGCACCGTCGCCGGCGGGAGCGGCACCTGGTGCGCCCGCAACGACTGGTCCGCCACCCATCATGGCTGAGAGGATAAGGGTCGGCGTGCTCCTTTCGGGGCGCGGCAGCAACATGATCGCCCTCTCCGAATATAAGAGGCGGGAGGAGCGCGCCTACGACCTCGCCCTCGTCGTCTCGAACGTGCCCGAGGCGCGCGGCCTGGTGGCGGCGAAACGGCTCGGAATCCCGGTCTGGGCGCGGAGCCACAAGGGCATGGAGCGGGCGGATTTCGATCGGCTGGTCGATGCCGAGCTTCGGCGGCACGGAGTGGAGCTGGTCGCGCTCGCCGGCTATATGCGCCTGCTCTCGCCCGAGTTCATCCGCGCCTGGGAGGGACGGATCCTCAACATCCATCCGAGCCTGCTCCCCGCCTATAAGGGGCTCGACACGCATCGGCGGGCGCTCGAGGCGGGCGAGACCAATGCCGGCTGCTCGGTCCATCTCGTCACCGAGACGCTCGACGAGGGGCCGGTTCTGGCGCAGGCCGAGGTGCGGGTGCGGCCGCGCGACACCGAAGCGACCCTTGCCGAGCGCGTGCTCAGGGAGGAGCATAAGCTCTATCCGGAGGCGCTCGACCGGTTCGCGGCCTCGATTCAGCGTGGGGAGGAAGGATGAACGAGGGCAAGGAAACCGCCGAGGAACGGCGCGAGGCGGCGGCGATCCGCCGGCGCTGGATCACGCTCGGCGAGGTGCTGGCGGTGATCGGAGTCCTGATCTCGGCGCTTGCGCTCTGGAACTCCTATGCCGAGCGCCGCGGCAACGAGGCCGAGCGGAACGCCGAAAAAACCGAGAAAGCCGAGCAGGGCGCGGTCTCCCACATTTTGCTGCTCAAGGCCTCGGGCGGCGGCCGGAGCCTTGCGCTGGCGCCGCGCGATCCGGAGCAGAATATCCGCAGCCAGACGATCCTCTTCCCCTCCCCGCTCGACACCAGGGTCGACGCCCTGGTCGAGCCGCGGATCGAGGCCGATTGGGTGAAGCAGGCGGTCAGGAAGGCGCACGATCTCGGCCGCAAGGAAGAAAGGCATCCGGGCGACGCGCGGATGCCGGTCGCGATCACCACCATCTTCGACAGCGGCGGCGGCACCGTCACCGACACGGCGATCTACGATGTCGGCTACAAGGAAAGCGGCGGTGGCCTGTTCGGCGGCACCAATGTCGCGCTGACCGGCCTGTCGCTGGTCGAGCGGGTCGGACCCGCCAGGGCGCAGGCGCGCCTCGACGCGCTCTGGAGCGCGCGGGGGCGCTGAGCTTCGCTTTACGAGCGTTTCGGGCTGCATTACGGTGGCGGACACAGCGCGGGAATCGCCGGCAGCAGACCTTCTTCGTGGAACGGCGATTATCGGCCCTATCACAAAAGCGCGGGCCGAAGCCGAAGAATTAGCGTATTTAGTAAACTGGCACCGTAATAAGTGTCGATCGCCCGAGCCGGCACCTTCACGCTCCGGGCTGCGGCAGGAAGAGCGGACCGGCATAAAGGGGCGGGAGGTTCGCAAAGACATAACAGAGCTGTTTCATGCTAGCGACAGCCCGCAAGCTTTCCGCGCTGGGCTCGAGAAGGAGGATACCAGCTCGCGCGCGGCGATCGCCGCGACTTCGTGATTATCGATCGCGCTTGGGGGTGTCCATAGCCTTGCGCGTCGTATCGACGGGGTCAATGCCGCCGAGTGAGTATTTATGGAACCTCTTGATCGCGGCGTGCTGCCGACCATCGACGCGGTGCAAACGGCCATGACGAGGGGTGGGCTTTCCAGCTCCGCTCGGGATGAGGCGCGACTTGAGCGAGCCTATGGTCGAGGGGATGATTATATGAGTCAGAGCCAGGCGGCTCAAAAGGAACATGAGCTTCGCATAAAGCGGCTCGCCCATCAAAGGCCAGAAAGGGGATTCTCTGACGCGTTTGAAATCCCAGGAAATCGGGGACATTCCGATAAAGATGTCGAGTTGAGCGACGACCCGCGCGCCCGCCTTGATCGCTTGCGCGAGGCCGACCGAAAGGACGCTTCAGATTTAACTCATGAATCGCAACGTGCTTCTTCGACGGAAGGAGAGGCGCAAGGCCGGTAGATCACGATTTCAGATTCGTATCATATCTGATAAGACAACGTCCTCTCCAAACGCTGAGGTACGTTTTGAACATCGGCAGGGGATGAAATACCAACTGCTACGACCACATTCGTCCTGTTCAACAATTTATTAGTCGGACGGTACGCACCATGATTAAACATCTGCGCGAGGATATCCTTTGTATTAAGAATAATTACAAGCTGATCGCAAAGACCATATTAAAGTATACGCTTTATATAATATGCGTTTTTGTCCTATGCGGAATATATACCCTAGCAAGTTCTCTTTCCCTAGCTCTTTTTGCATTTGCCTTTGCAGCTATAGTGTCAAGAAAGTCTAAAGTAATCTGGCTTAGAGGGTTATTTTTCCCCTTGTCCGCTATCACACTAGGAATTCTACCCCAGGTCTTATTTTTAGTTTACTTTAATTGGTGCGGGGGAGAGGCTGGAGATAGGAACCTCATATTAGCCAAAAACTATGAGTATTGCGCGATCTATCTATATAGCTTTGTTCGAGAGTTTGCTAATCCAGAATTACTTATATCCATATTGCTCATTGTGCTTGCGGCTGCAATATCGATTTATATTAATAGCAAGACATTATTCAAACGACTCCTAAAACTAAAGCTTTATGTTGGCATGGTCGCATTATTCCTGACCGCCACAACCAGTCTCGCTTTATCTTGTCAAATCACGGACGCAGATTGGTCTCCAGATTTACAATATAGAGAATACGTTCAGCTCCGCCTTGGCGCACGAAGTGCGATCGAAGTTGCAAGATCAAAAGCCCTTGTGGCAGCGATCCAGGCCGATCCGGAGGGCTTTTCGCAAACGGCTGTATCCACGATGGAGGCTGCGGGCGCTGCATGTTCTTCCATGATGTTTGTCGATAAGACCGACTGTGTAAGACAAGCTGCAACAATAATGTCTGGAGATGATAGACAGGTCGAAAATTACTCTGAGAAGCTGATTGCCAAAGCGACGAACTACCCTATAACCGTTCGACAGATATTTCTCCGTAATCTGGCCCAACGAGTAAAGTTGAAGATGGAATACGCCTTCCAGTACAAGGAGGCAACAAAGCAATTTGTTAATGAAAACTTGAAATACTATGTCACTTCGGTGCTCCAGAGTTCGGTAAGCGATATGCCGACGATTTCGGCCTTCTCTGATCAGATGGTCGAATCGTTCGTGAGTGCGAAGTCAGAAATTTTGTCCAGGCGGCTTTCATTGGCGATGCTTAAATCAGTGACGGGCAATGACAACGATATACTCAAGAACCTTAACAAAGAATCGAACGTCGCGGCCCGGATAATGGTTAGTTCTCCGGCATCCCCATCGAATCTTAGAAGAATTGTACTATTAACAGCGCGTGCGGCGGCGAGGTCGCGATGGCTGGTGCTCGCGAAAAAAGTTGCAAAGAAGGCTGTTAAGTCCGCAGAGCATGGCCGTTAAGACGACAGCTTCAAAGGCGAAGCTAGGCCGCACCCGATGAACAAGCTAGTGGATAAAATCTGACGGTCGAGTCCTGTAGGGGATTCCCGTGGGGGCGTTGGCATGCGAGTCTGCCGCATGCGCACTGGTATCTCCATCAATGTCTCGCCGTCCGACCGTTGCCGCCTGGAGGCGCTGGTCGGCAACCGCAACGCCGCTCAAAAGCATGTCTGGCGCGCCCGTATCGTCCTGCTCAGCGCGCAGGGCATGGGCACGGTCGCGATCATGCGGCTGACGGGCAAATCGAAGACCTGTGTCTGGCGCTGGCAGGAGCGCTTCGCCGAAGAGGGGGTGGACGGCCTCTTGCGCGACAAGACGCGGCCCTCGCGCATTGCGCCGCTCGGGCCGGAAGTGGCCGAGCGCGTGGTCGCGCTGACCCTGACCCAGCCGCCATGCGAAGCGACGCACTGGACCGCCGCGATGATGGCGGGCGAGGTCAAGATCAGCGTCAGCTCGGTCCAGCGCATCTGGCGCGCCCACGGCCTGTCGTTCGACGAGAAGAGCCAGATCCAGGCGCTCGACCGCACCCAGCCCGGACTGCCGATGAAGAAGGGGGGATTACGGTGCCAGTTTTGAACTGCACCCTTTGGTTGAGACACGATAATCAGTGACAGGTCTCGGTGATTGCAGGCACGGCAGGGGCGCGCCCCTGCCGTGCCTGCGGCAACTTCGCCTCATATTCCTCGGGCGCGAGGTAATCGAGAGCGGAGTGC
>DASUHH010000033.1:0-39109 GCA_036273615.1 Allosphingosinicella sp. | reverse complement strand
CCGCCGGAACGAACTCGTGAACCGATGGCGGCAACAGCCAACCCTGATCCACATCCCATCGCCGAAACGTCTTGCTCATCCGCCCACAGAATCAGCCCTAGCGCCCGCCGTCCAGCAAATTACTCAGACAGGCTCCTAGGGTCCGGACCCTAGAGATTCGCCGCCGCACGGCCGATCGTCGCGGTGAGGCTGCGGTGGACCTCGTCGGCGACGAAGAAGGCGAAGCCGGCGATTGCGGCGACCAGGGCCGCCAATTCCAGCATTCGGCCGATGCTCCGCCCGGTCCAGACGGGCATCCGCCTCCGTTCGGGCGAGGCGGACTCGAGGTCGGACGCGCGCGCCTTCCGCCCCGTGTCGGAGGAGAGTTCCGCCAGGCACACATGGTCCTGCGTCCGGACGCCGCAGCGCCCAGCGCCGATCCAGGCGACCCGCGCCGCCGTCCGCCATTCCTGGCGCGCAATCTCGATATAGGTGCCGCGCGGAACCGGCGTCTTGAGATCGATCATCATGCCGCGGGACGAGATGTTGCGGATCTGGGTATCGAACCAGACGTTGCTGACGCGCACACGCGCCGAGATGATCACATTCCGGCGCGGCTCGCGCGTCTTCATCCGTCCCTCGCCTCTTCCCCCCACGAGGCTGGGAAACGCCTAATTTTCACATGCTCACAAAAGGTTAAGGCTGCTTCGCCGGCTGGGGCCTTCGCAAGGAATCCCCGACCGGCCGTGGAGCGAGTCCATCCATCTCGGGCGATGCAGCGGCATTCGCTTCGGAGAGCGGCGCGTCCCGGATGGCCGAACATGAGGCTCGCCACGGCTGGAAAGATGTGATTTACTCGTATAATACAGTGAGACCGACGATAGAGGGGGAATGGATGCCTGTCCTGGATGCACAGACGCCGCTGAACGACCTGCGCCGCGATTTCCGCGCGACCGGCACCCAATCCATGCCGATCGCCGGAATGCTCTTCTGGGCGACCGCGGCGGCGCTGAGCCGGGTGCTGACGCCCCTGCAGCTCGCTTATTTCGTCGGCTTCGGCAGTGGCTGCCTGTTCCCGCTCGGCCTGCTCATCGATCGCCTGCGGGGCAAGCCGATGCTGCAGGGCAAGAGCAGCAATCCCGTCGTCGCCATGTTCCTCCAATGCCTCGTCCTGGTCGTCCTGCTCTGGCCCCTGGTGATCATCGCCGGCACCGGCCGGCCGGGCCTGGTCGTGCTTGGCGGCGCGATCCTGATGGGGCTGGTCTGGGTGCCCTATGGCTGGGCGGCGGACGATCCGGTCGGCATGCGCCACACGATCGCGCGCTCGCTGCTCGCCTATGCGGCCTATCTGTTCGTGCCGCCGCCCTGGCGCCTCACCATCATCTGCCTCGTGGTGCTGCTCTGCTACGCTTATTCGTTCGCTGTGCTGCGCAAGGATTGAGCCTTTCCCTCTCCGAAGCCCTTCTCCGGGCGATCCCGGCCATTGCCGATAATGAGTCCGGACCCTAGTCTGGTTTCTTTCCCGGGCCGCCGGCCCTTCGCCAACGGGAGGGACGGATGCAGGCTCAAGGGGCACGGACGCTCAAGCGATCCTTGAGCCTGGCGGACCTGCTCATCTACGGGCTCGTCTTCATCGGCCCGACCGCGCCGATGCCGGTCTTCGGAATCGTCTTCAACCGCAGCCACGGCATGGTGCCGCTCGTCTATCTGGTCGGGCTGGCCGCGATGATCTTCACCGCGCGCAGCTACATGAAGATGGCGCGTCTTTACCCCGTCGCCGGCTCGGCCTACGCCTATGCCAGCCGGACGCTGGGGAGCGTCGTCGGCTTCCTCACCGGCTGGGCGATGCTGCTCGATTATCTGCTGATCCCCGCGCTCGCCAACGTCGTCTGCGTCATCGCCATCCAGGCGATGCTTCCGGGCCTGCCCTGGTCGCTGCTGATCCTTGGCCTGCTCGCTTTCACGACGATCGTGAACCTGCTCGGAATCGAGACGACGGCGCGGGCGAGCATCGGCCTGCTCATCCTCCAGGCATTGGTGCTCGCCGCTTTCACCGGGGCGGCAATGCTGGCGCTGGCGCGCGGCGACATCCATCTCAGCCTCGCACCATTCTTCAACCCGGCGACGTTCAGCGCGTCCGCGATCCTCGGCGCGGCTTCGCTCGGCGTGCTGAGCTTCCTCGGCTTCGACGCCATCTCGACCCTGTCGGAAGAAGCGAAGGACGGCGCCGCAAGCATCGCTCGGGCGACGATGCTGACGCTCGTCGTTGCCGCCGGCCTGTTCATGCTGCAGACTTGGCTCGCCTCTTTGTTCGTTCCCGACCGCACCGCCTTCCCCGCCGACGCGGCCGACGGCGCCTTTTACGCGATCGCCGGCCGGACGGGCGGGCCATGGCTCAAATTCCTCGTCGCCTTTCCCGGCGTGCTGCTCGGCGCAATGGCCGGATCGCTGACCGGACAGACGGCGACGGCGCGGCTGATCTTCGGAATGGCGCGCGACGGACGGCTGCCGCGCGGCCTCGCCCACCTCAATGCGAAGCGGCGGGTGCCGGATCGGGCGATCCTGCTCGTCGCCGCGATCACCCTCGCCATCGGCCTCTTCGTGCAGGACCTGGAGCTTTTGACCTCGATCGTCTGCTTCGGCGCCTTGGTCGGCTTCGCGATGGTCAATGTCTCAATGATCGTCCACGTCTGGCGCGCGCGCGGCGCTTCCGGCTGGTCCGGCTTCCTCTCCCCTGCCCTCGGCCTTGCGGTGACGTTCGGCGTGCTGCTCAACACCAGCAATGACGCCAAGCTCGCCGGCCTCGGCTGGCTCGCGATCGGCGCGCTGCTCTACGCCCTCCGCCGCCCGGCCCCGCTCAGCGCGGACCTGATGACCGATGCGGAGCCGATCGGAAGCATGATCCCCGATTGAGGCGGCGCTTCAGCCGCGCCACACCTCTCCTTCGGGCGCGCCGCGGCCGAGCTTGTCGGGAAGCTTTTCGCCGTCCGGCGTGAAGTCCAGCGAGACCGAGTTGATGCAGTAACGCTGTCCGGTCGGCGGTGGGCCGTCGTCGAAGACATGGCCCTGGTGCGACCCGCAGCGGGCGCAGACGATCTCGGTGCGGACCATCCCATGGCTGGTATCGCTTATGGTGGTCAGATGCCCGTCCGCGAACGGCTGGGTGAAGCTCGGCCAGCCGGTCCCGCTCTCGAACTTGGTGCCGCCGCTGAACAAGGGCAGGCCGCACAGCCGGCAGGTGAAGACGCCCTTGCGCTTCTCGTCGAGGAAGACGCCGCAGAACGGCGCCTCCGTGCCATGATCGAGCAGGACGTGCCGTTCCTGCGGGCCGAGCGCGGCGATCAGCGCCTCCCGCTGCGTCCCGGTCGGCGGCGCGCGGTCGAATTGGGTGATTGCGGTCTTGGTCACGGCTTCCGATACACCCGGACGTAATCGACCTCCATCCGGGCGGGCAGCGCATTGTCGTCGATTCCCTTCTGCCCGGCCCAGGCGCCGCCCATGGCGACGTTGAGGATCAGGAATTCCGGCGTTGCGAACGGCCAATTCCCGGCCGTCGCATGGGCCGGCTTGTCGAAATGGTAATAAGGCTTGCCGTCGACCAGGAGGGTGATCGCCGCCGGCGTCCATTCGGCCTGGTAATCGTGGAAGGCGGCGCAGGCATCGGGGACGATCGTCTTGTCGCCGTCATGGGCATGGCCCTGCTCGGTCTCGGGCGAATGGAGCGTGCCGTAGATGGTGGTCGGGTCGAAACCCAATTGCTCCATGATGTCGATCTCGCCGCCCGCCGGCCAGGCGGGGCCGACCAGCCAGATCGCCGGCCAGCCGCCGCGATTGCAGGGCAGCTTCGCGCGGATCTCGAAGAAGCCGTAGGTCCATTCCGCCTTGTCGCGGGTGATGAGGCGCGCCGAGCTGTACTGCTGGCCGGCATAGCCCTTCATCCGCTTCAGATCCTCGCGGCGGACCTCGATCACCAGATGCCCGTTCTCGATCCGCGCATTTTCGGGGCGGTTGGCGGAATAATATTCCGCTTCGTCATGCCACCAACGCTGCGCGTTCGCCTCGGTATCCCAGCTCCACTTGCGCGGATCGGGCGCGGTTCCGGACTCGAATTCGTCCGACCAGACCAGCGTATAGCCGGGCGGCGGCGCGGCGGCGGCCGGCGCTGCGAGAAGCAGCAGGAGGAGCGGCACGAACCAGGCTCTTGTCATCGCGGCGACCCTTCCCGGCGGAATGGAAGGACAAGGCTTAGCGAGCGCTCGCCCGGCGGGCAATTCGGCCTTACAGCGAGGACGTCGTCCGGGGGGCTTCGAATGATCACCCAGCTTGCGATTGCCGGCTATCGTTCGCTTCGCGACGTCGCGGTGCGCCTGTCGCCGCTCAATATCGTCACCGGCGCGAACGGCAGCGGCAAATCGAGCCTGTACCGGGCGCTGCGGCTGCTCGGCGAGGTCGCGCAGGGGCGGATCACCGGCTCGCTCGCGCGCGAAGGCGGGTTCGGGTCCGTCCTGTGGGCGGGCCCCGAGGCGATCAGTCGGGCGATGCGGGAGGGGCAGGTCCCGGTCCAGGGCACCCGCCGCAGCGGCCCGGTGAGCCTCCGCCTCGGCTTCTCGTCCGAGGATTACGGCTACGCGATCGACCTCGGCCTCCCAATCCCCTCCAGCTCCCGCTTCTCGGGCGATCCGCAAATCAAGTGCGAACATCTCTGGGTCGGCGGGGCAATGAGGCCTTCGAACCTGATCGCGGAGCGGCGCGGTCCCGGGGTCCGCCTGCGCGAGCGCGGCAAGGGCGAGTGGCGCACGGCCTTCACCCAGCTCTCGGCCTTCGATTCGATGATGACCCATTGCGCCGATACCGGGGACGGGCTGGAATTGCTGGCGTTGCGCGAGCGGATGCGCGGCTGGCGCTTCTACGACCATCTGCGCGCGGACCGGAAGGCGCCGGCCCGGATGGTGCAGGTCGGGACCTTCACGCCGATCCTGGCGAGCGACGGCGCCGATCTCGCCCCGGCAATCCAGACGATCCTGGAGATTGGCGACGGCGACGCGCTCGACGAGAGCATCGCCGATGCCTTCGCCGGCGCTCGCGTTCGAATCGGCGACGGGTTCGACCTGTTGATGGAGCAGCCCGGGCTGCTGCGCCCGCTGCGCGCGGCCGAGCTTTCGGAAGGGACCTTGCGCTATTTGCTGGTGGTCGCCGCCTTGCTCTCGCCCCGGCCGCCCGAGCTGATGATCCTCGACGAGCCGGAGAGCAGCCTCCATCCCGATTTGCTGCCGCCGCTCGCCCGGCTGATGGCGCACGCCGCGCGATCGTCGCAGATCCTCGTCGTCTCGCATGCATCCGCTTTGGCCGAAGCCCTGGACGTCGAAGGCGCCGCGACCCGGCTCGTCCTTGCCAAGATGCTCGGCGAGACCGAAGTCGAGGGCGCCGGCGATCCGTGCTGGGAATGGCCGAAGCGCTGAGACCGAAACGGATTCAGCCGTTGCGGCTGACGGCTTTCAGGAATTGCGGCCGGCCCTTGTCATCGACCACCTTGACCGCGGTCGCGCCGAACTGGGCCTGCACGTCGTGCAGATTGTCGAGGGCATAGCCGGTCGCCAGCGCCAGATCGTCGAAACGCTTCGAACCCATGGCCTGGGCGCCGCGCATCCAGATAACGGTGAATGGCATATTCGCTCCCGAAACGCGGCCTAACCCTTCAAGGTTGAGATCGGGTTAACCAAGCGCGGGAGGGCGGCGCAGCATGCGGCCGCAATGGCGGAGGCGCTCCGGACCGGAGCGCCTCCGCCCTCCGGCTCAATCGTGCCGGCGGTTATGCTTCAGCCGATGGATGGCGCGGCTGTCGCGATTCTCCATGCGCTGGAGGCGGTGGCGCTGATGCCAGCTCAGGTGGCCGCCGTTGCGCGCGCGCATCCGCGCCTCGGTGCGATGGAGGCGCCGTTCGCGATGATGCAGACGCCGCGCCTCGCGATGGGTGAGCGCGCCGCTGCGCTCGCCCTGGTGGATGCGCGCCGCCTGGCGGTGCTCGCGCTGATTGACGTTCTGCGCCGCCGCGGGAACGGCAACGCCGATCGCCGCGATCGCCGCCAGAGCCAGGATCAATTTCTTCATTCACTCTCTCCTTCTGCTTCGGATCGGACGCGCCGTGTCGATCACGCCGACGCGCGCTTTTGTCGTTGTGCGGCTGAAACGGCTCTGAACGCAAATGTCAGCCGCCGTTCAGCCGACGCACGAGTGGATCGCGTGGCCCGATCGTGGCACACAGGCCGCGTGCGCCTTTCGACCATCGCCTGTTGCTGGCTTGCCTTGTCGCTCCCCGCCCCGCTCGGCGCCGCCGTGCCGTCGCTCGGCGACGCAGGCGACACGATCAGGATTTCACGAATGGACGTACCCTGCGCCGGCATCTGCATTGTCTATGACCTCAATGTCACATCCGATGGCCTGGCGTGGGGCTGGGTCCTCAAAAAGAAGATCCTCTCGCACGACGATGTCCCGATCGAGAGAATCCGCTTTGCCGTGACGCAAGCCGAGGCCGCGCGCTTTCGCGCCATCCTGCGTCCGTACCGCCCGACGCGCTTGAGCCGGAAGAATTTCGATTGCGACCCCGGGCCTCACGCGCCCCTCTGGCAATCGTTCGCGCCCTTCCACGTGGCGACCGAAACGGAGATAAGCTGGTCGGGCTCCGATTCCACGCAGCAGGTGGTTACATGCGATGACGACCCGAGCGGTCTCGTCGCCATCGTCGATCAGGCGCTCCAGGCTCTGCACCTCGATCCCGAGGGGCACAGGATCGAAACGGGGCATTGAAACCTCTCCGAACGAGGAGGCGCCGGGGGGTTGCATCTCGATTCCCGTCCAATCGGAAAATCCCGGCGGACGATGCGTCTCGTTCCCTGGTGCAAAGCCTCATGCAGGGGCGGCACGACAATGTGACAGTTCGTGACAGCAGCGAAAGCGTTTGGCACGCGCGCGGCATTTCCCTGCGCAATTGCCGGTCCAGAAACGCACACCGGCAGGATTACCCCACCCCCTCCTGCCGCTCCTACGTTTGGTGGGCCGGTCCGCCCCCTGTGACCGGCCCACCTCCAATTTCGGGGTCGGGCAGCCGGGCCGGCGGATGCCCCCGGCAACGATCCGTCCGCACGTTCGGCCCTTCCGCGCGCGAAACGGCGTTCCTACATTCATGGGCGCGATGCTCCATCTGCTGCCCATGGCCGTCCTTGCCGCGGCGCTCGCCGGCTTCGCGCTCGTCATGCTGCTGGCGCGCATCCCCTATGTCGGGCCGATCGTCCGCTTCGCCTTCTCGCTCTGCCTGCTCTTCGTCCTGATCGCGGTCGTTGCCGAGCGGGCAATGGTGAGCCCCTTCCTCGGCAATTTCGGCAAAAGCTTCTCGCTCGGCGACGGGCAGCAGGTCGTCGGCAAGGAGGTGCGGATCCCGATGTCGCCATCGGGCCATTTCGTCGCGACGGTGAGCATCGACGGCTATAAGCGCCGGATGCTGATCGACACCGGCGCGACCGTGACCGCGCTTTCGACCGAGACCGCCGAGGCGGCCGGGCTCGAGCCCGATCCGGTGCCGATTCCAATCGTGCTCCAGACCGCGAACGGCGCGGTCCGGGCACAGACGTCGACGGTGGCGGAGCTGCGGCTCGGAAGCATCGTCGCGCGCGACCTCAAGGTCGTCGTCTCGCCCTCCTTCGGCGACCTCGACGTGCTGGGCATGAACTTCCTCTCCAAGCTCGCCTCGTGGCGCGTCGAGAACAACACGCTCATCCTCGTCCCCCACCATCCGCAGGCGGTGACGAACGCCTGAGCGGCGCGACCGCCCGGGATTGCGCCGCGGCGCGCATTCGCGTTCATTGAGTTGCCGAAAAACCGAATGGAGAAAAACGTGTCCAATGAAGGAAAATCCGCGTCGCAACTGATCGATGAGCGGATCGCGGCACTGGGAGACTGGCGCGGCGACATGCTGGCGCGACTGCGGGCGCTGGTCCGCGAAGCCGATGCCGACGTGGTCGAGACGTGGAAATGGCGCGGCGTTCCGGTCTGGGAGGACCATGGCATCATCGCCACCGGCGAGACCTACAAGGCCGTCGTCAAGATGACCTTCGCCAAGGGTGCGAGCCTGCCCGACCCCTCCCGGCTGTTCAACTCGAGCCTTGACGGCAATGTCCGCCGCGCGATCGACTTCCACGAGGGCGAGGCGATCGACGAGGAAGCGCTGAAAGCGCTCGTCCGGGCGGCGGTGGCGCTGAACCGGGGCAAGGGCAAAGGCTGACGCGCTCCGTCCGAACGACGGCTTATCGATCGGCGGCCGAGCCGAAATCGCCGCGCGTCAGATCGACGAGCCGCGCGACCGCGCCGACGAGCAGTCCACGGCGATAGCGGAAGGTCGCCACCACCCTCTCATCAGGCCACCGCCCGGTCAGCATCAGCTCGGCGGACGTCTCGCGGCACGGATCCGCCAGCGCGATTCCGGACGGCGCGGTCGAGAATTCATAGCTCGTGGGCCCGACCGCGCGCGCGAACGTGACGGCGGCGGACGCGCCCGTTTCGTCCCAGCCGACGCCATGGTCGTCGCTCAGCAAAATCTCGAACTTCGCCGACGGGTCGACCATGTCGCGCAGCCGATCGAGATCGCCCGCCAGCGCCATTTTCAGGATCGTCACGGAATGCCGATGATAGGCATCGGCGACCATCTGCAGATTCTGGTCCGTCACAAGTGCACGGGTCCTGCAGCCGAAGGCGCTGACCGGATCGGGCTGCGCCGCCGCCGGTGCGGCGGCCAACAGCATGAGTGAAAGCACCACGGAATCGTGCATGGTCGAGAGATAACATGGGCGTTTGGCATCGCCAACGCATCGCCCGCTTCAGCCCTTGCGTCTGACTCCTTGCAGCAGTTCCGGCTATGAGAGGCTGAAAAGCGCGCGGACGGCGCGACGGATAGGGGTAAGCCATTGCAAGACAATTGGCCGAGCTGGCCGGCATGGGCGGCAGTCCCGTGGCTCGCTTTCTGGATCCTGATGTCGATCCTCTACCGGCGAAGGGCCGGAAAGCCGATCCACCCCCATTTGCCTCCCAACGCCGCGTTCGCCGAACGGGGCGCATCCGGGCCGTGGGCAAGCCGATGCCTCCTCGTCGCCGTGACCGACGAGGCGTTCATGGTGACGCCGTTTTTCCCCTTCAACCTGATGTTCCTGCCCGAAATCTACGGCCTCGAGGTCACGATTCCTTTGCACGCGATCCGCAGCGTCACCATTTCCGATCGATGGTTGGGAAGCAATATCGTGATCGACCGGGGCGAAGGCCGGCGGAAGGTGCGGGTAAGAGTATCACGGCCCCACGCTCTGGCGGCCGCGCTCGAGAAAAGGGGTGTCGACACGAGGAGAGCACCATGATGCCCCCCGACCCTATCCGGATGCGCCTGCTCCGCGACGATGACGCGCCGCCGTCGCCGGACGGCAGCGCCGTCCGCTTCGGCCTGCAGGACAATAAGGGTCGCATCGTCGAAGGCGCGCGCGGCACCGACGGCCGGTTCCGCTTCGATTTCGAGCTCGTCGTCAGGAGCGGCCCCGATGCCCGGCCCGTCTTCACCGGCCCGTTCGCGAGCGGATCGCGCGAGGAGCGTTTCGTGTATCTCTCCTGGCAGCGGCTGGACGGCGGCGGTTACGTCAACCGCATCAAGGCGCGCCTCAAGGACATCGACTGGCCGCTGATCCGGGTCGCGCAGGCGAGCGGCAAGGCGCTGGAAGCCGACATGAGCGGCCGCCGCGCCGGCGGCGGCACCGTGCCGGTCGAATGGCGCCTTGCCGAGGATTGAGCGCGCCGCGGGCGTCGATCATGAATGGAACGAGGCCATTGGCGGCGGGGAAGCCAGCGACGCCTCCGCTTCACCGGCGCGCATCTCCCGCATGGACCGGCCCGCTTTCGAACGAGCGCTGCAAGCCTTCCGCCTCGACCAGCCGACCCGCCTCGAAGGTGAACGGTCGAGGTTTGCTCTTTCGAACGGCGAGCCCGCCGCCCCTGCTCAGCGGGACAGCGAAGACGACGGAGCTTCCACGATGGTGACTCCACGCGGCGGCGCGCTGTCCCAATCCATTGTGATGTATACGCGCCGATTCGCCGGTTCCCGCACGTTATCGCCCGTTTCACGAGCGGTTGCGTCTCGCCCCACCAGGTCATATGGATTTCGGCGCGCACCCCGTGCCGCCGCAGCCAGACGACCACTGCCTCCGCCCGGCGCCTGGACAAGGCTGCATTGTACGACGCCGGTCCGGATGTGCCGGCATGGCCGCCGAGCCGGATCGGGCATTGCGGAATCTCGGACGACACCTTCACCACATTGTCGAGCATCACCGCGGTCTCGGCATCGATCGCCGCGCTGTTCCAATCGAAGAAGACGAATTCGAGCATCTCGGCGATGCGGCCGTTGTGGTTGCCGAGCGGGCAAGCCGGCTCGGCCGCCTGCCCCGATCCGGGCAATGCGAAAAATGCTGCCACGACCCCATAAAGCGCCGAACGCAGCCCGTTCATGGGATCACCGACTTCAAATTCGACAATGCGCCAAGGATGATCGAGACCTCCGTCAAAAGATGAGGAGGGTCGCATGCGCATCGAATATTCGCAATGGATCGATAGTGCGAAAACCGCATTCGCCGCCCTCATGAATCTGCGATAATAGAAGTTGCGATTCTCGCAGACTTGCGGTCAACCCTCCCCATGACACCGGCCGAGATCCGCGCCGCCATGGCCAGGCATGGCCTCTCCGTCCGCGGCCTCGCCGCGGCGGCGGGCATGAACGAGAATTACCTCACCAAGTCGCTTGGCGGCGCGCGCCGCTTCCAGGTCGACGAGATGGACGCGATCCGCCGTATCCTCGCCGACCGCGACGCCGACGAGGCCGGCGGCGACCCGATCCGCACCGTGCCCCTGCTCGGCGACGTTCCGGCGGGCCGCTTCGACTGGCGCGAGCAGCAGACCGGCCGCCAGGTCGCCGTCGACCGCGAGACGCCGCGCCGTGCCTATGCGCTGAAGGTCAAGGGCGATTCGATGGACCTGGTCGCGCCCGAGGGCACCACGCTCATCATCGATCCCGACGACGTCGAGCTCTGGCCCGGCCGCAAATATATCGTGCGCACCCAGGACGGCCGCACCAATTTCAAGGAATTCCAGCCCGATCCGGCGCGGCTCGTCCCCTGCTCGAGCAATGACGAGCATCGCGATATCCTGCTCGGCAGCGAGCCGATCGACATCCTCGGCCGCGTCTTTTCCTACATCACCCGCGACATGCCCCGCCGCACGGCGCCCTGAGCGGCGCCCGCTCACGTCCAACCTCAAATCGAGCCTCGCCGGACTCGCTCGGGACAAGCGGCGGGCAATGGCGATAGATGCTATAATCGCATATTTGCCCTTGACTCATTTAGTGCGATTATCGCATAATACGCCCGTTCCAAAGACAAGGAGTCGGGCAGGTGGCGGATCGAGGCTGGACCGGGCAGGCCGCGCGCGACCTGCTGCTGGCGCACAAGAGGACGCTGGAGAGGGCGATCGCCGCCAATGAAGCCCATCGCGGCGACCGGACGAGCCTTCCCATCCTCACCCGGCTGACGGCGCGCCTTCGAAAATATCGCGCGGCCGTGGTTCGCGACCTCGCCCGGCCGGCGGCCGAAGGCCCCTATGGCACCGCCGGCTTCTGGGGCGAGAACGGCAAGGCCCCCGAAATCCGCGCTTTGATCCGCGAGAGCGCCCGCCAGCGCGAGCCGTTCGCCGAGCCGGTGCCGGAGGGCTTCAGCATCGGCGAGGCGGCATGAAAGCGCCCCCTGCCCGCCCGCTCGACCGAAGGGCCGCGGCGATCGTCCCGTCGGAGGCGGAGCGCAGCCTGCTCTACGCGGAGCTGATCGGCCTGGCCTCCACGGCGGCGTCGCTTCGGGATGGCGCCGCGCGCCATAGTCATGCAGAGGGATGCCGGACCGGTTAGGGAATCACCGCATGAGCTTCACAATCTACGACGCCTCCGCCCCCGTTTTCGTCGCATCGCTCCGCAACATGAAGGCGTGGCTCGACAAGGCCGCGGCCGAGAAATCGGAGGCCGAGCTGATCGACGCGCGGCTCGCGCCCGACATGTTCCCTTTCTCCCGTCAGTATCAGATCGCCTCCGACAGCGCCAAGAACGCCATCGGTCGGCTCGCCGGGATCGAGGCGCCGTCCATGGCGGACACGGAGACGAGCTTCGCCGAGCTCAAGGAACGCTGCGACCGCACCATCGCCTTCATCGAGAGCGTCGACCGCGCCCTCCTCGACGGCGCCGAGGACCGCCCGGTCGCGCTGCGCTTCCCGAACGGCATGGGCTATCGCTTCGCCGGCGGCGCCTATCTGACCGGCTTCGCGCTGCCCAACTTCTTCTTCCACGTGACCGCCGCCTACGCGATCCTGCGCAACCAGGGCATCTCGGTCGGCAAGCCGGACTTCCTCCAGCATCTCGGAGCGCCCGAGACGATGTAATCCTGAGCCGAGGGCGGCCGCCTCGATTGGGAGTCCGCGGGTCCTCATGCTTGAACGCCGGCCCGCATGATGAAAGGTTCGCATCGTGGTCAGCATATCGTGGGAAGGGGCTGCATGTTCGGTCTGATGGCCATCGCGGCCGCGGCCTTCGCGCCTGTCGCGGCCGGCGCGCCGTCCCGCTGGCAGGTGGAAACGGACAAGAGATGCGCGATCGCTCTCCGCCCCGCCGATCCGGCGAAGGACATTGCGCTGAAAATCGCCGTGCCGGTTGCGGCGGACGAAATATTCGTTTCTTTCGAGAATCCCGGCTGGGTCACGTCGCCGGTGCACGAAACCGACCGGGTAAAGCTGTCGCTGGAGCCTGGCGGCGTCGCATCGGCGGCCGACCTCTGGTTCGGTCCCGGCAATGCGGACGGGGGCGTGCCGAGCCTCACCCTGGGCGTCACCGGCCGCGATTTCCTTGCCCGCCTGGCGACCGCGCGAACGCTCGTCGTGATCGAGGAGGCGCAGGTGATCGCCCAGCTTCCATTGGGCGACCAGGCCGGGGCCGTTGCGGCATTGCGTGCCTGCCAGGCGGCCAGGCAGAAACGTTGGGGGATCGATCCCAATTTTTGGGCGGCGCTCCGGTCCGGGCCCGCGCTGATCGGGCCCGGCGGTTACTTGACGAGCGAGGACTATCCCAAGGATGCACTCGCCGCCCACGCCTCCGGCCGGGTGACGGTCAGGCTGAACGTTGACGCCTCCGGAATACCGGCCGGCTGCGCGGTCGTCGAGAGCAGCGGCAATGACTCGCTGGACCAGACGACCTGCCGCCTCCTCGTCGCCCGCGCCCGCTTCCGGCCGGCGGTCGATGCAGAAGCGAAGGCGGTGGCCGCGCCTTATGTCATGTCGATCGAGTGGCGCGCACCCGGCTAAAGTGTTCGGGATTGGCTGGGGGCGCGCGTTGCGCGGAACAGCATGGCTTCGAATGCGAGGAAGGCCAGGATGATTCCGACCACGCCGGCCGTGCCCGCCACGTCACCGCCGATCCGGGCGGCGACGTAGAGCAGGACGATCAGGCTCATCGCCATGCTCGGCGCGCCGAGGCCGCGCATCGCGGCGCTGCGGTGGTAGCCGATCCAGAAGGCCCAGCGGGCGACGATCCAGGTCGCGGTCGTCGCCTCCACCGCGCGCATCGCGCCGCCGTCCGTGCAATAGAGGGCGAGCCCGAACAGCCCGACCCCGAAGACGATCAGCTGCTCGAGCGTGTTCTGCAGGTAGCGCAGATTGACCCGCAGCCGCTTCGTCTCATAGCCGGCGAGCGGATCGAAGGCGGCCGATTGGAGCCGCTCGTGCGCCACCGCCTCGATCCCGGTGACGAAGCAGAACAAGGTCGCGATGCAAAGGCATTTGAGCGCGAACAGCATCCGAGCGCCGAGCGTCTCCATGCCGGCGACAGGCGGGGCGAAGGCGCGAATGGCAATCCAAAGACCGGCGGCGATGACGGACGCCGCGGCGATGGCGAGCATCCCGCTGCGCCGCTGCGCCCGCCAATCAGGAGCTGTGGAGGCGGAGGCGGCTGTGTTTTCTGCGTCCGATGCCATGGCGCATATTAGAGCGGTTTTCAGTCAGGTGAAATCACCCGAGTTTCTGCCGACCCGGAACGGTCGGCAGGCACGGCAAAGAAGCAGCGGGATCAGCCGTGCGTCAAATGATCCCCGAGCAGGTCGACAAGATCCTGCCCCGACGCCCGATGTTCGACGACGTGGATGATGAGATCGGCCAGCGCGATGCCGTCCTCGATCGCCAGCTCATAACCGCTCAGGAAGAGGAAGTAATCGGCCGCGGCCAAAGGCGGTCCGGTCCGCTTGTTGCCTCGCAGGAAAGGGTGATTGCGCGCCAGCCCGACCAGCAAAGTGACCGCCAGCCCCGCCCCATCCTTTTCGCCATAATGCCAGGCGTTATGGGTCGCGCGAGGGCGCTCTCGAGAAGCCCCTCGTCCCGCAATCGGAATGGCTCTCCGGTGTCCGAAACGATCTTTTCGTTAAACGCGATCAGCAATTCGGCATCGAGCCAGGCCGGCTCATTCGCCAAGACGCGCCATCGTCTTCGGATATCGCGCCATCACGCGTTCGTGCATTTCGTCCGCGTTGGGCTTCCTGTCCGTGGGTCGCACGGACGCCCGAACCTTGTCCTTGGCCCGTTTCATCGGCGCGTTCATGACGGCCTCCTTCACCGACTAGGCGCGCGGACAGCTTCCTGGTTGTCAACGCGGGAGGGGCCGCAAACTTTACGATCAGGCAGGCGCAGGGCGGTTTCAGTCGGGTGAAACGGCTGATGGCCGAAAGAAGGCATTCAGTCAGGCCAACGGCAGCACCGCGCCCAGCAGCAGCACGCCTTCCTCCTGGTCGGCGATCTGCACCACGCCGCCGGCGTCGGCGACCAGGCAATGGACCAGCCAGGCGGCCGCCCCGCGCGGGGCGATGCTTTCCTCGTCGGTCTCGCCGGCCAGAGCGCGCTTCAGCTCGGCGTCGAGGACGATGCGCGGCCCCACGGCGCGGGCGACGATGTGGAGGCCGTCGTCATTCTGCTCCGCCCCGACGTCGAGCCGGCCGCCGCGCACCAGCGCATCGCCGGCGATGAGGACGAGGTTCAGCAGCACCTTCAGCGTCGATTTGTTCAGCGCCGGCATGTCGACCATCCAGCCGAGCTGGATTCGCCCGTCGCCGCCGAACAGCCCCTCGATCGCCACCCGCGCCTCGCGCGTGTCGACCTCGTCGGCGAAGCCGCCGGCGGCGCCGAAGGCCAGGCGGAAGAATTTCAGCTTGTTGGCCGAGGCCCGCGCGCTCTCGCCGAGCAGGTCGAGGCAGCGGGCGCGCATCTCCGGATCGTGCTCGTCGGCCAGCAATTCGACCCCGTTGTTGAGCGCGCCGACCGGGGACAGCAGGTCGTGGCAGAGGCGCGAACAGAGGAGGCTCGCAAATTCGTGGGATTTCATGATGAGCGCCCCGTTCGTCTTCGCCTTCGGTCCCGGCTCTATTGGCGGTCGAAGGCCATTCTGGCAAGGCAGAGGCTCGCTTCCACTCGCCATGCTGAACTTGATTCAGCATCCATGGACACGGAGGAAGCGAGCTCTCCGAACGCCGTGTTCGTGGATCCCCGATCAAGTCGGGAGGACGGATGGGGACAAGTCCGCGCGCCGGTGCCCCACCCCTTGAAATTCGCACTCTTATCCCCACATCGGCGAGGTCATGACCCGGGGGGAGTCGACCATCACCGCCATCGTCGCCGAAGATGCCGTGGGCTGGCGCCTCGACCGGGCGCTTGCCGCCGCTTTGCCGACCCTGTCGCGCGAGCGGGTGAAGGCGTTGATCGGCGGCGGCCGCGTCGCCGGGCCCGACGGCGCGCCGGTGCGCGATCCGTCCGCCAGGGCGGTGCCAGGCGGCGCCTATGCGCTCTCCGTCCCCGAGCCGAAGCCGGCGCATAACGAGGCGCAGGACATCGCGCTGGAGATCGTGTTCGAGGACGATCATCTGCTCGTCGTCGACAAGCCGGCGGGCATGGTCGTCCATCCCGCGGCCGGCAATCCGGACGGGACTTTGGTCAACGCCCTCCTCCACCATTGCGCCGGGCGGCTGTCCGGAATCGGCGGGGTAGCGCGGCCGGGCATCGTGCATCGGATCGACAAGAATACGTCGGGGCTGCTCGTCGTCGCCAAGACCGACGTCGCCCACGAAGGCCTCGCCGTCCAGTTCGCCAGGCATAGCATCGACCGCCGCTACGCTGCGATCGTCGCCGGCCTTCCGAACCCGCTCGAGGGCAAGATCGACGCCCCGCTCGCCCGCTCCTCGGCCAACCGCCAGAAAATGGCGATCGTCGAGGGCGACAGGGGCAAAAGGGCGGTGACTCATTATCGCACGCTCCGTCCCTTGCGCGACTCGGCCCTGGTCGAATGCCGGCTCGAGACGGGGCGGACCCACCAGGTTCGGGTCCACATGGCCTCGACCGGCCATCCGCTGCTCGGCGATCCCGTCTACGGACGGAGCCGTCCGGGGCTTCGGGAGTTGTTGAAAGGGCTGAATTTCGAACGCCAGGCGCTCCACGCGGCGGAATTGGGTTTCATTCATCCCGTGACAGGCGAACGCCGATCGTTCAAAAGCGCCGTCCCGTCCGATATGCAGGAACTGTTAAGCGCGCTGGCGCTATAGAATCGGACGGACCGGCAGGACGCAAATTCACCGGAATCCAGGGAGTGAGAAGGACTTATGCCTAGCGGAAGAAATGTCCCGGCGACCATCCCCGCGATGGGCGGCGAAGCGGGCCTCAACCGCTATCTCGCCGAGATCAAGAAATTCCCGATCCTGGCGCCGGAAGAGGAATATATGCTCGCCAAGCGCTGGACCGAGCATCAGGACACCGAGGCGGCGGCGAAGCTCGTCAACTCGCACCTGCGGCTCGTGGCCAAGATCGCAATGGGCTATCGCGGCTACGGCCTGCCGGTCTCGGAGCTGATCTCCGAGGGCAATATCGGGCTCATGCAGGGCGTGAAGAAGTTCGAACCGGAACGCGGCTTCCGCCTTGCCACCTATGCGATGTGGTGGATCCGCGCCTCGATCCAGGAATTCATCCTGCGCTCGTGGAGCCTGGTCAAGATGGGCACCACCGCGGCGCAGAAGAAATTGTTCTTCAACCTCCGCCGGATGAAGAATCAGATCGAGGCGTTCGAGGACGGCGATCTGAAGCCCGAGGACGTCGCCAAGATCGCCACCGATCTCGGGGTCTCCGAGGAGGACGTCGTCTCGATGAACCGCCGGATGGCGATGGGCGGCGACACGTCGCTCAACGTGCCGCTGCGCGAGGAAGGCGAGGGCCAGTGGCAGGATTGGCTGGTCGACAGCGAGCCGCTGCAGGATGAGCGAGTCGCCGAGGCGCAGGAGAGCCGGGTGCGGCACGAATTGCTGCTCGAGGCGATGAAGGCCTTGAACGAGCGCGAGAAGCATATCCTCACCGAGCGGCGCCTGACCGACGATCCGAAGACCCTGGAGGAATTGAGCCAGGTCTACGACGTCAGCCGCGAGCGCATCCGCCAGATCGAGGTACGGGCGTTCGAGAAACTGCAGAAGGCACTGATGAGCCTCGCCGGCGAACGGCGGCTGCTGGCGGCGCATTGACCTGAGCCCCTCTCCCGTTCGGGGAGAGGGATATCCAAGCCGCAGGCTTGGGGAGGGTGAGTGCACGGCCGCGACGACACAGACCGCGTCATCGGCATCCATGAACACGGCAGGTGAAGGTGGGGGCGTTCCCTCGCCCTGCCGCTTCGCGGCCGGGCCCTCTTCCGCGAACGGGAGAGTGGTTTGTCCCCCGCCCAACACCATATTGCTGCCGCCCGCCGAGAGGCGCATCCTTGCAGCGCCGCGCGCCACTGCGCGGCTGCGAAGGAATGCATCGGGGATGTTTCGCTTCCTCTTGATCGGCGCGGCCGCGATCGGGCTTGCGGCATGCGCCCACGCACAGCCGCGCGACGGCGACCCGGTGTCGAGCAAGCCCTGCGTCCGCCACCCTGTAAGCTACGAGGACTATGCCGCCGCCGTGCGCAAGGTCGCCGACAGCGAAGCCGCGCTCGGAGCGCAAGCGGGCGTCCCCCAGCCGTCCACCTCCGATCTCTCCCGCGCCATGTTCACACGCGCCGAATATGCGGCGATGGCGGCCCATCCCTATGCCTGCCGCGCGATCTTCTACGGATCGGACGGGCTGAAGGTCGCCGCCTATATCTGGGAGCCGGCAAATATCCCGGCCGGCGCGAAGCTTCCGGTGGTGGTCTCGTTGCGCGGCGGCAACCAGGATTTCGGCAAGTTCACGCCCGACAGCCACTGGGCGACTCCGGCGCTCGTCGCCGCCGGCTTCGTCGTCGTGGGCGTCCAGTATCGCGGGGTCGACGGCGGTGAGGGCAATGAGCAGTTCGGGGGAGACGACGTCCACGACGTGCTCAATGCCGTCGCGCTCGCCCGCCGGTTGCCGGAAGCCGATCCCCGCAACGTCTTTCTCGTCGGCGTCTCGCGCGGCGGCATGATGGCTTATCTCGCGCTCCGCGACGGGGCGAAGGTGAATGCCGCCGCGGCCGTCAGCGCGATGACGGACATGGCCGTCGAGGCCAGGCGCCGGCCGGCAATGGAGACCAACGTGTGGCGCAAGCTGATCCCGAATTACGACGCCGATCGCGAAGCGGCATGGGCCCGGCGCTCAGGCCTGAAGGTGGCGCGGGAGGTCGATCTCCCGCCGATGCTGATCCTCCACGGGACGGCCGACTGGCGAGTCGATCCGGACGAAAGCATCGCCATCGCGCAGGCGTTGCAGGCGCGCGGCCGGCCCTATTCTCTGCACATCTTCGACAATGACGTCCACGGAATCCTCTGGAACTGGCGCGAGCGCGACCGGCTGCTGATCGACTGGTTCCGGCAGCATATGGCGCATTGACCTCTCTCCAATCCCCTGCGGGGAGTTGCGAAGCGGCAGGGTGAGGGCACGAGCCCGCATGCCCTCACCTGCGGCTGCGCCTCTCTTTCTCCCCTGCGGCGAAAGGGGCAAAGTTCAGCATGACGAAAGCCTCTTCGCCTTCTAACAGCGCCTGATGGCGTGGGCGCGGGCAAGACGGCGGAGGCGGCGGGGCTGGCTTGGGACGGCGGCGATCTGGCTGCTGCGCCTGGTCGTCGGCTTCATCCTGCTCTCGATCCTCTGGGTGTTATTGTACCGTTTCGTGAACCCGCCGATCACCTTCACGATGATCGGCGACCGGATCGAAGGCCACAAGATCGATCGGGACTGGATGCCGATCGACCGGATCGACCGCAACATGGTCCAGGCCGTGGTCGCCGCCGAGGACAGCAAATTCTGCAGCCACTGGGGCTTCGACCAGGATGCGATCGTCGCTGCGATGCGGCGCAACGCGCGCGGCGGCAGCGTCATCCGCGGCGGCTCGACGATCAGCCAGCAGACGGCGAAGAACGCCTTCCTCTGGCAGGGCGGCGGCTATGTCCGCAAGGGCGTCGAGGCCTGGTTCACCCTGCTGATCGAGACTCTGTGGGGCAAGCGCCGGATCATGGAGGTCTATCTGAACCTCGCCGAGACCGGCATCGGCACCTATGGCGTCAATGCCGGCGCCGAACGCTATTTCGGCCACGACGCCTCGCACATGACGCGGATCGAGGCGGCGCGGATCGCCGCCGTGCTGCCGCTCCCCAAGAAGCGCGGCGCCGTCGCCCCGCAGGGCTTCACCCGCCGCTACGGCAACATGATCGCGGCGCGGATGGCCGTCGTCGCTCGCGGCGGCCTCGACGCCTGCGTCTACGCTCACCACGCCGCCCCCGCCGAGACTCCGGAGCCGGCGTCGCCCGCACGCCCGAAGCGCGCGCGCCCCGCCCCGCCGCAGCGCCTCCCCGGCGAGGAGTTCGAGCAGCCGCAGGGTGCCGCCCCACCCCCATCCTTACCCCCACCGGAGCCGGTGCCCGCACCCGCGCCGGCCGACGGCAACACCCCTTAGAGCTGTGTCGGACCAAGTCCGATCGAAGGCTGGAGGCCGGAAGATCAATGGCTTCTTGCGCGGGAGCGCCTTGTCGATCGATCGCGCTTCGCTGGATGCGGTTCCGCTGAACGTTTCCGGTCATTGCCGTGCGTCGCCCCAATGCGGATGATGCAGCGATGAAGCCACTGCTCCTCCTGCCCGTGGCGGCCGTGGCGGCGGCAGCCGCGCCGCCTTCCACCGCCGATCTTGCCGATCCTTTTTTCGGATCCGACGGCGGCGGCAATACGGTGCCGGGCGCGCAGGTGCCGTTCGGCTTTGCGAGCGTCAGCCCGGATACGATTCACGGCGCGACCAGCGGCTATGACGGGCACAGCCTGATCATCGGCTTCAGCCAGACCCATGTCAGCGGCACGGGCGGCGGCAGCAAATACGGCAATTTCCGGATCACGCCGGCGCTCGGCGACGACGGCTTCGTCAACCTTGGCTTTCCGCGCGCGGAGGAGCGCGCGAGCCCCGGTTTCTATTCGGTCGTCATCGGCCGGCCGGGGCGGCAGATCCGCGCCGAGCTGACCGCCGGCCGCCTCACCGGCTTCGAGCGCTTCACCTTTCCCGCGTCCGGCGATGCCGAGCTGGTGCTCGACGCGACCGCCGCCGTGCCTCTCGGCGGCGGCGGGCCGCGCGCCACGGCGGCGCGGGTCGAAGTGGAGGATGCGCGCCATTTCTCGGGCTCGGCCAGCTTCACCGGCGGCTGGAATCCGGCGCCCTACACGCTCTATTTCGCCGCCGAATTGAGCCGTCCCGCCGCGCGCATCGGCCGCTGGAGCGCCGGCCAGGGCTGGCTCAGGCGCGAGCCGGGACCCGGCGCCTCGACGGGCGGCGACCAGCGGCCGAGCCTCGCCAACCGGCTCGGCGTCTACGCCGCCTTCGACACGCGCGTCGATCGGGCCGTCTCGGTGAAGATCGGCCTCTCCTTCGTCAGCGTCGATCAGGCGCGCCGTTCGATCGAGCGCGAGCAGCCGGGCTGGGATTTCGACGCGGCCGCCGCCCGCGCCCGCGCCGCCTGGGACGAGGCGCTCGGCCGGATCGAGGTCGAGGGCGGCAGCGAAGCCGACCGCAGCCTTTTCTACTCGGCCCTCTACCGGTCCGAGACGATGCCGCACGACCTTGGCGGCGAGAATGTCTGGTGGAGTTCCGCCGAGCCGCATTATGAGGATTTCTACACGCTCTGGGACACGTTCCGGACTCTCCACCCCCTGCTGACCCTGATCGCGCCCGAGCGGCAGCGCGGGATGGTGCGCTCGCTGATCGACACCTGGGCGCATACCGGCTGGCTGCCGGACGGCCGCGTCGCCGGCGCCAACGGCATGACCCAGGGCGGCAGCAATGCGGACGTCGTCCTTGCCGACGCGATCGTGAAGGACCTGGGCGGCTTCGACCGCGAGGCGGCGCTGAGGGCCATGCTCAAGGACGGCGAGGTCGAGTCGCCCGACCCGCAGATCGAAGGCCGCGAACTCGGCGACTATCTGAAGCTCGGCTACATGTCGCTGGGCAGCACCCGCTCCGCCTCGCGCACGCTCGAATATGCGTTCGACGATTATGCGATCGCGATGGCGGCGCGGAAGCTCGGCCATGAGGATATCGCCGCCCGCTATCTCGCCCGGTCGCGCAACTGGCGGAATTTGTGGGATGCCGAGACGCGCTGCATCCGTCCCCGTTATGCCTCGGGCGCGTGGCTCGAGAATTTCGACTGCGACCGCGAATATCCGGACGGAACCGGCGCTTGGTGGGACGCGCCTTATTATGAAGGCTCGGCGCGGCAATATTCGACCTTCGTGCCGCACGACGTCGCCGGCCTGATCGCGCGCACCGGCGGGCGCGACGGCTTCGTCGCCTGGCTCGACAAATTGTTCGACGGCGGCGGCTACGATGCCGGCAACGAGCCGGACATGCTGGCGCCCTGGCTCTACGTGCATGCGGGCCGGCCGGACCGGACGGCGCAGCGGGTGCGCGCCATCCTTCGGCGTTTCTACAGGCCCGGCCGCGCCGGCCTGCCGGGGAACGACGATGCCGGCGCCCTCTCCTCCTGGTACGTCTGGTCGGCCATGGGTCTGTTCCCGAGCCCGGCCCAGCCATTCTACTATATCGGCTCGCCCGTCTTCGCGCGGACGCGGATCCGGCTCGAGGGCGGCCGGAGCTTCGTCATGGAGGCGCCGGACGCCTCCCCCGAAGCAATCTATGTCGTCCGCGCGACGCTGAACGGCCGACCGCTCGACCGCGCCTGGCTGAAGCAGGAGGAGGTCGCGGCCGGCGGCACCCTTCGCCTGGAGATGAGCAGCCGGCCGTCCGACTGGGGCCGCAACGCCCCTTCGCCGCCGCAATAGGGCCAAGCATAGTGTCCGAGGTTGAATCTCGGGGGTCAAAAGCGGACCATGATGATATTTCACACCGACCATGCGGGCGCGCCGAGAGGGTTCAACCTCGCTTCCGCGCGGCGCCGGCTCACGTTGTTGCGAGGAAGGAGATTTGCGGCATGGCGAAACTCATCTTTGGAATGAACCAATCTCTGGATGGCTATGTCGACCATATGAAGCTGGGGCCGCCGGCGCCCTCGACCTTTCGTCACTTCGTCGAGCATATGCGTGGCCTGGCGGGCTGCCTCTATGGTCGCGGTCTGTACGAGATCATGCGTTATTGGGACGAAGACCTTGCGGATTGGGACGCGGACGATCGCGACTTCGCGGCAGCGTGGCGGAGCAAGCCCAAATGGGTGGTGTCGCGTTCGCTCGAGACGGTCGGCCCCAACGCCGCGCTGATCGCGGAGGACGTCGAGGCGGCAATATCCAAGCTGAAGGCCGGACTGGATGGCGAGATCGACGTTGGCGGCCCGGTCCTGGCACAAAGCCTGACCGAGGCCGGTCTGATCGATGAATATCGACTCTACCTCCATCCCGTCGTGCTTGGGAGCGGCACGCCATTCTTCGCCGGCCCCCGGCCGCCGCTCCATTTGGTGGCCAGTGATCTCATCGCCGAGGATTTGATTCGGCTGACTTACGTTCCCGCCTGATCGCTCAACTCTTCCGACGGACTGACCGGCCCGCGCGAACCCGCACGACAGCCCTGGCGCCTGCGCATCGCCCGTCTCTTCGATCCGTATCGCGTGCCCTGGCACATCGCCGAGCCCCGTCCCGACGCCGCGGGAGATTGAGCGGAGACCCATCCGGAAGCTCAATGCCGCGGCTGCGGGATCTTGGTGCCGAGCAGCACCAGCCGGTCTCCGGTGATTCCGAACCAGTGCGGCGTTCCGGCGGGGATCAGGAAGGCATCGCCGGGATGGAGCGCGCGGGTCGTGCCGCCCTCGATGCGGCTGCCCTCGACCAGATTGGGGTTGGTCTCCCTGGCATCGACCAGGGTGCCGCCGGAGACCATCGTCCCGGCGCCCTCCACCACGATGACATATTCGGCCTCGTCCGGATGGACGGCCGGCTTGGCGGGCTTGCGCCAATATTCGAGCGCGGCGACCGCGCTTCCGCCCCTGAGGAGCGGCCGCCACAGGAAGCCCTGGTCCGGCTTCATGTCGCGGCCCATCGCCGCGACGGCGGCCCCGATGCCGGGCCCCGAGACGAAGGCGGTCGGATCCTGCGGCGGCTGGCCGTGTAGCGGCGACGCAGCGCGGAGCGCGAAGCCGACCGATGCCGCGCAGATTCCCATGGCTTTACCGATCCGCATTTTCCCCTCCCACAAGCTCGAGCGCGAATGATAGCATGAGATTCCCGTGCGGTCGTCATGCCCTTCCGGCCGGCCTCATCCTCGCTCCGTTGCCAACCGCCGCCGGAGGGTTCGGACGATGATGACGAGGCCGCCGACGGCCCCGATCCCATAGCTGGCCATATGGGCCCAGGCGTCGGCCGAAAAGGCGACCAGCCTGTCCGCCGGGATAAGCGTCGGCCAGGGGTCCGGAACGGCCGGGAAACCGGCGGCCGCGAGTGCGGCACCGATCGCGCCGGAGACGACCGCCGCGATGCCGGTGGCGATCATCAAAAGGACGATCGGCCGCCGCAGCTCGGCAGGCTTCATCTTTGGAGCCGACCCGATCCGCGCCGCCAATGCCAACCCGATCCCCAGCCCCAGGCCGACCCACCAGGTCGCGATCACGCCCCAGCCAAGCGCCAGCAGCACAGGCGAGCGTGTCGGGAAGACCGGCGGGTGCGCGACCGTGAAATATTCGACGCAGAGATTCGCGGTGACGAGGTCGTGCAGCACGCCATAGACGATCGCCGCCATCGTCGCGAACAGCACGATCCTCACCGATTCCAAAGCCCGCCCCTTCCGGCCGCGTGAATTTGCCTTAAACGGCCCGAGCGTAGATCAAAGCGCGCCGGCCAACCATCCGTTGCGCCCCCGCTACGATTTCGATCCTGTGGACCATCCTGCCCGGCCGGACATTTTCAGCCGCTGCGTCGACGAAACGCCCGTCAGGCCGACTGAAGACGGCCTGGCCGTCAGGAGAATGGGTGTCGGGGATTGAACCCGATTGCGTCGATCGCCCGGCGATCGCCGGGCATGGCGCCGCTCACTCCATCCGATCAGAAACCGCCCTAAAACGGCATCTTGAAGCCCGGCGGCAATTGCAGCCCACCGGTCACGTCCTTCATCGTACCCTGGGCGGCCTCGTCGGCCTTGGAACGGGCATCGTTGATGGCGGCGGCGATCAGATCCTCGACCATCGCCTTCTCCGACGGCTGGAGCAGGCTCGCGTCGATCTCGACCGCGACGATGCGGCCCTTGGCGGTGGCGCGGATCCTGACCAGGCCTCCGCCGGATGCGCCCTCGACCTCGATCTTGTCGAGATTCTCGGTGGCCTGCATCAATTTGGCCTGGGCCTCCTGGGCCATCTTCATGATGTTGTCGAAATCGAAATCCGGCATCTAGGCGCTCCGTTGTTCGTCGATCGTGTAGCCGGCAAGCTCGGCGCCGGGAAAGGCTTGGAAGGCAGCCTGCACCAAAGGCGCGTCGAGCACCGCCTGGCGAAGCGTGTCCTTCGCGGCTTTCTCCTGGTCGAGCAGGGTCGGCTGGGCCGGCTCGTCGGACGCGCGCACCAGCCAGCTGTCGCCGGTGAGGGTCTTCAGCGCGACGGCGAGGTCGCGCGTGAAGTCGCCGGAGAGCGGCTTCGCCGGCCGCACGACCAGCTCCGGCGGCGCGTAGCGGACGAGGCCGCAATAATCGTGGAGCTGCTGGGCGAGCCCATGCTTGCCTCCGCTCTCCAGCCGCGCGACCAAGGCCGGGAAATCGGCCGGCACCCGCGCTTCGGCCCGCGGCGCGGGCGCGGGCGTGGCGGAAGCGGCGCCGGACGGAGCCGGGACCGCCTCGCCATTGGCGAGCCTTTCCAGCAGGGCGCCGGGATCGGGCATCTCCGAGGCGTGGATGACGCGCAGCAAGGCCATCTCGGCCGCTTCGAGCGGCGCCGGCGCCTGGTGGACCTCCTGCAGGCCCTTGAGCAGGAGTTGCCAGAGCCGGTGGACGGCGGCATGGGAAAGCCGGCTTGCCCAGTCGCCATAGGCATCGCGCTCCTCGGCCGACAGGGCCGGATCCTGGGCGCCGCCGACCTTGAAGCGGGTGATGGCATGCACGCTCTCGAGCAGGCCGCGAAGCACCGACGAAGGCTCGACGCCGAGATCGTACTGGTCGCGCAGCGACGCGAGCGCGCCCTCGGCGTCGCCGGCGAGCAGCAGGCCGAGCAGCCGTCTTATCGCGCCCCGGTCGGAAAGGCCGAGCATCGAACGCACCTGCTCCGCCGTCACGCCGTCGGCGCCATGGGCGATCGCCTGGTCGAGGATGGAGAGGCCGTCGCGCGCCGAGCCCTCGGCCGCGCGGGCGATCAGGGCCAGCGCCTCGGGCTCCACGTCGACGTTCTCGCTCTTCGCGACCTCGGCGAAATGGGCGGCGAGCGCCTCGGCCGGGATGCGCCTCAAGTCGAAGCGCTGGCAGCGCGAGAGGACGGTGACCGGGACCTTGTTGACCTCGGTCGTCGCGAACAGAAACTTAACGTGCGCAGGAGGTTCCTCGAGGGTCTTCAGAAGCGCATTGAACGCATTCTTCGACAGCATATGGACTTCGTCGACGATATAGACCTTGTAGCGCGCCGAGACGGCGGCGTAGCGAACCGCCTCGATGATCTCGCGCACGTCGTCGACGCCGGTGTGCGAGGCGGCATCCATCTCGACGACGTCGATATGCCGGCCTTCGGCGATGGCGCGGCAGGGCTCGCACACCCCGCACGGATCGATGGTCGGTCCGCCCGTCCCGTCCGGCCCGACGCAGTTCAAAGCCTTGGCGATGAGGCGCGCGGTCGAGGTCTTGCCGACGCCGCGAACCCCGGTCAGCAGGAAGGCATGGGCGAGCCGGTCGCGGTTGATCGCGTTGGCAAGGGTCCGCACCATCGCATCCTGCCCGATCAGCTCGGAAAAACGCTGCGGCCGGTATTTGCGCGCAAGCACCCGATAAGGCTGCGCCTTCACGGGCTGCGGCGGCTCGTCGAGGCCAAGGCCGAAGGAATCGGGTTCGGGGGAATCAGCGGGCATCGGTGAAACCTAGGATAGCCTGGATCGTCATGCCAGCGAAGGCTGGCATCCCAGGGGAAGTTTGCCTTTCTCGCTTGGGTTGAAGCCCACCTTCGCCAAGGATGAACAGGTCGCCCCGTTCCCCAAACAGGGCTTTGCAGCGCGGGGCGCTGCAAACCTGTTCATGGCGGGCGGCCTCCACGAATCTCGCCCCGCTTGCCGGCCGTAGCTTCAGCGGAATGGTCAAGGCCGCCATGTCCCCCGGACATGGCTGGACAGTGCGGGGCATTGTCCACCTGACCATGGTGGGAGCCGGAACGACCCGGAACGAAATCGTTACGGCTGCTTCCTTCCGGACCTGACCGGGTTGGCGACAATTCCGTCCGCCCGACTCCCGCGGCGCATATGGGGGATCGGCGCGGCGGGCGCAAGGCGGGGGAACGGGCCCTCCAACGCTCCCTCGTCATCCTGACGAACGTCAGGATCCGTGAACCCGGACGCCGAGAGCTCTCCGAAACCATGTTCATGGATCCCGGATCGAGTCCGGGGATGACGGAAGCGGTGACGTCAAGGCGTCGCAGCCCTGAGTCACCGTCCCTGCATGTTGTGCGCGCCGCCGGGCATGCGGACGGTGAGGGTCTCCAGATCCTCGGTGAGCATGATCTGGCAGGAAAGGCGCGAGGTGCGGGTCACGTGGAGGGCGAGGTCGAGCATGTCCTCCTCTTCCTCGCCGGCGCGGGGGAGCTTCGCGAAATCGGCCGGATCGACGATGACGTGGCAGGTCGAGCAGGCCATCTGGCCCTCGCACGTGCCTTCAAGCGGCTGGCCGTCGGCCTGGGCGACGTCGAGCAGGCGCTCGCCCGCGGGCGCCTCGACCTCGCTCACCGTGTTGCCGTCGGCGGAGACGAAGCGGATTCGGGTCATGCGGCGAAGCTGAGCTGGCGCCCGGCGGCCGCGTCGATCAGGGCAAGGGCGCGGAGCAATTCCGCCTCTTTCGTATCACGGCCGAAACCGAGGCGGATCGAGGAACGCGCCTCGCGCCCGGTGAGGCCGAGAGCGGCGAGGACATGGCTCGGCCGCCCGGAGCCGCTGGCGCAGGCCGAGCCGGCGGAGAAGGCGATCTCGCGTATCTCAGAGATCAATCGTGCGGAATCAATGCCTTCGCGGCGGATGTTGAGATTGCCATGGTAACGCGGGTCGGCGGCGCCATTGAGGGTCCAGCCCGGCAGCGCCGATCGCGCCGCCTGCCACAGGGCTTCGACATGGGCATGATCTTCGTCCGCGCGCTCGACGAGCAGGCGCGCGGCCTCGCCGAAGCCGGCGCAGAGCGCCGGCGAGAGCGTTCCCGAACGAAGCCCGCCTTCCTGGCCGCCGCCATGGAGCAACGGATCGAGCGGGGTGCCGTCGCGCACCCAGAGCGCGCCGATGCCCTTGGGCCCGTGCACCTTGTGGCCGGAAAGCGCGACCATGTCGCAGCTTTCGAGCGGCACCGGCACGCGGCCGAAGCCCTGGACGGCATCGCAGAAGAAGCGCGCGCCGCGGCTCCGGGCGATCGCGCCGATCTCGCCGACCGGCTGGATCACGCCGATCTCGTTGTTGACGAGCATCGCGGCGACGAGGCCGGTGCGTTCGTCCAGCCGCGCGTCGAGGCGGGCGAGATCGACGAGCCCATCAGGCCGGACCGGGAGCACGTCCACCTCGAAACCCTGCTCGCCGAGCCATTCGACCGTGTCGAGCACGCAGGCATGTTCGGTGGCGAGGGTGACGATGCGGCGGCGGTTCGCCGGCAGGCGGGCGGCGGAGCCTTTCAGGGCCCAGTTCGCCGCTTCGGTCGCGCCGGAGGTGAAATGGAGCTTCCCCCTTTCCCCGATCCGACCGAGCGCTGCCTGCACGCGCCCCCGCGCCACCTCCACGGCCGCCGCGGCCTCCCGCCCCGGCTGATGGCTGCTGTGCGGATTGGCGAAACCCTCGCCGAGCCACGGCCGCATCGCGGCAGCCGCTTCGGGGGCGAGCGGGGTGGTCGCCTGGTAATCGAGGTAGATGGGCGCGCTCACGCCGCCCGGCGCTTGCCGGCGAGCGCCCGCCATTCGGCGAGCAGGGCATCGACATCCTCCTCGCATGTCGAGGGCCCGAAGCTCACTCGGATGACCTCGCGCGATTCCGCCTCGCTCCAGCCCATGGCGGCGAGGACGGGGCTGGTCTTGAGGCTGCCCGACGAGCAGGCGCTGCCCGCCGA
Source organism: Allosphingosinicella sp. (assembly GCA_036273615.1). Taxonomy (GTDB): domain Bacteria; phylum Pseudomonadota; class Alphaproteobacteria; order Sphingomonadales; family Sphingomonadaceae; genus Allosphingosinicella. The sequence goes on along the minus strand of DASUHH010000033.1, from coordinate 10,341 downwards.
GACGGCGATTCCGGCAAGGTCGAGCTGCATCATCTGCGCCGCGGCCGGGACGCCCGGCATCCGGTAGCAGGCGATGGTCGCGATTCGCGGCGCATCGGCGGCGACGATCTCTCCGCCCGCCTCGACGATGCCGGCGTCGAGCCTGGCGCGGAGGCGCTCCGCTTCCCGATACCATTGATGGTCGGCCTCGACGGCGGCGGCGAAGCCCATGATCAGCGGCACCGAAGGCGTGCCGGGCCGATAGCCGCCCTCCTGGCCGCCGACCGCCTCCAGACGCGCCGGATCCCCGACCAGCAAGGCGCCGATGCCCGGCGGTCCGCCGAGCTTGTGCGCGGCGACGACCAGGAAATCCGCCTCGGGCAATGGCAGCTTGCCCGCGCTCTGCGCGCAATCGGCGAGGAGCAGGCCGCCCGCCGCCTTCACCCACGCTCCGATCTCGTCGAGCGGGTGGATGACCCCCGTCTCGTTATTGACCGCCTGCACCGCGACGAGCGGCGCCTCCGCTCCGGCCAGCGCGCGGTCGAGATCGTCGAGATCGAGCCTGCCGTCGCGCCCCACGGCGATCCGCCGCGCATCCGGAGCGCTGCGCATCACCGCCGGATGCTCGACCGCCGAGACGATGAAGCGCTTCGCCATCGCCCGCGCGAAGACGAGCGAGATCGCCTCGGTCGCTCCCGAGGTGAAGATCAAGGTCCCGTCCCAGCCGAACGCGCCCGCGACGCGCCTCCGCGCCTCCTCCATCTTCGCGCGCACCGCCCGCCCCTCCGCATGGGCCGAGGAGGGATTGGCCCAGGCCGCGCAGGCCTCGGCGATCGCCGCCGCCGCCTCGGGCAGGATCGGCGTGGTCGAGGCATGGTCGAGATAGATGCGCTGGCGCATCGCAGGAGCCTTTCAAATTGCGCGGCGGCGTTCGCGCCCTATATAGGATTCGTCCTGGCGCGGGGCATCCCGCGCGCCGCCCCTTCACCCAAAGCTCTCGCAGGTGCAATGCCCGAAGTCATCTTTCCCGGACCGGAAGGCCGCCTCGAAGGCCGTTTCAGCCCGGGCCCCCGCCCACGCGCGCCTGTCGCTTTGATCCTCCACCCGCACCCGCAGGGCGGCGGCACGATGAACAATGCGATCGTTCAGGCGCTCTACAAGACTTTCGTCCGCCGCGGCTTCGCGACCCTGCGGTTCAACTTCCGCGGCGTCGGCAAGAGCCAGGGGGTGTTCGACAACGGCATCGGCGAATTGTCCGACGCCGCCAGCGCGCTCGACTGGGTGCAGCAGATCCACCCCGAGGCGGAATCGACCTGGATCGGCGGGTTCAGCTTCGGCGCGTGGATCGGCATGCAATTGCTGATGCGCCGGCCCGAGGTGCGCGGCTTCATCTCGATCGCGCCGCCGGCCAATATGTACGATTTCACCTTTCTCGCCCCATGCCCGTCCTCCGGGATCATCATCCAGGGCGAATCGGACGAGGTGGTGACCCCGGGCGCGGTCCAGAAGCTGGTCGAGAAGCTGCGCACCCAGAAGCATATCACCATCCATCACGAGACGATCCCCGGCGCGAACCATTTCTTCGTGAACGAAATGCCGCAGCTGATGAAGGCAGTGGACGATTATCTCGACTACCGCCTGGACCCGGGGTGCCCCATTCGGTGAGCGGATAAAGACCGTCCAGGGGACGGTTTTTGCCGCTCACCCTATACGCGGGAGCCTTCGCTTCGACGGCGGCTGCAGGGGGACACCCCTTTCGCGCTAAACCGTCCAGATCAGCACGTTCGCGAACAGCACCAAGGCCGCGACGATCATCAGCCAGCCCTGCTTGCGCTCGCCGCGCCTGGCCAGCAGCCAGATCCCGCCCGCCGCGAGCGCGAAGGCGGCGAGGATGGCGATGGAAAGAAAGGCGGAGACGAGGCCGGTCATCGAAAATCGTGTAATTTACGGTCGCTTAATCGAACTCCCATAGGATCGCCGCCATGTCCAGCGCCGACCGCCAGCATGCGCTCGACCAGGCGTTCGAGCGGATCGAGGAATCGATCCTCCCGAGCCTGTCGTTCATCCTCGATTCGCTGCTCGACGCGGCGGCCTTGGCGCGTCCCGGCGCCGACGCCGAAATCTTCGCCGCCGAGCTGCGGACGATCGGCGCCGAGCTCGAATCGCTGACCCGCCAGATGGAGGCCCTGTCGGCGCAGCAGAAGCGCCCGAAGCGCCGTCAGCGCGCCGCCGCCTGATTTTCGAGAATCCGCGCGTAAAGCAGCGGATCGACATTCCCGCCCGAAATCACCACGATTGTCCGCTCGCTCACCGGACCGGCCTTGCCGGCCAGCAGGGCGGCAAGCGCGACCGCGCCGCCCGGTTCGGCGACGAGGCGCAGATGGCGGGCGGCGAAGGCCATCGCCCTTTCGATCTCTTCCTCGGTGACCGCGATTCCGCGCGCGCCCTCTGCCCTCAGCGCGGCGACCGTGAGCGGCGACACCAATTTGGTCTGGAGCGCGTCGCAGCGCGTCGGCGGCGCCGGCTCCACGACCGGCACCGGCCGCCCGGCCGCGATCGAGCGCGCCATGTCGTCCCAGCCGGCCGGCTCGACCGTCACGATCTGCGCCTCGGGCAATGCAAGCGCGATTCCCGCCGAAAGCCCGCCGCCGCCGCAGGGCACCAGCACCTTGTCGGGCGATCCGCCGAGCTGCTCGCCTATCTCGACGCCGGCGCTGCCCTGCCCCTCGATCACGTCGACATCGTCGAACGAGGGCACCAGCACCGCGCCTTTCTCCCTGGCGAGGCGCGCTCCGATCTCCTCGCGGCTCTCGGTCGCGCGGTCATAGGCGACCACCTCCGCGCCCGCCGCCAGCGTCGCGTCGCGCTTCACCGCGGGCGCGTCGGCCGGCATGACGATCGTCGCGGGGATGCCGAGCCGCCTCGCGGCGATGGCGACTCCCTGGGCATGGTTTCCGGACGAGAAAGCGACGACTCCGCGCTGCCTCTCGGCCTCGCTCAACAGCAGCAGCCGGTTGGTCGCGCCGCGCAATTTGAAGCTGCCGCCCTGCTGCAGGCATTCGGCCTTCACCCACAGGCGGGCGCTCTCCCATTCGAAGGGCAGGAGCGGCGTGCGGATGACATGGCCCGCCACACGCTTCGCCGCAGCGCGCGCACCATTTGCCGTCGGCACTCTCTCGCTCATCCAAACCTCTGGAAAATCGTGGAAAAAAGCAGGTCTTTACAGGTGGGGAAGCGGACCATATATCGCGCCCCGCTGCCCCATGGGGACTTCCAACCGCAAGGCAGCTTTTTCGTCAACGACACCGTTGGAGGTCCCTTGAGTTGCACAAGCATCATAGCGCGCTGGGGCTAGCTGCCGCCCCGACCGGCAACAAGCTTATTGCCGATATCGCACGAAAGCGTCCGGTCCAGCCGGTCACGCTGATTCGCCCGCATGCCGCACGCCGGGCCGCCCGATTCTTCGTCGAGAAGTTTCCGGGGCGCTCGCTCTATGCGGTGAAGGCGAATCCGTCGCCGGACCTGCTTCGGATCCTCTTCGAGAGCGGGATCACCCATTATGACGTCGCCTCGATCGCCGAGGTGCGGCTGATCGCCGAGACCCTGCCCGGCGCTGTTCAATGCTTCATGCACCCGGTCAAGGCCGAGGAAGCGATCGCCGAGGCCTATTTCGTCCATGGCGTGCGCACCTTCTCGCTCGACACGATGGAGGAACTGGAGAAGATCGTCCGCGCGACCGGCGGCGCGAGCGACCTCAACCTCTGCGTCCGCATCCGCGTCTCCTCCGATCATGCCAAGCTCAGCCTCGCCGCCAAGTTCGGCGCCGAGCCCGAGGAGATGAAGGCGCTGCTGATCGCGACCCGCCAGGCGGCGGACGCGCTCGGCATCTGCTTTCATGTCGGCAGCCAGGCGATGACCCCCGCCGCCTATCATGAGGCGATGGAGCGGGTGCGCGCGGCGATCGTCGCCGCGGCCGTCACGGTCGACATCGTCGACGTCGGCGGCGGCTTCCCGTCAATCTATCCCGGCATGGAGCCGCCGCCGCTCCAGGCCTATTTCGAATTGATCGCGCGCGGCTTCGAGAGCCTGCCGATCTCCTATTCCGCGGAATTGTGGTGCGAGCCCGGCCGGGCACTTTGCGCGGAATATGCGAGCCTGCTCGTCCGGGTCGAGAAACGGCGCGGCGACCAGCTCTACATCAATGACGGCGCCTATGGCGCGTTGTTCGACGCCGCCCATATCGGCTGGCGCTTCCCGGTGAAGCTGGTTCGCGACGACGCCTCCGACGTTCGCGACATGGCGTTCAGCTTCTACGGGCCGACCTGCGACGATCTCGACCATATGGCCGGACCGTTCCTTCTCCCCGCGGACATCGGGACGGGCGACTATATCGAGATCGGAATGCTCGGCGCCTATGGCTGCGCGATGCGCACCGCGTTCAACGGCTTCGGCGCGGTGGCGACGGTCGAGATGGCCGACGAACCGATGGCGAGCCTGTACGGCGCCAGCGAGGAACAGGGCCCGGCGTCGCACGTCATCACGCTGTAGCGAGCGATTTTTAGAACCGTCATGCCAGCGCAGGCTGGCATCCCGGCGAGAATTCGCACTGGGGCCCCAGCCTTCGCTGGCGCGACGGCGTACTGGAGACCGACAAAAATGACCGACCCTGCCCGCAACGACAATCGCAAGGCGGAGCTGCTCTCGACGTTCGTCGAGCATGTCGACATCAGGAGCTTCGACGCGCGGCCGATCGTCGATGCGATGAAGAAGATGAGCTTCACCAGCCGCGACCTCGGCCGGGCCGCCGACATCTACAACCGGATGCTCGGCGACCGGGATTGCTCGATCTTCCTCGTCATCGCCGGCTCGACCTCGGCGGGCGGCTGCATGGACCTCTATGCCGAGTTGGTCCGCAACAACATGGTCGACGCGGTCGTCGCGACCGGCGCCACCATCGTCGACATGGATTTCTTCGAGGCGCTCGGCCACAAACATTATCAGGCGCTGGAGATACCCGACGACGATACGTTTCGCTCGCTCTACATCGACCGGATCTACGACACCTATATCGACGAGGAGCAGCTCCAGGAGACCGACCATATGATCGGCGAGATCGCCGATTCGCTCGAGCCGCGCCCTTATTCCTCACGCGCCTTCATCCGCGAGATGGGCAAATGGCTGCAGGCGAACGGCAGGAAGGAGAACAGCCTCGTCAAGCTCGCCTATGAGCATGACGTGCCGATCTTCTGCCCGGCCTTCACCGACAGCTCGGCGGGCTTCGGCCTCGTCAAGCATCAGGTCGAGGCGATGAAGGCGGGCAAGCCTTATCTGACGCTCGATTCCATCGCCGATTTCCGCGAGCTGACCGACATCAAGATCAAGGCCGGCACCTCGGGCCTGCTGATGATCGGCGGCGGCGTTCCCAAGAATTTCGTGCAGGACACGGTGGTCTGCGCCGAGATTCTCGGCCACGACGTCGAGGTCCACAAATATGCGGTCCAGATCACCGTCGCCGACGTCCGCGACGGCGCCTGCTCCTCCTCGACCCTCCAGGAAGCGGCGAGCTGGGGCAAGGTCTCGACCGCGCTCGAGCAGATGGTCTTCGCCGAGGCGACCAGCGTGATGCCCCTTCTGGCGAGCGACGCTTACCATCGCGGCCTGTGGAAGGACCGCGAGAAGAGGCGCTTCTCCAGGCTGTTCGACTGAACTCCCTTATCCTCCCCGCTCGCGGGGAGGGGGACCAGCCGAAGGCTGGTGGAGGGGGGTCCGAGCGTGGCACCGAGCCCCCTCCACCGCACTTCGTGCGGTCCCCCTCCCCGTCCCGGGGAGGATTACGAGGCCCTTCTCACCTCCCGGATGAAGAAGGTCCCGATCAACCCGCACGCCACGGCGGCGCTCATATACCAGCCGGGTGCGAGCGGGCTCCCCGTCCAGTCGGTCAGCGCCTTGTCGACCAGTTGCGCCGTGCCGCCGAACACAGCGATGGCGAGGGCGTAGACGATGCCGAGGCCGCCGGCGCGGCTGCGGGCCGGCAGGGCTTCGGCGAAGAGAAGCAAGGCCGGCGTCGATCCGAAGATGTGCAAGGTGGTGAGGAAGATGGTGACGCCGTAGAGCGCCCCCGCCGTCCTGTACTGGCTGAGGAACAGGAAGGCGGGAACCGCGAGCAGCATCAGCAAGGCCCAGCAGGGCCGGATCAGCCGCTTGCGCCCGATCCGGTCGACCAGCCAGCCCGAGGCGAGGTCGCCGGCGACGCCGACCAGGCCGAGCAGGACGGTCGAGCCGAACGCGACGTTGACCGCCATATGCAGGGTCGCCTGCGCATAAGTGGTGAGATAATCGAGCGTGTAATTGGCGATCGACGCGGCCCCGAGCAGCGCGAGACCGGCGGCCGCGACGATGAGGAAGGCGCGGCTCCTTTTCTCAGGCGGCGGCTTTCCTTCCTCCACCGGCAAGGTCTCGGCGAGCGTGCGGCGCAGCGTCAGGCCGAACGGGACGATGGTCGCGCCGACGAGGAAGGCGATCCGCCAGCCGAATGCGTCGAGCTGCGTCGGCGCCAGCCAGGAGGAGAGGGCAAGGCCGATCACCCCCGCGACCAGCACCCCGAAATCCGCCGAGGCGGCGTGGAACGAGACGATCAGGCCGCGCCGCCGCGGGTGGGCCGCCTCGATCAGGAAGGCGAGGTTCGGTCCGACCTCTCCGCCGAGCGCGAAGCCCTGGAGCAGCCTGAACAGCAGAGCGAGCACGGGCGCCCCCATGCCGATCGCGGCGTAGGACGGCGTGAGGGCGAGGCCGACGAGGCCGATCCCCATCATCGCGAAGGTCAGGATCATCGCCGGCTTGCGGCCGCGCCGGTCGGCGAAGCGGCCGATGACGAAGCCGCCGAGCGGCCGGGTCACGAATCCCACCCCGAAGGTGGCGAGCGAGAGCAGCAATTTATGCGCGCTGTCACCGGGGAAGAGGGCGCGGCCGATCTGGACAGCGAAGAAGGAATAAGTGACGAAATCGTAGAATTCGAGCGCGTTGCCGGCCGCGACCGCGGCGATCTGCCTGCCCTTCAGCGCGGGCCTTGCCGCCGCTTCCTCCGTCATCCGATCCCCTCGCCTCGAAGATACAGGCTGTCATTCCAGCGGCGCGGCCGCAAGCCCCCGGGGTCGATCATTGCCCTTCGCCTCCGCTTGCGGCACATTCGCCGTGCATTTGGGGGAGGTCCGATCATGTACATACTCGTGCCGGTGGTGGCGCTCGTCGCCTGGTCGCTGATCGTGATGATCTGGATGTACTGCGTCCGTTTTCCGGCGATGAAGCGCGCCGGCATCGGCCTCAAGGGCCGAATCGGGAGCAAGGGCGGCGACCTCGACGGCGTCGTCGAGCCGAACGTCCAGTGGAAGGCGCATAATTACAACCATCTGATGGAGCAGCCGACGCTCTTCTACGCGATCGCGCTGACCTTGGCGGTGATGCATGCCGGCGGCCATTGGAACCTCTGGCTGGCCTGGGCCTATGTCGCCTTCCGCATCGCCCACAGCCTGGTCCAGGCGACGGTCAACGTGGTGCGCTGGCGCTTCCTGCTCTTCGCCGGCGGCTCGATCTGCCTGGTCGCGCTGACGGTCCATGCGGCGATGGCGATGCTGCCCATCCATCTGCACGGATGAGGCGGACGTTCAGCCCCGGCTGAATCGGCCGACCAGCTCGACATGGGTCGACCAGCGGAACTGGCCGACCGGCGTCACCCGGTCGAGCCGGTAGCCGCCCTCCGCCAGCAGCTTCGCATCGCGGGCGAAGGTGGCGGGGTTGCAGGAGACCGAGGCGACAAGCGGAACCGATGAGGCCGCGAGCAGGGCCGCCTGCTCGCGCGCGCCGGCGCGGGGCGGATCGAGGATCACGCAATCGAACCGATTGAGCTCGGCAAGGTCGAGCGGACGGCGGAAGAGGTCGCGATGATCGGCGAAGACCGGCCGCTCCGCGCGATTGGCCGCGGCCTTGAACGCCAGCAGGGTGTCGCGCGATCCTTCGGCGGCATAGATACGGCCATCCAAAGCGAAAGCGAAGGTCCCGAGACCCGCGAAGAGATCGGCGACGATCTTCGCCTCCCCCACCGCCTCGCGCACCGCGGCGACGAGCGCCGCCTCCCCTTCCGCCGTCGCCTGGAGGAAGGCGGCATGGGGCAAGGGCACGGCGACGCCGCCGAACGTCACGGTCACCGGTTCCGGCTCCCAGCGCGTCTGCGCGCCGTAACCGTCGTCGAGCGCGAGCCGGGCGAGGCCGTGCGCGCGGGCGAAATCGGTCAGCATCTCCGCTGCTTCGAGGCCGTCCGCCGCCACGTTCTCGAGCAGGAGATCGGCGCCCTGATCGGTGAGCGTCATCCGCACCCCCGCCGAACCCCGCTCCGGCAGCAAGGCTGCAAGCAGCCCGCGCAACGGCGCGACGAGCGCGAACAGCTCAGGCCGCAGGACATGGCATTCGTGCATGTCGACGATGCGGTGGCTGGCCTCGGCGTTGAATCCGATCCGGATCTGCCGTCCCCGTCGCTCGGCCCGCAACGAGGCGCGGCGGCGGCTGTTCGGCGGCGACAGATGGGCGGGGCGCATCTCCGGCGCCTCCAGACCCTGCGCCGCAAGCGCGGAAACGATGCGCTCGGTGAGATAGGCTGCATGGCTTTCGTCGTCGAGATGCTGGAGCTGGCAGCCGCCGCATTCGGGGAAATGGCGGCAAGGCGGGACCTGGCGATGCGGCCCCGGCTCGATGATGCCCTCTTCGGAGACTTGGTCGCCCGGCGCGGCGAGGGGCACGTAGCGCCCGCTCGCGGTCACGCCGTCGCCGCGCGCGGCGACTCGGATTATCTCCTCCGTCAGCGGCACAAGGCGACGAGATCGGGCAAAGGCGCGAGCAGATCGTCGGCGATCAGGGCCGGGCCCGCGCGCTCGGCGGCGCGGCCGTGCAGCCACACGCCGGCGCAGGCCGCCTCGAAGGCGTCGAGGCCGCGCGCCCGCATCGCGCCGACGATGCCGGAAAGGACATCGCCCGTCCCGGCGGTCGCGAGCCAGGCCGGCGCCGGCGGTGCGATCGCCGCCCGCCCGTCCGGCGCCGCGACGATCGTGTCCGGCCCCTTGAAGACGATCGCCGCGCCCGTCTCCGCGGCCGCGGCGCGGGCGCGCTCGACCTTGCCGCCCTTCCGGTTCGGGAACAGGCGCTCGAACTCGCCTTCATGCGGGGTCAGGATCGCCGTCGCCTTCGCCGACCGGAGCCGTTCGGGACCGGCGCTGGCGAGGAGGGTCAGCGCATCGGCGTCGATCACAGCCGGCGCCGCGCCGCCGATTATGTCGTCGAGCCGCCGCGCCGAGCCGTCCGAGAGCCCAAGGCCGGGGCCGATGACGACGGCGCCGATGCGCGGATCGTCGGTCTTGCCGTCCCCGCCCTGAACCACCGACAGCGGCACGCCGGCGACATGGACGTCGCCGAAGATGCGGACATAGCCAGCCGCCGCCCGCGCCGCCGCCGAGGCCGCGAGCGCGCAGGCGCCGGGCATCCCGCCGGCGATCAACGCGACATAGCCGCTTCTGTATTTATGGTCGTCCGGCCCCGGCGCGCGAAGGAACGGGCGGGCGATCTCGGTCAGCCGGCTTTCGGCGGCGATGCCGATATCGGCGATCACCAGCCGGCCCATGTGCCGCGCCGCCGGCTGGAGGAGGTGCGAGGGCTTCAGCGTCGCGAAGGTCACGGTCATGTCGAAATCGGGCACCGGCGACAGGACGCCTCCATCGTCGGTGGCGACGCCGCTGGGGAGGTCGATCGCGATCTTCGTCCGCGCGGCCGCGGCGAGCGCGCCGAGGCGCCCCGCGACCTGCGCGTCCAGGCCGCGGGTGAGGCCGGTGCCGAACAAGGCGTCGACCAGCAAGGGCGCCGGGGCGGCCTCCGCCAGCGGCTCGACCGGCCCGTCCCAGGCCGCGCGTGCGGCACAAGCGGCGTCGCTCTTCGGCTCGGCGAGCGCGGCGACCCGCACCTTGAACCCGCGTTCCTTCAACCGCCGCGCGACGACATAGCCGTCGCCGCCATTGTTTCCCGGCCCGCAGAGAATGAGCGTGGGCACCGGCCCGGCGAAGCGCCAGATCGCCTCGGCCGCTCCGGCCCCGGCGCGCTCCATCAGGGTCTCGACGTCGGTGCCGGCGGCGATGGCCGCAGCTTCGGCCGCGCGCATCTCCTCGGCGGTCAGGATCGGACGAGCGCGGACTGCCCCGCAGTCCGCAGCTGCGCCCCGGGGGCGCAGCGAGCTCGTCCAATGACTGGGCTTCACCGCAATTCCTCTCGTGGAATCAGATAATGATCGCCGCCGATCGCGACCGCCACCCTCTTGCCGTCGCCGCC
>DASUHH010000032.1:0-65430 GCA_036273615.1 Allosphingosinicella sp. | reverse complement strand
AGATGGACGAGGCCCAAGGCGACGGGTGGGCTGAACTCCAGACCGACGGCACTCTCCAAGGCCAAATCTGCTTCCATGGCGGCGACGAAGCCGACTTCACCGCCCGCCGAGATAATTCTTCAACAGCCTGCTAGAGCATTGTGCGAAAAGGTGGGTACTGGCTTTTCGCGAAAAACAATGCGACAACAAAGACTTCTGGAGCGGGATGCGATTCAGACTAATCGCATCCCGCTCTAGACGCGTGGAATGGCGACGCTTCGCGCCTCCGCTCGAGCCCAAAGACGGCCTTCGGTCGAGACCCGTCCCGCGAATTGACCCTCCTCCACCGAAGGCGCATGAATCGGCAAGGACAGGGGTGTCCGGCCATGAAGAAAATTCTGCTGCTGCTCGTCCTCTTGCTGCCGTTCGCGCTTGGCGGCTCGGCGGGATCGGCCGCGCCGCCGCCGGCTTCTTATTACGACCGCGCGGCCAATGCCGATTCCTGGAGCGGCGGGGCGCGGATGATCGAGATTTCGACGCCCAAGGGCGGGTTCCACGTCTGGACCAAGCGCGTCGGCAACAATCCGCGCCTCAAGGTGCTGCTGCTCCACGGCGGACCGGCGATGGGCCACGATTATCTGGAGGTCTTCGACAGCTTTTTCCCGGGCCAGGGCATCGAATATTTCTACTACGACCAGCTCGGCGCCGGCCTCTCCGACCGGCCGGACGACGACGATCTCTGGACCACCGCCCGCTACGTCGAGGAGGTGGAGCAGGTCCGAAAGGCGCTGCATCTCGACCGGTCGAACTTCTGCCTGTTCGGTCATAGCTGGGGCGGCATCCTCGCCATCGAATATGCGCTCAAATATCAGGCGAACCTCAAATGCCTGGTCATCTCCAACATGATGGATTCGGTGCCGGCCTATAACCGCTACGCCGAGCGGGTGATCGAGCCGGCGATGGATCCGCGCAAGCTCGCCCTCGTCAAGGAGCTTGAGGCGGCCCACAAGACCGACGACCCCCGCTACATGGGGACGTTGATCCCGATGCATTACGAGCAGCATCTGCTGCGCCGGCCGGCCGACCAATGGCCCGAGCCGGTGATGCGGTCGTTCAACCACGTCAACGAGCATATCTATACGTTGATGCAGGGGCCGAGCGAGCTTGGCGCCAGCGGCCGCCTCGTCGACTGGGACCGCAGCCGCGACCTCCATCTGATCCGTGTGCCGACCTTGGTCGTCGCCGCCGGCCACGACACGATGGACCCGGACTGGATGAAGGCGATGGCGCGGCGGCTGCCCGACGGCCATCTCCTCTTCTGCCCGAACGGCAGCCATCTTGCCATGTATGACGACCAGGGCTGCTATTTCCCCGGGCTGGTCCGGTTCCTCAAAAGCGTGGAGCGGGGGACGATTCGTTGATTCGAAGGACGATGGGATGAAGGACAGGAAGAAAGGCAATGCGGGCGACGGCTTCAGCGCGGAGGAGCGCGCCGCGATGAAGGCGCGGGCGAAGGAGCTGAAGGCCGGCAAGGGGGACGGGGAAGCCGACCCGCGCGCCGCCATCGCCGCCTTGGCGGAGCCGGACCGGACGATGGCCGAGCGGCTCGACGCCCTGATCAAGGAGCATGCGCCGCAGCTCGCGCCGCGGACCTGGTACGGAATGCCGGCTTATACAAGCGACGGCCAGGTCCTCTGTTATTTCCAGAGCGCGAGCAAGTTCAAGGCGCGCTACGCGACCCTTGGCTTCAGCGACAAGGCCGGGCTCGACGCGGGCGAGATGTGGTGGTGTTCGCGCTGAAGGCGCTCGGTCCCGCCGAGGAGGCGCGGATCGTCGCCTTGCTCGGGAAGGCCTTGGGCTGAGCGATTGCGGGCCGTGCGCCCCGTGCAATCCCCTCGGCATTCAACGCCTCCCGAACATCGAATGCACTCTGGAGCCCGGCAGCGGTGAAGAAGGAGCGAGCCCGAAGCCCGCATCCTCGCCGACGCTTTCCCGTTGCGGACGATCGGCGACGATGCGAACCTTGCCTTTCGCGGCGCCGGTTTCAGCGCCGGCAAGTTCGGGGAGAGGGGCATGGCGACGGTGCGCCGGAGTGGAGACAAGGGGTTCGACTGGGGGCTTAGTCCCAAGCGTGCGGTCATCGTCGTCGCGGCCTTGCTGACGCTTGCGACCCTGCTCACCCACGAAGCCTATGTGCTTCGGCCCGCCGATCCGATGTGGGCGCATCTCACGCCGCTGCGCTGGTGGCTGCTGCCGCACATCGCCGGCGGAACGATCGGCTTCCTGATCGCGCCGCTGCAATTTTCGGGGACGCTTCGGCGCCGCCGGCCGGGGCTGCACCGGCTGCTCGGCCGGATCTATGTCGGCGCCTGCCTGATCTCCTCTTCGCTCTCCATCCTCATCGTCCTCAGGTTCGAGGTGGAGGCGAACTGGTGGGTGATGGGCACGATGGGGGCGCTCTGGTTCCTCTGCACCTCGTTCGGCTGGTTCGCGGCGATGAACCGCAACTTCGTCCAGCATCGTTTGTGGATGGGGCGGAGCTTCGGCCTGACCTACACCTTCGTGCTGACGCGGATCATCCCCGACGCGCTGCTGCCCGGCATGGATTATGAGAAGATGACGGCGCTCTATTGGGCGTTCATCGTCCTCAGCCTGATCGTCCCCGACCTGGTCGTGAACGGGCGGGCGATCGTCCCGATGCGCGCGCGCCGCCCGCGCTCGGTGCCGCGGGTGCTGGCGGAGCCGCAGGAGCCGGCGCTCAGTGCTTCGGTTTAGGGCGGAACACTCAAATCCTCGCCTCGACGGGCAGAGCTATCGCATATTGGGTCTCCGACAGCTTTGGGCCGTTCGGGCTGAGCCTGTCGAAGCCTGTCCCTTCCTTGTGGCAGAGAGAAAATGAAGTCCCCTTCGACGCCGCCTGCGGCGTCGCTCAGGACAGGCTCGGGACGAACGGTAAGGGTTGCCCGATTCCATGCGATCCCCCTGCCCATCGAGGGGAGGAGGCTTCTGAAGCAAGCGCACCCCGCGCTATTTGCCGTCCTCCTTCTGCACGCAGCGGTCGGTGCGGGTCGCGGTGCAGGGGGGATAGACGGTGGCCGGGGGCTTCGGGCGCGATTGCGCGCCGGGGAGGGGCTGCGCGCGGGCCTGGCTCGGCGGCGTGGTCGGGATGACGCTGCGGTGCATGAGCGGCGCAATATAAGGCCAGCAGAAAGCGACGACGATCGCGAGCAGGACGAGGAAGATCAGCCAGGCGATCGCCGGGTTGCGCCGGCTGGTTGCGGCGGGCGGATCCGCGTCCGGATCCTCGCGGCCGAAGCGCGCCTCGACCTCCCGCTCGTAACGGCCTTTCTCCCGTCCGTCCTCGTCCTCGCTCATTCCGCTCCTTCCCGGTGCCGCGCGAGTCTAGGATCGGCGCCGAGGGCGGTCCAGCCTTTCTGAAACTTCAACGCCGCTTCAGCACCGCGACCATCGGGCCGAGCGCATAGGCCGAATCCTCGCGGCCGGCGGCGGGCTCCCACAGGCTGGAGATCGCGCCGTCGAAATAGAGCGCGTTCGGGCAGCCGAGCTCGTCGCGAAAGAAGCGGGCGAGGCGGCCGAACGAGACCGGCTGATCGCTGATCACGAACCAGGCCGTGTCGCGGCCGTCGACGCCGACGCCGTTGCGGATGTTGAGCGCGGTTCCGTTCGGCTGGATCTTCGGATGGAGCTTGCCGGCGATGACCAGCATCGGCCCCGATTGGGTCGCCCAGCGCGCGCGGAAATTCGCCGGCGGCCAGTCGCCGCTCGGAACGATCGCGACATGGCCTTCGCCGTCGGCGGCGAAGACGCCGTTCGGCTGCATCGAGAAATTGTCGGACCCGCCGCTGCGGCGGTTGATCCGGTGTTTCTCAACGCCCTGCTCGATCGAGAGGCCGACCGGCAAGCCGGCCGGATCGAACATCCCCGCATTCATCGCGAAGAGAAGCCGGCCCGAATCCCTGCCGAGCGCGCCCTTCAGCCGCGCGAAGCTGCGCAGCGGACCGTGCGCGTCGGCGTCGATCAGCCGGATCTCGTCGCGCCGGGCGTCGTAGCGGCAGGCGGTGAAGCGCGTACCTTCGAATGTGCGTTCGGTGCAGGCGCTCGTGGCGCGGGCCTGGTCGGGCGCGGAATGCGCCTGGCACCCTGCGAGGAGCAGGGCGGCGGCGAGGAATTCGAGGCTGGAACGCATGGGTAATCGGTACCTCTTTTTCTCCCCTCCCTTTGATGGGATGCGGCGCCTTGGCGACGAAGGAGCCCAGGCGCAGTTGGGTGAGGGTGGCAGGCTTCGCGGAAATTCTCCGACGGTGTCACCCTCATCCCCTCGAAGGGAGAGAGGATTTTGGGAGGATTTCCGTCGAGATTCCTAGAGCGAATAGCCGCCATCGGCGACGAAGCAGGCGCCGGTGACGAAGGCGCAGGAGTCGGAGAGGAGGAAGGCGATCTGGCCGGCAATCTCCGCAGGCTTCGCGAAGCGGCTGGCGGGGGTGTTGCCGGCATTGCCCATCGCCTTGAACGCTGCGTCCTCGCTGCCCAGGCTCTCGACCAGCTGGCCGAAGAAAGGGACGCCGCGCCAGATCGGAGTCTCGACCCCGCCGGGCGCGATCGCATTGACTCGGATGCCGAGCGGGGCGCCTTCCCTTGCGGCGATTCGGGCGAGCTGGATGACGCCTGCCTTGGACGCACCGTAGGCGGCGATGCCCGGCTCCGCCTTGAGCCCGGCGACCGAGGCGGTGAGGACGATCGCGCCACCGCGCTCGCCCATCGCCCGCATCGCCGCCTGCAGGGTCAGGAAGGCGCCGTCGAGATTGGCCGAGAGCACGCGCCGCCAATCCTCGAACTCGGTGTCGAGGATCGGCGCGCCGGCGCCGATGCCGGCATTGGCGACGGCATGGGTGAGGCCGGTGAGATCGGCGCTCGCCCAGAGCGACGGATCGGCGACGTCGCCGATGATGGGCTGGCGCTCGCACGGCAGAGTGAAGGCGAAATCGCGCAATTTCTCTTCGTCGAGGTCGACGAGGATCAGCTTGCGCGCGCCGGCGGCGGCGAGGCGGGTCGCGGTCGCGGCGCCGATCCCGGACGCGGCGCCGGTGATCAAGGCGACGGCATTGGCGAAGTCGTTCATTACGGCGGTGTAGCGGCCCGAACGCCCGCCGTCACCGTGGCAGGTTGGCCCTTATCCTTCACCGCCCGCCGCCGGGCCGGCCCGCCGACGTCGATCGCCGTCGCATCGGCATCGTGCCGCCGCCCATTGCTATTGCCGCCTCGAGCGCCCATCTCGGCATCATCACCCGGCCTCCCCCGCCAGCGCCCCGTGACCGAGAGACTCGCGCTCCCGCTGGCTGCGGAAGGAATGATGGTGATGATCAGCTCAAGAAACGGGCAGGCCGGCGCCGCGCCGGCAGCCGCGCGCGAGCCGGAGGCCGCGGGCGTTTCGGGGCACGGGCGCCGGAAGCAGCCGCAGGACACGGCGCAGGGCTGCCGCGCGCTCGCCGCGGCCGATCTCGCCTCCGCCGGCGCGCTCGACGAAGGCTGGCCCCGCGCCCGCATGGAGAATAGCGCCGCCGCCTGGACGACCCGCGCGGATCTCCTCCACCGGCTGGAAACCGGGATCGAGGCCGCGCGCCGCAGGGCGGATGCCGGCCTGGCGAGGAGCGGGAGATGACGACGTCGCCGAGCCCGGAGGCGCCGGCGCGGCCGGACGGGAAAGGCGGCGGCCCGCTCATCGACTTCGGCCAGGGCAGCCGCGAGCAGACGCAGGGCGGGCCGAGCCAGCGGCGTCCGGACAATGTCCACCCGATCCGCAAGCCCGCCCATGCCGCGCCCCGGGACCGGGTCTGAGGGAAAGCGGGGGTGGCCGATTCCATCTATGCCGCCGACGGCCGGCCCCAGGGCTTTCGGCTGGACGACAATATTTACGGCCTGGACGGAACGCCGCTCGGGCGCGTGTCGGCCGAGAAGGTCTACACGTTCGGCGGCGACTATGTCGGGGCGATCTTCAACAATAAAGCATGATCGGCTTGGATCGAGCAGGCCCGCTTTGCTCCCCGGACAGGGCTGCGCGGTGCGGGGCACCGCGCACCTGCTCATGGCCAGGCTCCCGCACGATATCTCCAATGCTCCCGTCCAAGAGGATCAAGCTTTATGGTCGTGGACCGGCCGAACGTCTCGCGGCGCAGGCTGCCGCCCGTCCCGGTCCCCGCGAGCGCCGCGCCGCGCGGAGGGGCGGAGGCGCGGCGGCCGATCTTCATCCCCTATGCGGATTGCTTCGGCCTGCTCGTGCCGCACGGCGCGGGCGAGGCCGGCGCCATGGACGGCGCCGTCGAGGCGGGGGCCTGGCGCCGCCCGTCCGCTTTGCGGGATTGCGTCCCGGCGGCGCGGCTCCTATCGCCCCCTGGCGACGTCGCTTGCGAGCGAATAACGGGCTCGCCCGCTTTCCCTTCCACGCTTCAGAGCCGACCCGCCGCGGCATCCGCCCCGGCGGCCCGTTCCCCATTCCCGCGCGCAGCCCGCGCTCATCCTGCGGAGAGACCATGGCCAAGGAAGCGACCCTCACCGTCGAGGGACAGATAGACGAGATCCTTCCGGACGGCCGCTTCGGCGTCCGGCTCGACAACGATCACCGGGTGATCGTCTACACTGCGGGGAAGATGCGCCGGTTCCGCATCCGATCGGTGGTCGGCGACCGCGTCCATGTCGAGATGACGCCCTACGATCTGACCAAGGGCCGCCTGATCTTCCGCGAGCGCACGCCGGGGCAGGGCCCCGGCCGGCGGCCGGGAGCGAAGCGCTGATGGCGCGCGTTCAGGACAGGCGAGGGAGCGCGCGGGCGCGGCGGCAAAAAGGAGAATGACATGAGCGGCACTTCCGATCACAGCCGGGCCGCGGCAACGCCCTTCCTCATCGTCAGGGAAGGCGAAGGCTCGTGGCGGCTGAGCTGCCGCGACACGCGCTACAACAGCCAGGGCTACCCGATCGTGACGACGACCCGCGTGGAGGAGCTGTTCGAGACGGCGAACGCCGCCCGGGCGCATGCGAAGCGGAATTTCGGGGCGCAACCGGGGCAGTTTGCGAGCAAATAGGCGGCGCGCGGGGCTTTGCGCCTGCCGATTGTCCCGAGCCTCAAGGAGCGTCCGGAAATGCTCGCGAACCCAGTCAATTCCGTTGCGCGGGGGGCGGGTTTCTGGTGAAGCGGGACGGATGAGATGGAACAAGCGGCCGCAGGCCGAACGACCCGAATATCCGAAGCTGGTGGCGATTGCCGCGACTCCAGACGAGGCTCGCGACCTGCTGCCGATGCTCCTGGAGAGCGACCCGGACGCGGAGATTGTCGAGGGCGGGGCGCGCGGCCTCTATGCAAGGGTGCATAACGAAGCCGCGGAAACGGCCGCCAGGCGCCATGGGGAAAGCCGCAGCTTCCCTCTCGCCTGAGCCCCGATCAGCGGCGGGCCCGGCCGCGCGGGCGGTCAGGGGTCCGACGTGAAGCGCTTCACCTTGACCGGCAGCTTCTTTCCCTTCGTGCGGCGCGAAGGGATCTGGACGGGGTGCTTTTTCTTCCACTGGGCCCAGGTCATGGGCCCGTCCGGCGTGTCGATGATCTCGTCGTCGAGCGACATTGGCTTTGCCTCCAGGCGTCGGCGGCGCCGAATGCCCGGCAGGGGCCGGGGCGGCACCCTTGCCGCGCCGTTACCGCAATTTCGCGATCTTCACGCCGTCGGCCTTCGCCCGGTCCTGCACCGATTCCTCGGTGCGGGTCAGCGCTTTCGCGATCGCCTTGACGCCCATGCCCTTGGCCGCCAGCCGGTGGAGCTTCTGGATCTCCTCGCTCTTCCAGGGCTGGCGGTGGCGGGCGAAGGGCTCGGCCATCAGCCCTTCGCCGGGGACGTGCCCTTGGTGGAGGGGTTGGCGGCGATCACCTTCTTGACCTCCTTCTTGGGCTTCCTGGCTTCCTTGTTGCTCTTCTTCTGACCTTTGGCCATGGCGCGCGCTCCTTTATCTCTGTTTCGGGCCTATCGCGTTTTCGGGCGGCCGGCGCAATGCCGCCGCCATGTGGGATGGAAGCAGGATCGGTTGCGCGCAGAGGCGCAGAGACGCGGAGACTCTCGGCCGCTGAAATGGCAGCGGCTTTCCTCCGGCGCGCCAGGATAAGATGCGGCTTCGCCGCGGTGGAGGCGTCTCCGCGCGAATTTGAACCGATGCGACATTTCGCCGGCCCGAGACGGGTGGCGCCGCTTTTCTGCCGGCGATGCACTGTCAGGGCTCAAAGCCCTCGAGCGGGATGAGCGGATAGTCGATCGCGAAATCCCGGCCGAATTCCGCCGAGCCGAGGTCGAGGGCGCCGCGCCAGGCGTGGGTGTCCCGCGCCGTTTCGCGCACGCCCATGAGGCGGAAGTCGGGGCCTTCGAAACGGCCATATTGGAGGCGGCCGGCGACGGAGGGCTGGCCGGGATCGTCGATCGCGGCCTGGAGGATGGCCAATATGTCGCGTGTCGTGGGCGGGCGGGCGAGCGCCCTGGCGCGCGCCCTCGCGGCGGCGGCGGCGCTGCCGATGAAGAAGACGTTGCGGCGGCGGGCGAGGATCTCGTCCATATGGTGGCCGACCGGCGCACACTCGTCCGCCTCGTCGATCCGGGTGCTGAAGCAGAAGGCCCGGTAATCGCCGCCGGCCGGGCACAGGCCGGCCACCACCACCCGCGAGAAGCCCTTTTGGGCGATCGCGGCGCCCATCGCCCCGGCGACCGCCTTGTAGGCGGCGAAGGCGAGCCGGGCGATGCCCTCGAAGCGGATTTCGTCGGCGCCGGGGCGGAGGCGGAGGTTGCCGAGGATCGCGGCGAGCGCTTCCTTCATGTGGACCGCGCCGGTTTCCATGCCGGCGAAGCAGAAGGCGACGTCGCCGGCGGCGGCGGGCGGCTTTTGCCGTGCGGGATCGTCGGCGGCGCGAACCACGAACCGCTCCCGCGCCACCTTGATGCCGATATTCGCGGTCCGGCCGGGGCCGACGGTGAGGCAGGAATCGGACGCCATGTGGATCCGGCCTTCGTCCCGCCAGATGGCACAGAGCGTCATCGCGTTCCCTCGTCCTTCCAGCCCGTTTTTCGGACATCGTGCCCGGAACCAGCGTCCCGGGCCGGCGCGGCGCGGTCAAGCCGCATTCGCGCCCGTTATGCCAGGTTCAGACTTCGACGATGAACCGTGATTTCGTTGCGGCGCCGGTCGGAACCGTTGGGGCCGTCCCGCCGTTCCTTACCGAACATCAAGGGAGATTGTTATGCGTAAGCTCGTTCTTGCCCTGACGGCCGCGGCCGTTGCGCTGCCTGCGGCGACGCCGGCCGATGCGGCGCGCCATCATCATCGCCACCACCATTATTACCGCACCCGCGTCTGCCACCATAGCGGCACGACCGGCGCGATCGTCGGCGGCGGCGCCGGCGCACTGGTCGGCCATGCCGTGGCCGGCGGCCTTGCCGCGCCGGTCATCGGCGGCGTCGGCGGCGCCCTGCTCGGCCGTCATATCGGCCGCCACACCTGCTGAGCCGCGCCCGCGCGGCCTGAAAGCAGGCTGAATCCCCACAGGGCTGGCCCCGGCGGGCAGAGTTTCGCCGGGGCCGGTTTCGTGCCTCTGCCGGGGAACAAAGGTTCGCTCAGGTCCGCCGCTCGAACATCCGCCGCTTGAGGCAAGGCCGATCAGCTCTTCCGCTTGAGCAAAGGCCGATCACCTCGATCTTCTCTGTCGCGATGCCGCCGCGCCAGCCGGCGGGGAGGGCGTTGAGGTCGGCCGGCGTGTCGAGGCTGGAGAGGCCGGGGTGGCGGAGGTCGACAGTGCCGATCATGTAGATTTCGGTGTCGGCGCCCTCCATCCTCTCGAGGAAGCGGTTGGGCCAGCCCCAGGCGATCCAGGCGAGGTTGCGCGGCGCCATCATGATCGTGTGGCGGCACGCGGCGGGGACGTAGCCGCTCCAGCCGATCAGCATATAGGCCTTGGCGCAACTCTTCGCCGATCGGCTCGACATGGTCCTGAGGTCGGGCCGCAACGCCTTCAAGCGCCCCACCGGCCTGTCGTCGCCGTAGAAAGCGAGGCGCCCTGCGTCCGCCCAGGGCCGCGCCTTCAGCCAACCGGCCATCGCTTCGCCCTCATGCGGATCGCCGCTCTTGAAGTTGATCAGGAAGCGGCGGCCGGGAAAGGCGCGCAGCACCTCGTCCAGCGACGGCATCAGGCCGACGCCCTTGCCGCGGAACGGAAAGGTGCGGCCGCCGTCGGCGGTATAGCCGTAGCCGATGTCGAGCGTCTTGAGCGCCGCCATGCTCATCTCGCGGGTGACGCCGTGGCCGTTCGTGCGGCAGTCGACCGTCCAGTCGTGGAAGATTGCGAAATTGCCGTCAACGGTCGGGTGGACGTCGATCTCGACCATGTCGGCGCCGTCGTCGAACGCCGCCTTCATCGACGGGATCGTGTTTTCGAGGAAGGGGTGGACGGGCTTGAGGATCCGCGCGGCCGTGCAGGTCGCCGGCGTCAGCCCTTCATGACTGAAAAGCTGGTGGACGCCGCGATGGGAGAGGATGGTGAGATGCCCCGACGGATGCGCCGCCCAGGAGGCGTTGGCGAGATAGAGGACAGCGAGCGCGGCGCCCATGCCCGCCAGCACGATTGTCCTGCGTCGCGTCATCGGCGCCCTCTTCCCCATCTCGCAGGAATGTAGCTATGCTACCTATCTCGCGCCGTCAATCGCGTTCGAGCCGGGCGGCGACCGTTTCCAGCGCGGCGACCAGCTCCGCGGCGGTTTCGGGCCTGAGCAGGCGAAGCACGGCGGCGACCGTCTGCGTCCGTCGCGCGGAGATGCGTTCGTAGGTCGCCCGGCCCTCGGGCGTCAGGGAAAGAAGCCGGCTGCGGCGGTCGGCGGGATCGGGCTCGCGGCGGACGAGGCCGGCCTCGACCAGGGAGGCGACCACGCGGCTCATCGTGACGTGCGATACCGCCTCGCGCCGGGCGAGGGCGGCGAGGCTGAGCGGCGCCTCGGCGCGGAGCGCGGCCATCGCCGAATATTGCGCGCTGCCGAGCCCGCTTCGCGCGTCGGCGGTGCGGGCGCGGCGGAGCAGGCGTGTCGCCAGCGTCTGCAGCTTCGCCGCCATATCGTCGGGCGTTCCGGCCATAGGAGGGGAGGTTAGGGCCACCGCCCGATCCCCGCAACGCGGCGGCGAGTCCAAATCGGCTCCGTCGTCCGGGCAACGGTTCCCGCCGTCGCCCCGGGCAAAAGGGGGCTTATTTCTTCGGAGGACGTCCGCGCCGCTTGCCGCCGGCGGCGGCCGTCGAACCGCCGCTCTCGCCGGCCGGCGCTTCGCCGCCGCTCCCGCGCGCGCCGCGGCCCTTGCGGCCGAGGCCGATCTTCTTGGCGAGCTGCCGCCGAGTCTCGGTATAATTGGGCGCCGTCATCGGATAATCGTCGCGAAGGCCGAACTCGGCCCGATATTCGGCCGGACTCATGTCATGCTCGCGGGCGAGGTGCCGCCTCAGCATCTTGTGGCGGCTGCCGTCGATCAGGCAGATCAGATAATCGGGCTTCACCGAGGCGCGCGCCGAGACGACCGGCTGGCGCTTCTCCTCGACCGGCTCCGGGGTCGCGCCGAGCTGCGCCAGCGCCCCGTGGACGCTTTCGATCAGCTGGGCCATGTCGTTCACCGCGACGCGATTGTTCGCGACATGCGCCGAGACGATGTCGGCGGTCAGGGTGACGAGCGTTTCACTATCGGCCATTCGATTTCCCCTTATTCCAGCGCCCCGGCGCGGTCGCCAGATAGAGGGCGGGATCACTTATGTCCACTTATGTCTTGCGCCCGTCTTACTTGATCGAAACTCAGGCGCCGGAAGACTCGAAAGTTCCTGCGATCAGCCGGAGCAGAGGAGCGCAAATCGTCGACGTCAGGGTCCGCAGTCTCGTCGATGATCGCGTTCAGGCCGGTAATATTGGATCGGAAGAAGGAATAGCGACCTTGGCGCGCGCGGCGTCGAAGCGCGCTTTCAGATCCGCGCCGAGCCCTGCCGCCGCCGCGTCCGCGTCGCCGATCGCGCCTGCTCTGCCCGCCGCGTCGCCCAGCGCGCCGAGCGCCGCCGCGCGGGCGAGGTGGAGCTGGGCCGTGTCGAGCGGCCGCGCGCCGTTCGCGGCGATGATCGCGAGGGCGGCGTCGGCATGGTTCAGGCCCGCTTCCGAATCGCCGGCGGCAATCGCAACGAGCGCGTTCAGATAATGAGCGCGCTCGGCGTTGATCCAGGTGCCGCATCTGAGCCAGGATTCGAGGCTCGTCCCGGCCGCGCGCCGCATCAGGTCATTTTCATCGCGCGTGCGGCGCGGCATCTCGTACAGCTCCCATCCGATATTGTTGCCCGCAATCGCGATCGCTCGGTCCAGGGACGCCGCCGGCTGCATTTGGCCGGCAAGGTCCAGCGCCCGGCGATAGAGCCGCCCGCCTTCCGCCGCGCGGCCCGATGCGATCAGTGCGGCGGCCAGCATGAAGCGCAAATCCAGAACCGCGTCGAAACCCCGGCCGGACGCCTCGGCATAGGAGAATTCGAAATCCGCCGCCTCCGGATAGTCGCCAGCGAGAATGGCGGCGACATGGAGCTGCGCCCAGGGCCGCGCCGTTTCCAGAACGGGCACCTGGCCGCCGATCGCCTTCCTGCCCAGCCTGAGCGCACGCGGCCAATCGCCGAGATGCTCCCCGATCGTATGGATGCCAAGGTCGAGGAAGGGCGCCAGCAGGCCCGGCGCAATGCCGTCTTCGGCCGCCGCTTCGAGCGCGATCGCAAGCCGCTCGCTCTCCGTGTCGTGATAGCGCCAGCCGTCGTTCAGCAATTCTTCCAGCACGGCGGTCTCATCCTTGCGGGCCAGCGGGCTGGCTCCGAAAATCCGGGTTGCCGGATCCATTCGCTTCCATGTTCGCGGCCTGGGTCCGGCAGCCTTGGCGCGGTTGCCGGCGCGGGCTGCCGGCGTGGACGTCGCGGCAGCCGAAAATCCCCAATGTCATGATGGACGCGAGCTCGAGGGCCTGCTCGACGGCCGGGCCGATCGGCGCGCGAAGGTGCCCGAACAGGAGCAGAACCACGGCTGCGAGCGACAGGATGGCCACGATCCCGCCCCCAGCCCTGCGCGAGCCGGCGGGGAGATGGACGACGATGGCAGCCAGGAGCAGCAGGAACAGGCCCCCGGAACGCTGACGTCGCGCATCGATCATCCTTTCACGCCGAATTCTCGCACGCCGGAGCAGCGCCCGCAACGGGTCCGCACTTTCTCCCGCAGGATATGGAACAATATAACCTGCATCCGGTTCTCAGCCGCGGAAAAGCGAGACCGCAGAAAGAGGGATGCGGCGATGGAGACGATCGAATATTTCCGCGAACAGGCGGCGCAATGCCGGCGGCTTGCCGGCGACATGGCAGCCTCGTTCGAGCGTCACGGCCTGCTCCAGCTCGCCAGCCATTACGACGCCGAGGCGCGCCGGGCGGCGCTGGACGCGATACCGAAGCCGGACCTTCCGGCGCGGCGGTCGGAACCGGGCCGGCCGCGCGTCTTCGGCTGAGCGTCGCCTCAGTCGCGCGGAGCCGGTGGCGGCTCGGCGGTGAAGCCGATCTTGCCGACGCCCGCCGTCTCGAGGATCCGAAAAGCGGCGACGAAGCAGCCTCCGCGCCTGTCGGGCAAGGTCTCGGCCCATATCCGCACGGCCGACCAGCGTCGGGCGGCGACGCGCAATTGGTTCTCATCGAGGTTGCGTCCGTCCACCTGGTAGCGGCAGCGGCCGCCGGCGAAATCGAGCCGCAGCGACACGGCCGGCGCCGGCAGAGGCGGCGTCTCGGAGGCGATCCGCGCGACGCCGGCCTGCTGGAGCGCGAAGATCGTTGCGCCGACGCATCGATAGGGCGGGTCCGGCGGCGTCTCGACCCGGACGAGCCGGTGCCGCCAGCGGCGCGCGAGCGCCGGAAGCGCGCCGGCGGTCACGTAGCGGCCATCGACCTGGGTGCGACACCCTTCCGCCGTCATCGCCGCGCGGACGACGACCGGCGGCTGGGCGGGAGTCGGGCCGCGCCGAACATGAAGGCGATCAGCAAGGAAGGTGACTCCGCATCGGGCATGGAGGCTATGCGCATCGCCGCGCGGCGGCAAGCGCCCGGGGCGGCCCGATGGACGGACGCTTGTCTCCGCGGCAGGGTCAGGAACCGGGCGAGTCCCCGTCGTCCAGAAGGGCATCGATCTCGCGCAGCTGGTCCTGAAGCTCGGCGATCAGGCCGCCATAATCCGGGGGGCCGCCTTCACGCCCCGGCATTCGTGGCCTCGACGCTCGAAAGTTCAATTCGTCGAGCTGCGCGGCGATCGTCCTTCGCGCTTCGACAAGCTGCTCCCTGATCGGCGGCGCCTCGTCGGGCATTGCATCTCCTTCATGCTCCCGCCGGGCATAAAGCAGGCGGCGCCGGAAGGCGACGGGCGATGCTTTCCGATGAACGCATGCACATTGCGGAGACGAGTGCGGTTTAAGCCTTCCTCAACGGCTCGTTCTTAAGGCCATTCAACGGCATGGAGTGGGGGCGCCGGCTTTTGAGGATCGCGGCACCGATGGTTTCTTCTCCGGACCGGGCACGGTTGCGCTGATGCGGCAGGAACATCCGCGGGACTTGCGCTCCGGCGCGGCGCCGGCCGAGCAGCCGGCCGGCCTGTCCGCGGCGCGGGATGCCGCGCCTTCGCCTGCCATTCTCGACGAGGAGGATGTGGCCGCCTGGCACAGCCTGCGCGCCCTGCTCACCCATACGTCGCATATGTTCTGGTGCTGGCGCGCCGACACCGGCGAATCGCATTATAGCAGCCAGTGGCTCGATTTCACCGGCGTCGACGGGATCGGCAAGGCGGGCGGATTCCGCCGGCTCGACCTCGTCCACCCCGAGGACCGGGAGCGGGCGCGGGCGGCCTGGCAGCGCAGCCTCGACACCGGCCTTCCCTACCAATGCGAATATCGCCTCCGCCACCGCGACGGCGGCTATCGCTGGATCCGCAGCGTCGGCCGGCCGGAGCGCGACGAATCGGGCAGGGTCCTCATCTGGTACGGAAGCTGCACCGACGTCCACGACCGGGTCGCCGCGAGCGCCGCCCTGCGCGACAGCGAGCGCAAGTTCCACCGCCTCATCGACATCATGCCGCACATCGTCTGGTCGATGGATGGAAGCGGCAGCCGCCCCGATTATTACAACCAGCGCTGGTACGAGTTCACCGGTCTTCCCGAAGGCTCGCTCGAGGGGCCGGAATGGGACGGCCTCTACTGGGCCGAGGATATGGAGCGGGTGCGCGATGCCTGGCACCGCAGCCGCGAGACCGGCGAGCCCTATGAGGCCGAATATCGCCTGCGCCATCATACAGGCGACTATCGCTGGGTCGAGAGCCGCGGCCATGCCGAGCGCGGCACCGACGGCGCGATCCTGCGCTGGTACGGCACCTGCACCGACATCCACGACCGGGTCCTCGCCCGCGAGGCGGCACAGGCGAGCGAGCGGCGCGCCCAGCACATCCTCGACGCCATTCCGCACGTCATCTGGAGCGCGGACGCCCAGGGCCGGATCGACTATATCAGCGACCAGTGGCGCGGCCTGTTCGCCGCCCGCGAGGAGCTCGCCAGTCCGGGCGGCTGGATCAGGATGATCCATCCCGACGACGTCGAGCGAGTGGCGGCGGCCTGGATCCGTTCGATGGCGACCGGCGCCTTGTTCGAGCAGGAGATGCGGTTCGGGACCGGCGATGGGGAGCGCTGGATCCTGTCGCGCGGCCTTCCGAAGCGCGACGGCGACGGCCGGATCGTGCGCTGGTACGGCACCTGCACCGACGTCCACCAGCGCGTCCGCGCCCAGCAGGCGCTCGACGAGAGCGAGCGGCTCAATCGCTCGATGATCGAGGCGAGCCCGGACTGTGTCTCCCTGCTCGATCTCGACGGCACGGTGCTGCGCGCCAATGCCGCGACCCAGCGCGTCTACGGCAAGACGAACGAGGAGCTTGTCGGTCAGAACTGGACCCGGCGTGTCCCCGCCTGCACGAAGGAGACCGCGGCCGCGCTGCGCAAGGCGCGGCGGGGCGGGATCGGCAGGCTCGTCGTCCATGTCAGCCCGTCGGGACGCGACGCGCCGCGCTGGTGGGACATTCTCGTCGCGCCGGTGCCCGGGCCGGACGGCAAGCCGCAGCGCATCCTCGTCATGTCGCGCGACATTTCGGAGCAGAAGGCGGCCGAGGAGCAGGCGCATTGGTCGGCCAATCACGACTGCCTGACCGGCCTTCCCAACCGCTATCTTCTCCAGAAGGCGGTCGACGAGGCGGTGGTCCGGGCGGTGGCGGAGAAGACTCGCTTCGCCCTGCTGCTACTCGACATCGACGATTTCAAGCGGGTCAACGACACGGTCGGGCACGATGCCGGCGACGCCATGCTCTGCACCCTCGCCCAGAGGCTGCGCGCGGCGTTCGGCGATGAGGCGGTGGTCGGCCGGCTCGGCGGCGACGAGTTCGCGATCCTGCTCCCCGACGCCGGCAGCGCGGAGGCGGTGGAGGCGGTGGTCCAGCCCCTGCTCCAACGGCTCGCCGAACCCTGCATCCATGGCGGCCGCATCCTCGATTGCCGCGCAAGCATCGGCGCAAGCCTCTATCCGCACGACGGCGACAGCCGCACCGATCTCATGAAGAATGCGGACATCGCGCTCTACGCCGCCAAGGCGGCCGGACGAAGCACCCTGCGCCTCTATCATGGCGAGATGCGGCTCGAGGCGCAGAAGCGCGTGTCGATGCTTCGCCTCGCCCGCGACGCGCTGAAAAGGGGCAGCGTCCAGCCCCATTACCAGCCCAAGGTCGATCTGCTGACCGGGCGGCCGGTCGGGTTCGAGGCCCTGATGCGCTGGCGGCATCCGCGCCGCGGCATCCAGTCGCCGGCGAGCGTCGCCGCCGCCTTCGACGATCTGAGCCTTGCCGCTGCGATCAGCGACCGGATGATCGAATCGGTGATCGAGGACATCGTGCGCTGGCGGGGCGAGGGCGTTCCGTTCGGCCATGTCGCGGTCAATGCCGCCGCCGCCGAGTTCCGCCGCGGCGATTTCGCCGAGCGGCTGCTGGAGCGGCTGGTCAAAGCGGGCGTGCCGCGCGAATGCTTCCAGCTCGAAGTGACCGAGACCGTCTTCGTCGGCCGCGGTGCCGAATATGTCGAGCGGGCGCTCAGGATGCTGGCCGGGGAGGGGATCTCGATCGCGCTCGACGATTTCGGCACCGGCTTCGCGTCGCTGTCGCACCTCAAGCAATTCCCGGTCGACATCGTCAAGATCGACCGCAGCTTCGTCTGCGGGCTGGAGGACGATCCGGGCGACGCCGCGATCGTCGACGCCGTGACAGGCCTCGGCCGGCGGCTCGGCAAGACCATCGTCGCGGAGGGTATCGAGACGCCCCACCAGCATAAATTGCTCCAGGCGCTCGGCTGCGACCAGGGCCAGGGCTATTATTACGGCCGCCCGGCGCCGGCGTCGCTGGTCCCGCGCATGGCGGGGGTCCAGGCGGAGAAGATGAAAAGGCGCGCCTGAGCTTGGGCAAAGAGGCTTGGCCGCTCGGTTCGGCCTGGGCTTGTGCTTCGATACGGCATCTCGACGTCGCTCAATGCCTGCTCGGCATGAGCGGAAAATCATGGAAAAGCCGCTCATCCCGCGTAGCGACCGACCCCGGACTCGATCCGGGACGGCGCGTATCGAGGACAAGCTCAGCCCGAACGGTCGCGACGCAGGCAAGGATCGCGCCTGAAACGACAAGTGCCCGGACATTGCTGCCCGGGCACCCGCGTGACGATCAGGTCGTCAGCCCCCTTGCGAGAACCTGGCCCGCGCGCATTGCCCACCTCGCTTGGGAATGCGGGGCCAAGGCCTCCCCGAACCCGGCCTTGTGCGGCCTTCGTTCGTGACCCCTTGCTAGGCGCGCGGGCCGGCATTTGTCACCTTTCCTTCAAGGGCTTGGGAGCGATTGCCGTGACCCTGTGTCGGACATGCAACAGGGGCGGGCCCCACGCCCCTCCGGCGCCCGGACGCCGTGCGGTTGCGCTGCCTCCCTCGCCCCCCTAGAGGCGAGGGCTTCCGACAGCCCGAACCAGGCAGCCCGATGCGCCTTTCCAACTATTTCCTGCCCGTCATGAAGGAGACGCCGGCCGACGCCCAGATCGTCAGCCACAAATTGATGCTGCGCGCGGGACTCGTCCGCCAGACCGCGGCTGGAATCTATGCCTGGCTTCCGATCGGCCTCCGGGTGCTGAGGAATATCGAGCGGATCGTCCGCGAGGAGCAGGACCGGGCGGGCGCGATCGAGCTTCTCATGCCGACCATCCAGTCGGCCGACCTCTGGCGCCAGTCGGGCCGCTACGACGCCTATGGGCCGGAGATGCTCCGCTTCCTCGATCGGCACGAGCGCGAGATGCTGTTCGGGCCGACCAACGAGGAGATGATCACCGGCATCTTCCGCGACGCCGCCCGCTCCTATCGCGACCTGCCGCGCACGCTCTACCATATCCAGTGGAAGTTCCGCGACGAGGTGCGGCCGCGCTTCGGCGTGATGCGCGGGCGCGAGTTCCTGATGAAGGACGCCTACAGCTTCGACCTCGACGAGGAGGGGCTGCGGCGCAGCTACGAGGCGATGTTCGTCGCCTATCTGCGCACCTTCGCCCGGCTCGGCCTGCAGGCGGTGCCGGTGCGGGCGCCGACCGGGCCGATCGGCGGCGACCTCAGCCACGAATTCCACATCCTCGCCGATACGGGCGAGAGCGCGCTCTTCTACGACGCGGCAATCGAGGAGATCAGCCGCGAGGAATTGCTCGCCGCCGACGCCTCGACCATCGCGCGGCTGACCGGCCTCTACGCGATGGAGGAGGAGGAGCATGCCAAGGTCGCCGAATGCCCGGTGCCGAAGGCGCGGCTGCGCACCCGCCGCGGCATCGAGGTCGGCCATATCTTCGCCTTCGGCACCAAGTATAGCGCGTCGATGGGGCTGAGCATCCAGACGAAGGATGGCGGCCAGGTCCATCCGCAGATGGGGAGCTACGGCATCGGCGTGTCGCGGCTGGTCGGCGGGATCATCGAGGCGAGCCATGACGAGGCCGGCATCGTCTGGCCCGAGAGCGTCGCGCCCTTCCAGGTCGGCCTGATCAACAT
Source organism: Allosphingosinicella sp. (assembly GCA_036273615.1). Lineage (GTDB taxonomy): Bacteria > Pseudomonadota > Alphaproteobacteria > Sphingomonadales > Sphingomonadaceae > Allosphingosinicella. The sequence goes on along the minus strand of DASUHH010000032.1, from coordinate 46,250 downwards.
GCGCGCGGACGACGAAGGCTGCGCCGCCGCCGCCGACCGGCTCTACCGCGACCTCGAGGCGGCCGGGGTCGAGACCCTCTACGACGACCGCGACGAGCGCGGCGGCGCCAAGTTCGCGACCATGGACCTGATCGGCCTCCCCTGGCAGCTCGTCGTCGGCCCGCGCGGGCTGGAGCGCGGAACGGTCGAGCTCAAGCGCCGCGCGACCGGCGAGCGCGAGGAGGTGTCGCTGGAGAGCGCGCTGGCGAGGCTGACGGGATGAGTCCTGCGTTCGTCGGTCCCGCCGCCTTCCCCGTCATTCCCGCGAAAGCGGGAATCCAGGCTGATTCGTCACCTGGCACGCAGGCCGGCTGGATCCCCGCCTTCGCGGGGATGACGACGAAGGCGCATGACCAGGTGAGCCGAGGCCCCGGCTTTCGCCGGGGCGACGCGCAGGGGGGCGCGTCATGATCCTCACCCGTTACGAGCGGATGATCGCGCGGCGTTACCTGCTGCCGGGGAAGGGCGAGGGGTTCATCTTCGTGGTGGCGGCGTTCAGCCTGCTCGCCGTCACCATCGGCGTCTTCGCCCTGATCGTCGTGATGAGCGTGATGAACGGCTTCCGCGCCGAATTGTTCGACAAGATCATCGGCCTCAATGGCCATGCCGTCGTCCAGCCTTATGGCGAGCGGCTGGCCGACTGGCGCGACATCCTCGCCCAGGCGAAGCGCACGCCCGGCGTCACCTCCGCAATCCCGTTGATCGAGCAGCCCTTGATGGCGAGCTCGGAAGGGCGGGTCGAGGGCGTGCTCCTCCGCGGCATGCGGGTTCCGGATATCCTCGGCAACAAGACGATCGCCGGCAAGGTCGTCGCCGGCTCGCTCGCCGACCTGAAGCCGGATTCGGACAATGTCGCGCTCGGCGCCCGGCTCGCCGAGCAGCTCGGCGTCGGCGTCGGCGCCCAGATCAGCCTGATCGCCCCCGACGGCCGGGCGACTCCGTTCGGAACGCTGCCGCGCATCGTCTCCTACCGCGTCGCCGCAATCTTCGAGGTCGGCGTCTACGATTATGACAAGGCCTTCGTGATCATGCCGATCGAGGATGCCCAGAACCTGCTGATGATGGGCGAGGATGTCGGCATGGTCGAGATCCAGGTCGCCGAGCCCGACCGGGTACAGCAGATCCTCGCGCCGCTCTCCCGCGCCGTCGCCGGCGAAGCGGTGGTGCGCGACTGGCGGCAGATGAACTCGTCGCTCTTCCAGGCGCTGCAGATCGAACGGGTGGTGATGTTCTGGATCCTGTCGCTGATCATCGTCGTCGCCGCCTTCAACATATTGTCGTCGCTGATCATGCTGGTGCGCGCCAAGACCCGCGACATCGCCATCCTCAGGACGATGGGCGCCTCGCGGCGGGCGATGCTCCGGATCTTCATGTCGGTGGGGCTGACGATCGGAATCCTTGGGACGTTGAGCGGGCTCGTGCTCGCGGCGATCGTCCTTTATTTCCGCCAGTCGATCGTCGACGGGATCCAGCATCTGACCGGCCAGAATCTGTGGGACCCGTCGATCCGATTCATCACCGAATTGCCGTCCAAGACATCGCCGTTCGAGACGTTCGCGGTGGTTTCGCTGACTTTGGTCGCGAGCTTCCTCTCCACCCTCTATCCGGCGTGGAAGGCGTCGAGCACCGATCCCGTGCAGGTGCTGCGCTATGAGTGAGTCGGTCCTCGCCGAGCTAAAATCCTCCCCCATCGAGGGGGAGGGGCAAAGCGGCAAACCATGACTGACGCGGGACCCGTCCTCGAGGTCCGGGGGCTGCGGCGGAGCTTCACGCAGGCGGACGTCACGATCGACGTGCTGCGCGGGGTCGACCTCCATGTCGGGCGGGGCGAGATCGTCGCCTTGCTCGGCCCGTCGGGCTCGGGCAAGTCGACCATGCTCCAGGCGATCGGGCTGCTCGAAGGCGGGTTCGAGGGATCGATCCGGATCGAGGGGCGGGAGGCGGCCGCGCTCAACGCCGACCAGCGCACGCGCCTGCGCCGCGACGCGCTCGGCTTCGTCTATCAATTCCACCATCTCCTTCCGGATTTCACCGCCGAGGAGAATGTCGTCATCCCCCAGCTCATCCACGGCGCCGCCGGCGAGGCGGCGCGGGCGCGGGCGCGGGCGCTGCTCGGCCGGCTCGGCCTCGCCGACCGGCTCACTCACCGGCCGAGCAAGCTTTCGGGCGGCGAGCAGCAGCGCGTTGCCGTCGCCCGCGCGCTCGCCAACCGGCCGCTCCTCGTCCTCGCCGACGAGCCGACCGGCAATCTCGACGAGGCGACCGCCGACCTCGTCTTCGCCGAGTTCCTGAAGCTGGTCCGCGACGAAGGTTCGGCCGCCCTCGTCGCCACCCACAATGAGCGGATCGCCGCCAAGATGGACCGCATCCTGCGCCTGCACGAGGGGCATATCGAAGGGCAGGCCGCGGCAGCCTGAATCAAGGCCTGCTCAAGGCCGCAAAAAATTTTCGGTCCCGTTCCAAGGATTCTTCCCGGAGCCGCGTCCCAGTGACCGGCGGACGATAGAGCCGCCGTCGTCAGGGAGATTCTCATGTCCGGCTTGCCCAGCCCGATCGCCACGTTCGCCGCCTTGCCTGTTCGGGCAACGAAATTCAGGCTCCCGGTAAAAGGGGGCCGGGGGATGAATATGGCGCGCGCCTTGTGGCTGGGCTTGTTGCTGGCGCTGATTCCGGCCGTCGTCTCGGCCCAGGGCAGGGGGCCGGCGGCCAATCCGAGCCTTCGCGCCAGCGTCAACGGCGTCCACGACGCGGCGCACGAGCGCGAGCTCGGGCTGCGCCGGCTCGACGTCCGAATCCGAATCCGCGGCGCGGTCGCCGAAACCACGGTCGACGCCGCCTTCGCCAACCCGAATTCGGAGACTTTGGAGGGCGATTTCTCGCTTGCGCTGCCGCCGGGCGCGGTGGTGACCGGCTATGCGCTCGACATCAACGGCCAGATGGTCGACGGCGTGCTCGTCGACCGGCCGCGCGCCGAGGCGGTCTACGAGGCGCGGATCCGGCGCGGCGTCGATCCCGGCCTCGCCGCGGTGTCGGCCGACAATGTCTTTCGCACCCATGTCTTCCCGATCCGCCCCGGCGGCGGGCGCTCGATCCGGCTGCGCTTCGTCCAGCCGGTTCCGGCCAACGGCAATGTCAGGCTGCCGCTCGCCTTCGCGGCGCCGGTCGAGGGCTGGTCGGTCGCGGTCGAGGCGAGCGGAAGCGCCGCCGCGCCCCTGGTGACCCTGCCCGACGGGAGCAGGCTGGCGCTGACGCCGGCGGCGGGCGGCTATGAAGGCAGGGCGGAGGGCGCGGCCGGGCCGGTGGCGGGGACCCTGGTCGTCGCCGCGCCGGCGCCGCGCGACACGCTCGTCAGCCGCCATGCGACCGGCGAGCTCTACCTCCAGCTCGGCGGCGCGCTTCCGCCGGCGGCGGCGGCCGACAGGCCGAGGCGCCTTCGAATCTATTGGGACCGGTCGCGCTCGCGGCTCGGCAGCCGCACCGATGCCGAGATCGCCCTGCTGCGCCGCCTGATCGCGCGGGCGCGCCCGCGCTCGGTCGAGCTGGTCGCCTTCAACAGCAGCGGCGCGACCCGACACATCGCCGCCTCCGCCGACGATGCGGCCGCCTGGCTGAAGGGCCTCGCCTATCGCGGCGCGACCAGCTTCGCGCCGATCGCCGGGGACGGGCCGGCCGATTCCTGCCTGCTCTTCTCGGACGGGCGACCGACGGTCGATCTCGGCACCGTCTTCGCGCCAGCCTGCCGGCTCGACGCGGTGAGCTCGGCGGGCGATGCCGACCGCGCCTGGCTGCGCCATCTCGCCGCCGCCCATGGCGGCCGCGCCTTCGCGCTCGATACGGGCAATGAGGAGAGCATCGCCGCGGCCCTCGCCGCGCCGTTCCGCGGCGTGACCGCATTGCTCGACCAGGACCGGCGGCCCTTGCCCTTCGTCGCGCTCGACGCGCCGGACGGCCGCTGGCGGATCCTCGCCCGCGCGCCCGAGGGCGACCATCTGATCGTCCTGCTTTCCGACGGGAGCGAGACGACCGAGCTTTCCCGCTCGGCCGAGGGCGATCCGGTGCCGTTCGACGGCGAGGGCGCATTGATCGCCGCCGACCGGCTCGCGACGCTCGGCCGGGCCGAGCAGCGCGCCGATTATGTCGCCTTGAGCCGGCGCTACAACATTGCCAGCCCGAGCCTGTCCTTCCTCGTCCTCGAGCTGCCGGCCGATTATCTCGCCGCCCATGTCGAGCCGCCGGCCGACTATCCGTCCGAGGCGCGGGATAGCTATTTGCGGATGCGCAAGGCGGCGGACTCGACGCTGGCCGACGAAAAGCGGCAGCGGCTCGACGCGGTCGCCGGCGAATGGGCCGAAGAGGTCGCCTGGTGGAGGACGCGCTTCAGCCCGGCGGCGCGGCCGAAGCGGGTCGCCACCTCGCGCAATTTCGACGTGACGGAACCCGCCCCGCCGCCGTCGCCGCAGGTCCGGATGGCGGCACCGCCGCCGCCGCCTCCTCCTCCGCCGCCACCGCCGGCACCCACGCAGACGGTGGGCGATGCGCTCAACCAATTGCCGTCGCGGGCCGGCCAGAGCATCGTGGTGACCGGATCGCGGGTGCCGCACGGCAATCTGGCGTCCGCCACCCCCGTCACCTCCGTCACCGCCGAGGAGATCCCCATGGCCGGGAGCAAAGCGGCCGAGGCAGGGGAGGGGCAGGGCGCCGCGATCGCGATCGACGCCTGGCAGCCGGAGCGGCCCTATCTGGAGCTGTATGACGGCGCGCCGGAGCAGTTCGACGCCCGTTTCCTCGAGGCCGAGCATCGCCACGGCACCATCCCCGCTTTCTATCTCGACACCGCGGAGTGGCTGCGCAGGCACGGCCGCACCCGGGAGGCGGTCGAGATGGTGCTGGGCGCGCTCGAATTGCCCTCGTCCAACGAGGTGACGCTCGGAATCGTCGCCGACCGGCTCGAACGCTACGGCGCGATCGACCGGGCGATCGAGCTGCGCGCGCTCCAGGCGGCGCTCGATCCCGACCGGCCCCAGCCCAGGCGCCTGCTCGCGCTTGCGCTGGCGCGACGGGCGGCGCTCGATCCGGCCCATGCCCGTGCCGATCTCGAACGCGCCATCGGCCTGCTCTACCAGGTCGCGACCGAGCCGCTCGACGCCCGCTGGACGGGGATCGAATTGATCGCGCTGATGGAGGCCAATTCGCTGGTGCCGAAGCTCCGCCGGCTCGGCGGCCGGCCGGACATGGACCCGCGGCTCATCGCCCTGCTCGACGTCGACATGCGGGTGGTGATAGACTGGACGACCGACGGAACCGACATGGATCTCTGGGTCGACGAGCCGGACGGCGAGCGCGCCATCTACAACAATCCGAAGACGGCGATCGGCGGCCGCCTCTCGCACGACATGACCCAGGGCTATGGGCCGGAGGAATATCTGCTCCACCGGGCGCCGGCGGGCACCTACCGGGTGCAGGCCAATGTCTATGCGCCCGACCGGCTCGATCCCAACGGGCCGACCCTGCTGACCGCGCATCTGTTCCGCAATTTCGGACGGGCGAACCAGAGCGAGGAGAGCGTCGACGTCGAATTGACCCGCGATTCGAACGGCGCCAAGAGTATCGGCCGCATCGTCGTCCCGGCCGGGAAGGAGACCGACCGGGGCGCCGGCAAGGAAGGAGATGCGGGCCAATGAATGCAGCGGGTTCGCGATCGCGGCGGAGGGGCGTTCTCTGGGGGCTCGGCGGGCTGCTGCTGCTCGTCCTACTCGCCTTGCTGTTCGCCGCGGGCGCGCCGCTGCCGGCCGTGCGCCATTTCTACGTTCCCTCGGAATCGATGGAGCCGACCCTGAACAGGAACGACCATTTCGTCGCCTGGATGCGCGCGCCCGATCCGCTGAAGCGCGGCCAGATCATCCTCCTCCGCAACGGCGATGCGACCTATATCCAGCGCATCGCCGCCCTGCCTGGCGACACGATCGCCCTCGTGGACGGCCGGGTCGTCCTCAACGGCACAGCGGTGCCGCAGCAGCGGGCCGGCACCGTTCCCGTTGCCGACCCGAGCGTCTTCGGTCCGACGGCCGTCCGCCTCCGCGAGCATTTCCCGGGCGAGGAGGGCGATCATTTCATCCTCGATTCCGGGCCCTCGTCCGAGGATAATTTCGGCCCGCAAAAGGTCGCGCCCGGCCATGTCTTCACGCTCGGCGACAATCGCGACAATAGCGCCGACGGCCGCGTTCCCCATGAAGAGCAGGGGGTGGAGCAGCTTGCGATCGCCGACATAAGAGGGACGCCGCTCACCTTCACCTGGCCTTGGGCGAAGTTCGGCAAGCCTGTCCACTGAGGCCTGCGGCTTCTCTGGACCGCGCCGCCGCCCTTGGCTAATTTCCGGCGGCGACGGAGGAGCGGTCGATGCGATTCCAGTCTTTCGCGGCGGCGGCCTTGGTCGTGACCGGCATGGCGCCGGCGCGGGCGATCACGCCGACGCCGCCGCCTTCGCCCTGCGCGACGCCCGATCATCGCGCCTTCGATTTCTGGGTCGGCAATTGGGACGTCTACCGGACCGGCGACACCAAGCTGATCGCGCACAGCCGGATCGAGCGCCTCTATGCCGGCTGCGCGATCCGCGAGAATTGGATGCCGCTCGGCGGGACCGGCGGCGGCAGCCTCAGCGCCTGGGTGCCGGAGGAGAACGCCTGGCGGCAGACCTGGGTCGATTCCGCCGGTGCCCGGGTCGACTTCAAGGGCGGAATCGCGGGCCAGGCGATGGTCCTCACCGGCTTCTGGAAGGACGTGCTCGGCCCCGGCAGGAGCGCTCTGGTGCGGATGACCTATACGCGTGAGGCGGCCGGCGCCGTGCGACAGAAAGGCGACACCTCGGTCGACGACGGCAGGAGCTGGCAGGCGGCGTTCGACTTCCTCTACCGGCCGGCCGCATCGCAGTGACCGCCGGCCTCTTTTAGGTGTGGAAAAGCCCGAGACGGCGCTTTCCTGACGGGGACGAAGACCCCATAGAGAGTCGATGGCCGCGCTTTACGTCCCACTGCGCATCTTCTCCAGCTACACGATGCTGGAGGGGGCGATCGAGCCGAAGGCGATCGCCAAGCAGGCGAAAAGGCTGGATTTTCCCGCGGCCGCGGTGACCGACCGCAACGGGCTCTACGCGGCCATGGCATTTACCGAGGCGTGCCGCGAGGCGGGGGTGCAGCCGATCGTCGGCACCTTCCTCGCAATCGCCCGGCCGGGGCCGCAGCCGGCGCTCGACTGGCTCGCTTTGTATGTCCAGAACGACAAGGGATACGACAATCTCTGCTCCCTGGTGTCGGAGGCGCATCTCGGGCGGCCGGTCGAGGAGCCGGCCCATGTGACGCTCGAGGCGCTGGAGGGGCGGACCGGGGGCCTGATCGCGCTCACCGGGGGCGGGGAGGGGGCGCTCGCCCGTCTGCTCGCCGCCGAGCAGGCGAGCGCCGCCGAAGAGATGGCGGCGCGCCTCGCCGCCTTGTTTCCGGGGCGCCTCTACGTCGAGCTCAGCCGGCGCGGCGATGCGGTCGAGCAGGCGGCCGAGGCGGACCTGATCGACCTCGCTTACGCCCACGACCTGCCGCTGGTCGCGACCAATCCGGCGTGTTTCGCCGAGCCCCATTTCCACGCCGCGCACGATGCAATGCTGTGCATCGCCCAATCGAGCCAGATCGACCGCGACGACCGCGCCCGTTCCTCGCCCGAGGCCTGGATGAAGCCGGCGGCCGACATGCGCGCTCTGTTCGGCGACCTGCCCGAGGCGATCGAGAATAGCGGGGTCGTCGCCCGCCGCTGCGCCTTCGGCGCGCCGAAGCGCAAGCCGATCCTCCCAAGCATCGCCGGCGACACGGAAGGGGAAGCCGAGCAGCTCCGCCGCGATGCGCGCGCGGGGCTGGCGGCGCGGCTGGAGAAATATGTCGCGCCGGAAGAGGGCCGGGGAACGGGAGTGCGCGGCTCGGATGACGCGGCCCTCCGCGAACGCTTTCCCGATTATTTCGCGCGCCTCGAATATGAGATCGAGATCATTGTCGGCATGGGCTTTGCCGCTTATTTCCTGATCGTCGCCGACTTCATCAAATGGGCGAAGGAGAATGACATTCCGGTCGGCCCGGGCCGCGGTTCGGGCGCCGGTTCGGTGGTCGCCTGGGCGCTGACCGTCACCGATCTCGACCCGCTCCGGCTCGGCCTGCTGTTCGAGCGCTTCCTGAACCCCGAGCGGGTGTCGATGCCGGACTTCGACATCGATTTCTGCGAGACAAGGCGCGGCGAGGTGATCCGCTATGTCCAGCGCCGCTACGGCGCCGACAAGGTCGCCCAGATCATCACCTTCGGGAAATTGAAGGCGCGCGCGGTGCTCAAGGATACCGGCCGCGTCCTCCAGATGCCCTACGGCCAGGTCGACCGGCTCGCCAAGCTCATCCCCAACCATCCGACCGACCCCTGGACGCTGGAACGGGCGCTGAACGGAGTCTCCGAGCTCGCCGCCGAATATAGGAACGACGCCGACATACGCCGCCTGTTCGACCTCGCCATGAAGCTGGAAGGCCTGCCGCGCCACAGCTCGACCCATGCCGCCGGGGTCGTCATCGGCGACCGTCCGCTCGACCAGTTGGTTCCGCTCTACCGCGATCCGCGCTCGGACATGCCGGTCACCCAGTTCGACATGAAATATGTCGAGGCGGCGGGGCTCATCAAGTTCGACTTCCTGGGCCTCAAGACCCTTTCGGTCCTCCAGAAGGCGGTGCGGATGCTTGCCAAGCGCGGCATCCAGGTCGATCTCGACCGCCTGCCTTGGGACGATCCGGCGGTCTTCGCTTTGCTCCAGCGCGGCGACACGGTCGGCATCTTCCAGTTCGAATCCGAGGGCATGCGCCGCACGCTCGCCGCCGTGAAGCCGACCTGCTTCGAGGACATCATCGCCCTCAATGCCCTCTACCGGCCGGGGCCGATGGACAATATCCCGATGTTCGGGGCGCGCAAGAACGGGCGCGAGATCGAATATCCGCACCCGATGCTCGAGGACGTGCTCAGGGAGACGTACGGGATCTTCGTCTATCAGGAGCAGGTGATGGAGGCGGCGAAGGTGCTCGCCGGCTTCAGCCTCGGCGAGGCCGACCTGCTCCGCCGCGCCATGGGCAAGAAGATCCAGGCCGAGATGGACGCGCAGCGCGAGCGCTTCGTCACCGGCTGCGCCGCCAATTCCATCGCCCGGCCCAAGGCGAACGAATTGTTCGATTTGATCGACAAGTTCGCCGGCTACGGCTTCAACAAGAGCCACGCCGCCGCCTATGCGCTCGTCGCCTATCAGACCTTGTGGCTGAAGGCGCACCATCCGGTCGAATTCTACGCCGCCTCGATGTGCTTCGACATGCACCAGACCGACAAGCTTGCGGTGTTCGTCGACGACATGCGGCGGATGGGGGTCGCCTGCCTGCCGCCGTCGATCAACGCCAGCGAGGCGGAGTTCGCGGTGGAGGAGGTGCCCGGGGAGGAGGAGAAGCCGCTCGCCGTCCGCTACGCGCTCGGCGCGCTGAAGGGGGTCGGCGGGAAGGCGATGGAGCAGCTCGTCGACGAGAGGCGGGCGAACGGGCGCTTCCGATCGCTGGACGATTTCGCCGAGCGGATCGATCCGCGCCTGCTCAACCGGCGCCAGCTCGAAAGCCTCGCCGGCAGCGGCGCCTTCGATGCGCTCGCGCCGAACCGCGCCTCGGTCTTCGCCGCGGCCGAGACGATCCTCGCCCATGCCGCGAGCGCCGCCGACGCGCGGGCGAGCGGGCAGGGCGGGCTGTTCGGCGGCGCCGGCGACGCCCAGGTCCCGCCGATCCGGATGCCGACCGCCGCCGCCTGGACGCTGGCCCAGTCGATGGCGGCGGAGAAGGAGGCGTTCGGCTTCTATTTCTCGGCCCATCCGGTCGACCGCTACCGCCATCTCGCCGAGGCCCATGGCGCGAAGAGCTTCGCCGATCTGGGCGCGCTCCCCGCGCCGGCCGAGGGCGGGCGCACCGGCGCGGTGATGGCGGGGCTGATCGAGGACACGCGCTGGCGGACCTCGGCGCGCGGGCGGCGCTATCTGATGGCGACCTGCTCCGACGCATCGGGCCAGTTCGCCGCCACGATCTTCGACGACGATGCCGCGGCGCGGGTCGAGGAGGCGGCGAAGGCGGGCGGCTGCGCCCTGCTCAACGTCGAGCTCGACCGCCGGCCCGGCGAGGAGGCGCCGCGAGTCACGATCAGGTCGCTCCAGCCGTTCGAGAGCCTGTCCAAGCGCACCCGCCTCCAGCTCGAGGTCGAGGTGGCGGACGAGGAAGCCGTCCGCCGCCTCGCCGCCGCCTTGGCCGGCGACCGCGGCGGCAGCGGCGAGCTGCGCCTGCGCGTGGCGCTGGACGGGGGCGAAGCGGAGCTGGTCCTCGGCCGCGACTTCCTCCTCGACGCCGAGCTCGCCGCGCGGATCGAGCGGGTCGAGGGGGTGATCGCGGTCCGCCTCGCGGTCGCCGCGCCGCCGCGGCTGGCATTGGTTTCGTAGGTTCGCAGGATACCGCCACCATTGAAGGAGGCGCCGATGCTTGGAGGGATGCAGGACTGGCCGCTGAGGGTGATGCGGATCCTCGACCATGCCGAGCGCGAGCATGGGGCGCGGGAGATCGTGTCGCTGGAAGGCGGCCGCAAGACGCGCACCGACTGGGCCGGGATCGCGCGCGACGCGCGGCGGCTGGCGCGGGCGCTGGAGCGGCTGGGGGTGCGCAAGGGCGACCGGATCGGCACGCTGGCGATGAACCATGGCCGCCATCTCGTCGCCTGGTACGGCGCGATCGGCATGGGCGGCGTGCTCCACACGCTCAACACCCGGCTGTTCGACGACCAGCTCGTCTATATCGGCAACCATGCCGGGGACCGGGTGCTGTTCTACGACCGTATCTTCGCGCCCCTGGTCGAGCGGCTGAAATCGCGCTGGAATTCGATCGAGCATTATATCTGCTTCGACCCCTCGACTTCGCTCGGGACAGGCGATCTCTCGTTTGACGCCCTGATCGCCGCCGAAAGCGACGATTATGCCTGGGTCGAGGGCGACGAGCGCGAGCCGATGATGCTCTGCTATACGAGCGGCACCACCGGCAATCCCAAGGGCGTGCTCTACGAGCATCGTTCGACCATCCTCCACGCGATCATGCAGATCTCGCCCGACGTGTTCGGCCTGTCGGCCCGCTCGGTCGTGCTTCCGGTCGTGCCGATGTTCCACGCCGGCGGCTGGGGGCTTCCCTTCTCGACTGCGATGGTCGGCGGAAAGCTCGTTTATTCAACCGATTACGCGCCGCAGATCATGTGCGACCTGATGCATGAGGAAGGGGTGACCCACACCGCCGGCGTGCCGACCGTCTGGCTCGCCCTGATGGGCCATGTCGAGGCGACCGGCGGCGATCTCGGCGCGCTCCACACCGTCCATATCGGCGGATCGGCGGCGCCGCGGGCGATGATCGCCTATTTCACCGATCGCGGCGTCAGCGTCTGCCATGCCTGGGGGATGACCGAGATGTCGCCGCTCGGAACGGTCGGCGCCCCGACCGGCGACTGGGGCCTGCTCGATGCCGAGCAGAGGCTCGATTATATGTGCCGGCAGGGGCGGGTGCCGTTCGGCGTCGAGTTGCGCACGGTCGACGACGAGGGGAACGTCCTGCCGCGCGACGGGCGGAGCGCCGGCCGGCTGCAGGCGCGCGGGCCCTGGGTCGTCCGCCGCTATTTCCAGGACGAGAGCGGCGAGGCGGTCGACGGGGAGAGCTGGTTCGACACCGGCGACGTCGCCATCCTCCACCCCAATGGAATCCTCGAGATCACCGACCGCGCCAAGGACGTGATCAAGTCGGGCGGCGAATGGATCAGCTCGATCGCACTCGAAAATGCGGCGATCGGCTGCCCCGGCGTCGCGGAAGCGGCGGCGGTTGGCGTGCGCCACCCCAAATGGGACGAGCGGCCACTGCTGCTGGTGGTGAAGAAGGAGGGGGCGGAGGTCACGGCCGAGGCGATCCGCGCCTTTCTTGCCGGCCAGGTCGCCAAATGGTGGCTGCCGGACGAAATCCTGTTCGTCGACGGCCTGCCGCACACGGCGACTGGGAAATTGCTCAAGACGGCGCTGAGGGAGCAGTATCGGGATTACCGGCTGGGGGGCGACGACGTGTCCGTCGCTGCGGCGGAGGCCCCGGCTCCGGCGAAATAAGAAGCGGTGGCGTCGCAGGGCTGTGACGACGAAATTGGGTGACGCGGCGCGGAAATCCTCCCCATCCCGGGGAGGAGGGCCAGCTGCAGGCTGGTGGAGGGGGTCCTGAGACGCGCACAACCCCCCTCCACCGCACTTCGTGCGGTCCCCCTCCCCGTCCCGGGGAGGAGCTACAGCAGCCTGAGCTGCGGCCCCGAAGGCGGAACGAACAGGTCGGTTCTCAGCTTCCGCCGCTCTCCGTTCAGCCCGTATTTCTTCTTCGCCACTTCGAAGCGGACGCGCATCAGCTCGGCCCAGGGACCGAAGCCCTGCATTCGGGTGAACCAGTTGGGATCGTTGTCGCGGCCGCCGCGCATGGCGCGGATGATGTTCATGACCTTGCCCGCGCGGTCGGGGAAATGCTCGTCGAGCCAGGCTCGGAACAGGGGCGCGACCTCGAAGGGGAGGCGGACCGGCAGGAAGAAGGCGGCCCTGGCGCCGGCCTCGGCGGCGGCCTCGACGATCGCCTCCAGTTCATGGTCGGTGATGCCGGGAATGACCGGCGCGATCGAGACCAGGGCCGGCACGCCCGCCTCGTTCAGCGTCTTGACCGCGGCCAGCCTTTTGCGCGCCGCCGGCGCCCGCGGCTCGAGCGTTCGCGAGATCTCCGGGGTCAGCGACGTGACCGAAAGCGCGACCGAGGCGAGATCCTCCGCCGCCATCGCCGCGAGGATGTCGAGGTCGCGAAGCACGCGGTCCGACTTGGTGGTGATGGTGACCGGATGCTTCGTCTCGGCGAGCACCTGCAGCACCGACCGGGTGATCCGCCATTTGCCCTCGATCGGCTGATAGGGATCGGTGTTGGTCCCCATCGCCATCGGCCGGACGCGATAGCCGGGTTTCGCCAGCTCCTCGCGCAGCAATTTGGCGGCGTCGGGCTTGGCGAACAATTTCGTCTCGAAATCGAGACCGGGCGAGAGGTCGTGATAGGCGTGGGTCGGCCGGGCGAAGCAATAGATGCAGCCATGCTCGCAGCCGCGATAGGGGTTGATCGAGCGGTCGAAGCCGATGTCGGGCGAGGCATTGCGGGTGATGATCGTCTTCGGCTTCTCGACCGTCACCGTCGTTCGAAGCGGCTGCAATTCGCCGTCCAATTCCTCGCGCGCGTCGAGCCAGTCTCCGTCCGCCTCGCGTTCGGGCAGGTTGAAGCGCGTCGGCGTCCGATTCTCGGGCGCGCCGCGGCCGGGCCGGGCATCGGGGCGAGTCACCGGAGCAGCCTAGCTTTCAAATAGGAACATATCAAGAACGAACCGCGGCGCGAGCCAGGCATCGCCACCCCCGAATTAAAGTATGGCAATGCCCCGTCTCCGCCCTTGCTGAAAGCGTATCGATTCCGTAACGGTGCGAATGAACTTCGATGTGGTTCGCTCGTTCTGTCGACCGTCCAATGAGGGGAGGAGTCCCGATGAAGACGTTGATTCTGACTGCCAGCCTGGTTCTTGGCATCGCGGCCATTCCGGTCGCGGCGAGCGCGCAGGATTATCCGCCCTGCGGCCACGGCGTGACCGACAAGTGCACCCAGACCCATGAGGGCATGGGCGGGCACGCGATGATGGGCCACCATCATATGCGGCATCACATGCGCCACCACGGCCATATGAAGCATCATATGAAGCACCATATGCGGCATCATGGCCACCACCATGGCGGCCATCACGGGCATCACCATCACGCCGCCAAGAAGAAGGGCTGACCGCCTTTCCTGACCGGCCGCGAGGCGCGCCGCCGCCCAAGCGCGGGCGGCGGCGCGCCCGTGCGTCCGCCGCACAAGGGTCTTCGGCGCGGCCGGCTTCCAGGCGCGCGGCGCGACGCCGTTCGCCGGCCGGGCGCGCATCAAGGACGATCTGAACCGGTTCGCAGGGCGGATCGTTGGAGCCGGGAATGAGCGACGTCGAAATCGTCTTTCCGCGGGGACGGGAGCCCGTCGTCCGCCGGTTGCGCGACGCGCTCGCCGAGGCTGGCTATGACGTCGGCAGCCGCGAAATGGGGGCGGAGGATCGCACGTCCGCGGCGAGCGACGCTGCCGCCATCCTCATCCTGTGGGACCGGTCGACCATGGCGCATCCGGGCCTTCAGGCGGCGGCCTCGGCGGCGCGCAGGCGCGATCGCGCGATCGACGTGTCGGTCGACGGAATCACCCCGCTCGGCCTCGACGACGACCGCAACCTTGTCCAGCTTTCGGGCTGGCGCGGCGACCCCCACCATCCCGGCTGGCGCAGGATCCTCCAGCGGCTCGACCGGCTCTGCCGCCCGCGCCGCGAGGCGATGCCGGCGCGGCCGGCGGCTGCGCCCGGAAGGGCGTCGGCCGGCGGTGCCTCCCTATCGCGCGCGCCGCGAAGGATGTGGGCGGGGGCGGCCACCATCCTGCTGCTGATCGTCGTCGCCGCGGGCGTGCTGACGGCGCGGCGCGGATCGGCCCCGGCGCCCGGTGCGGCGCCGCAGGCGCCTCCGGCGACCGCGCGGCTATCGTCTTCGGCCGCGCCGGGGGAGCCGGCCGCAACGGGCTCCGGGGACGAAGCAGGCGGGGCGCCGCAAGCCGCGCCGCAAGCACCGCAATCCGCGCCCCCGCCGGCGACGCAAGCGGCACCGGCGCCGCCGCCCGGCGCCGCGGTGCCGGAGCGGGGCGCACCCGCCGCCCACGCTTCGAGGGCGCGCACGGCGCGGGTCGTCCGCGGGCCGAGGCCGGGGGTCCGCTACACGCGCTATTCGCGCAACATGCGCCTGTTCTGCGAGCGGGCGGGGCGAAGGACGCGCGAATGCCGGGTCTTCAACGCGCAGGCGGGGCAATGAAGCGGGGCGCCATTTAGGTTTGCACACTCCCCCGGCGGTGGGAGGGTTGGGGAGAGGGGGCTCGGCGTCGGAGATTCACCCCAAGCGCCCGACACCCTCGCCATGAGCCGCCCGGTTTCGTCCCCCGGACGGAACCTTGGTGGCGGCTCGTCCTTCCAATTGCATGTCGATCGGCCCCCGACCGACGCCCGATGGAGCGAGGGCGCTTTCGGGTCGCGGCGATTCGGCGAGGCGCTGAAGGCACTGGATTTCGCGGGCGGCCCTGTTTATATACCGACCGTTATGGAATTGGCCGGCTCCCCCGAACTCCCCGCGACCGCGGCGCCCGCCAAGGGCCGGCCCCGGGAATTCTGCACCGACGCGGCGCTCGCCGCGGCGCTGCGGGTCTTCTGGAGCAAGGGCTATGAGGGCGCTTCGCTGACCGATCTCACCGAGGCGATGGGCGTCACCCGGCCGAGCCTCTATGCGGCGTTCGGCAACAAGGAGGCCCTGTTCCGCCGCGCGCTCGACCTCTACGAGCGCGAGAAATTGTCCTATGTGAAGGAGGCGCTGAACGCGCCGACCGCGCGCCAGGTCGCCGAGCGTCTGCTGCGCGGCGCGCTCGGCACGATGTGCAGCGATTGCGAGCCCAAGGGCTGCCTGCGGGTGATCAGCGCGGTTGCCTGCGGGGACGAAGCCGAATCCGTCCGCCAGGAAGTGATCGCGCGCCGCGCCTCGTCGCAGCAGGCGGTGATCGAGCGGTTCGAGCGGGCGAAAAGGGAAGGGGATCTGCCGCCCGGCGTCGGCGCCGAGGATCTCGCCACCTATCTCACCACCCTGCTCCAGGGCCTCGCCGTGCAGGCCGGGGCGGGCATTCCCCGGGCGCAGCTCGACCGGCTGGTCGAGACCAGCCTCGCCCTCTGGCCGGGCCGCTGAAAAATATTTCTATCGGTCGGTACAAAAAGCCTTGACCGGGCCTGAACCGGTTTCTATACCAAGCGGTATCGAAATGAAGATCGCGTTCGGGAGACCGAAGATGCACAGAAAGACGCGCGGCACCGTCCGCAGCCCGTAACCCGCAAGAGCCGGCGCCGGCGCGCCGGCTTCCTCCAGGTCCGACCCTCGCGGCCCGCCGGCATAAGCGCCGGCGAAGGACGGTCTGCGTCCGCGGCGGGAAGGCCCACCCGAGTAAGCTTTCCTCCGAATGTCCACCCGGCCCGTCCTCCGCGACGGCCGAACGGACGCGCTCGCTTTTTCCAGGATATTTGCCATGGCCCAGCCCAAAGCCGCCTCCGCTTCCCCCTCGGTCTCGACATTGCTTCGGCTTCCGTCCGGCGACCGCCTCTCGGCGCTCGAATGGTCGGTCGTCGCCCTCGCCGGGCGCGACGACCTTGCCAGCCTGAAGGCGCCGGGCCGCATCGCCCGCGCCTTCGCCGCTCTCTTCCCCCGCTCGCGCGGCGAGGGGGACGGGGACGGGAGGCTGGAGGCGCTGCGCCGCATCACCATCCTCATCCACCGCTTCGGCGCCGCCGTCCCGCTGGCCGAGATCCGCCGTTTCCTCGCCGCCGGCTTCTCGATGGGCCAATATGTGACGCTCGAGCGCAGCCTCGGGCTGAGCGTGCGGCCATGAGCCTGCTCGCCCCCATCGCCCCCGCCGCCGCGCTTGCGCCGCGGGACGCCGAAGCCCTGTCCTTCCTGCTCGCCGGCGCCGCCTCCGGCCCGGGCGAGACGGCGGCGCTTGCGCCGGAGCCGGAGATATTGCTCGGCCGCGACGAGCGCGCCGCGGTGCTGATGGCGCTTCGCGACAGCCGCGCGTCGCTGAGCGGCGGCCGCTGGCGCACGCGGTTCGCGCGCATCGCCTTCGGCCTTCGGCGGCCCGCCGCCTTCGCCTCCGGGCGGCTGGAGGCGCTGCGCCGCTATGCCGCTTTCTACCGGTTCGAAGGCGCCGCGCTCCCCTTCGAAGAGGAGGAAAGGCTGCGCGCCGCGGGCCTCTCCGGCCGCCATGCCGCCGCGGCCCGCGCCCTGGTCGACGCTTATTACCGGCCGGATCGCGCGCGCCCGCGGATTCCGTGGACGCTCGTCGTCCTGGTCGCCCTCGCCGCCGCCTTTTCGTCTCTATTCTATCGCTGGCTGGCCGCGCAGTTCGGCGATTCCAGCGGCGCCTTCGTGGTCACGACCCTGCTTGCGACCTGGGCCGTCTCGATCGCCGCCGTCACCGGCCATCCGCGCCGCGGCTGAGCCGCCCGCTCTCGACCGCGAATCTCGAACAGCTCGATAAAGGCGACAGCCGCCAAAGCGGCGCCGGTTGACGCTGTCGGCGCGCCCTTTCGACGCCTAGGCGGCGTTCGCCTGCCTGCCGTCCCAGCGGCCGACGACGCGGCCCTCGCTGACGATCTCGACGAAGCCGTCGGTGCCGTGATGCTGCCAGTCGGCAATGACCGCGGCATCGCTCGGATAAGGCAGCCGGCGGCGCGTGCGCAGGCCGTCGCTCGTCTCGATCAGGATTCCATATTCGCTCATCGTCCCCGCCCTTCCCCGGTTTCCTTTTGCCACGGATCCGCGTTCCGATCCAGATCGGGGCGGCCGAAAATCGACGAAATGCATCGTCCGCGCGGCTTCCGCCCGGCGGCGGGACCGGATAGGCTTGCGTAGGAAGGAGGGGCGCGTGGGACTGGATCTGG
This sequence comes from Allosphingosinicella sp., assembly GCA_036273615.1. Lineage (GTDB taxonomy): Bacteria > Pseudomonadota > Alphaproteobacteria > Sphingomonadales > Sphingomonadaceae > Allosphingosinicella. The sequence goes on along the minus strand of DASUHH010000032.1, from coordinate 28,508 downwards.
ACGCGCTTGCGGCGCGGTTCGAGGCTGCGGTCCGCGACGATCCCGAGGCCGGGTTCAAGCTGGTCGGGCTTGCCGAGGCGGCGTCGATGGCGAAGGATCCGGAGCGGGCGGTGGCGCTGGCGCGGCGCGCGCTCGCCGCCGCGCCCGGCGATCCGGCGACGCGGATGCGCGCCCGCCGGCTGCTCGGCTCCCTGCTCCCCGGCTATCATGTGCCGATGATGAACGATGCGCGCCGCAACGCCGCCTGGGACGCGGCGCTGCGAGCGGCGATCCGGCCCGGAATGCTCGTCTACGAGATCGGCACCGGCGCCGGCATGCTCGCCCTCATTGCGGCGCGGGCGGGGGCGGAGGTGGTGACGTCGGAGACCAACAAGGCGGCGGCGGCGATGGCGCGGGCGCTGGCCGGCCGGAACGGGCTTGCCGATCGCATCAAGGTGATCGCGAAGGATTCTCGCGAGGTGGCGATCGGCGAGGATCTGCCGCGCCGGGCCGACCTGCTGCTCTGCGACATCTTCGCCGACGAGCTTCTCGGCTTCGATCCGCTGCCGGCGATCCACGACGCGCGCGAGCGGCTGCTCGCCGGGGATGCGGCGTCGGTACCGGCGGCGGTGGGCCTGGTCGCTTCCCTCGCCGCCTGGGACGATCATGACCGGCTCGGCCGGATCGGAACCGCCGCCGGCTTCGACCTTCGGGATTTCGCCGATTTCGTGCCGGCCTCGATCCGGCGGCCGATCGACGCGCCGGGCGTGGCTTTGCTGTCGGAGCCGGTGCCGGTCGCCCGCTTCCCGCTTCCGGCGGTGCCGCGCGGCAGCGCCGAGCGCGGCGCGGTGGAGATTCTGGTGACGCGGAGCGGCGAGGCCAATGCGATCGCGCGCTGGATCCGGCTGGAGCTCGACGCCGAGCGCGTGCTCGAGGCGCGGCCCGAGCCCGGAGGCATTTTCTTCTCCGGCTTCACCCTCGCGCCGCTCGACGCCCCCGTGGCGGTGGAAGCGGGCGATGTCCGCCGGATCGGGACCTTCCGCAACGGCCGCGCGATCGATACCTGGCTGGAATGAGGGAGAAGGGGGCTTGAAGACGGTCTTTCACCGGCAGCCGGTTCGCGCGGCCCTGGCCTTGCTGGCTGCATCGATCGGCCTCGCCTCCGCCGCCCTGGCCGCGCCGGTCGCGCCGGCGCCGCCCATGGGCTGGAACAGCTGGGATGCCTATGGCTTCACCGTCGACGAGGCGGCGTTCAAGGCCAATGTCCGCATCCTCGCCGGCATGAAAAGCGCCGGCTGGTCCTATGCGGTGATCGACGAGGGCTGGTACATGGCCGATCCGCTCGGGGCCGACGTCGCGGCGCGGGGCTATCGGCTCGACGCTTATGGCCGGCTGGAGCCGGTGGTGAGCCGATTTCCCTCGGCCGCCGACGGCGACGGCCTGAAGGCGATCGCCGACTGGACCCATGCTTTGGGGCTGAAGTTCGGAATCCATATCGTGCGCGGCATTCCGCGCGCGGCGGTCGAGGCGAACCTGCCGATCGCCGGCTCGCCTTTCCGCGCCGCCGACGCCGCCGACCGCGCCGCCACCTGCCCGTGGGACCAAGGCAATTACGGCGTCGCCGACAACGAAGCCGGCCAGGCCTGGTACGATTCGCTGCTGCGGGAATATGCCGCCTGGGGGGTCGATTTCCTCAAGGTCGACTGCATCGCCGACCATCCCTACCGGCCGAGCGAGATCGCCCAGATCGGCCGCGCCATCAAGGCGGCGGGGCGGCCGATGGTGCTGAGCCTGTCGCCGGGGCCGGCGCGGCTCGCCAATTTCGCACCGATGGCGAAATGGGCGCAGATGTGGCGCATCTCCGACGATCTCTGGGACAGCTGGGCCTTCCCCCATCCCGATCCGGCCACCGAATTCCCCAACGGCATCCTCTCCGCCTTCGACCGGCTCGCCTTGTGGAACAAGGTCGCGGGACCGGATCGCTGGCCCGATGCCGACATGCTGCCTTTCGGGTCCTTGCGTCCGCATCCCGGCTGGGGCGATCCGCGCGACGCGCGGCTGACCGAGGATGAGACGCGCACGGCTTTCACCCTTTGGGCGATCGCGCGCTCGCCGCTCATCCTCGGCGGCAATCTGACCGGGATGCCGGGCTGGCTGCGGGCGATGCTGACCAACCGGAAGGTGATCGCGCTCGACCAGGCGTCGCGAAAGGATCGGCCGGTCGCGCCGGTGAACGCTCCGGCGGGCGTCCGGATCTGGGTCTCGGGGCCGATGGCGGACGGGATCGACACGGTCGCGATCTTCAACGTCTCGGAGGCGCCGCTTCAGGTCGATGTGCCGTGGACGTCGCTCGGCCTGGAGGCGGGGGAATTCGCCGCCTGCGATCTCTGGACGCGGGCGAAGGTGCCGGCGTCGGGCCAGGCGTCCGTCGCGGTGGCGCCGCATGGGGTGGCGCTGCTTCGGGTCGGAAAAGGCAGCGCGCTCTCGGCTTGCCGTTAATCCCTTCCCCATCGAGGAGAAGGGGTCTGATGTCGGTCCGTCCCGGACCCTATCCCTTGCCGTAAACCTCCCGGTGGCAGGCCTTTTGGGCGGTGCGGATCCTTTCATCATTGGCCTTGTCGCCGGCAGCGGCCTTGATCCCGCTCGCGCGGATCCGCTGGCTGAGGCAGGTGCAGAAATGCTGCCTTTGCTGGGCGGCCGCCGGGGCCGAGGGGGCGGTGCGGAGGCAGTCGGCCTCGATCGTGCTCACGACCGAGTCGACGAAGGGATCGTCCGTATCGCCGCCGCTGCCGCAGCCGGCGAGCGCCAGCGGCAGCAGCAATGACAGGAACAGGCTCCCTCGTCCGATCGCTGCCTTTTTCATCGGCGATGCGCTCCCTCCGCGCGGCCATTCATAATGCATTTCGGTGCCGAGGTCGTTAAACCTCGTCACCATGAACGAGATGGTTCGAACCGCGCGCTGCCGCTGCGGCGCGCTTCAGGCCACGTGCATGGGCGCGCCGGTGCGGATCTCGGTCTGCCATTGCCTCGAATGCCAGAAACGAAGCGGCAGCGCCTTCGCCGCCCAGGCACGCTGGCCGGAGGAGAAGGTCGCCGTCTCCGGCCCGTTCAAGACCTGGAGCCGCATCGCCGACAGCGGCCACCGCTGCGACTATCGTTTCTGCCCGGACTGCGGATCGACCGTGGCCTATTCGCTCGAGGCCTGGCCGGGCGTGCTCGCAATCCCGATCGGCGCCTTCGCCGACCCCGATTTCCCGGCGCCCGCTTTCTCGGTCTACGAGCATCGCAGGCATGAATGGGTGGCGATCCTCGGCGACAAGGTGGAGCATAGTTCATCGCCGAGCACGGCCCGGGCGCCGGGGCTTCGCGGCAAGGGCTGAGCCGCGCGGGTCGTGGAATCGCGCCGCGGCGATGCCGTGCGAACCAACGCCCGCGCGCGGCGTTGAGACGGGAGCGCAATGACCGAGCCGACGCCTCGACCCACGACCGAAGCCCCGCGCCGGCCGCGCGGACCGGCCGCTTATGCGCTCGCCGGAATGGCGGCGGTGCTCGCGCTCTGGTTCCTCGAGAAGACGGCGCTTGCTTTCCTGCTCATCTTCCTGGCGGTGGTGACGTCGATCCCGCTCGAGGGCGCGGTGCGCTGGCTGCGGCGGCACGGCGTGCCGCGGCGGCTCGCCCTGCTGATCACGCTCCTTCTGTTCGTCGCCTGCTTCGTCGCCGTCTTCGTGCTGGTCGTTCCGCCGCTCGTCCAGCAGGCTTCGGAGCTGCTGCCGAGAATCCCCAAATTCCTCTCCGACGCCGAGCAGCGGATCGCGCAGCAGCTCGGCGACTTTCCCGACCTGCAGAGCGCGCTGAGCGGCCAGTCGGCCTCGGGCCAGCTCCCCTCGATGCTCGACGTGATCGGGCGGCTCGGCGGCGCATCGCTGTCGGTGCTCGGCTTCGCGACCCTGCTGATCCTCTATCTGTCGGCCGTCCTCTACATCACGGTCAATCCCTTCCCCCTGATGCGCGGCTATGTCGCTGCGCTGCCCTTGCGCTGCCGCAAGCCGGGCATCCGCGCCTATCGCAGCGCGTCGACCGCGGTGCGCGGCTGGATCCGCGCCAATGCGATCGTCGGGCCGATCGAGGCGGTGGCGAGCGGCATCTTCCTGTCCTTCATGCACGTGCCGGGGGCGATCGTCTGGGCGTCGCTCGCTTTCTTCGCCGAGTTCGTGCCGCGGATCGGCGGCTATATCATGGCGGTGCCGCCGGTGATCGTCGCGCTCGCCGTCGACGTCCGGACGGCGGTGTGGACCGCGCTTTTCTACCTGGTGATGACGGAGGCGCTCGGCACCTTCCTCGCACCGGCGGTTCGCGGGCAGACGATGCGCATCCACCCGGTGGTGATCCTGTTCGCGACGCTTGCCGGGGCGCTCGCCTTCGGGCTGATCGGGGCCCTGGTCGGGACTCCGGCGGCGGCGTTCGTCACGGCTTATTATCGCGAATTCTACATCCGCGGCGGGGAGGGTGGCGGTCCTTCCCGGTCGAAATCCGCCCCCGCGACGGCAGCGAGCATATCAACCCGGCGAAGGCCTGGGTCCCAGGGAAGAAAGGCGCGGTGACGCCGGCGGTACGAACTCTCGCTGAGATCCCGGCTTTCGGCTCCGCCGAAGTTTACCCTGAGCAACGTCGAAGGGCCTGGATGACGGGGAAGAGTGGGGTGGCGGGAGAGCTCAGGGCCGGTTGAAGGCGCCGGCGATCTCGGCGGTCAGATTGGCGAGGGGCGAGGATTCGCGCAGCGGCTCGGCGACGGTGAGCAGCAGGCCGATCGGCGGCAAAGGCTCGGCCATCGTGAGGGCGGCGAGCGATCCGGCGGCGAGGGCGTCGTCGGCGGCGTAGGAGGGGAGGACTCCGATCGCCTCGCCGTCGAGGACGCCATGCTTGACGCCGTCGACGCTGCCCGCCGATTCGAAGCGCGGGCCGAGGCCGCGGCCGGTGAACCAGCCGCGCAGCAGGGCGTTGAAGGCGCCGTCGGGGTCGGCGAGCAGGAAGGTTGCCGAACCAAGATCGGCCCGGCCGACCGGCGCGCCGAGAAGCGCATGATCGGGCGAGACGACGAGGCGAAGGGCGGCCGGGCCGAGCCTTTGCGCGCCGTCGCGCTGGGCCGCGGCTTCGGCGCCCTCGACGGTGAGCGCGGCGTCGAGCTCGAACCGGTCCACTCGCTTTCGAAGGTCGCCGCAGAGGCCGATCGCGATCCGTACCTCGACCCGCGGCCAGTGGCGGCGGAAGGCGGCGAGCGGGCCGGGCAGCAGGAACGAGCTGATCGATTCGACGACGCCGAGGCGGACGATGCCCCGGCTCTTGGCGGAGACGGCGGCGAGCGCGGTCTCCGACGCGAGGATCAGGGCGCGGGCGTGCGGCAGCAGGGCCTCGGCCGCCGGGCTGAGCGCCGCCCCGCGGCCCGGGCGCCTGAGCACGATCGGCGTTCCGACCACGCGCTCGAGCGAGAGCAAGGTCTCCGAGACGGTCGATTGCGCCAGCCCCAGCGCCCGCGCCGCCGACGCGATGCCTCCATGGTCGTCGATCGCGACCAGGATGCGGCAGTGGCGGACCTCAAGATCGCGGCTCATCTCGTTCCTGCGTCACTTGGTTCTCCCCCTTGGATGGGATGAGCCGCCATTAAGGTCTCGTCCCGGGGACGAGGCCAGGCGGCTCATGATACGAAGCCTTGGCGGCTCCGCCGCTCAGGCGCAGTTGGTGAGGGTGACACCGTTCGCGGATTTTCGCCGAGTCTGTCACCCTCACCCAAATGCGCCTAGGCTCCTTCGCCGCCAAGACTCCGTATCCATGCCGCGCTGACTCCTCCCCGGACGAGCCTTGGTCGCGTGGCATCCCCTCAAAGGGAGAGGGATACAAGCTATCGGTTTTTCCGATGCCTCGATCGGCGTTTTGGACCCCCTTGCTCCCCGGCGCAAGCCCGGTGCGTGCGGACGCGGCCGGCTTTCGGCTTCGCCCGCGAAAGGCGTCAAAAGGGGAAAATATGAGATCGCATCATCGGCTGCTCGCCTCCACCTTCCTGTGCGGGGCGCTCCTCGCCGGCAGCGCCGCCGAGGCGCAGGACCCGAAGAACGACGCGGCGCCGCAGGGGCCGGCCGGAACGGCACCGGCGCCGGCCGAGGCGAACGCCCGGCCGGCCGACCAGGCCACGATCGTCATCACGGGATCGCGCATCCCGCAGCCCAATCTGACCGCGGTCAGCCCGGTCACCGTCCTCAACAGCCAGGAGGTCACGCTTTCGGGCACGACCCGGGCCGAGGATCTGGTCAACAGCCTGCCGCAGGTCACCGCCTCGCAGGCCGGCAACCTCGCCAACGGCGCGACCGGGACTGCGACGCTCAACCTGCGCAACCTCGGCTCGAACCGGACCCTGGTGCTGATCGACAATCGCCGGCTGGTGCCGGGCGATCCGAGCTCGGCGGCGGCCGACATCAATGCGATTCCGGCGACCCTCATCCAGCGGGTCGACGTGCTGACCGGCGGCGCTTCGTCCGTCTATGGCGCCGATGCGGTCGCCGGCGTCGTCAACTTCATCATGGACACCAATTTCGAGGGGTTCCGGATCGACGGCCAGTACAGCTTCTACCAGCACGACAATAATGAAAATCTGCTGGTCGGTGCGCTCAACGCGCGCGGCTTCGGCTATCCGCACGGTTCGGTGGCGGACGGCGGGACGGTCGACCTTTCGGGCCAGATCGGCGCCTCGTTCGACGACGGGCGCGGTCATGTCGTCGCTTACGCGACCTATCGCAGGCTCGACGCGGTGACGCAGGACAAGCGCGATTACAGCGCCTGCGTCGCCCAGGCGGCGAACACGACCGCAATCCCGATCTGCGGCGGATCGCTGACCGCGCCGGCGGCGACCGTCATCGCCTTCCAGGGCGGCACCTCGACCCTGTTCCAGGTCGGCCCGAACCGGACCCTCACCCAGAACCTCCAGCGCTACAATTTCGCGCCGACCAATTATTACCAAAGGCCGGACGAGCGCTACACGCTCGGTTTCTTCGCCAATTACGAGATCAACGAGAGCCTGCGCCCCTATATGGAGGGCATGTTCATGGACGACCGCACGGTCGCCCAGATCGCGCCGTCGGGCGATTTCGGCAACACCTTCGCGGTCAATTGCGACAACCCCTTGCTGAGCGCGCAGCAGAAAGCGGTGATCTGCGCCAACGCGAACCTGCTGACGACGCCCGATCTGCGCGGCGTCTTCCCGGGCACGGTCACCGCGCCCGACGCGACCGACTGCGCGGCGCGCGGCCACCCCGCCTGCACGACGCCATTCACCTTCATCGATCCGACCACCGGCGCCGCCTATAATAAGGGTTTCGCGCAGATATTGCGGCGCAACGTCGAGGGCGGGCCGCGCATCTCCGACATCAGCCACAACGATTACCGGATCGTCGCGGGCATGAAGGGCGATCTCGGCAAGGCCTGGTCCTACGATGCTTATTACCAATATGGCCGGACCAATTTCTCCCTGATCTCGTCCAACGATTTCTCGATCACCCGGCTCAGGAACGCGCTCGACGTGGTCAGCGCGCTGAACGGACACGAGGTCGCGCCCGGGACGCCGGGATCGGCCCCGGTCTGCCGATCGGTGCTGACCGGCGCCGACCCGGCCTGCGTGCCCTACGACGTGTGGGGGACGGGCACCGTCAGCCAGGCGGCGATCGACTATCTCTCGACCCCCGGCTTCCAGCGCGGCGTCAACGGCGAGAGCGTCGCCAGCGCGTCGCTGACGGGCAAGCTCGGCGAGTACGGCATCCGCTTACCCTGGGCGGAGGAGGGGGTCGGGCTCGCGCTCGGCGCCGAATATCGCAGGGAATCGCTGCAATTCCAGACCGACGCGGCTTATTCCTTGCTGCCGGCGAGCGACCTTGCCGGGGTCGGCGCGGCCATCCTTCCGGTCAGCGGCGCCTTCGACGTGCGCGAATTGTTCGGCGAGGTGCGGGTTCCGATCGTCGAGAACGGATTCTTCCAGAATCTGTCGCTCGAGGCCGGCTACCGCCATTCGCGCTATGCGCTTGCGGGGCAGGATCGCGGTTTCTCGACCGACACCTGGAAGATCGGCGGCGATTTCGCGCCGGTGCGCGATATCCGATTCCGGGCGAGCTACAATCGCGCCGTCCGCGCGCCCAACATCCAGGAATTGTTCGCCCCGGTCGTCACCGCGCTCGACGGCAACAGCGATCCGTGCAGCGGCCATGCCATCACCGCCGCCGAGACCGGCTGCCTCGCCCAGGGCCTCCACGTCGGCCAGATCGTGCCGGGCAATCCCGCCGGCCAGTATAACGGCAAGTTGGGCGGGGTTCCGACGCTCCGGCCGGAGATCGCAGACACCTGGACCGCCGGCGTGGTGCTGCAGCCGCGCTTCATCCCACGGCTCGCGATCACGGTCGATTATTACGACATCCGGATCAGGAACGCGATCCAGCGGGTCGGCGCCGACACGATCCTCAACGTTTGCAACCAGACGCTGAACCCGGTCTTCTGCGGCCTCGTCCACCGCGATTCGTCGGGCTCCTTGTGGCGCTCGGCCGGTGGTTTCGTCATCGACCTGCCGCGCAACATCGGCGGCAATTCGACCCGCGGCGTCGATGTCAGCGCAAGCTATGCGGCTGGGCTCGGCCGCTGGGGCGGGCTCGTCTTCAACATGACCGGCACCTGGCTCATCAAGCTCGTCACCGACACGGGCGTCTCGGCGCCCTACGATTGCGCGGGCTATTACGGCCTGGTCTGCTCGGGCGGCGGCACCCTGTCGGGGCCGAACCCCAGATGGCGGCACAAGGCGCGCCTCACCTGGAACGCGCCGGACGGAATCGGCGTGTCGCTGCAATGGCGCTATTTCAGCCAGGTGCGGATCGACCGGGCAAGCAGCCAGGCGAGCCTCGGCGGCGCCTTCTCGCCGTTCAACGCGCGTATCCCGGCGCAAAGCTATTTCGACCTCGCTCTGACCGCGAAGATCGGCGACCATTATCGCTTCCGGCTCGGCGTCAACAATCTGCTCGACAAGGCGCCGCCGATCATCGGGTCGAACGGGTCGAGCGCGGTGATCAACGCCTGCCCCGGCATCTATTGCAACGGCAACACCTTCCCCGGGACCTACGATGCGCTCGGCCGATATGTCTTCGCCGGCGTCACTTTGGATTTCTAGGGTGCGAGAGATCGGTGCGGAGGCGGCGGCGCGATTGCTGCGGGCCGCCTTCCGGCTGCTGACCGAGCCGGGGGCCGAGCGGCCGGGGCTCGCCGCCATTGCCGGGGCGGCGGGCGTGGCGCCGGCGCTGGCCGTCCATTGGTATGAGGATGTCGAGACGCTCGGCCGGCTCGCCGCCACGGCATCGATCCGGACGCTCGCCGCGCCGTTCGCAGCGCCGCCGCCGGCCTTGCCGCTGCGCGCCTCGGTCCGGCGCCATGCTCTGGCCTGCGCCGCTCTGTTCGGGTCCGACGATTATCGCCGGCTCGTCACTTTGGTGATGCGCGAGGGACCCGGCTGGCCGTGGCTCGCCGCCTTGCACGAACGCGGCATCGCCGAGCCGGCGCGCGAGCGATTGGCCCGCATCGTCCGCCAGGCCGGGATTCGCGGCGGCGGCCGGCTCGAGATCCGGTCGAGCGGCACCCGGGCCTTCGTCGAGCGGCTCCAGGCCGAGTTCGCGCTCCGCCCCTTGCTGCCGCCGCGCCGCGCGCCCGCGCGCCGCGAGGCGCGGCTGCTGGTCGAGCGAAGCGTCGACGAGGCCCTGGCCGCAATCTACTCCCCCCAGTCGGTGGCGCTCGCCCTCGGCGCGATGATGCCGGCGGGGATTCGGCCGCGGGACGGCCTTTCCCGGGGGGCCGCGCACGGCTAGCACCGCATCCGATGGACGGCGGACCGCGCTATCGGGGCGACATCGAGGGGCTGCGGGCGGTGGCGGTGCTCGCGGTCATCCTCTTCCATGCCGGCGTGCCGCCGTTCGGCGGCGGGTTCCTCGGCGTCGACATCTTCTTCACCCTGTCGGGCTTCCTGATCACCGGGATCCTGCTGCGCGAGATGGCGGAGGGGCATTTCTCGCTCTGGGCCTTCTGGCGGCGGCGGGTGGCGCGGATCGTTCCGGCCCTGCTCTTCGTCACCCTTTGCGTGCTCGCGGCCTGGCTGGTCATGGCCTTTCCGTCCGAGCTCGCGACTCTGCGCGGATCCGGCGTGGCGGCTCCGCTCTTCCTCTCCAACCTCTTCTTCTGGCGCAACAACCCCTATTTCGCGCCGCTGTCCGAGGTCCAGCCTCTGCTCCACAGCTGGTCGCTCGGCGTCGAGGAGCAATTCTATCTTCTCTATCCCTTGCTGCTGCTCGTCCCGCTGCGGGGGCGGTACAAGCGGACGGCCCTGATCGCGGCGGCGAGCATCGCTTCTTTGGCGCTCGCCGCCGCCTTCGCCGCGGCGAAGCCGAGCGCGGCCTTCTACCTGCTGCCGGCGCGTTTCTGGGAGCTCGGCCTCGGCGGCCTCGCCGCGGCGGGCCTGGTGCCGGCGCCGCGCGGCCGGCGGGTGCGCGCGCTGTTGGCCGCGCTCGCGCTCGTCCTCCTGCTCCTGTCGATCGTCTTCGGCGGGGCGTGGGTTTCGCCCTTTCCCGCGGCTCTGCCGCCGACGGTCGCGACCGCCATCCTGCTCGTCGCGGCGGAGGGGAGCGCGGCCGGCCGGCTGCTCGCAATCGCGCCGATGCGGGCGATCGGCCGGCTCTCTTATTCGCTCTATCTCTGGCATTGGCCGATCCTTGCCTTCTGGCGCCTGTTCGTCCGCTTCGAGCTGACGCCGGGCACGCAGGTGCTGCTGATCGCCCTGTCCTTCGCGCTCGCCGCTTTCTCCTTCTTCGCGGTCGAGCGTCCGCTGCGCCGGCGGCTGCGCAAGGGACCGCCGCTGCCGGTGCTCGCCGGCGGAGCGCTCGCCTGCCTGGCGACGGCGGGCCTTGCCTATGCGGCGATCCACCATCCGCCGCATGTGCGCCGGCTGCCGCCCGCCGTGGCGCGCATCCTCGCCGTTCCGCACAAGCTCAGGATTCCGGTCGACCCCTATGATCCGTCCTGCCGGCCGGCCGGCATTCCGAGGCAGACGACCTGCCTTCGAATCGTCCCCGGCCGGCGCAACGTCCTGCTCGCCGGCGACAGCCATGCCGCCCAATATTGGACGGCCCTGGTCGAGCGCTTCCCCGACATCCACTTCCTCGTCTCGATGCGGACGGCCTGCCGGCCGAAGGGCGGCAGCATCGGCGGAGGCGGGCGATGCGACCGCCGGGCGCTCGAGGCGCTGGATCTGGCGAGGAAGGAGCATGTCGACGGGGTGATCCTCGCCTCGCGCTGGTGGCCGGACGAAGCGGAGAAATTGCGGCCGGTGGTCGCCGGCCTCCGCGCCGCCGGGATCGACGTGCTGGTGGTCGGCCCGGTCGTCGAATATCAGCCGTCCGTCCCCGAATTGCTGGCGAGGTCCATGCTGGCGCACGACCGCCGCATCTATGACGACGGCCGCGTGCCGGCGCGGGAGCGGCTCGACCGCGCGATGGCGGCGATCGTTCGCGGCGCCGGCGGGCGCTATTTCTCCGCCTATCGCGCCGAATGCCCGCCGGCGCGGCCCTGCTTCATGCTCACCGCCACCGGCCAGCCCATCCATTTCGACTACGGCCATCTGACCCCCGACGCCGCGGAGGAGATCGTCGCAATGATGCCGCGGCCTTAGAGCGTTGCGCGAAAAGGTGGGTACCGGCTTTCGCAAAAAGCAACGCGACAACAAGGACTTATAGAGCGGCCTGCGATTCAAGTTAATCGCAGGCCGCTCTAGGATCCGGACCCTGGTGAGCGTTCAGCCGGGGCGGCGAGGTGTCGTCGAACAGGCGCAGGAGCTTGCCGACGGCGGCGTCCGTGAGGCGGAGGCGGCTGCGGAAGGCCTCTCTTTCCAACGGATCGCGGGGCCGGGTTCGTCATTGCCCCATGACAGCGATTGCGGATGAAGCACAAGCGGCCGCGGATCCCGGATTATTCCGGCAGCGTCGCCTGGCCGGTCAAGGAGAAGGCGCCGGTGGCGGCGGGCAGGCCGGAGCCGGGCTGGCCGCCGCCGATCGAGACGTTGTAGCGGCCCGCGGGGACGATGATGTCGCCGGCCGTGTTGACCATGGAAAGGTCGCGCGGCGTGAGGTCGAAGGTCACCGTCTCGCTCGCGCCCGGGGCGAGGTGGATGCGGCGGAAGCCGCGCAGCGCGCGGATCGGGGCGCCGGGCACATTCGGGAATTTTAGGTAGAGCTGGACCACTTCGTCGCCCGCCGCCTGGCCGCTATTGGTCACGCGGACCGAGGCGTGGAGCGGCGCTCCGGCGCGGATCGGCGCCTTGGGCAAAGCGAGGTCGCCATAAGTGAAGCTCGTGTAGCTGAGGCCGTAGCCGAACGGCCAGAGCGGGGTGCCGGCGAAATAGCGGTAGGTCCGTCCCCGCATCGAATAATCCTCGAAATTGGGAAGCTGGCTCACATCCTCGTAGAAGGTGACCGGAAGGCGGCCCGACGGGTTGGCCGCACCGCTCAGGATGTTCGCGACCGCGCTTCCGCCTTCCTCGCCCGGATACCAGGCTTCGAGGATCGCATCGGCATGCGCCTTTTCCCATCGGGCGGCGAGCGCGCTGCCGCTCGTCAGCACGACGACAAGCGGCTTGCCGGCGGCGGCGACGGCGCGGACGAGCGCTTCCTCGGGCGCCGGGATGTCGAGGCTGGTCCGGTCCCCGCCCTGGAAGCCGGGCTCGCTCACCGGCATCTCCTCGCCCTCGAGCGTGCTGCTGATCCCGACGACCGCGACCACGACGTCGGCGTCCCGCGCGGCGGCGGCGGCGGCGGGATCGGGCACGTCGTTCACCGGCGCCCAGATGAGCTGCGCCGCCGGCGCACCGCCGGGCCTGGTGCGATAGGCGACCTCGAGGCTGACTGGCTGGCCCTTCTCCAGATGAATCCGGCCGAGCCTGGTGCCGCCATAGGTCTGGACGAGCATCCGGCCGTCAACGCGGACATGAGCGAAGCCCGCAGCCTTGATTCCGAGCCGATAGTCGCCGCTCGCGGGCGCGGTCAGCGTTCCGGTCCAGCTTGTGTTGAACGGCTTGCCGCGCAGGGCGGACGGGACATTGTCCGCGTCGAGGCCGACGCCCGCCTCGACCCGGGAGACGATCGGGGCCGCGCCCGAATCCTCGTGCTCGCCCGCGCGATAGTCCGCGCGAAGGCCGGGCTTCCCGTCCGCCGTGGCAAGCGACGAGGCGGGCACCACCGCGCCGGCGTCGGAAAGGAATTGCGTTCCCGGGACGTAGGTGATGGTCGCGCCTGGAAAGGCGGCCTTCATTCCTTCCAGGATCGTGACGGTACGCGTCGGCTGGCCGTTATAATTGCCGAGCAAAACGGCTTTCTGGTCGGCGAGCGGGCCGACGATCGCGATTCGCTTCGCCCCCTTCAGCGGCAGCACGCCGTCATTCTTGAGAAGCACCATCGATTCCTCGGCGAGGTGCAAGGCCCATTGCCGGTGGGCGGGGCTGTCGAGCTCATGCGGGTCGATCCGCGAATAGGGGGCCATCGACGGCGGATCGAACATGCCGAGCCGGATTCGCGCGGTGAACAGGCGGATGAGGGCGGTGTCGATCGCGCTCTCGGCGAGCACGCCCTCATGGACCGCCTCGATATAGGGCTTGTAGTCGGCGTCGCCGGTGACGTCGCCGAAGGTGATGCATTCATTGTCCATGCCGCGCGCGAGCGAGATGGCGGAGGCCTGGGGCTGGCTCGGCCGGTAATGATGGCCTTCGAATATGTCGTGCACCGCGCCGCAATCGGAGACCACATAGCCCCCGAAGCGCCACGCGCCGCGGAGCGTGTGCTGCAGCAGGAACTGATTGGCGCAGGCCGGCTCGCCCTTCACGCCATTATAGGCGCACATGATCGACCCGGCATGGCCCTCGGTGATCGCGGCGCGGAAGGCGGGGAGGTAGGTGTCCTCGATATCGTGCCTGCTGACGTCGATGTCGGCGAAATGGCGGGTCGGCTCGGGCCCGCTATGGACGGCGAAATGCTTGGGCGTGGAGATGGCGCGATAGTGGAGCGGGTCGTCGCCCTGCATTCCGGTGACGTAGGCGACGGCCATGCGGCCGGTGAGGAACGGGTCCTCGCCATAGGTTTCCTGGCCGCGGCCCCAGCGCGGATCGCGGAAGATGTTGACGTTGGGCGCCCAGAAATCGAGCCCCTCCATCGTCGAGCTATGGCCGGCGCGGACGTCCGCCTCGTGCCTGATCCGGCCTTCGACGCCGATCTGCTCGGCCATCTGGCGGATGCCGGGCGCGTCGAAGGTGGCGGCGAGGCCGATCGGCTCGGGATATTCGGTGGTGCCGTCGACCGCGACGCCGTGCAGCGCCTCGCTCCACCAATCGTAGGCGGGAACGCCGAGGCGCGGGATGGCGCGGGCATGGTTGACGAGCTGCGACGCCTTTTCGGGGAGCGTCATGCGGTGGACGAGATCGGCGGCGCGCGCCTCCGCCGGAAGCGCGGGGTTCATGTAAAGCGGCTTCGGCTTGTCCGGGGCTCCGGCGGCGCCGGTCGCGAGCAGGGCGCCGGCCGCCGCGATCATCCAGGTTGCGATGCTTTTTTCCATGCCGGCCGCTCCCTCTCCTTGCGTGCATGGTAGCGCTATCATGTAGCCGTGGGAAAGCCCCTGCGAACGGGCCGGTTCAATAAGGTATGTAAGTGGAATCGGCCGGCTGCTTCGGCGGCTCGTCCGATCGGTCGGTCCTGTCCTCGGCCTTGTAGCGGATGTCGTAGTCGATGCGGATGCGGACCCAGGTCCCGACCAGCTCCTTGCCGCCGAGCCTTGGCGCCCGGACCAGGAATTGCCACGCGGCCTGGCGGACGGCACTGGCGAGATGGCTTTGCGAGGGCACGCTTCCAAGCTCGACGCAATCGTCGACATGATGATGATCGATGGTCTTGCACGCGATGAAGCCGGAGCCCTGGATGTTCCTGTTCTTCGGGAGATAGAAATCGAGCTCGGCGTCGGTCGGCTCGCGATACCATTCGGCCGCGTAGAGCGGCGAGCCGTCGGGCGCGGTGCCGATCGGCCTCGAATCCCCCGGTGCGCCGATCGAGGCCTGGGCGCTCCCGCTGCGCGGACCGGCATGGGCCATCCTGCCGATGTCGGCCGAATCGTTCTCGTCCTTGGTGAGGGGGATATAATAAGGGTGCACCACCGGCAGCGGCGAAGGCCGCGGCGGCGGTGGCGCCGGCTTGATCGGGGTCGGCTGCTTCTCCTGGCGCGGCTGCGCTTTCGTCGGCTGCTGCTTCACGCTGGCATCTTCATTGTCGGCGTCAGGCTTGAAGTCGAGCATGGTCGCGCCCTTGAGCCGCGGCCGCTCCGGCGCCCGGCCGTTCAGGCTCCACAAGGCGAGGATCATCAGGAAGGTGACGATCAACGCCAATATGAGCGCGGTGGCGCGCCGGCGGAGCAGCGGCTGCGGGCTTTCGGGCGGCACTGGGGAGGTGAAGGCCAGACGCAAAAGGACACCCGAAAAGAAGGAAAATGGGTTGCGGCCGGAGGCGCGCCACTCCCCCGGCGGCTCGATGCGATGCACGGGGATCATGTCATTGATATGTCAATCCGCGCGGCGCCGGAAGAGGATGGGGAAAAGAGCCTGAACGCCGGCTTACAGCGCCCTCCGCCAAACGCCTCGCGGATGGCGCGCGATGCGCGGCTTCATCGCGCCCGCTGGCGATCCGGGGGAGCGACCCGTTCGTTGCCGGCGGGCCCGCCATCGCCGCCGCTTGTCCGGAAAAGCGTTCATTCGGCCAATTTCAAGCACTTCCGCCATGGACATGCGAGACGGTCCCGCTATTCGGGTTTCGGAAAATGATGTGTTCGGAGTGCGCAGGAAGGGAGAAAATACCGTGGATTTGAAATCGATTATCGTTGCGACCGCGTCGATCGCCTTGATGGCGACGCCGACGGTCGCCGCTGCGCAACGGGGTGCGCCGCGGATTGCGGCCGCCGAGGTGAGTCCGGCCGGCGAGAGCGCCGGCGGCAGCGAGCTGCGCGGAGGCTTCATCCTGCCGTTGATCGGAATCGCGGCGATCATCGCGGTCATCATCATCGCGACCCGCCACCACCATCACCACAATCTTCCGACCAGCCCGTAGGCGGCACGCTCGGCAAACGAGAAGGCCGGGTGAGGCTCGCCTCGCCCGGCCTTTTCGTTGCAGGAACCGAAAACTCCCGGACCCGGCTCATTCCAGGTGAAAGTCAGGGGCGATCATTGCAAGATATTCAGGCTAACGATTATAGTTAACAGAATATAAATATCCCTCTATGCTGTTGGTTAATTCTGACCTCTTCGCTCATCACCTTAAAATTATTGAGGCATGATTTGAAAAAAATATTTCCGTTCATGGAACAATATCGGCTTATGTCGGTTGCTGCTCTCGTGGTAATCCGGGAGGAGCGGGGTCATGGGCGCGATCCAGAGGAAATTGAAGCAGGATGAGGGCCTGGAGCCGGACGAACGGCGCGCCGGCCCGCGCATCCACACCATCTTTCGTCTCGCGAGGGTGACGCGCGACGGCGACGCGGGGCTCTGGCGGGTCTGCAACATCTCCAATGAAGGCGTGATGCTGCTCACCGGCCTCCCGGTCGCGCCGGGCGAGCGGCTGACCATTGCCTTGTCCGACGCCTTCACCGTCAAGGCGAAGGTGGTCTGGGCGAAGGACGGGCGCTGCGGCGCGACCTTCGACCGGCCGATCGAATGCGACACCCTGCTCCAGCGGCTCGCGGCGGAGCAGCGCGCGGAGGGCTATCGCGCGCTGCGGCTCGACGTCGATGCCCGCGCCATCGCTTTCTGCGAGGACGGGATGCACAGCGTGCGCGTGTTCAACATCTCGCGCCAGGGCGTCGGCGTTGCGCACAAGGGCTGCTTCAGCCCCGGCATCCCCACCAAATTGATGTTTCCGGGCGGCAACGAGCATCGCGGCGTCGTCCGCTGGTCCGACGAAGGCCGCGCCGGAATCTTCCTGATCGATCCTCTGCCCTGCGATCAGCTCGAAAGCGTCAGCCGCATCTGAAATCCCGCTCGGATCGGCCGAAGGCGAAGAGCGCGCGCACCAATCAGGGCTGCGGATCGCCGAGCAGCCGGCGCCAGGCCTGGCCGAGCGCCGCGGGGGCATCGGCGGCGTCCAGCGCCTTTTCCATGGTCTCGCGGCCGTCGGCGCGCGAGGCGGCCCAGACCGCGTCCAGCAGATGCCGCGCCTCGGCCGGCGAACCCTCGGCGAGGACCCGGGCGGCCTGGGAAGAATAAAGCTCGAAATCGCCCTCGATGCCGCGGACCTGGTCGACCAGCGCCTTGACCTTGCGGGCTTTCTCGAACGGCGAATCGTTCGCCAGCCCCGCCAGCGTGTCGGGAACGATCCGGTCCGCGAGCGTGGACCAGACCAACGCCTTGCCGGTGGCATAGACTCGGGTCCAGACGGCGTTGCGGACCTTCATCTCGGCGTTGCGGCGCGCCGCCTCCAGCCAGGTCGTGCGCCGCTGCGACAGATCGGTCTCGGTCTGCATCCGCGCGATCCCATCCTGCGCCTTTTCGGCGATCCGCAGATAGGATCGATAGCGTTCCTCGAGCCGCCTGCCGTCCGCCGCCGCCGCGGCCGCGCGCGATGCGGCCGCCCTGGCTTCGCCGGCGAGGCGTTCCACCGCCGAGACCCGGTCGTCGATCGTCTCGGGCAGGGGCGGCTCGGGCGCCGGCACGGCCTGGCGGAAGCCGTCGGGATTCCAGTCCGGCGCGATCACGCCTTCGGCCGCCTGCTGCGGCGTCGGCTCGGGGCCGAGCCAGGGCTCGTGAAACGGTCCGGCGGGAGCGTGCAGGCGGTCTCCGGGATCGCCCCGCCCATTCTCGTCGGTCGCCGCGGGCAGGCCTTCGGCTTTGAGGAAGCGGGCGCGCATCAAAGCGAGCGTCCGATTGCGCGCGTCTTCCCACAAGGCGGCGGAGAAGGTCGCGCCGAGGCTCTCGTCGGCGGCCTGCTGCCGCGCTCGCGCGAGCGCCCGCTGGGCGTCCGCCTCGACCGCCCGGGCATGGTCGAGGGCATCGACATAGCGGGGCGGCACGGCATCGGCACGCCGGGCATCGAGGCTGCTTGCAAAGGCTTCGAGCCTGGCGAGATGGGGTGCATAATATTGGGTCACGCGGCTCCAGTCCGCGGTGACGACCTCGGAATTGGCGTAGGCGCGCCAGAGATCGTGGTGCAGGCGGGCGACCAGACCGGCGAAGGATTCGTCGTTCCACAGATCGGTCTGCGCCAGCGCCGAGGCGTCGACAAGCTCCGGATCGGCCGCCGCGAGCGCCTGCACTCGGCTCCGCAGCGCCACGCGCGGATCGGGCGGGGGCCGGTAGGCACCCGCGCAAGGCGAGCCCTGCGCGACCCAGACATTGTAAGCAAGGTTGGGCGCCAGGCCGCATTGGCGCTTCTGCTGGGTCCACCAGGCCGGCTCCGCGGCGCCCGCGGGCGCGCAAAGCGGGATCGCCAAGGCCAGGCCGGCAATCGCTGTCGCCCGCATCATGTCCCCCTCCCGCGCAGCGTCGGACGCGGCAGCTTACACGCGAAACCGGGCCAGCACCCGCGAAAACGATGTCCGGCGCGGATATCGGGCCCGGAAGGCGGGGGTGTCGGCGCGTCCCGGATCGTATAGAGCGAAGACGCCTGACCAGCGGGGAGGGAGCGGAATGACCGATGCGGGAGCGCCTGCCCAGCCGGCGGCCTGCCGGAATTGCGGCGCCACGCTCCTTGGCCCTTATTGCCATTCGTGCGGGCAGCGGCGAAGACGCGGGCATCCGACGGTCCGGATGCTCGTGGAGGAATGCGTCGAGGCGCTGACGCATCTCGACCGGCGAATCGGGTCCACCCTTCGCGGTCTCGTCCTCCGCCCCGCCGCGCTGACCCGGGATTGGATCGCCGGCGCGGTCGCGAACCAGGTTCCGCCCCTGCGCCTGTTCCTCGCGATGGTCCTGCTGGTCTTCCTCGTCCCGGAGATCGTCGGTCAGGCTCCGGTCGGGCGGGTCGTGACGCACGAAGCCGCGACTGGCGGGACCTTGTCGGGCACCGGCTATTCGCTGACGGTAAGAGGGGGCGGACGCAACGATCGCGTCGGGGGCTGGCTGGGCCCGAAGGTGGTCGCCGCGATGCGGCAGCCCGAATCGTTCGGGCGCGCCGTCGAGACATGGGCCCACCGCCTGTCGATCCTGATGCTTCCGCTGCTGGCCCTGGGCCTGGCCTTGCTCTTCGTGCGGCGCGCATTCTCCTTCTATGACCATTTCATCTTCGCCATGCATTCGCTGTCCTTCGCCGGCCTCGCGATGGTGCTGCGATCCCTGATCCTGCCGCTGGTTGGGCCCGCCTCGGGAGGGCTGCTGCTGCTCTGGCCGATTCATCTGTGGATGCACATGCGCGGCTTCTACGGCACGAGCATCGCCGGGACGTCGGCGCGGACGTTGGCGCTCGTCTGCTTCTCGCTGCTGGCCTTCATGGCCATCGTCGCTCTCAACGTCGCCATGGCCCTTGCCGAGATCAGGGCATGAGCCGAGCCGCCTCCGCATCTCGGGCGAAAGGGGAAAGGTCATGATCGTTGCGTTGCTGATCGCGTTGGCGGCTCCGGAAGGGGCGGGAGACAGGGTGGTGGCCAGCGCTTCGCCCGACATCGATCGCGCCAATGCCGAATGGGCGGTGGCGATCCGTTCGGGCGATGCGGCGCGTCTTGCCGCGCCTTATGCCGAGGACGGGATCTTCATCGGACCCGGCGGCAATGTCGTGAAGGGGCGCAAGGCGGTCGAGGCGCTCTATGCCGCCGGCGCGCGCGCCTCCTCGCATATCGTCGGTGCGGGGATAAAGAGTGGAGGCCGCGTCGCCGCCGACGCGAACGACGTCTATGAATGGGGCGAGGCCTGGCTCCGCGTCCGCGCCGCCGACGGCAAGCTGACCCGCCGCGGCGGCCGCTTCCTGACCGTCTGGCACCTTTACGGCGGCCACTGGATGATCACCCGGAATATCGCGTTCTGATCCGGGGTCCAGGGGCCCTCAATCCCGCCCCATCGCCAGCTCGTCGCCGCCGGTCATCCGCACCGCCCGCGCGCCCGGCAGGCCCGGGTAGCGCGGCCACAGCCCCTGGACCAAAGCCTCGCGGCTGCCGTCGGTCTTGCCGGCTTCCTGCTCGTACATCCAGTAATTGCGCAGCACAATCGGGACGTAGCCGCGCGTCTCCCAATAAGGGATGCTCTCGATGTAGAGCAGGGGATCGCCCTTGTCGAAGGCGCGGGCATTCCATTCCTGCACCGGCAGCGGGCCGGCGTCGTAGGCCGCGATCACCTTGGGGAGGAGGCCGCCGGTCGCGCCCATGTCGCGCAAAGCCTCCATCCTCTCCTGCCCGAACTCCATGTTGAAGGCGGGATTGTCGAGCTCGGCGCGCTCGAACGGCTCGCCGCGCTTGCGGGCGATGTCGCCGGCCGTGCCGGGCGTCACCTGGAGCAGGCCGACCGCGCCGGCCTTGCTGACGATGTCGGTGTGGAAGGCGGATTCCTGCAGCGCATGGGCGAAGACGAGGGACTGGTCGACCCGCCAGCCGCGCGCCGGCCGCCAGTCGGGCCGAGGGTAGCGGGCGGCGACGTTGATGCTGGTCCCCGCCGGCGCATTGTGGGCGAGCCAGAGCTGCGTCGCCGGCAGGTTGAGGTCGCAGGCGAGGTGGATCAGCGCATCATGGTCGCCCGTCCCGCCGATCTTCGCCTGGTATCGGATGAAGAGGTCGGCAAGGTCGGTCTCGCCGATCTCGGTCAAAGCGATCGCTGCGCGGACGTCGGGCCTGTCGGCGACCGGGCGCCATTCGGCGTCGCGATAATCGTGCAGCCCCTCATAATTGGACGAATGGATGCCGAGCGCGGTCGCGGCGAGCAGGCCGTAAAAGGTCTCCTTGAAGCGGGCGGCGCTCCTGAGCTTGGTCTCGACGCGTTCGGGACGGCCGCATTCGGTGTCCGCCCGCGCCCCCCAATAGTTAGCGGCGGCGGCAAGCTCGTAATCGGTGGTGCGGGCGGCGACCGTGGCGAAGGCGTCGGAAGCGTCGTCGCAGCGGCGCGTCCGCCAGGCGGCGAGGCCGGCGGTCCAGGCGGCCTGGGTCGCCCAGTCGCCATTGCCGTTGCGGGCGACCTGGGCGAGCCGCCAGGCCGATGAATCGTCGCCGACGATATAATAGGACCAGGCGATGCGCTGCTGGAACTCGGTCTGGACGTCGGGCGTCAGCTCGTTGATCCGGGCCATGAAGATCGCCTCGGCATCGGCCGGCTTGTTGTCGTTGATCAAAGGCGTGATCTGGCGGTCGACGTCGCCGCTCGCCGCATCGCGCGGCACCGGCTGGGGACGGCCGCGGCGCGGCTGGCCGCCGGCGAAGACGAGGGCATGCGCCTGCGGCAGAGGCGGCAGGCTCGCGGCGCCGCGATTGATGGCGAGGCGGGCGAGCTGGTCGGCCTTGGGCAGGTCGGGCGCCCTGGCGAGCAGTGCGAGGAGCGGATCGAGCGCCACCTTGGGCGAGCCCTTGGCGAGGTAGAGCTCCTCCCGCGCGGCCGGATGGAGCGGGCCCTCGGGCATGGCGTCGAGCTTGGCCGCGGCGCCGGCCCAGTCGCCGGCGCGGATCGCGGCGAAGATGTCGCGATATCGGGTGCGCTGGTCGGCGGTGAGGATTGCCGGAACGGCGCTCGTCCGCGCCGCCGCATCCTGCGCTGCGGCAGGCGCTGCGGCGAAAGCGGGCGCGGCGAGGGCGGCGGCGAGCAGCCAAAAGCGAATTCGGATCATTGTTCGACCTCTGCGGTCAGCATCTGCAGATCTTCCCAGGCGAGTCTCTTGAGGCGCGGCGCGTCGAGCAATTGTTTGGGCGAAATGGTTGCCAAAGCTTTAACCATGCCGCGATGCGTTGCGATTTCGTGCCAGCGGCCCCGCGCCTGGGCGACCGAGAGGCCGAGCAGGGCCTTGGCGGCGGCGTCGCCGAACAGCAGGACCGCTTTGGGCCCGACCAGCCCGATCTGGTGGCGCGCGAGCAGCGCGCATTGCTTCGCCGTCTCGCTCGTGAAGCTGCCGGTGGGCGGACGCAGGCAGGACAAAGCGGCGAGATAGACGGAGTCGCGGTCGCGGCCGATCGCCGCGAGCATCCGGTCGAACAATCGCCCGACCTCGCCCGAAAGCAGGGTGCCGGCGGCGCAATCCTCGCCGGTCGGCATGTCGATCAGCATCATCAGGCCGGACTCGGGGTCGCCCGACGGGCAGACGCGCAGGGCCGAGGGCGCGACGAAGGGCAGGCGGTCGCTGTCCCGCAAATAGGCCTGGAACAGGTCGAGCTGGTCGGGAAGCAGATCCTCGGCGGGCGCCGGCGGCGCGACGATGGGGGCCGGGGCGACGCGAGGATCGGACGGCACGACCGACTCGGGCGCGGGCTTCGGGCGCAGCCAGTCGCGCGGCGCCTCGTCGATCAATATATCGACGCCCGCATCGGCCCACCATGTCAGCGCGCTCGCCGCGGCCGCTCGGTCAAAAGGCTCGCTTCCCCGTTCCATCCCGCTCCACGTCCGGCGCCAGAGAGTCAGGGCCGGCGGGGCTGGTCAACCGCAAAATAGGTGCTTATCCGCCAACCGTTGGCTGGGTGCGGCGAGAGGAGTCCGCACGCCGCCCGGACGGAGCGCGCTTATGGCCGAACGCGAGTCGATGCCCTACGACGTCGTGATCGTCGGCGCCGGCCCGGCCGGGCTCGCCGCAGGCATCCGCCTGAAGCAGCTCGCCACCGAGGCCGGGCGCGAGCTCGGCGTCTGCATCCTCGAAAAGGGATCGGAGGTCGGCGCCCATATCCTCTCCGGCGCGGTCGTCGATCCGCGCGCGATCGAGGAATTGCTGCCCAATTGGCGCGAGCTGGACAGCCCGCTCACCGTCCCGGTCACCGAGAATCATCATTGGGTGCTGAGCGAGGGCAAGAAATGGGAATTTCCCCATGTCCTGATGCCGCCCCTCATGAGCAACAAGGGCACCTACACTTTGAGCCTCGGCACTCTCTGCCGCTGGCTCGCCGGCCAGGCCGAGGCCCTGGGGGTCGAGATCTTCCCCGGCTTCGCGGCGGCGGAGATCCTCTACAATGAGGACGGATCGGTGAAAGGCGTCGCCACCGGCGATTTCGGGGTCGCGCGCGACGGCAGCCACAAGCCCGAATATCAGCCGGGAATGGAGCTGCACGGCCGCTACACCTTCTTCGCCGAGGGCGCGCGCGGCAGCCTCACCAAGGAGCTGAAGCGCATCTTCGCGCTCGACAAGCATGCCCAGCCCCAGGTCTACGGCATCGGCCTCAAGGAATTGTGGGACGTCGATCCGGCGAAGCACGTCCCCGGCCGGGTCATCCACACCCAGGGCTGGCCATTGGACGATGCCTGGGGCGGCGGCTTCCTCTACCACCAGGCGAACCACCAGGTGGCCCTGGGCTTCGTCGTCGCGCTCGATTACCGCAACCCCTGGCTCTCGCCGTTCGAGGAATTCCAGCGCTGGAAGCAGCATCCGGCGATCCGGGCGGTGCTGGAGGGCGGCCGCCGAATCTCCTACGGCGCGCGGGCGATCAACGAGGGCGGCTGGCAGTCGGTGCCGAAGCTCGCTTTTCCCGGCGGCGCCTTGATCGGCTGCGCGGCCGGCTTCGTCAACGTGCCCAGGATCAAGGGCAGCCATACGGCGATGAAGTCCGCAATGCTCGCCGCCGAGGCCGCCTTCGAGGCGATCTCGGCCGACCGGAGCGGCGATGTGCTGGAAGGTTATGAGCCGTCGGTCCGCTCGAGCTGGATCGCCGCCGAATTGAAGAAGGTGCGCAACGTCGAGCCGCTCGTCGCCCGTTTCGGCGGCACCGCCGGCACCCTGCTCGCCGGGATCGACATGTGGATGCGCACGCTCGGCATCGGGCTGCCCTTCACGATGAAGCATCATCCCGACAACGAGGGACTCACCCGCAAGGATCTGGCGAAGCCGATCGCTTATCCCAAGCCCGACGGCACGATCAGCTTCGACCGCCTCTCCTCGGTGTTCGTCTCGAACACCAATCATGAGGAGGACCAGCCGGTTCACCTGACGCTCAAGGATGCGGCGATACCGACCGAGGTCAATCTGCCGCTCTATGCGGGACCGGAGCAACGCTATTGTCCCGCGGGAGTCTATGAATATGTCGAGGAGGCCGGCCGCACCCGGCTCCAGATCAACGCGCAGAATTGCGTCCACTGCAAGACCTGCGACATCAAGGACCCGACCCAGAATATCAACTGGGTCGTCCCCGAAGGCGGAGGAGGCCCCAATTACCCGAACATGTAGACCGCCGATGTGCAGGCTGATCGCCGCCGCCTTGCTGGCCGGACTTTCGGCGCCCGCTTTCGCCGCCGCGACCGACGACGACGCGCTTCTCGCTTATGTCCGCGCCCGCGCCGCCGATGTCGCCGGCGCGCCGGACGAGGCGACCAGCCGCTACGCGGCCGCGCTCACCTTGTCGCCGGGCAACGACATTCTCGCCGGCCGCGCGCTCGCCCAGGCCGTCGCCGCCGGCGACGAGGCACTGGCCCTGCGTGCCGCCCGCGAGCTTCCGGCCGCGTCGCTTCCGCCCGAGGCGAAGATCCTGCTCGCCGGCGATGCGCTGAAGCGCAGGGACTGGGCCGCGGCCGACGCCGCCATCGCCCGGCTCGACGGCGATGACGTCTTCGCCTTCGCGGCGCCGATCCTTCGCGCCTGGGTCGCGGTCGGATCGGGCAGGGGCGATCCGATCGCCTTGCTCGATTCCGCCAAGGCGAGCGCTCCCGGCGGCCTTTACGCGCCCGAGCAGAAGGGGCTCATCCTCCTCGCCCTCGGCCGCGCGCAGGAAGGGATCGCCGCGCTCCAGCCGCTGATCGGCGATGGCGGCGTGCATTCGGCGCGGCTGCGCGTCGCCGCAGCCGCTCTGCTCGCCGCCAGGGGCGACCGCGCCGGCGCCGAGGCGATGCTGCAGGGGAGCAACGTCATCCTTGCCCGCGCCCGCCAGATTCTGGCCGCGAACAAGCGGCTCCCTGGCGCGATCGAAACGCCGGCGGCCGGCGCCGCCGATTTCCTGACCCGGATCGCGGTCGACCTCAACGCGCAGCAGGTTCCCCAGGTGGCCTTGAGCTTCGGCCGGATCGCGACCTTCCTCGATCCGCAAAACAGCGAGGCCTGGCTGCTCACCGCCGAACTGCTCGGCGCGCGCGGCCAGCCCGACGCGGCCCTGGCCGCGCTCGGCCATGTCGGCGCCGACGATCCGCTCGGCGACAATGCGGCCGACCGGCGGCTCGTCATCCTCGCCGACGCCGGGCGGAAGAGCGAGGCGGTTGCGCTCGCCCGCGCCGAGACGGCGAAGGACCCGAAGTCGCTCGAAGCCTGGCTCCGTCTCGGCGACGCCTTGACCCAGAGCGAGGATTATGCCGGGGCCGGCGACGCTTACGGCCGCGCGCTGGCGCTGAACGGCGACGGCATCGGCACCGGCCATCCGCGCTGGACCCTGCTCCTGCTGCAGGGCAACGTCCTCACCCAGGCCGGCAAATGGCCCGGGGCGAAGGCGGCGCTGGAGGAGGCGTACCGGCTCGCCCCGCACGAGGCGGTGGTGCTCAACTATCTCGGTTATTCGGAGCTCGAGCGGCGGCAGAATGTCGACCAGGCCGAAAGGCTGATCCGCGAGGCGAGCAATCTCCAGCCCGACGATGCCGCTATCACCGATTCCCTGGGCTGGGCGCTCTACGTCAAGGGCGACCTGCCCCATGCGATCGAATTGCTCGAGAAAGCGGCGCAGGGCCAGCCGGCCGACGCCTCGATCAACGAGCATCTCGGCGACGCTTATTATGCGGCCGGCCGCCATTTCGAGGCGCGCTACGCCTGGCGGGCGGCTTTGCCTTATGCCGAGGGCAAGGCCGAGGCGCGGCTCAGGGCAAAGATCGACCAGGGGCTGAAGCCGGACCTCACCGCGCCCTGACATGGACGAGACGGCCTATGCCAAGATCAATCTCGCGCTGCACGTGCGGGAGCGGCGGCCGGACGGCTATCATCGGATCGAGACGATCTTCGCCTTTTGCGAGGAGGGGGACCGGCTGCGCGTCGCGGCGGGGGAGCGTCTGAGCCTCGCCGTCGAAGGGCCGTTCGCGGCGGCGCTTGCGGGGGAGGGGGACAATCTCGTCCTGCGCGCGGCGCGGGCGCTCGCCGGCCACTATAAGGTGAAGACGGGCGCGCATCTCATTCTCGACAAGCGCCTTCCGATCGCTTCGGGCATCGGCGGCGGCTCGGCCGATGCGGCGGCGGCCCTGCGCCTGCTCGCTCGTTTCTGGGGACTGGAGGCGCGGGAGGCCGACCTTCCCGCCATCGCCGCCGGCCTGGGCGCGGACGTCCCCGCCTGCCTCCTCTCGCGCCCGACGCTTGGGGAGGGGCGGGGCGATGCGCTGACACCGTGGCGGAAGCAAGGCCTCGCCGGGACGCCCCTCCTGCTGGTCAATCCGGGCGAGGCGCTGTCGACGGCGGAGATTTTCGCCCGCTGGGACGGAGTCGACCGCGGTCCGCTGCCCGACGATCCGGCGGAGGGCCGCAACGACCTCGAGCCGGCGGCCATCGCCGTCGCCCCGATCGTCGCCGAGCTGCTGGCGACGCTGCGCGGCTTCGGCGGCGTGCGCCTTGCCCGCATGTCCGGCTCCGGCGCCACCTGCTTCGCCCTGTTCGACGGCGAGGCGGCGCGCGACGCGGCCGCGGCGGCGATCGGCCGCCTTCATCCCGGCTGGTGGCGGCTCGCGACGCGCCTGCGCCCGGAATGAAACCGAAACGCGCCGGAGGCAGTCAAACTGGAGACACAGAGCGGCGGCAGGGGCGAGCGTCCGATTTTCCGATGATTCTGACCGCCCTTCTCTTCGCGACCGGTCTGCTCTCCGCCTGGACGAGCCGGGAGGCGTTCGGCGCCAAGCGGCCGGTGCTCGGCAGGATCATGATGGCGGCGGCTTGCTTCTTCGTCGCCGTCTCGGCCTTCCTGCTCTGGGCCTTGTTCAGGCTCGCAGCGGCCGGGTTGCCCGCTTGAGGCTCTGATTCCGTCCCCGCTGACCCGCGCGTCCCATCGCGAAACGCCTTTGCCGGTCTCTTAACCATCGCAGGCCGCGCCTTTGCGTCGTGGCACGATGCTTGCTCTGTCATTTGCGACGGGTCGAAGCACGGGCCGAGGGGGTTCGTGCGGACATTCGCCACATGGTCCCTGCCGGCGAGAGCGTGGCAGGCGCCGTGGCTCCCTCTGAAGCCGGCCGCCCGATGTAAGGGCGGCCGGTTTCTTTTTCCTTGCATGCGATCAGAAAGAAGAGTGGCCGCCGGGGCAGGATCGGGTCCAGCCGATTCCATCGGCCCAGACCTCCTCGGCGTAGGTATCTCGCTTTTTGCGAGACAAAGGCGGCCGGCGGGGGCAATCAGCCCGCGATGTTCGACCTCGCGCACGACCATGACATCGCCCGGCTGACGCTCAACCGGCCCGAGGCGCGCAACGCCATACCGGCGGCGGGCTGGGCGGCGCTGGAGCGGAGCCTGGACGAGGCGGAGGGCTCGGGCGCGACGCTATTGGTCGTGCGCGGCGCCGGCACCGCCTTCTGCGCGGGCGCGGATCTCGCCGATCTTTCCGCGATGCGCGTGGATGCCGGGGCGCGGAGGCGCTTCCGAACGGCGATGCGCTCGGCGATCGAGCGGCTGGCGCGATTGCCGATGCCGGTGATCGCCGCAATCGACGGCGCCTGCTTCGGCGCGGGGGTGGCGCTCGCCATGGCCTGCGACATCCGTGTCGCAGGGCGCGCCGCCAGATTCGCGATCACGCCGGCCAAGTTCGGCATCTCCTATCCGCAAGAGGATGTCGGCCGCCTCGTCGCCCTCATCGGCCCCGGTCAGGCGGCGCGGCTGCTGCTGAGCGCGGGTGCCGTCGATGCCGCCGAGGCGGCGCGGATCGGGCTGGTCGAGATATTGGCCGAAGAGAGCGCCCATGAAGAAGCGGAGAGGCTCGCCCGCGCGATCGCCGCCGGAAGCGCGGCGAGCCACCGGATCCTGAAGCGCGGCATCGCGCTGGCGGCGGCCGGCGCCGCGCGCGATGCGGACCAGGATCGGGCGTTCGACGATCTGCTCGGCTCCGAAGGATTTGCCGGGCGGCTGGCGGCGGCGCGGCGATGAGGCGGGCGAGCGGATTCCTCTTGCTCCTGCTCGCCGCCTGCGGCTCCCCGGGCGCGCGGCGGGCAGGGGTGGCGGCGCCCGGCCTCGAATGCGCGACCGACGGCGCGAGCGGCTATGGCGCCGGCTGCACGATCGAACGCGAAGCGACGCGCGACGGGACCATCCTCACCCTCCGAAGCCCGACCGGCAGCTTCCGCCGGCTGCGCGTCGCCGGCGGCCGCGTTTCCGCCGCCGACGGCGCGGAGCCCGCATATCTGATCG
>DASUHH010000031.1:0-20387 GCA_036273615.1 Allosphingosinicella sp. | reverse complement strand
TAAGAACCGATGGGGCATCGAGGGCTTCTTCGCCAAGCTCAAACAATGGCGCCGAATCGCCACCCGATATGACAAGCTCGCCGCCAACTTCCTCGGCTTCATCAAACTCGCCAGCATCATGCTTTGGCTCAAATGATTAATTTGTCACTACAGCCTAGGCCGACAGCTGCTCCCCGGCGAAAGCCGGGGTCCAGCGGCACCGACGCATGACCGGGCCACGGCCATGCAAGCGCTCAGATCGAGATCGGCGGCCTTGGCTCATGCGACCCCGCCGGCAAGGGCGGCTAGGACCGTTTCTTCCGAACGTAGATGCCTGTCATATTCACGTTGACCCCGCCGCAGCGATTGTCGTCGGCGCCGACGTCGCGGATACGCCAGCGATCTCCGGAAAGCCGCTCGAACGTGAGATCGCAATCGCGATGGAATTCGGCTCGTCCCGCGACCGGCCTGATCACGCCCGCGGCATCGCCGAAATTAGTGGTCGTATGATGAGCATATTCCCAGGTCGCGGAGGCGGCGAACATGTACCAGCCGCCGCCGATCGGCGCGATCTGGAGCGTTCCCTGGGCCGACCTGCTGACATATTCGGTCCCCCAGTCGGACGCCGGAAATTGAGCGAGATCGTCGAGTCGGTCGGCATAGGCCCCAGCCAGGCAATCCGCGTCGCCGCACCTGGCGCGGTCCTCATTCAACCATGCGCGTTGCTTTCTCGCCGTTTCCGCCCGGTCTTCGGCGTGCGCAAAGGCGATGCCGAGGGCGCGATCGTAAGCGCTCAGCTCCTCGCTGGAGCAGATCATCGTCTCGATCGCGCCGGCAGCGCGGGCGCAGTCGAAGGACGGGCCGAGCTTTTGCGGCTTCGCGTGGGGCGCGCCCGCGGCGCTGCAGAGCAACAGCGCCGGCAGGATCGCAAGACCCGGCTTGTGCACAGTCATGCCGCTCTCTCCACCCGAGCCAGGAGCCGGTCAATCCCGGCAACCGCCTCCGGCTCCTCCAGCGTCGGCGCGTGGCCGACGCGGGGGACGATCGCGACGTCCATGTCCGGCATCTCGGCGCGCATCCGCGCGACCGCCGCGTCCGAGAGGAGGTCGGAGAGGCCGCCATGGACGAGCAGGGTCGGGATTCCGGCGAGCGCGCGGAACATCGGCCAGAGGTCGATCTCGGGCTGCGGCAGGCGGATCGGCTCGGCGATTCGCATGTCGTAATCGAGGACGATTCGTCCTTCGGCGGTCAGCCGGCACACCCGCTTCGCGAAGATCAGCCACTGGTCGATCGTCCAGTCGGGATAGCGCTCCTTCTGCGCCTCCGAGAGGGCGCGGGCGGCGTGCATCCAGGTCGGCCAGACCTGCGACCTGCCGACATAGGTGCGGATATGGTCGAGCCCGGCCGCCTCGATCTCCGGCCCGACATCGTTGAGCAGCACTCCTGCCAATCGGGCGCGGTCGGCCAGGGCGATCAGCATCGCGATGAGGCCGCCCAATGAGGTGCCGAAAACAATGAAGCGCGGCAGGCCGAGCGCCAGGGTCAGCGCCTCCACGTCCTGGAGATAGACGGGCGGCACATAGGCCATCGGGTCTTTCGCATAAGCGCTCTCGCCGCGCCCGCGAAGGTCGACGCAGATCAGGCGCCGGCGGCCGGTGAGCCGATCGGCGACGCCCTCGAAATCGCGCGCGTTGCGGGTGAGGCCGGGGATGCAGAGGATCGGCGGCCGCGATTCATCGCCGGCATAGTCGCGATAATGGAGGCGGAGCCCGTCCGCGGACATCCACCAGCCGTCGGTCCAGTCGGCCATTCCTCCCCCTTTTCGAACCACCCTTCTAGAGGGGCGGTCCGGCTCTTCGCAACGGCGATGCGAAGCTCAATCCCCCGCCTTGTCCTCGAGCTCGCCGAGCGGCCCCTGGGCCGGCGGATAATTCCCGCCTTCCCCGCCCCAGCCTTCGGGCGGGAATTCGGGCCGCGGCGGGCCTTCGCCCGGCCCCGTGGCCCCTTCGCGCTTCCGGCCTTCGAGGCCGTGATCCCGCAGGTCGGCCGGCTCCTTGCCGGTGAAGGCACCGACGCCGGAGCCGCCGCGCTCACGTTCCGGAGTCCAGGGCTCCCAGCCCTCCTTCCGATCGTCCGCCATGTCTGTCTCCTTCATCGATTCAAAGCGGCCGGCGGGCGGTGAGGTTCCGCTGGCGGAACCGGCGCCGCGCGGGCAAGGTTGGGCCGACGTGCCGGCTCCCCCAATCCCTTCATCCTACCGCCCCGAGACGCCGATCCTCGCGCTTGGCGACGCATTCTACGATCCGGTCGAGCCGGCCGATTTTCCGAAGACCATCCTGCGCTTCCGCAACGACCGCTGGGCGGAGGCAGTCGGGCTGGCGAATCTCGACGAGGCGCAATGGATCCGCCATTTCGGCCGTTTCGAGCCCTTGCCCGACACTCTCGCCCGGCCGCTTGCGCTTCGCTATCACGGCCACCAGTTCCGCGTGTACAATCCCGACATCGGCGACGGGCGCGGCTTCCTCTTCGCCCAGCTTCGGGATGGTGCGAACCGGCTGTTGGACCTCGGCACCAAGGGCTCCGGCCAAACGCCCTACAGCCGCTTCGGCGACGGCCGGCTGACGCTGAAGGGCGGCGTGCGCGAGCTGCTCGCGACCGAGATGCTCGAAGCGCTCGGAGTCGAGACGTCGAAAAGCTTCTCGCTGATCGAGACCGGCGAGGCGCTGGAGCGCGGCGACGAGCCTTCGCCCACCCGTTCGTCGCTGCTGGTCCGCCTCCAGCACAGCCATATCCGTATCGGCACCTTCCAGCGCCTCGCTTATTTCAAGCTCGCCGACGAGATGCGGCGCCTGACCGATTACTGCCTGCGCCACTATTTCGGCGAGGAAAGCGGCGAAGACGGGCCCGGCCGGCTCCTCGCCCATGTCTCGCGCGAGGCGGCGCGGCTTGCGGCCTCGTACATTGCCGCCGGCTTCGTCCACGGCGTGCTCAACAGCGACAATATCGCGATCACCGCGCAGAGCTTCGATTACGGCCCGTGGCGCTTCACGCCCTTCTGGGACGGGCAATTCACCGCCGCCTATTTCGACCATGGCGGCCTCTATGCCTTCGGTCGCCAGCCCGAGGCGATCCATTGGGACGTCGTCCAGCTCGCCGCGTCGCTCCGCATGATCGCCGAAGCCGAGGCGCTGACGCCGCCGCTCGAAGCCTTTCCGGCCGAGTTCCAGAGGCAATTGGCGGTCGCCATCCTCGGCCGGCTGGGAGTTCGGCCGAGCGACGCGGACAGGGACGCCGCCTTGCTCGTCGCGCTGGAGACTGCGCTTGCGGACAAGACGGTCGAGATCGACCGTTTCTTCTTCGACTGGCGCGGCGGCCGCCGGCGCGGTCCGTCGCCGGCCGATCAGGCCTATGCCGCCGAGCCTTTCGAAAGCTTCCGCACCGCCATCCGCGCCTACGCGCCCATCCAGGGCGCGCTCGACCATCCTTACTGGTCCGACGCGGCGCCCTGCTCGATGCATATCGACGAGGTCGAGGCGATCTGGAGCCGGATCGACGAGGCCGACGACTGGTCGCTCTTTCACGGCAAGATCGCGGAAATCCGCCGCATGGGCGGCGCGATGCGGTGCCCGGCTTGACCGCGCCGGGCAAAAATGGTGGTTCAGCCGCCATGGCGACCCTCATTTCGACGGAACCGGCGACCGGCGACACCTTGTGGACGGGCGAGACGGGTGACGTCGATGCCGAGGTCTCCCGCGCCCGCGCCGCCTGGTCGGGCTGGGCGTCGCGGCCGCTCGCCGTCCGGATCGAAAGCCTGCGCCGCTTCGCCAATGTCGTTCGCGGCAAGAAGGACGAGCTTGCCGACCTCATCGCCCGCGAGACCGGCAAGCCGCTCTGGGAGACCGCGACCGAGGTCGACGCCGTCGTCAACAAGGTCGACATCTCGGTCGCTGCTTATTCGGAGCGCACCTCGCAGCGCCGGGTCGAGGGCGCGATGGGCGCGCGCGTCGCCGTCCGCCACAAGCCGCACGGAGTCCTCGCCGTGCTCGGTCCCTATAATTTCCCGGCGCATCTGCCGAACGGCCATATCGTCCCGGCCCTGATCGCCGGCAACGCTTTGGTGTTCAAGCCGTCCGAGAAGACTCCGGCGGTCGGCGAGTTCCTGGTCCGCCAATATCATGAGGCGGGCGTGCCCGAGGACGTGCTGCGCTGCGTCCAGGGCGGGCCCGAAATCGGCCGCGCGCTGGCCGGCCATGCCGGGATCGACGGCCTGCTCTTCACCGGCTCGGCACGCGCCGGCCTCGCCCTCCACCGCCAATATGGCGACATGCCGCAGAAGATCCTCGCGCTCGAAATGGGCGGCAACAATCCGCTGATCGTCTGGGACGCGGCCGACGTCCACGCCGCCGCCGCGCTCGTCGTCCAGTCAGCCTTCCTCAGCACCGGCCAGCGCTGCACCGCCGCCCGCCGGCTGATCGTCAGGGAGGGGGAGCATGAGGCGATCGTCGAGACCGTCCGCAAGCTCGCCGACCGGATCATCGTCGGCCATCCGCACGCCAGCCCGCCGCCTTTCATGGGCCCGGTGATCGACAACCAGGCGGCGGACCAGCTGCAGGAAGCCTTCCTCGACCTGATCATCAAGGGCGGACGGCCGATCAAGCATCTCGACCGGCCGGTCGAGGACAAGCCCTTCCTGACCCCGGCGATCATCGACGTCACCGCGATCGAGCAGAGGTCGGATGCCGAATTGTTCGGCCCGGTGCTGCAGATGATCCGGGTTCCCGATTTCGACGCCGCGCTCGCCGAGGCCAATGCGACCCGCTACGGCCTCTCCGCCTCCCTGATCGGCGGCAGCCCGCAGCTTTACGACCGCTTCTGGGCCAATATCCGCGCCGGCATCATCAACTGGAACAAGCCGACCAACGGCGCGCCCTCGACCGCGCCGTTCGGCGGCATCGGCCTGTCCGGCAACCACCGGCCGAGCGCCTTCTACGCCGCCGATTATTGCGCCTACCCGGTCACCTCCTCGGAGACCGAGCAGGCCCGCGCCTCGATCGGCCTCGGCCTCAAGGACGCCAGCGCGGCGAGCGCTCCCGAGGGATGAGCCCGATCTCCCCTCCCTGGAAGGTGTACAGACCGGGGACATGGTGAACGGGTGTTCGGGGACATGGTGAACACATGCAGCATGGCGCGGGAGGTGCGCCATGCCGTTCAGGGATTGTTCGATCATGTCGGAGCGAGCGGAGTTTTGTCGTTTGGCGGTTGCGCCTGGCGCGAACGTTCGGGGTCTTTGCCGTCGCTTTGGCCTGGGGTCGCCGCGCACGGCCTACAAGTGGATCGAGCGTTATCGGGCCGGGGGTTTGGCCGCCTTGGCGGACCGCTCGCGGCGTCCGCATGCGGGTGCGAACCGCAGCTCGGCCGAGGTCGAGGCGCGCATTGTCGCTTTGCGAGGGGAGCATCCCTGCTGGGGCGGCCGCAAGCTTCGCCGGCTGCTCGAGTGGGAGGGTGTGGCGCCGGTCCCGGCCGCTTCGACGATCACGGCGATCCTGCGTCGCCACGGGCTGCTCGACGGACCCGGCGCCGGCGTGTCGCGCGACTGGGTTCGCTTCGAGCATCCCGCTCCGAACGATCTTTGGCAGATGGACTTCAAGGGCCATTTTCCGCTGGCCAGCGGGCGCTGCCATCCGCTCACCCTCATCGACGATCACTCCCGCTACGCGCTGATGATCGGCGCCTGCGCCGACGAGCGGGAGGCGACGGTGCGCTCCCGGCTGGAGCGGCTGTTTCGCCGCTATGGCCTGCCGCGGCGGATCCTTGCCGACAACGGGCCGCCCTGGGGTGCGGGCGAGCCGCTGCGCTTCACCCGGCTCGGGGTGTGGCTGCTCGATCTCGACATCGCCATCAGCCACGGCAAGCCCCGTCACCCTCAGACGCAGGGCAAGGAGGAGCGCTTCCACCGCACCTTGAAGGCCGAGGTGCTTGCCGGCCGCAGTTTTGCCGATCTCGTCGAGGCGCAGGCGGCGTTCGATGTCTGGCGAGAGGTCTACAACACCCGCCGGCCGCATGAGGCGATCGGGCTCGAAGTGCCGGCGAGCCGCTATCGCGCCAGCGCCCGCGACATGCCGCACGCCATCGAGCCGCCCGACTACGAACCCCAGACGCTGGTGCGTGTCGTCTGCGCCAAGGGACGGATCACCCTCAAGGGCCGACAATACCGCTTCTCCAAGGCTTTCGCCGGACGACGGATCGCCCTGCGCGCCACCAGCACCGACGGCGTCTTCGACCTTTGCTATCGCCGTCACATCCTGGCGCAGGTCGACCTGCGCCAGGATGTGACAAAAAGTGTTCACCATGTCCCCGAACAGGGGGTCACCTTGTCCCCAGTCTAAACAGAAGGGAGGGGCGGGGGTGGGTCCGAAGAGGCGCGGCGTCCGGCATATTAGCCTTTCTAATATCGTTGGACATATAATATCGTTCGCTCCTTTCTTGCCGCGCGGGTTAGCCGAGGCCGGTGCCGCGTCCCTCTCCAATCCTCACGGCCCTGGCCGGCCTCACCCTTGCCGCGTCGGGCGGACGCGCGGGCGCGCAGGCCCCGGCCGACGGCGTCACTGCGCAGGGCAATGTCATCAGCTATCCGGCGGCTTTCTTCGCGCCGCTCAGGCCGGACACGGCGCTCGACATGATCAATCGGCTGCCCGGCTTCACGCTCGACGACGGAAGCGCGGTGCGGGGGTTCGGCGGCGCGGCCGGCAACGTCCTCATCGACGGCCAGAGGCCGACGAGCAAGACCGACGACCTCGTCAGCATCCTGAGGCGGCTGCCGGCCTCGCAGGTGGCGCGGATCGACCTGATCCGGGGCGCGACCCCGGGCATCGACATGCAGGGCAAGACCCTGGTCGCGAACGTCGTGCTTCGCAAGGCCGGCGGGTTCAGCGGCGCGGCCGTGCTCGGCCGATATACGGTCCGGCAGGGCTATAGGGATCCGGACGCGCAGGTCCAGGGCGCGTGGCGGAAGGACGGAAGGTCGATCGAGGGTTCGCTCTACGCCTTCGAGGGCCATCTCAATACCGAAGGAAACGGCCCGCACGAGATACGCGACGGCAGCGGAACGCTTCTCGACCGGTCGCAGACACGCAACAGCGAGCCCAATTGGGAGTATAAGGCGACGCTGGCGGGCGAGATGCCGATCGCCGGCGGCCGCTTCTCGGCCAACCTCACCCTGGACGCCCAGCCCCAGAAGCTGACCAGCATCGACCGGTTCGACATCGCCGGACGCCAGGAGGAGCATGACCGGCAGATCCAGAATGTCGGCGAGCTCGGCCTCCATTATGCCCGCGACCTTTCCGGCAGGCTGACCCTCGAAGCGGTCGGCCTGCAGAGAATGTCCCATGCGGACCTCCATTCCGATTTCCGGACCATGGCGCAGGACCAGGCGTTCCGGCTCGACAACAAGCAGAGCGAAAGCGTCGGCCGAATCGTGCTTCGATGGCAGCCCTCGACCCGGCTGACCGCCGAAGGCGGCGGCGAATATGCGGACAACAGCCTGGATGCGGTCACGCGCTTCAGCATCGACGGCACCCCCGTCGCCGTGCCCGCGGCCGACGTCCGAGTCCATGAAGGCCGCGCCGAGGCGTTCGGCACCTTGACCTGGCGGCCGGCGACGGCCTTTTCGGTCGAGGCCGGCCTTCGCGTCGAGACCTCAGGCCTGGCCTCGCGCGGGGATGTCGTGGCGTCGCGCCGCCTCGCCTTCGCCAAGCCGCGGCTGGTCGCGAGCTGGTCGCCCGATGCGGAGGACCAGATCCGCCTTCGGGTCGAGCGCGAGGTCGGCCAGCTCGACTTCAATCAGTTCGTCGCGACCGCCTCGCTGAACACGACCGGCGTGGTGGCCGGCAATCCCAATCTGCTCCCGCAGCAGGATTGGGCGTTCGAGACCGCTTATGAGCGGCATTTCTGGCGGGACGGAATCGTCTCGCTCACGCTCCGCCGCCTCTTCCTGTCCGACGTCATCGATCGCGCGCCGGTCTTCGCGCCGTCGGGCGTTTTCGACGCGCCCGGAAATATCGGCAGCGGCGCAGAGACCGACGTGGCCGCGACCTTCAGCCTTCCGCTCGGCAAATTGAGGCTGAAGGGCTTCACCCTTCGCGGCACCGGCACCTGGCGCGATTCGCGGGTGACCGATCCGACCACCGGCGCGAAGCGGCTTATCTCCGGCCAGCATCCGGTCGACGCCGAGCTCCACCTCACCGACGAGATTCCGCGCTGGAAGCTCAACTGGGGCTTCGAAATCTTTTTCGACGCGCGCGAGCGCTTCTTCCGCTTCGACGAGATCGACACCAACCGGATCGGCGGCAACGCCGATGTCTATGTCGACTACAAGCCGCGGCCCGACCTCGTCTTCCGCGTGCAGGTCTATACGCTCAACCGCTATGAGGCGGACCGCGCGGTTTTCGCGGGTCCGCGCGGAATCGCGCCTCTGCAAAGCCTCGACATCCAGAAGCGCACCTTCGGTCCGCTGGTCTTCACGCGCATCCGAAAGACGTTTTGACGGATCGTCCGACCGGGGGATTCAGGCGCGGCCGGCCGGCGGGGCGGCGGCGAAGCGGAACAGGCCGCGCGCTTGCGCGGCCTCGGGGCCGTCCTCCAGCGCCTGGTGGATGCGCGCGGCGACCTCGGCGAGCCGGAATGGCTTCTTGATCAGATTTTCCGATTCCAGATCCGCCCCGAACGTCTCGAGGTCGGCATAGCCGCTCGCGAACAGGATCGGCAGATCGGGCGCAAGCGCGCGGGCGCGATGGGCGAGATCGACCCCATTCATGGCGGGCATCGCGACGTCGGTGATCAAAAGATCGAACGGCCGCGCTTCCAGCAGCTTCAGCGCCGCCTCGCCGCTTTCGGCGCCCGCCACCTCGAAGCCGAGCTCCGCGACGACCGCCGCGGCGACATTGCGGACGTCGGGATCGTCGTCGACGAGCAGGATGCGCGCGCGCCGCCGCGCGAGACCGGCCGCGGCGTGCGGCCGCGCGGCATCCGCCTGATGCTCGGTCCGGGGCAGATAGATGGCCACCGTCGTACCCTCGCCGAGGCGGCTCTCGATCCGGGCAGTGCCGCCCGATTGCCTGGCGAAGCCGTAAAGCTGGGCGAGGCCGAGACCGGTGCCCTTTCCGATCTCCTTGGTGGTGAAGAAGGGCTCGAAGGCCCGTTCGAGCACCTCGGGCGACATGCCGCTCCCGCTGTCGCAGACCGCGATCTCGACATAGGCTCCGGCCGGAAGCTCGAGCGCGAGCGCCGGCGGCACGGAGGACAGGTTGCGGGTGCGGATCCTGAGCTTGCCTCCGCCGGGCATCGCGTCGCGGGCGTTGATCGCGAGGTTGAGGATCATCACCTCGAGCTGGGTCGGATCGGCGAGCGCCCGCCACAGATCGGGCTCGAGCTCGGTCTCCACCTCGATATGGGCACCGATGCTCCTGGCGAGGAGGTCGCCCATGCCGGCGATGATCGCGTTCGGATCGACCGGGGCGGGAGTCAGTCGCTGCCGGCGCGAGAAAGCGAGCAATTGGGCGGTGAGCTTGCCGCCCCGCTCCGCCGCCTGCAGCGCATTGCCGGCGAGTCGCCTGAGCTTCTCCTCGTCGGTGCGGCGGAGCAGCAGCTCCAGCGATCCGACCACCGCGGTCAGCAGATTGTTGAAATCGTGGGCGATGCCTCCGGTGAGCTGGCCGATCGCCTCCATCTTCTGGGCCTGGAGGAGGCGCGCCTCGGCGCGCTCGCGCTCGGCGATCTCGGCGGTCAGCCGGTCGTTGGCGGCAGCGAGATCGCGAGTCCGCTCGTCGACCTTCTGCTCGAGCGTCCCGGCAAGCTCGCGCAGCCGCGCCTCCGCCGCCTCGCGCTCGGCGAGATAGTCGGCGGCGAGCCGCTGGCGCGCCCGGCCGCGGACCACCGATCGCACGGCGCTGACCAGGGTCGCCGGATGAAGCGGCCGTTCGAGCATCGTGACGTTGAGCAATTCCTCGACCGATCGCGACCCCTGGCGCGTCTCGCCGCGGCGGGTGAGGAGGACGAAGGGGAAATCGGACCAGGGCGGCTGCCGGTCGATCGCCTCGCGCAGCTGCGCCCGGTCGAACCGGGCAATGGCCTCGTCCGTGATCACCGCGCCCGACGCCGAACCGTCGGCAAGCGCCTGGAGCAGCCGCTCGCTGCCGGCGGTCTCGCAATGGATCGAGGCGCTTCGCAGCAACTGGGCGATGACCTCGGCGTCCCGCCCGCCTTCGGCGACGATCAGGAAGGATGATTCCGTCGGGCTATTTCCCGCTGCCAACTTTGTCCTCAAGCAGGGAAGAACCCCCTTCGTAAACCGGGGTTCCGGTCAGCACGCCGCGGAAGCCCTCCAGACGCGGCCCGACCTCGATGCCGCCGCGGCCGATCCTCAGCTCGCGGATCGTCAATTCGTGCTTGCCGGTGCGCTTCTTGAGCACGGAGAGCGCGCGCCTGATCTCGCCCTGCGCCTCGAAGAATCGGAGCAGGAGAACGGTGTCGGAAAGATAGGTGATGTCGACCGGCGTCTGCATCGTGCCGACCATCCCCGCCTGGGTGAGGACGAGGAAGGTGAGCACCCCCTGCTGGTTCAGATAGGTCACGAGCTCGTGCATCTGGAGCAGCATGAA
This sequence comes from Allosphingosinicella sp., assembly GCA_036273615.1. Lineage (GTDB taxonomy): Bacteria > Pseudomonadota > Alphaproteobacteria > Sphingomonadales > Sphingomonadaceae > Allosphingosinicella. The sequence continues at coordinate 9,753 of DASUHH010000031.1, read as the reverse complement.
CTGCTCCTCCGCCATGGCGTGCTGGTAGCCAGACAGCGAATCGATCACGACGATGCCGACGTTGAGCTCCTCGACGTGGCGGCGGATGATGGCGGTCAGCTCGCCCGGCGACAGCTCGGCGGGATCGACCTGGCGGAAGATGAAGCTTCCGTTCCGAACCGCGTCGGCGAGGTCGATCCCGAGCCCGGCCGCGCGCCGGAAGAAGATGCGGCTGGTCTCGTCGAAGCTGATGATCAGCACGCACTCGCCCCGCGCCAGGCCGGAATGGCTGTACTGGAGCGCCAGAGTCGATTTGCCCGAGCCCGACGGGCCGATGAGCAAGGTCGTCGTGCCGTAATCGAGCGCGCCGCCGACCAGGGCGTCGAGCGCCGGGACTCCGCTCTTCGCGACCTGGTCGGCCTGGCCCTCGTCGGGATGCGCGGAGGCCACCAGCCGCGGAAAGATTTCGAGCCCGCCGGTGCGGATGACGAAATCGTGAAAGCCTCCCTGGAAGGCGCGCCCACGCATCTTGAAGACCCGCAGGCGCCGCCGTTCCGAGCCGTAGGCGATGGCGCGCTGCTCCAGCCGGATGACTCCGTTGGCGATAGAGTGAAGGCTGAGATCGTCCGCGGTTCCGGTCAGATCGTCGAGGAACAGGGCGGTGCAGTCGCGCTGGCCGAGGAAATGCTTCAGCGCAAGCACCTGCCGGCGGTAGCGGAGCGAGCCCTGGGCGAGCAGCCGGATCTCGGACAGGCCGTCGAACACGACCCGCGACGGCGACGTTCGCGTGACCTCGTCCACCACCATGCGCACCGTCTCGCCAAGCTCGAGATCGGACGCATAGACGATCGTCTGCTCGCGTTCCGGATCGAGGCTGAGCTCGGCCGGGACGAGCTCGAATATCTCGATGCCGTCGAGGCTCCAGCCATGGGTCGCGGCGGCTTCGATCAGCTCATCACGGCTCTCGGACAGGGTGATGTAGAGGCAGCGTTCGCCATGCGCGGCGCCGTCCAGCAGGAATTGGAGCCCGAGCGTCGTCTTGCCGGTTCCGGGCGAACCTTCGATCACATAGACATGGTTCGCCGCATAGCCGCCGCACAATATCTCATCGAGCGTCGGCGAGCCCGATGAGATCGACTTGCCTCCGGCTGGGATGGTGCCGTCCGCCATAGACTCTCCTGTTCGCGGCGAAAGCCTCTGCAAGATTCAAGACGGCCAGGCAATCCCGCTGGATCCGCCTCCCGGACGAACCGCCCGCGCTGGCTTTCGGGGCTCGGATCGCTACATCGGCATCATGAAGCCGCTCGACGAAACCCACCTCGCCATCCTTCGCCGGCACATGGTCGAGATCGTCGACATGCATTTCGATCTCGCGGAGCAGGAAATCGGCAAGGACGCGCCCGATCCGCTTCTGCGCCAGGCCCTGGTCGACGTGCCGCGCCACTTGTTCGTGCCGCCCCAGCTCATCCTCGCTTCCTATCAGGACACGCCGCTGCCGATCGGCTTCGACAAGACGGTGTCGCAGCCCTTCATCGGCGCCCTGATGATCGACCTGCTCGACCTGGAGGCGGGGGACAGCGTGCTCGAGATCGGCACCGGCTACGGCTATCAGGCGGCGTTGATGGCGACGCTCGGCGCCGAAGTGTACAGCGTCGAGATCGTCGAGGAGTTTGCCGCGGAGGCCCGGCAGCGCCTCGAGGCCCTCGGCTGCGATCATGTCTCGATCCGCGAGGGCGACGGCTCGCGCGGCTGGTCCGATCATGCGCCGTTCGACAGGATCCTCGTCACCGCCGCCGCCCCGGCGCCGCCGACGGCCGTGATCGAGCAGCTTCGCCCCGGCGGGCGGCTGGTCATGCCGATCGGCGGCAAGGACGTGCAGCAATTGAGCGTGGTCGAGAAGAGGCTCGATTCCAGCCTCGACACGCGCGAGATCATGGCGGTTCGCTTCACCCAGCTCGAAACGGTCATCTAGGGTCCGGGCCCTCGCCGCGGGACTACACTTATGGCGCCGCATTCCCTATGTGGCGGTCCTCACCGACAAACCACCATTCGAGCAAGCCGGCCGAGCGCCCGGCCGGAGGAAGAGATGAGCGACGCGGCCCGGGCCCTCAGGCCCGAGAGCGACACGTTGGAGCGGCGGACCTTCGCGATCATCTCGCATCCCGACGCCGGCAAGACCACGCTGACCGAGAAGCTGCTCTATGCCGCCGGCGCGATCCACGCGGCCGGCGAGGTGCGCGCCCGCGGCGACCGCCGCCGCGCCCGCTCGGACTGGATGGCGATCGAGCAGCAGCGCGGAATCTCGGTCACCTCCTCGGTGATGACGTTCGAGAAGGACGGCATCCTCTTCAACCTGCTCGACACGCCCGGCCACCAGGACTTCTCCGAGGACACCTACCGCACGCTGACCGCGGTCGACAGCGCGATCATGGTGATCGACGCGGCCAAGGGCATCGAGGCGCAGACCCGCAAATTGTTCGAGGTCTGCCGCCTCCGCAACATCCCGATCGTCACCTTCATCAACAAGGTGGACCGCGAGGGCCTCTCGCCCTTCGCCTTGCTCGACGAGATTGCCGAGACGCTGCAGCTCGACGTCTCCCCGCGCAACTGGCCGGTGGGCATGGGGGGGCTCTATCACGGCCTCTACGACCTCGCCGAAGACCGGCTGCTGACGTCGGCGCGGATCGTGAAGGTCTCCGGCCTCGACGATCCGGCGCTCGAGGCGGCGCTTGCGGCCGAGGCGCTGGAGGCGCTTCGCGAGGAAGCGGGGCTCGCGCTCGCCGCTTACCCCGAATTCGACCTCGATTCCTTCCGCGCCGGCGACCTGACGCCGGTCTATTTCGGAAGCGCGCTTCGCGAATATGGCGTTCCGGACCTGCTGGACGGCCTCGCCGCCTTCGCGCCGCCGCCGGGGCCGCAGCCCGCCCGCGCCGGGCCGGTCGCGCCGACCGAGCCGCTTTGCTCGGGCTTCATCTTCAAGGTCCAGGCCAACATGGACCCGAACCATCGCGACCGGATCGCCTTCATGCGCATCTGCTCGGGCAGCCTCAGGCGCGGCATGAAGCTCACCAATCCCCGCCTCGGCAAGGCGGTGACGGTGCAGAATCCGATCATCTTCTTCGCCCGCGACCGCGAGCTTGCCGAGCTTGCGCGGCCGGGCGACATCGTCGGAATCCCCAATCACGGCACGCTCAGGGTCGGCGACACCTTGTCCGAGCGCGGCGACGTCGCCTTCACGGGCCTTCCCGATTTCGCGCCGGAGATCCTCCGCCGCGTCCGGCTCGACGAGCCGATGAAGTCGAAGCAGATGCGCAAGGGGCTTGAGGATCTCGCCGAGGAAGGCGTGATCCGCATCTTCAAGCCGGCGATCGGCTCGAACTGGATCGTCGGGGTGGTCGGCGCGCTCCAGCTCGACGTGCTCGGAACGCGGATGGAAACGGAATACGGCCTCAGGCTCGGCTTCGAGGCTTCGCCCTGGGAGATCGCCCGCTGGGTGAGCGCCGACGCGCCCGACGAGCTGAAGCGCCTCCTCGCCGCCAACCGCGCCAGCGCCGCCGAGGATGTCGACGGCGCCCCCGTCCTCCTCATCCGCAACGATTGGGAGCTGGGGCGATTCCAGCAGGACTGGCCGAAAATCCACTTCGCGAGCGTGCGCGAGCGGAGCTGAGCCGTCGCGGGAGCCGCACGGCCGGGCGTGCGTTCAGCCCGCATGATGTTGCTTACCGTCCTGCTGCTCGGACTTGCGGGCAGCGCGATTCCCCCCGCCGACATGGCCCTCATGGGACGCTGGTGGAATTCCGACGGCAGCGTCGCGGTCGACGTCGCGCGGTGCGGAGACCGACTCTGCGGCAAGGTCGTCTACGCGGAGAGGCGCCAGCAGGACAAGGCGCGCCGGGCGGGCGTCAACCAGATGCTTGGGCTGGCGGTGATGCGGAACTTCCAGGGCGCGGGTCCCGGCCATTGGAAGGGGATTGTCTTCGTCCCGGAGCGCAACCGGGCGTTCCGCTCCACCATCAGCCGCCTGGCTTCCGACCGGGTGAGCGTCGAAGGCTGCATGCTCTTCATTCTTTGCCAGCGCGAGACCTGGAAACGCAGCCGCTGAGCGGGAGTTACGGGTTTCGGTTCCCGGTCCCAGCGTCTGCGGGCGAGCCTATTCGCTCTCGGCCGGCGGGATGCCGGCGACCTTGCGCGCGGCGTGCAGCAGCTCGACCGGAAGCATGGCGATGATCGTGCTGTTATGCTCGACCCCGATCTCGGTCAGCGTCTGCAGGCGCCTGAGCTCAAGCGCGCCCGGTGCGGTGCCGATCGTGGTCGCCGCCTCGGCAAGCTTGCGCGCGGCTTCATATTCGCCCTCGGCCTTGATGATCCGGGACCGTTTTTCGCGGATCGCCTCCGCTTCGCGCGCGATCGCCCGCTGCATCTGCTCGGGGATGTCGACGTCCTTCAGCTCCACGCCGTCTATCTCGACCCCCCAGCGGCCCGCCGCCTCGGCGAGCAATTCCAGCAGGCGCGCATTGATCGACAAGCGATCCTTGAGCATCTGATCGAGGTCGCTCTGGCCGATCGCGTCGCGCATGCCCGTCTCCGCCGCCTGGACGACCGCCGCCTGCCACGATTCGACCGAGGTGACGACGAGGATCGGGTCCAGCGCGCGGAACCAGAGGACGGCATTGACCTTCACCGCAACGCCGTCGCGGGTGATCGTCTCCTGGGTTTCGAGCTGGTAGGTGACGGTGCGCAAATCGACACGGACGACCCGGTCGACAATTGGAATCAGCCAGTACCAGCCCGGGCCCTTCGTCGCTCCGAGCCTCCCCAGGCGAAAGAGGACGGCGCGCTCATATTCGTTGTTCACGCCGAAGCTGCGCGACGCGAGGATGAGCAGGATGATGACGAGAAACCCGATGATGCTCAGGATCGGAAGCATGACGTCCCCCCTTCATGCGTGCGGCAGCATTCGTCCCGCGAAGATGACCCGTGAACCGCCGGTTTGTCCAGTGCGGCCGGTCGAAGGTCGATTTGCGAGGATTCGGGCGCGGAGCAGAAAGAGGCGAACGCCTGAGCGGCCGCAGCTTCAGTCCAGCGGGACCGGCACGCTCTTGAAGATCGAGACGAGCTCCTCGTTTCGCGCGGCATTCCGCCGAGGATCGCAGCCGAGATCGGCCATATAATGATCGTCGAAACCAGGTCCCGTCCAACGAACCCAGATGGCGCCCGCATCAATGATGACGGGCGTGCCCTTTGGGCATTTCCTTTCGATGAACGCACGCGCGCTTGCGTCGGTCAGCGGCACCGCCTGCTCAAGGAATGGTTGGAGGCGTGCAACAAGTCGCGCGAATTGCCGCGGCGAGATGGAAAAAGAACCGTTCCGGCCTCCTGGAGGCGGATGGCTGAGGTGGAAATGCCCCTTGCCTCCCTCGCTCACATCCACGTCCACTGCCGACCAGCCTGACGATCTCATCTCGACGCGGTCCACCTCCGTAACATGGCGCGATGCGCTGCACCCAACCAGTGACGAGATGAGCAAGGACGCAAGGACCAGTCGCATCCGGCTATTCTGTCGAGCCAATCCGATGGCCGCAATGTCACCGTCCGGAACCGCCGACCGATCTGGGCTTTCAAAGGACGGAGTGCCTCATGTCCGAAGCCCTGCCCGACCCGCTGATCGTCACCTGCCCCGTCTGCGCGGCCGCCAACCGCATGCCGCGCGAACGCCTCGGCCAGGGGACGTGCGGCAAGTGCAAGTCGCCTTTGTTCCAGGGCAAGCCGGTGACGCTCACCGCCGCCGATTTCGACCGCCATGCCGGCGCGAGCGACCTGCCGCTCCTCGTCGACTTCTGGGCGTCCTGGTGCGGCCCCTGCCGCCAGATGGCGCCCGTCTTCGAAGCCGCCGCCCGGGAGCTGGAGCCGGAGATGCGGCTCGGCAAGCTCGACACGCAAGCCGAGCCGGAAATCGCCGCCCGCTATCGCGTGCAGTCGATCCCGACGTTGATCCTGTTCCGCAAGGGCCACGAGTTTGCCCGCACCGAGGGCGCCATGCCGCTCCAGACGCTGCTCGGATGGGCGCGGAGCGCCACGGGTTAGGGCGTCCGGACCGCAGCCGCTTCGGCCCCCGGCCTTGACGATGAAGCGGCTTGAATCGGGCTTACGGGCGGATCATCGTCCGGCCATGCGGCCTCTCGCCTTCCTCGCATGCGGTCTCTCCTTGATCTCAGCGTCGCCGCCGGCCCAACCGGAATTGCATTCCGACCTGATCCATTCGGATTTGCCGCTGTGGACCTCGGACTATAAGAAGATGTGGCCGCGAGCCTTCGTCGGACAGAATGACTTTGGATGCATTCACAACATCAGGCTCGGCGACTGGAAGTTCGACCAGCCGGGGCAGGACGGCAGCTGGTACCGCCTTACCAATTACGGCGTGTTCCACTGCTTCCTGATGGTTCGCAGCGCGTTCGAACGCTCCGAGCTAGAGACGGCCAAGGTCTCGTACAGCTTCCTCATCGATTTGGGCCGAGCGAGACGCCGGAATGAAGATGTGGAGTTATGGGCGCTCCAGATGGGAGGGCGCCCTAGCGACTATCTGCTCCTGGCCCGCAAGCCGGAGCGGGGAGCCATAAGATCGTTCGAAGTCCTGCAGCGGGAATGTCCGCGGGAGGATGTCCGGTCCGGGCGAAATCTGGCCATCCTGCTTACAAGCTATTGCGCGATCAACGATCAGCAGGAGCTGATCGCATTGGCGCGCAGGATGGCACAACGCGCCCCGCTCGGAACGTTGACCTTTGTCGCCTCTGTCGGCGACTGAAGCCGCGCGATCTCAGAAGGCTTCCGCCGGCAGCGCCATCAGGCTTTCGGCGCCCGCCTCGATCTTGCGCCTCAGCGCGCCCGTCTCCGGCATCACCTTCTCGGCGAAGAAGCGGGCGGTGACGAGCTTGGCTTCGTGAAAGGCCTTGTCCTCGGCGCTTTCGGCCAAAGCGGCGGCGGAGGCGCGGGCCATGCGGAGCCACATCAGGCCGAGGCAGACGATGCCGGTCAGGGTCATATAGGGGTAAGCTGCGGCGCCGGCATTGTTGGGATTGGCGGGGCCGTTTTGCATCAGCCACATCGTCGCGGCCTGGAGGTCGGTGGTGGCTTTTTGGAGGGCGGCGGAAATAGCCCCGATTGCCTCGTCGGCCCCTCCACCAGCCTCCGGCTGGTCCCCCTCCCCGTTCCGGGGAGGAATTTCGTCGCCCAGCAATTTGAAGAAAGCCTGGATGGCTCGGCCGCCATTCTGGGCGAGCTTGCGGCCGACCAGGTCGAGGGCCTGGATTCCGTTCGTGCCTTCGTAGATCTGGGCGATGCGGGCGTCGCGGACGAACTGCTCCATGCCCTGCTCGCGGATATAGCCGTGGCCGCCGAAAACCTGCTGCGCGTCGACCGTCGCCTGGAAGCCCTTGTCGGTGAGATAGCCCTTGATCACCGGGGTGAGCAGGCCGAGCAGGTCGGAGGCGGCCTCGCGCTCCTCCTCGGTCTGGGCGCGGCGGGAAATGTCGACCTGGAGCGCGCCCCAGAGGACGAGCGCGCGCGCCGCCTCGTTGAACGATTTCATCTCCATCAGCATCCGCCGCACGTCGGGATGGACGATGATCGGATCGGCCTTCGCGTCGGGATCGCGCTGGTCGGGGACGAGGGCGCGGCCCTGGCGCCGCTCCTTCGCGTAGGCCACGGCATTCTGATAGGCGACCTCGCCTTGCGCCAGGCCCTGCAGGCCGACGCCGAGCCGGGCTGCGTTCATCATGATGAACATCGCCTCCAGCCCCTTCTCGGCCGTGCCGATCAGCCAGCCCGTCGCGCCGTCATAATTGAGCACGCAGGTCGAGTTGCCGTGGATTCCCATCTTCTCCTCGATCGAACCGCAGCTGACGCCGTTGCGTTCGCCGAGGCCGCCATCCGCGTTCACGAGGAACTTGGGGACGATGAAGAGCGAGATGCCTTTCACATTGTCCGGCGCGCCGGCGATCTTGGCGAGGACGAGGTGGACGATGTTCTCGGCAAGGTCGTGCTCGCCCGACGAGATGAAGATCTTGGTGCCGGTGATCCGGTAGCTGCCGTCGGGCCGCGGATCGGCGCGGGTCTTCAGCAGGCCGAGATCGGTTCCGCATTGCGGCTCGGTGAGGTTCATCGTCCCGGTCCAGCGGCCGGAGACGAGGTTGGGCAGATAGGTCTTCTTCTGGTCGTCGCTGCCCTTGACGAGGATGGCCGCGACCGCGCCGGCGGTGAGGCCGTTATACATTTCGAACGCCTGGTTGGCGGAGAGCAGATATTCGGTGATCGCGGTCGAGACGGTCTGCGGGAGGTTCTGGCCGCCATATTCCTCGGGCGCCGAGAGCGTCGTCCAGCCGCCGGCGACGAACTGGTCCCACGCCTCCTTGAAGCCCGGCGGGGTCGAGACCGATCCGTCCTCGTGGCGGACGCAGCCATGCTCGTCGCCGACCCGGTTCAATGGCGCCAGCACCTCCGCGGCGAAGCGGCCGCCCTCGTTCAGGATCGCCTCGACCATGTCGGGAGTCGCATTCTCGAAGCCGGGCAGGTTCGAATAGCGTTCGAGCCCGAGCACATGGTCGAGCACGTAGCGCGTCTCGCGCACGGGGGCGGTGTAGGTCGGCATCGTTCTTCCTTCAGGACGAAACGGGTTCGGCGGCCTCGGCGTCGGCGGCTTCGACCATGGCGATAAAGCGCTCAAGCTCGGCGATGGTCGCATCGATGTCGAGCCTCTGCTTGCCCAGAAGCTCGATCCGGGCCTGGCATTTGTCGATCGTGACCCGTCGCTGGGCGTGGCGGTTGTCGCCGAGGTCGTAGAGATCGATCATCTCGCGAATCTCGGCGAGGCTGAAGCCGACCCTCTTGCCGCGCAGGATCCAGGCGAGCCGGGCGCGGTCGCGCCACGAATAGATTCGGGAGAGGCCCTGCCGGCGCGGCGCGAGCAGCCCTTCATCCTCGTAGAAGCGAAGCGCGCGCGGCGTGACCTTGAACTCTTCGCACAGATCGGTGATCGAATAGGTCTTGGCGCCGGGGGTGTGGAAATCGGCATGAAGCGCGTTCGGGGCCATAGCGAAGGGTTAGTTTACGTTCACGTCAACGTCAAGCAAGTGCAGGGAGGGGGTTTCGATGAAGATGAATGCAATGACCAGCCTGTGGGCACGGACCGCGCTCGTCTGGTTCCTGGTGACGATCTGCTTCGGCATGTACATGGGCATGACGCAGCAGTTCAACTACGCCCCGGCCCATGCGCATCTCGGCGTGCTCGGCTGGCTTTCCTCCGGCGTCTTCGCCTTGATCTACGCCGTCGCGCGGGAATGGCCGGAGGGAGCGAAGGCGCCGTTCCTCCATTGGGCGGCCCACAATATCGGCCTCGTCGTCATGGGCGGCGCGCTCTATTTCTGGCTGCGCACCAGCGATCCGCGCTGGGAAGCGATCATCCCGATCGGCGGCACGATCATCGTCCTCTCGGCGATCTGGCTCGTCGCGATGATGTGGCCGCGTCTTTCGGCGCGCTAGCAGGCTGTTGAAGAATTATCTCGGCGGGCGGTGAAGTCGGCTTCGTCGCCGCCATGGAAGCAGATTTGGCCTTGGAGAGTGCCGTCGGTCTGGAGTTCGGCCCACCCGTCGCCTTGGGCCTCGTCCATCTCTTCGTTGCCGGTCCAGGCGAAGTCGATTGCGTCGCCGTCACCGCCTCCGAAGATGCGGCCGGTGACGCAGCCGAAGGCGAACTCGCCGGAGCCGTTCTCCTCGAAGAGG
>DASUHH010000030.1:0-53267 GCA_036273615.1 Allosphingosinicella sp. | reverse complement strand
CTGCTCGCGCGAGGCGGTCGGCGATCCGCGCGTGGACCGCCTTCAGCCGCTGGATGGCGGTGAACAGGCCCAATGTGCCGCCCTCGGCGGCCTCGATCAGCCGCGCATAGGCGCCGGCGAGCCCGGCCAGGTCGCCGCGCTTCAGGTCGGTGACGATCAGCACCTCGCTCTGCGCCGCATAATCGAACGGGCTCGGCGCCTCGAAGCGGCGGGCGCCGCCGACATGGCAGGCGCCGGTCCGCGCCTCGGCCGCAGCCCAGTCGCCGGCGCCGCGCAGGGTCGCCGAGGTGACGAGCAGGCTGTGGGCGGGCTTCAGCACCGTCTCGGCGAGCGGCCGCGTCGGGTCGAGCCAGTGCCGGCGCAGGCCGATATCATACTCGCGCCCCTCGACCCGCTCGACCGCCAGCCAGTCGACGAAATCGGGATCGCCCCGGCCGCCGATCCGCGAGACCAGGGCGACCCAGGCGGCGAGCGCCCGGGTCCGCCAGGCGAGGCCGCCGATCGCCCCCTCGATCCGCGCCCGGGCCGGCGCGTCGAGCCAGTCGGGCGCGTCTTCCAGAACCGCTTCGAGCCGCCGGGCAAGCGCCATCAGCGGCCGCATCAGCAGCTCCAATGCCTCGGCGGCTGGCGCGGCGGCCTCGACGATCGGCCCGTCCAGCTCGGCCATCTCGGTCTCGAGCCCGTAGCCCGCATCCTGCGCCGTCGCCCGCGCATAGACGGCGGCGCGCACCGCGGCGAGCAGGGTTTCCAATGGCCCGAACGGCTGGCCTTCGGCGATCCGGCCGAGCCAGCCGTCGCCGGGCAGCAGCCCCGCCGCCTGCACCGCCTGGTCGAGCGCGGCAGCGCCGCCTTCGTCATAGGAAGCGACGTCCATCAGCCGCGCGGCGAGGCCCCGGCGGCGGCCGCGGCTCTTGCCCTCGGGCCCCATGATCCAGCGGCGAAGCTCGATCGCCTCCTGCCCGGTCAAGGCGGCGGCGAAGGTCGAATCGGCGGCGTCGAACAGATGATGGCCCTCGTCGAAGACGATCCGGGTCGGAGGCGGGCCGGCGCCCTCGCGCCCGCGCGCCGCATTGACCATCACCAAAGCATGGTTGGCGATGACGATATCGGCGTCCAGGCTCGCCCGCGCCGAGCGCTCGATGAAGCATTTCCTATAATGCGGGCAGCCGGCATAGACGCATTCGCCGCGCCGGTCGGTGAGCGCGGTCGCGCCGGCGCGGCGGAACAGGGTCGGCAGCCAGCCCGGCATGTCGCCGCCGACCATGTCGCCGTCCTTCGTATAGGCGGCCCAGCGGGCGGCGAGCTGGGCGAGGATCGCTGCGCGGCCGGCGAAGCCGCCCTGCAGCGCATCCTCCAGATTGAGCAGGCAGAGATAATTTTCGCGGCCCTTGCGGACGACGATCCTGCGCTTGCGCTCCGCCGGATCGGGGAAGAGGCGCAGCCCCTCGCGGTCGAGCTGACGCTGCAGCGCCTTGGTGAAGGTCGAGACCCAGACCGCTCCGTCGGCCCTGGCCGCCCAGAGCGAGGCGGGGGCGAGATAGCCGAGCGTCTTGCCGATCCCGGTCCCGGCTTCGGCGAGCAGCAGGTTCGGCCGGTCCTCGGCGGCACGCGGCGCGAAGATTCCGGCCGCCGCCGCGGCATAATCGCGCTGGCCCTCGCGCATTTCCGCCTGCGCGCCGACGAGGGTGCACAGCCGCTCGACCGCTTCCTCCGGCGCGATCCGGATCGGGCGCGGCTGCGGGCGGCCGCTATTCTCCTCCCACAAAGGCAGGCGCGAGAAGAGCCAGCGTTCGTCGCGCTCGGGCCGGCGGATCCGCTCGATCACCGCCGGCGCCCAGGTCCAGCGCAGCCGCATCAAGGCCTGCGCCGAGGTCCAGGCGCCCTCCCGTTCCGGCCAATCGGTCAAAAGGGCGGCGAGCATCGTCTCCGCCGCCTGCAGCAGGAAGCCCGCAGCCGCGCCGTCATCCGCCGGCGCGGCGAGACCGAGCGCGTCGGCAAGGCCCTTGGGGGTCGGCACGGCGTGGCGCGCGGGATGGACGAAGGCGAACAGCTCGAGCAGGTCGAGGCCCGACAGCTCCGGGTAACCGAGCCTTTGCCCGACGAGCGGCGCGTTGAGCATGATCGTCGGCGTCTCCGCGGCGCGGGCGATCGCCTCGCCGCGGCCGAGCGCCCGCACCTCGCCGTCCGGCGCGGCGAGCCAGATGCCGCCATGGGTTGCGTAGAGCGAAGGATAGGGCAAAGAGGCCGCCATTCCAGAGCTTTGAATGACCCGGAACGAAAGGGCAACAGTGAACGTCCCGCAGGAGCTTCGCGCCGCCGCTCTGGTGTCCAGGGCCTGGCCCTATGAGGAAGCGCGCAAGCTGCTGAAGCGCTGGCCGGACGGGCCGCCGGCGGGCGAGATCGTCTTCGAGACCGGCTACGGGCCGAGCGGCCTTCCCCATCTCGGTACCTTCCAGGAGGTCGCCCGCACCCTGATGGTCCGCCACGCCCTGTCCGAGATGGTCGACTGGCCGAGCCGGCTCATCGCCTTCTCCGACGACATGGACGGGATGCGCAAGGTGCCCCCGGGCGTGCCCAACCAGGACATGATGCACGCGCATCTCGACCAGCCGCTGAGCCGGGTGCCGGACCCCTATGGCTGCGGCCACGCTTCCTTCGCCGCGCACAACAACAATCTGTTGCGGGAATTCCTCGACCGGTTCGGCTTCGACTATCAATTCCTCGCTTCGTCCGACTGCTACGGCTCGGGCCGGTTCGACGAGACTCTGCGCCAGGTGCTCCGACGCTACGATGCGATCATGGAGGTGATGCTTCCGACCCTGCGCGCGGAACGGCGGCAGACCTATTCGGCGGTCCTCCCGATCAGCCCGGAGAGCGGCAAGGTGCTGCAGGTGCCGGTCGAGGTTGTGGACGCCGAGGCCGGGATCGTTCGCTATACCGATCCCGCCTCGCGGCAGAAGGTCGAGCAGTCGATCCTCTCGGGCGGCGCCAAGCTGCAATGGAAGGTCGACTGGGCGATGCGCTGGGTCGCGCTTGGCGTCGACTATGAGATGTCGGGCAAGGACCTGATCGATTCGGTGACGCAAAGCTCGAAGATCGCGCGAATCCTCGGCGCGCGGCCGCCGGAGGGCTTCAACTACGAACTGTTCCTCGACGAGAATGGCGAGAAGATCTCGAAGACCCGGGGAAACGGAGTCACGATCGACCAATGGCTGACCTATGCGCCGGAGGAGAGCCTCGTCTTCTACCTCTATCGCGAGCCGAGGAAGGCGAAGCAATTGAGCTTCGGAATCATCCCCAAAGCGGTGGACGAATATCAGCAATTCCTCGCCGCTTACCCGGGCCAGCCGGTCGAGCAGAAGCTCGGCAACCCGGTCCATCACATCCATGGCGGGAAGGTGCCGCCGGCGCGGCTGCCGCTCAGCTTCGCGCTTCTGCTCAACCTGGTCGGAGTCGCCTCGACCGACGACAAGCAGCTCATCTGGGGCTTCGTCCGGCGCTACGCGCCCGAAGCCTCCCCCAAGACGCATTCCGAGCTGGACGCCCTGATCGACCATGCGCTCGCTTATTTCCGCGACTTCGTCGCCGGCTCGCTCCGCCGCCGCGCGCCGGATGCGAACGAGGCGGCCGCCCTGCGCGACCTCGACGCGCGCCTCGCCGCCCTTCCCGACGATTCGTCGGCAGAGGCGATCCAGACCGAAGTCTATGAGGTCGGCAAGGCGCACCCGTTCGAGAGTCTGCGCGACTGGTTCCGCGCGCTCTACGAGACCCTGCTCGGCACCAGCCAGGGTCCTCGCATGGGCAGCTTCATCGCCCTCTACGGCATCGACAACAGCCGCAAGCTGATCGCCGAGGCGCTGGCGTCGGCTTGACCGTCACCCCGGCGGAGGCCGGGGTCCCAGATAAAACGAGCCCCGGAGGCAAATGGAGAGCAAAGCGCCGAGATCCCAGCCTCCGCCGGGATGACGTCAGGGACGCAGATGCTTCTGCCGCCCCACGGCCGCGGCTTCGCGGGCATGGTCGCGAAGCCGCTCCACCTCCTCCGCGCGGTCGAGCCGGAAATGGTGGACATGGTTGCGGGGCGAGATCGTCTCGACCTTCGTGAACAACGAATCCTCCGCCGGCCGGGCGAGGACGAAATGGCCGAGCATCCAGCGCCGCCGGACCGTGAGCTGGGCGAAGGACATTCGGATGTGGAAGGCGATGCGCGTCTTCTCCGGAAGCACGGTGACCGGGCCGAAGCCTTCCAGCATCGCCAGGAAGGCCTCGTAGATTCGGCGCATCTCCGGCGCCTTGCCGGCGAAATGCGCGTCGAGCGCATGCCGTCCGCAGGCGTGCGGCTGGTTGCGATTCGCGAAGGTGCGGCCGCAATTCGGGCAGGTCCACAGCGGACGCATCGCATCGTCCTAGGCCATGATCGTGAACGAAGGGAGCCCTCGCCTCTCCCTTGCGTCCACCGTGGAACGGCCGGCGGGATCGGACGCTTTAGAGATCGGGCCGGGCGAAGGCCGCGGGCCTGGCCGCGGCCCCTATCTGGAGACGGTCGGTGGCCGCGGATATCGAAATTCTGTTCGTCGCGGGTTTCGGCCCGATCGTGCGCGACGTCGACGAGAGCCTGGCGCTCTACCGGGACACGCTGGGGCTGAAGCTGGAAGCGGGAAAGGCCGAGCCCGATTATTTCCACACCGGCGACGTGGACGGCGTGAAGCATTTCGCGCTCTGGCCGCTCTGCAAGGCCGCCACCTCCTGCTTCGGCGAGGCCGAATGGCCCGCCGACGTGCCGGCGCCTGATGCCTGGATCGAGTTCGACGTCGCCGACATCGAGGCGGCGACCGAGACCCTGAAGTCCCGGGGCTATCGCTTGCTGGTCGCCGCGCGCAAGGAGCCCTGGGGCCAGACGGTGACGAGGCTGCTCAGTCCCGAAGGCCTGCTGGTCGGCGTGACCTTGACGCCCTTCCTCCGCGACAAGGAATAATATCCCGCCGCCCGGCGGCGCGCCGGGCAGGCGGCGGTCGCGACGTCTAGATTCCATGCCCTCCCGGCGGCAGGACGCGGGGGAGGCGGCGGGTCATGGGCAGGCTGGGCTTCACCGTCGCCGAGATCCGCTCCGCCTCCGGCCGGGCCAGGCCGCTCAGCACCAGCGCCTCGGTCAGCGCCTGCTCGGCGGGAACGGCGACGTCGGGCTCGACGCCGACGCCTTCCCAATCCTTGCCGGTATCCGGATCGGAGCTGCGGCCTACGGGCACGAAGGCGCGGAAATGCTCGCCGATCCTCTCCTCGCCGCCATAATGGCCGGCGCCGGCGGTCGGCTCGCCGACGATGGTCGCGCGGCGCGTGTGCTTGAGTGCGAGCGTCATATGTTCGGCCGCCGAGCCGGTGGCGCCGGAGGTGAGGACGAACACCCTGGCCTTGAACAGCCGCTTCTCGGTCTTGCTGGGAAGCACATAATGTTCGCGTCGGACGACGCCCGCCGGTCCGGGCACGAGGCGCTCCATCGGGTGCGGGTCGTGATCGGCGCGGTCGACCGAGGCGCGCGTATCCATGGTGACCAGGGTCGTCGGCTTCGCGAACAGATAGGGGAACATTGCGTTCATCTCGGCAAGGCCGCCGCCATGATGGGTGCGGTTGTCGAAGATGATGACCCTGGCGGTGGCATGGTCGATCATGAACCGGCGCGCCGCCGCCACCGTCTCGGGGTCTCCGGGGAAGACGTTGAAGCGGATATAGGCGATTCCGGGGGCGAGCCAGCGCGCCTCTTCGATCGGCTTCCAGGGAAAGGCGGGCCGCATCTTCGCGGTGGCCGGCTTTTGCCCGTCGGGCGGCGGCGGACGCATCGCCGGCGCGACCCGGACCCTCAGATGCGCGTCCGGCGAGACGGCGCGAAGATCGGCGGTCAGCCGCTCGGCGAGCGCGCGGCCCGAGGCGATGCCGTCATAGGCGCCGCTCGCCGCATTGGCGCGAAGCATCGCCGCGTAACGATGGGCGATTTCGGGGAAGACGTAATCGTCCTCCAACTTTTGGGCGAGGTCGGTCGCCGTCTGCCGCGCTTCGTCCCTGGTGACATCGATGTCGGCCGGAGGCGCGGCACGTGGCGCCGGATCGGGCGCCGGCGCCGGTGGGCTCTGGGCAAGCGCGGCGGCGGTGGAGACGAAAAGGGCGGCGGCGAGACGAAATCCGGACATTCTTCCTCCCGAAGCGAAGCGTATCATCCCCGCACCCGATTATGCCCAAAGGCGGCGCTTTTTGCGCGATTTTCAGGGCCCTTTCGTGCCAATGTTCGGCGGAAAAGGGCATCGAAGCACCATGGCCAGGAAACTCGACCGGTTCGATATCGCCTTGCTGAACCGCCTGCAGGCCGACAATCTCGCCACCGCCGAGGCGCTGGCGCGCGAGGTGCCGCTCTCCCCGTCCGCCATCGCCCGCCGGCTGCGCAGCCTGCGCGAGGACGGGCTGATCGCCGCCGACGTCGCCATCCTCTCGCCCGGCCTCACCGCCGGCCGGCTGCGCGCGGTCGTCCAGATCCAGGTTCACGAACATGCCGAGGAAAAGGGCATCGCGGCCCTGCGCGCGCGCCTGGCGGCGGCGCCCGAGATTCAGCTCCTCGCCAATGTCGCCGGCGCCTTCGACCTGCTCGCCCTCGTCGTCACCCGCAACATGGCGGCGTTCAACGCCTTCGCCGACGCCCATTTCGCCGCCGACCCGGCGGTGCGCCGCTACGAGACCAGCTTCGTCAAGGCCGAGATCAAGAACCGGCCGAGCGTGACGCTGGACGAAAGCGATCTCTGAAGCTCAGCCGCCCGCGAACAGGATCGGCGACGAAGAGCTGAGGCTCGGCGGCGAGGAGAAGCGCCCTCAGGCCGCCTTCTTCGCCGCGATCCAGGCGTTTATCTTCTCTTCCAGCACCTTCATCGGCAGCGCGCCCGACATCAGCACCTGGGCGTGGAATTCGCGGACGTCGAACTTCGGCCCCAATTCCTGCTCGGCCCTGGTGCGCAGCCGCCGGATGGTGAGCTGGCCGATCTTGTAGGCGAGCGCCTGGCCGGGGATGGCGATGTAGCGCTCGACCTCGGCGGTCGCATCGGTCGGGCTCATCGCGCTGTTGTCGAGCATGTACTTGATCGACTGGTCGCGGGTCCAGCCCATCGAATGGATGCCGGTGTCGACGACGAGCCGCATCGCGCGGAGGATCTCGTCGTTCAAATGGCCGTAATTCTGATAGGGGTCGGTATAGAAGCCGAGCTCGTAGCCGAGGCTCTCCGAATAGAGGGCCCAGCCCTCGACATAGGCGGTGTTGCCGCCGAAGCGCTGGAAGGGCGGCAGGCTCCTATTCTCCTGGGCGAGGCTGATCTGGAAATGGTGGCCCGGCCGCCCCTCGTGCAGGAACAATGTCTCATAGCCCCAGGTGTAGCGCGAGGGCAGGTCGTAGCTGTTATAATAGAAGACGCCGGGCCGCGACCCGTCGGGTGTGCCCTGCTCGTAATCGCCGCCGGCCGAGGTCTTCTCGCGATAGGGCGGCGTCGGCCTGATCTCGAGCGGCGATTTCGGGATGGTCGAGAAATCGCGCCCCACCACCTCGCCGACGCGCCGGTTGATGGCGAGGAAGGCGTCGCGCATCGCCGCGACCGAGGCTGGCTTGAAGCGCGGGTCGGTGCGCAGGAAATCGGCGAATTGCTGGAGATTGCCCTTGAAGCCGACCTGGTCCTTCACCTTCTCCATCTCGCGGTGGATGCGATCGACCTCGCTGAGGCCGAGCGCGTGAATCTGCGCGGGCGTCATGTCGGTGGTGGTGTTCACCGCGACCAGATAGCGGTAGAGCGCGGCGCCGCCGGGCATCTGGCCGAGGCCGACGCTGTCGCGGCATTTCGGCAGATAGACGTTCTGGATGAAGTCGCGCAGCCTTTTGTGGGCGGGGTTCAACCGGCCCTGGATGAAGGCTGCATATTCGGCCTTGAGCCGCGCCTGGTCCGCGGCCGGAATGCCGGCGGGGAATTTGGTCACCGGCTTGTAGAAGGTCGAATCCTCGATCTTTCCGGCGGTGAGGTCGTCGAGCTGGGAGACGACGTTGCGCATCACCAATTTGGGCTGGACGATCCCGTCCGCCATGCCCTGGCGCATCCGGCCGATCGCGCGGTCGAGATAGACGATATAGCCGGCGAGCCGCTTCAGGTTGTTCTCATAATCGGCGACGGTCTTGAACGGCGCAGCGCCCTCGCCCGAGCTCAAGTCCGGCATCGCGACCTGAAGGCCGGAAAAATGGTCGATCGGCCGCTCGATCGTCTCTTTCAGCAAAGGCTGCTCGAAGCCCTTGAGATCGAGCTGGCGCTGCCATTTGAAGACGTCGTAGGAGATTCTTTCCTCCGGCGTCAGCCGGGCGCGGTCGATCGAAGCGAGGGTCGCGAGATCGCCCTGCGCCGCGCGCCGCTCCGCCGCGAAATAGGCGTCGGTGATATAGTCGCCGAAGCGGTCGGCGTAGCGCAGGTCGCCGCGGAACAGGGCCTGGATCGGATTGCGCCGGAGCGTGGCTTCGTCGCTGTCGTGGAACAATTGCGCCAGCCGACGGCTGTCGTTGAGCCGGGCGGCGGCCGGCGCGTGGGCTCGATGCGGCGCCGGCGCGGCCGCGGCCGGGAAAGCCAGAGCCGAGCCGGCGGCGAGCAGCATTATCAGAGACTTCATACCATCCTCCCAGCAAAGCTGTATTATTCTTCTAATACGGCACCGATGGACCGGCAAGACGCGCCCGGACCGGAGCCGGCCGGTCAATAGGGTCCGGCGGGCTCCACCTTGTGCATCCCGTACCAGCCCCAGGGCCGCTCGCGATACCATTTGGTGATCACATATTTGACGCCCGCCTCGACCGGCCGCCCGGTGTGGAGCGAATAGACGTTCGGCTCGCCATATTCGTCGAGATTGTTCCAGACGAGCAGGTTGCCGGTGCGCGGGGTCACCTGGATTCCGGCCTTGGGGAAAGCGGTCTGGCCGCCCGCTTCGGGCTCGTTGAGAAAGATCATCGCCGTCCAGGTGCGCTGGCCGCCCTGGCGCTCCTGCTCGGGCCAATAGGCCTCGCTCGCATGGAAGAAGTCGTGATGCTCCTTGAACTGCTGGCCGACGGAATAACGCTGGCCCTGGATCGTCTCGCCATGCTCGGGCTGGATTCCGGTCAGCGCGTTGATCTTGCGCTCGGTCTCGATGTTGACCCGGTCGGTGATCCGCAGGTTGCAGCTCTCGCTCGTGCGGAACTCGGGGTCTGGGCTTGCGGAGAGGAGCTGCGACGGCTGCCGGTCGTGGTCGATCAGCTCGATGAGCTGGTCGCATTCCCTTTTCGTGAGGAAATCGCGGACGACGAAGATGTCGAGCCCCTGGGCCGGAAGCTTCATCGCGTTCGGCGTCCGCAGCAGCCGGTCGCGCACCCAGGCGCCGACCTGCATCCGATAGAAGCCGGCGGGATCGCCAACCTGGGTGCTCACGGCTCGTCCTTTCCCCGAATCATCATATAATCAACATGTTGCAACATCCGCACGTCGCGCAAGGCGCGCGGCGAAAACAGGGAGAAAGGGAAAGGCCGGCGGACGAGCATCGCTGAAGGATCCCTCGGGAAATCGGGCATTTCATGCTTCTGCGACGGCGCGTTGACAAGCGAAAAGCCCGGAGCGCTGGGGCGCCCCGGGCTTCATTTCGGAAACGTGCCCCGCACGTCCCTTTGGGTGATCCGCCCTTCGGGAGTCGGTGTTCGGGACGTGCCCCGCACGTCCCTCGGCACCGACTACCAGAAGAAGTTGTGGATCGAGTCGAGGACCTCGCCCGAGTCCAAGTCGACGAGCAGGACGTCGTTATAATAGCGCACCCACTCGGCTCCCGGAGGCGCCGGCGGCAGGTCGTAATAGGCCGGATCGATCCAGTAATCCTGGTTGTAGAAGAGCGAATCCAGGACGAATCCGATCTCCAGCGGGCTGTAATAATAATTGCGGTACGGCGCATAATAAGGGCCGAGGTGGAAGATCCGCCGGTTGGCGTAGCGGTAACGCTGCCAATCGTAGCGGCCGTTGTTCCGCCAGCCGCGATCCCAGCGGACGCCGCCGCGGCGGTCGCCGCGCCAGGCCTGGCGATTGCCTTGGAAACGCTGCTGCTGGAAGCCGGCACCCGGCCGCTGCTGCCAGGCGCGCCGGTCCTGCGGCGCGACATTGCGCTGGGCATTGGCCTGGCCCTGGAAGCGGGACTGGCCGTTCCAGCCGGCGCCGCCGCGGCCCTGCCACGCGCCGCGCTGCTGCGCCTCGGCCGGAGCCTGCTGCTGGAAGTTGCGCTGGCCGGCCCAGTTTCGGCCCTGGAAGCGCTGACCCTGCTGGAAGCGCTGAGCTTGCGGGGCCTGCTGGAAGCGCTGAGCCTGCGGCGCCTGCTGGAAACGCTGGCCCTGGGGCGCCTGGCGCTGCGGCGCCGCCTGGCGTTGCGGCCGCGCCTCCTGCTGGTGCCCGCGATCGTGCCGGTTGCCATTGTCCTGGGCCGCGAGCGGGGTCGCCGCCGTCGCCACCATCAAAATCCCGATCAATGCCCTACGCATTCCGATTCTCCTCTGTGCGGCACGGCTGAACGCCGCCACCGATGGACGGCTTGTGCACGAGGGGCGATGAGCCGATGCTGAATTCGCCCGACAGCTTTCAGAAAGGATTCGGACGGAATGGAAGGCGACCGCGTGACGATCGCCAGCGACGGCGGCGTGGCCCATGTCGAGCTCGCGCGCGAGGACCGGCTCAACGCCATGGACAAGGCGATGTTCGAGGCGATCGGCGACGCCTTCCGAAGCCTCGGCGCCGATCCGTCGGTGCGCGTCATCCTTCTATCGGCGCGGGGCCGCCATTTCAGCGCAGGTCTCGACCTCGATTATGCGGCGAACCAATTCTCGAGCCTCGATGACGATCCCGGCCGGGCCGCCGAAGCGCGGCTGCGCCATATCCAATGGCTCCAGGATTGCTTCACCGCCGCCGAGCAGGCGCGCGTTCCGGTGATCGCTTCGCTCCAGGGCGGCTGCATCGGCGCCGGCGTCGATCTCGCCTGCGCCTGCGACATGAGGATCGCCGCCGCCAACGCCTTCGTCCAGGTGGCGGAGGTGGACGTCGCCATCGCCGCCGATCTCGGAACGCTCCAGCGCCTCACCCGCCTCATTCCCGAGGGCATGGTGCGCGAGCTCGCCTTTACCGGCCGGCGGATGGAGGCGGAGGAGGCGCTTCGGCTTGGCTTCCTCAACCGGATCGCGGCGGACCGGGAGGCGGCGCTCGCCGCCGGCTTCGAACTCGCCCGCGCCATCGCCGCCAAGTCGCCGCTCGCCGTCGCCGGCATCAAGGCGAGCCTCAATTACAGCCGCGGCCGCACCGTCGAGGAGGGGCTCCGGCACATCGCCTTGTGGAATGCGAGCGCCCTCGCCACCGCGGATCTCGATGCGGCGATCGAGGCGCGGCGCGCCAGGAGCGCGCCGGACTATGGCGACCTTTCGCGCTGAAGCGCCCGCGCGCCGCTTGAAAGCGCGGTCCTCTGCTGCTAGTTGCGCCCGCAACGGCGCGGGAACCGTCTCGCGACGATGCGGATTTTATGCTATCGGCACGCGCGATACGGACTGGCCTTTGCGGCCGCCGCGCAAGCCTATTCGAACCGGAGTAGACGAGACTTTATGCAGATCATCGTTCGCGACAACAATGTCGACCAGGCGCTGCGGGCGCTCAAGAAGAAGCTCCAGCGCGAAGGCGTCTACCGCGAGATGAAGCTGCGCCGTCATTACGAGAAGCCGTCGGAGAAGCGCGCCCGCGAGCGCGCCGCCGCGATCCGCCGCGCCCGCAAGCTCGAGCGCAAGCGGGCCGAGCGCGACGGCGGCGGCGCCCGCTAGACCACGCGAAGCTTGCTTCATTGGGGGGCGGCGAATATCGCCGCCCTTTCCATGTCCGGGAGCCCCCCATGTCCGTGACCGCCGTTCCGCTCCGCCCGATCGCGAAGGGCTCCGTGGCGAAGCTCTGGATCGGGCTGCTGGTGCTTGCCTTGATCGCCTTCGCCTTCGCCTGGTGGGGCACTGCAAGCCAGCAATGGACGACGACCGCCTCGGGCCTCAAATATCGCGTGGTGAAGGAAGGGACCGGTCCGACCGCGACCGATTCCGACGTCGCCTTCGTCGAATATATCGGCCGGTTGCCGGACGGCACCGTCTTCGACACCAATGTCGGCAAGCAGCCGACCCCCTTTCCGCTCAAGCCCGGCGCCCTGATCCCGGGCTTCACCGAAGGTCTCCATCTCATGCAGAAGGAGGGCGTCTACAGGCTGCGAATCCCCGGCAAGCTCGCTTATGGCGAGCAGGGCAGGCCCGGCATTCCGCCCAATGCGACGCTCGATTTCGATATCCATGTGCTCGGGATCATCCCCGAAGAGACGATGCGGGCGATGATGCTGCAGCAGCAATTGCAGCAGCAGATGCAGGGCGGCCAGGGCCCGGGCGGCCAGGGACAAGGCGGCGAGGGTCCGGGCGGCCCGGCCGAGGGCGCGCCGATCCAGTAAGGGGCGGGCAGCGGCCGCTTACGGCTTCTTCGCCTCCTGCGGCCGGAGCGAGATTCCGGCGCGGCCGCTCCTCAGGGCGGTGAACCAGCTGATCGGGTTCAGCCAGCGCGACGAGCCGTCATAGGAGAAAGTGATGAATTCGGCGCGGCCGCCGATATTCTCCCACGGCACCGGCCCGCCCAGCCCCTGCTCCGAGAGCGGGACGCGGCTGTCGGCCGAATTGTCGCGATTGTCGCCCATCAGGAAGACATGGCCGGGAGGAACGGTGACCGGGCCGTAATTGTCCTCGGGCGAGGGCCCTTCGTCGATCGTGTCGTACATGCGGCCGTTGGGCAGGGTCTCGCGATAGACATTGAGGCTGCAATAAAGCTTGCCGCCCGGGCCGGCGACGCGGTCCTGCCCGTAATTGTCGGGGCAGGGCAGATTGTCGTCGATCGGGATCATCGTCGACGGCTGCTTCACGCGCTTCACCGGCTTGCCGTCGAGGATGAGCTGCCCATCGACCATCTGGATCGTGTCGCCCGGCAGCCCGATCACCCTCTTGATATAATCGGAGGTCTCGTGCGGCGGAGTCAGGATGACGACGTCGCCGCGCTGCGGCATCCGGCCGAACAGCCGCCCCCGCATGTGCGGCAGGATGTGGAAGCTCGGGCTCACCCACGACCAGCCATAGGGATATTTGGTGACGACCAGCCGGTCGCCCTTGAGCAGCCCCGGCATCATCGATTCGGACGGGATGTAGAAGGGCTTGGCGACGAAGGTGTGGAAGGCGAGCACGGCGAGGACGAGCCAGAAGATCGCCCTCAGCTCCGCCCACCAGTCTGTGCCCTGCTTCGCCTTGGTCTTCGCCGGAGTCGCTTCGGCGGCGGCTGGGGGGGCGGCAGGGGCGGGGTCGTTCGGCTGATCGGTCATGGGCAATGCGGGATCGCTGCTGCTCACCCTCTACTCCTCGATTGGGGGAATGCGGCGATGACGACGAAGGCCAAGGCGAAGGGATGGTCGTCGGTCATCGTCAAATGGACCTCGGCGAAGTGGCCCTCCGGCGTCATCGCGTCAAGCCTCGCCTTGGCGCCTCCGGTCAGCGCGAGCGTCGGCGCGCCCGACGGCGCGTTGACGACTCCGATGTCGCGCATGAACACGCCGCGCCGGAAGCCGGTGCCGACGGCCTTGGAGAAAGCCTCCTTGGCGGCGAACCTCTTCGCATAGGTGCCGGCGCGGCTGAACGGCCGCCCTTCCGCCTTGGCACGCTCGGTCTCGGTGAAGACGCGGCGGACGAAACGCTCGCCGAACCGGTCGAGCGAGGCCTGGATTCGCTCGATGTTGCAGAGATCGGAGCCGATGCCGAGGATCATGACGGCTCCCTCAAGCCGTCACCCCGGCGAAATTGACGGCTTCGCAGTGCCCCGCACTGCGAAGCCGCGCCGGGGGCGCGGCGTGCCCGATCAATGGGCCCCAAGCGAGACCCGCCGAGACTTCTTGTCCTGAGATCCCGGCCTCCGCCGGGATGACGAAGGGGCCCATCACCGTGCCTCCTCCATCAACGCGCGCATCCGCCTTACGCTCGCCTCGAGGCCGGTGAAGATCGCCTCGCCGATCAGGAAATGGCCGATATTGAGCTCTCTTACCTGCGGGATGGCGGCGATCGGCTGGACATTGTCGAAGGTGAGGCCGTGGCCGGCATGGGGCTCGATCCCGTTCCTGGCGGCGAGGGCGGCGGCGTCGCCGATTCGGCGCAGCTCGGCGGCGCGCGCCTCGCCGTCCAGATGGGCGTAACGGCCGGTGTGGAATTCCACCACCGGCGCTCCGAGCCGGATCGCCGCCTCGATCTGGCGCGGGTCGGGCTCGATGAACAGGCTGACGCGGATTCCGGCCGCGCCGAGCCGGGCGACGAAGGGATGGAGATGATTGTCCTGGCCCGCAGCGTCGAGGCCGCCTTCGGTGGTTCGCTCCTCGCGCCGCTCGGGCACGATGCAGGCGGCGTGCGGCTGGTGGCGGAGCGCGATCTCGAGCATCTCCTCGGTCGCCGCCATTTCGAGGTTGAGCGGGATCGAAAGCCGCGCCCTCAGCTCCGAGATATCCTCGTCGCGGATGTGGCGGCGGTCTTCGCGCAGATGGGCGGTGATGCCGTCCGCGCCCGCCTCGGCGGCGAGTAGTGCCGCCTTCACCGGATCGGGATGATCGCCCCCGCGCGCGTTCCGGATGGTCGCGACATGGTCGATGTTGACACCGAGGCGGAGGGATTGGGTCACGCCCCCGCGACTTCGCTCGGGGCAGGCCCCTCGACTTCGCTCGGGACGGGGGCTTTCCGGCTTCCCGGCTTCTCGGCCGGGAGCACGGCGAGCTCGGGCGGCAACGAGTCGACGGCGTAAGCCGGGACCGACAGGCGGATCAGCGGGAAGAAGGGCACGCGGAGATCGGCGTGGCCGTTGGAGCGGTCGACGAGGGCGGCCGCTGCCACGACCCTGCCGCCGGCGGCCTCGACCGCGGCGATCGCCTCGCGCGAGCTGAGGCCGGTCGTCACCACGTCCTCGACGAGCAGGACGCGCTGGCCCGGATCGAGGCGGAAGCCTCGGCGAAGCTCGAAGCTGCCCGACGGCCGCTCGACGAACAGCGCCTCGACGCCGAGCGCGCGGGCGACCTCGTGGCCGGCGATGATCCCGCCCAGGGCCGGAGAGACGATTATGTCGATGCCGCGCCGCATCGCCTCGGGGAAGGTCGCCACCAGGGCTTCGGCGAGCCGAGCCGCCCGTTTCGGGTCCATCAGCACGCGCGCGCATTGCAGGTAGCGCGGGCTGTGCAGGCCGGAGGAGAGGATGAAATGGCCTTCGAGCAGGGCGCCGGCGGCGCGGAACTCGGCGAGGATCTCGTTTTCGGTCATGTGGACTCCGCGCGGCCGGATGCGGCTGGCGGCCTGATAAGGCGGCGGCCAAGTCCCTTCAAGCGCTTGCCGAAAAAGCGGGAAAGGGGCGCTTGAGGAGCGGGAACCTGCTCCCTATAAGGCCGGCGGGCCGCCGCTTCCCGCGCGCGACTCCGTCCCGCTCCGCCCGGAGGTCCCAAGGGGTATCGATGAAGACGTTCGACAAGATTTTCCTCCTCGCGGCGTCGCTTTTCCTGGCTCCGGCCGCTGCCCTGGCGCAGCAGCCAGCGTCCGCGCCGACCGCGTCAGCGGCAACCGCCGGCGCGCCGCAGGGAAAGCCGGCGCCTGCCAGCGACGCGATCAGCGCCAAATCCCAGGCCTCTCCGGCCCAGCCGTCGCAGGTGGTCGGTTCCGAAACCGGCTCGGCGCCCGCGCCGTCGAACGCCCAGGAGACGCAGAGCGCGATCGGCCCGCTCGCCAAGCCGACGCCGGGCATCGGACAGCCCGATGGCAAAGCCCATCTCCAGCCGCAATTCACGCCGATCGGCATCGAGGCCGCCTGGTTCCACGATTGGATACTGATGCCGGTCGTGTCGGTGATCAGCATTTTCGTCCTTGTCCTGCTTCTCGCCGCAGTCTTCCTCTTCCGCCGCGGCCGCCATCCGCAACCCTCCCGCACCACCCACAATACCGCCCTCGAGATCGTCTGGACTCTGGTACCGGTGCTGATCCTCGTCGCGATCGCGGTGCCGTCGATCCGGCTGCTCGCCCACCAATATGATCCGCCCAAGGCGGACCTCACCGTCAAGGTGACCGGCAACCAATGGTATTGGACCTATTCCTATCCGGACAATGGCGGGTTCGAGGTCGTCTCGAACATCCTGTCCGACGCCGACGATCAGAAACGGGGCGAGCCGCGGCTGCTCGGCGTCGACGAGCGGATGGTCGTGCCGCAAGGCGCGGTCGTGAAGGTGATCGTGACCGCGTCCGACGTCATCCACAGCTGGGCGGTCCCCGCTTTCTGGGTGAAGATGGATGCGGTCCCCGGCCGCCTCAACGAGACCTGGTTCAAGGTGGATCGCCCGGGCGTCTATTACGGGCAATGCTCCGAATTGTGCGGAGCCCGCCACGGCTTCATGCCGATCGCGGTCGAGGTGGTGAGCCCGGCCCAGTTCGCCGCCTGGGTCGCTTCGAAGGGCGGCACGATGCCGGGCGCGAAGAAGCCGACCGGGCCGGACACGACCGCCGGCTCGCCGATCACCAACCCGCAGGGGGCCCCTGCGTCAACCACTGCGCCGGGCGGCGGAACCTCCGCAACGCCCGCTCCGACCAACGTCTCTGCTGGAACCGGCCGACCGATCGGCACCAATCAGAGCCAGGCCCAATCCAGCCGCGGAATTTGAGATGACCGACACCACCGCCAACAATCTGCATTTCGAAGCGCACGAGCATGATCACCACCATGAGGCGGAGCATGTGCCCGGCTTCTTCACGCGCTGGTTCCTGTCGACCAACCACAAGGATATCGGCACGCTCTATCTGATCTTCGCGATCACCGCGGGGATCATCGGCGGCACCATTTCGGGCCTGATGCGGACCGAGCTGATGCACCCAGGCATTCAATATCTCCAGATTTGGGCCGGGCCCCACGCCACGATGGACGAGGCGACCCATCTCTGGAACGTGCTGGTGACCGCGCACGGCCTGATCATGGTCTTCTTCATGGTCATGCCGGCGATGATCGGCGGCTTCGGCAACTGGTTCGTGCCGCTGATGATCGGCGCGCCCGACATGGCCTTTCCGCGCATGAACAATATCAGCTTCTGGCTGCTCGTCCCCGCCTTCCTCCTGCTGCTCGGCTCGACCCAGTTTGCGGGCGGCACCGGCAACGGCGCCGGCACCGGCTGGACGCTCTACGCGCCGCTCTCGACCAGCGGCTCGCCCGGGCCCGCGGTCGACATGGTGATCTTCTCGCTCCACCTCGCGGGCGCAAGCTCGATCCTCGGCGCGATCAACTTCATCACCACCATCTTCAACATGCGCGCGCCGGGCATGACGCTGCACAAGATGCCGCTCTTCGTCTGGTCGATCCTGGTGACGGTGTTCCTGCTGCTGCTCGCGCTGCCGGTGCTCGCGGGCGCGATCACGATGCTGCTGACCGACCGCAACTTCAACACCCACTTCTTCGACGCCCAGGGCGGCGGCGACCCGTTGCTCTTCCAGCACCTCTTCTGGTTCTTCGGCCACCCCGAGGTCTACATCATGATCCTGCCGGGCTTCGGCATGATCAGCCAGGTGATCGCGACCTTCAGCCGCAAGCCGGTGTTCGGCTATCTCGGCATGGCCTATGCGATGGTCGCGATCGGCGTGATCGGCTTCGTCGTCTGGGCGCACCACATGTTCACCGTCGGCCTCGACGTGAACACCAAGATGTACTTCACCGCGGCGACGATGGTGATCGCGGTGCCGACCGGCATCAAGATCTTCTCGTGGATCGCGACCATGTGGGGCGGCTCGCTCACCTTCGAGACGCCGATGCTGTGGGCGCTCGGCTTCATCTTCATGTTCACGGTCGGCGGCGTCACCGGCGTCGTGCTCGCCAATGCCGGCGTCGACACCATCTTCCAGGACACTTATTACGTCGTCGCCCACTTCCACTATGTGCTGTCGCTGGGTGCGGTCTTCTCGCTCTTCGCCGGCTTCTATTACTGGTTCCCGAAAATGTCGGGCCGCATGTACAACGAGACGCTCGGCAAAATCCATTTCTGGGTCTTCTTCATCGGCGTGAACGTCCTGTTTTTTCCGATGCACTTCCTCGGCATGAACGGCATGCCGCGGCGCGTTCCCGATTATGCGGACGCCTTCGCGCACTGGAATTACATCGCGTCGGTCGGCTATTTCATTATGGCCGCCTCAATGGGGGTGTTCTTCATCAACCTCTTCTGGTCGCTGTTCGCGGGCCGCAAGGCGCCGGACAATCCCTGGGGCGAGGGGGCGACGACGCTCGAATGGACCCTGTCGAGCCCGCCGCCCTTCCACCAATTCTCGACTTTGCCGAGGATCGACTGACCCCTTCGATACGGGCCTTCGCCAAGCTCAGTCCCACCTCAGGATGAGCGCGTGAAGGCCCGAAACCGCTCATCCTGAGGAGCCGTTGAGCCTGGCGAAACGGCGTCTCGAAGGACGTACTGTTCGGACCTATATGACCAGCGTGACCGCCGCCGCACAGACCGCCGTCCCCGCCGACTGGCGTGATTTCCTCGCGCTGACCAAGCCGCGGGTGATGAGCCTCGTCGTCTTCACCGGGCTCGCGGGAATGCTGATCGCGCCGGTTCCGATCCCGCCGGTGCTCGGCTTCACCGCCATCCTCTGCATTGCGCTCGGCGCAGGCGCGGCGGCGGCGCTCAACATGTGGTACGAGGCCGATCTCGACGCGAAGATGAAGCGGACGGCGGATCGGCCGCTTCCCGCCGGGCGGATGGACCGCCAGTCGGCGCTCCACTTCGGAGTCGGGCTCGCTTTCTTCTCGGTCATCCTGATGGAGCTCGCCACCAATCGCATGGCGGCGGCGATCCTCGCTCTCTCCATCCTCTTCTACGTTCTGGTCTATACGATCTGGCTGAAGCGGCGGACCCCGCAGAATATCGTCATCGGCGGCGCCGCGGGGGCCTTTCCGCCGCTGATCGGCTGGGCCGCGGCGACCGGCCATGTCGGCCTGCTCCCAATCCTGCTCTTCGCCCTCATCTTCCTGTGGACGCCCCCCCATTTCTGGGCCTTGTCGCTGTTCGTCCGCTCCGATTACGAAGCGGCGGGCGTGCCGATGCTGCCGGTCGTCGCCGGCATCGGCCCGACCCGGCGGCAGATCTTCCTCTACAGCCTGCCGATGGCGGCGGCGGCGGTCGCGCCCTGGCCGCTCGGCCTTGCCGGCGCCTTTTACGGCATCGCCGCGGCGGTGCTCAGCCTCGTCTTCCTCGCCATGGCGCTCATGGTCTGGCTGAGCCGCACCGTCGAGCCGGCGGCGATGAAAGCGGAGAAGAGGCTGTTCGCTTTCTCGATCCTCTATCTGTTCGCGATCTTCGGCGCGCTCGTCGCCGACCGGCTGCTCTTCGCATGAAGCCCGATGCGCCGCGCCCCGACGATGCCGAGATCCGCCGGCGGCAGCGGGCGCGGGCGGTGGTGATGGCGGTGCTGCTCGCTCTGTTCGTGATCCTCGTCTACGCGATCACGATCGCCAAGATCAGGCTCACTCTATGACCGGCGACGTCCGACCCGATCCGGGCCGGAACGGCCGCACCGCGGCGATCATGGCCCTGGTCGCGCTGGCGATGGTCGGCCTCGCCTTCGCAAGCGTCCCCCTCTATCGCGTCTTCTGCCAGGTGACCGGCTTCAACGGGACCACCCAGCGGGCGCAGACGGCGCCGGGGCCGGTGGCGGGCAAGGAGGTGTCGATCCGCTTCGACGCCAACGTCTCGCCGACCCTGCCCTGGCGGTTCGAGCCCGAGAAGAACCGGCAGATCGCCACGATCGGCGAGCGCGAGATGGCGGTCTTCGATGCGACGAACCTGTCGGCGCGGGCGATCACCGGAAGCGCCGCCTTCAACGTCAGCCCGCCCCAGGCCGGCAAATATTTCAAGAAGATCCAGTGCTTCTGCTTCACCCGGCAGATTCTCAAGCCGGGCGAGAAAGCGCGGATGCCGGTCATCTTCTTCGTCGATCCCCAATTCCTCAAGGACCCGGACACGAGCGACATCAGCGAGATCACCTTGAGCTACACTTTCTACCCGTCCGACCAGGCGGGGAGCGGCTGATCGATCCCCTCGTTTTGCAACCCGCGCGAAAGCGCGATCAGGCGCGTTGCGGGGATCGCGTTTAGACCCTAGAGGAACCCCGAAGCCGCGGCCGTCCGCGCCGCGCGAGGCAGGAAACAGAGGAAAGCCGCCGATGGCCGGAGCGAAGAACCACCCCTATCACCTCGTCAATCCGAGTCCGTGGCCGCTGATCGGCGCCATCGCCGCCCTGTGCTTCTTCGGCGGGTTCGTGATGTGGCTGCACGAGGCGGCGGGCGGGGCATGGGTGATGGCGCTCGGAGTCGCCGGAATCCTCTTCACGATGTTCTCCTGGTGGACCGACGTGATCCGCGAGGCCCATGGCGGCGACCATACGCCGGTCGTCCAGCTCCACCTGCGCTACGGCATGATCCTGTTCATCGCCTCGGAGGTGATGTTCTTCGTCGCCTGGTTCTGGGCCTGGTTCGATTCATCGCTCTTCCCCTCGGCGGTGGACGCGGTCGGCGGCGTCTGGCCGCCCAAGGGCATGGAGGTGCTGAACCCGTTCGGCTTCCCCCTGCTCAACACGTTGATCCTGCTCTGCTCGGGAACGACCGTCACCTGGGCGCACCATGCGCTGATCCACAATGATCGCAGCGGGCTCAAGAAGGGCCTGTGGTGCACGATCCTGCTCGGCATCGCCTTCACCAGCATCCAGGCCTATGAATATAGCCACGCCCCCTTCCACTTCAGCGAGAATGTCTACACCTCGGCCTTCTTCATGGCGACGGGCTTCCACGGCGCCCATGTCATCATCGGCACCATCTTCCTCACCGTCTGCCTGATCCGCTCCTATCGCGGCGACTTCAAGCCCGAGCAGCATTTCGGCTTCGAGGCGGCGGCCTGGTATTGGCATTTCGTCGACGTCGTCTGGCTGTTCCTGTTCATCTGCGTCTATGTCTGGGGCGGCTGGGGCGCGCCTTACGCGGGGTGATCCTTCGAGACGCCGCTTTCGTCAAGCTCAGCGGCCGTCATTCAGGATGAGCGGAATTTTTCCACCGCTCATCCCGAGTAGGGACTGACCCCGGGGCTTGATCCGGGGAAGGCCCGTATCGAAGGACCCTTGTGAGCGAAAACGACCCCTCTCCGAGTCTCGTGGCGCTACGGGGGCTCTGCCCGCGCTGCGGCGCGAAGACCCTGTTCCGGAGCCTGACCGGCTTCGCGCCCAAATGCCGTGCGTGCGGCCTCGATTTCGGCGCCTTCAATGTCGGCGACGGGCCGGCCGCCCTCCTGATCCTCGTCGTCGGCGCATTGATCGTCGGCCTCGCCGTCACCGTCGACCTCAAGTTCAGCCCGCCATGGTGGGTTCACGTCCTGTTGTGGCTGCCGCTGACGACCGCAATGGTGATCGTCTCGCTCCGTATCGCCAAGGCCCTGCTGCTCGCGCTCGAGTACAGGCATCGGGCTCGTGAGGGGCGGATCGCAGAGGCCGACTAATGCGGATTCCAATCGTCCCGACCATCCTCGTCGCCGCAGCCGCCGGGCTGATGGTGTGGCTTGGCGTCTGGCAGATCCATCGCTTCCACTACAAGAACGGCCTCGCCGCCCGCTACGCGCGTAACAGCCGGTTGCCGCCGGTCGCGTGGCCGGCCGTGCCCCCGTCGGACGACGGCCTGCTCTACCGCCATGCGGCCGGCTTCTGCCTCCAGCCCGTCGGCTGGCGTGAGATTGCCGGGCGCAACCTCAAGGACGAGCCCGGCTGGAGCCATGTCGCCTCCTGCCGTGTCGGCGCGGAGGGGCCGGGCATGGAGGTGGACGTCGGCTGGTCGGCCTCGCCGAATCCGCCGCAATGGCGCGGCGGCCCGGTCACCGGCCTGATCGTCCCCGACCGGTTGCACACGATCCGCCTGCTCGCCGTCAATCCCGCGCCGGGCCTGGTCGCGACCAAGCCGCCCTCGCCCGCAGACATGCCGAACAACAGCCTGTTCTACGCGATCCAATGGTTCTGCTTCGCGGCGGCGGCGCTGATCATCTATCCGCTCGCGCTGAGGCGCCGGCGGCGCGACAAGGTTGCCCCGAACCGTCCGGCCCCCTAACTCCGGCTCGATGCAGCAGCTCACCCTTCTTCCCGGCGGCCTTCGGGTCGCGACCCGGTCCATGCCCGGCGTCGAGACTGCGGCGGTCGGCCTGTTCGCCGAGGCCGGATCGCGGCACGAGCCGGCGCGGCTCAACGGCATCGCCCATCTCTTCGAGCATATGGTGTTCAAGGGGGCGGGCGGGCGCTCGGCGCGCGAGATCAGCGAGGCGATCGAGGATGTCGGCGGCGACCTCAATGCCTGTACCGAACGGGACGGGACCAGTTTCACCGCCTCGGTCATGGCCGAGCATGTGCCGCTCGCGGTCGAACTGCTCGCCGATCTCGTCCAGCGGCCCCATTTCGATCCCGCCGAGCTGGCGCGCGAAAAGGACGTCGTGCTGCAGGAACTGGGCGAGGCGCGCGACACGCCGTCGGATATCGTCTTCGACGAGCTGTGGTCCGCCGCCTTCGCCGACCAGCCGCTCGGCCGGCCGATCCTCGGCGACGAGCAGAGCATCGAGGCGATCGCGCTCGACGATCTCCACGCCTGGCGGAACGATCATTATCGCGCGGGCGGCCTGATCCTCGTCGCGGCCGGCAAGGTGGATCATGACGGGCTGGTGGCGCTCGCGGGCGAGCGCTTCGCCGATCTGCCGGGCGGCGTGAGCGGGATGGCCGAGCCGGGCCGCTTCACCGGCGGCGCACGGGTCGGCCGGACGCCGAGCGAGCAGGCCCATTTCACTTTGGGCTTCGCGGCGCCGGCGCAGCGCGATCCGGAACATTTCGCCGCGCGCCTGTTCGCGGACATTGTCGGCGGCGGCCTGTCCTCGCGCCTGTTCCAGCAGGTGCGCGAGGAAAGGGGGCTCGCTTATTCCGTCTATGCTTCGCTCCATCCTTATTCGGACGCCGGAATCCTCTCCGTCTATGCCGCGACCGCGCGCCGCCGGTCGGCCGCCGCAGCGCAGCTGATCGAGGAGATCCTCGCCGAGACGGCTGCGACCGCGACGCCGCGCGAGCTCGAGCGGGTGCGCACCCAGGCGCGCGCAGGCCTGCTCATGTCGCTCGAAAGCCCGTGGGGGCAGGCCCATTATGTCGCCCGCCAGCTCGCCGTCTACGGGCGGCTGGTCGCGCCGGCGGAGGTCATCGAGGCGGTGCGGGCGGTGACGCTGGAGCAGGTCCGCACGGCCGGCGCCGCGATGCTCGCCGGTCCCCGCGCCCGCGCCACGATCGGCTTCCCAGCCGTCCGCGCGGCATGACGCTCGCGACGCTCGTCGCGGAGCCCTGGCGCGATTACGGGCTCGTCGACAGCGGCGGCGGGCGCAAGCTCGAACGCTACGGCCCCTATCGCTTCATCAGGCCGGAGCCGCAGGCCCTTTGGGCGCCTGCCGCGGCGGATTGGGACGCCGACGGCGAATTCATCTCCGGCTCGGACGAGGAAGGCGGCGGCCGCTGGGCGTTCCGCCGCCCCGTCCCGCGCGACGGCTGGGCGCTGGGCTGGGAGGAGGTGCGCTTTCGCGCCCAATGCACGCCCTTCCGCCACCTCGCTTTCTTCCCCGACATGGCGCCGCAATGGGCGTGGATGCGGGAACGGCTCGACCCTTCGACGGGCTCAGGACAAGCCGAGGCGCTGAACCTGTTCGGTTATACCGGCGTCGGCACGCTTGCGCTGGCCGCGACGGGCGCGCGGCTCGTCCATGTCGATGCCTCCAGGAAATCGGTCGAGGCGGGCAAGGAAAATGCCGCCCTCTCCGGCATGCAGGACCGCCCGATCCGCTGGCTGGTCGACGATGCGGCGAAGTTCGTCGCGCGCGAGGTGCGGCGTGGCCGCCGCTATGATGGAATCATCCTCGATCCGCCGAAATATGGCCGCGGCCCGGAGGGCGAGGTGTGGCGGCTCGAGGAGGGGTTGCCCGGCCTGATCGCGGATTGCCGCCGACTCCTCGACGCGGAAAGCTGCTTCCTCGTCCTCACCGTCTACGCCGTGCGAATGTCGGCGCTTGCGATCGGCGAGCTGCTGACCCAGGCGTTGGGCGATCTCGGCGGCCGCGTCGAATGCGGCGACATGGCCGTCCGCGAGGAAGCGCGCGGGCTGCTGCTCCCCACGGCGATTTTCGCCCGCTGGTCGCGACCGTAACAAGCCCCTCCCTTTCAGGGGAGGGGCTCAATCTCTCGCGGCCCGGATCGCGGCGCCGGCCGCGAAAGGCGCGATTGCGACGAGGAAAAGCGAAGCCGCCGCGAGCAGCTTGATCGCGCCCTCGCCGGCCACGGGATCGCCCATCCCCGCGCCGAAGATCAGGATCGGCACCGCCAGCGGCAGCATCAGCAGGCCGCCAAGCGCGCCGGCGCCGCGCAGGCCGGCGGTGAGGGCGGCGGTGAGCAGGGTCAGAGCGGCGAGGCCCGGCGTGCCGGCAAGCAGGCCGAGCTCGAGCCGGGCAAGCATCGGCTCGGGCAGCTTCATCAGGGCCGAAGCGGGCAGAGCGGCGAGCATCAAAGGCGGGCCGAAGCTCAGCCAATGGCCGGCGAGCTTGGCGGCGGCGATGCTCTCCTCGCTCACCCCCCGCAACGCGAGCTGGTCGAGGAAGCCGCTGGTCCGGTCGGGCTCGACCAGCCGCTCGACCGGCAGCAAAGCGGCGAGCAGGGCGGCGACCCAGAGGGCGCCGCCGCCGGTCCGGGCGAGCAAAGGCGTGTCGGGACCGATCGCGAACGGGAAGAGCGTCGCCACCAGCAGGAAGAAGATAAGCGGCAGCAATGCGCTGCCGCCGGTCGCGGCAAGCCGAAGCTCGCGAAGGATGAGGGCGCTCATCCCAGCGCCACCTGCTTGGCGCCGGCAAGGTCGAGCGGCTGGTGCGAGGCGGCGAGGATCGCGCCGCCTTCGGCCCGATGGGCCGCCATCGCCGCGCCGAGCCGGTCCAGCCCCTCCGAATCGAGGCCGTTGCCAGGCTCGTCGAGCAGCCACAGGGCGGCGCCCGAGGAAATGACCCGCGCAAGCATTGCCCGCTTGCGCTGGCCGGTCGAAAGCATCCGCACCGGCACGTCCGCCAGCGGTGCGAGACCCATCGCGGCAATGCCCGCCGCGGCGTCGCGTCCGTCCATTTTCGCCCAGAAACCGAGCGCCCGGCCGAGGCTCAATTTCGCATCAAGCGCCGGTCCCTCGTCGGCGAGGGCGACCGAATCGCCGCGCGCCACCACGCCCGCCGCGGGGGAAAGCAGTCCGCCGGCGAGCCGGAGCAGGCTCGACTTGCCGGCCCCGTTCGGCCCCGTGACGATTGCCGCCTCGCCCGGACCGAGGGCGAGGTCCAACCCTTCGAACAGGAGGCGCCCGCCGCGGACGCAGGCGACCCGGTCGAGCCGCAGCAGCGTCTCCGCCGCGTTCACCCCGCCTGGTCCTCGATCGCGTGCATGTCTTCGTCGGAGAAGCCGAAATGGTGGCCGACCTCGTGGACGATGACATGGGTGATCAAAGCCTCCAGGCTGACCCCGGTCTCCGCCCATTCGTCGAGCAAAGGCCGGCGGTAGAGGTGGATCATCGCCGGAAGCTCTCCTGAGAGCATCGACGAGCGCTCGCCGATCGGCCGGCCGCTATAGAGGCCGGAAAGGTCGAACGGATCCTCGATTCCGAGCTCGTCGAGCACCCTGTCCTCGGCGAAGTCGTCGATGCGCAGGACGACGTCCCGGAGATGACGGCGGAATTCCTCCGGCATCCGAGCGATCGCCGCCTCGGCGAGCCGCTCGATCGTGGCGGCATCGGGCGCAAAGGTTTGACCGTCGCTCATTCGGGCGTGACATAAGGGCGAAACAAGGGAGGAAACAATGATGCTGACCGATGCGGAACGGGATGAGGCGCTGCAAGGGCTTCCCGGCTGGTCATGGGACGGGGAGGCCAAGGCGATTCGACGGACCTTCGAATTCCGCGACTTTTCCGAAGCCTTCGCCTTCATGACCCGCGTCGCGCTTGCCGCCGAAAAGGCGGATCATCATCCCGACTGGTCGAACGGCTGGAACCGGGTGGACGTGGCGCTCTCCACGCACAGCGAAGGCGGCGTCACGGCGAAGGACGTGGACCTCGCCCGGCAGATGGATGGCTTCGCCTCGCTTGCTTCCTAGCTTTCACCGCGCCGGATGGCCGGCCTCCAAGGGACATGCGGAGCGGTGGCCAGCGGTCGAAGGCGCTCGCTTGGAAAGTGAGTATAAGCAAAAATGTATCGAGGGTTCGAGCCGGAGCCGCACGCGCGCAGCGCGTCCAATCCCTCCCGCTTCATCCGCCTTGCCCTGGCCCCAAGGCGCGAGTAGATCGCCGGCCTTCCAGAGCATGCGGAGCGGCGGCCGAGTGGTCGAAGGCGCTCGCCTGGAAAGTGGGTATAAGCAAAACCGTATCGAGGGTTCGAGCCGGAGCCGCACGCAGTGCGGCGGAGACGGGCGCGCGAAGCGCGTCCAATCCCTCCCGCTTCATCCGCCTTGCCCTGGCGCCAAGGCGCGATTAGATCGCCGGCCTTCCAGACCATGCGGAGCGGCGGCCGAGTGGTCGAAGGCGCTCGCCTGGAAAGTTGAGCATAAGCAAAACCGTATCGAGGGTTCGAGCCGGAGCCGCACGCAGTGCGGCGGAGACGGGCGCGCGCAGCGCGTCCAATCCCTCCCGCTTCATCCGCCTTGCCCTGGCGCCAAGGCGCGATTAGATCGCCGGCCTTCCGGGACATGCGGAGCGGTGGCCGAGTGGTCGAAGGCGCTCGCCTGGAAAGTGAGTATACGGCAAAACCGTATCGAGGGTTCGAATCCCTCCCGCTCCGCCACTCCTCGGCTGTCCGGCCCGGACACATAGGTAACATTTCGTACCGGAGACATAGGTTACAACCTCGCGCCGAACGGGTTGTCGAGGGATTGCAGGGTTCTTTGTTCCAGATCGATATATCCCAGGTCGTAATGCATGAAGCTCACCCCGCTTCGCCACTTCCTTTCGAAAATATCCCGTTCAGGCCGCCATCCTGATCCGGTCCCGCCCCTGACGCTTGGCTTCGTAGAGCGCGTGGTCCGCGCGGGCCATGAGCTGCTGGATCGGCTCGCCGGGATGGGCGATGGCGACGCCGCCGCTCAGCGTCACGCGGACTTCGTCTCCCGACGGCAAAGCGAAGGTCCGCCCGTTCTGGGCCGCGCGCAGCCGCTCGCAGGCGCGGCGGGCGGCGTGGACCTCGGTCGCCGGCATCACCACCGCGAATTCCTCGCCGCCGATCCGCCCGATCGATTCCTCGGTTCGGGTCGCGGCGCGAAGCACGGACGCCGTCTCCTTCAGCACGAGGTCGCCGGCCGCATGGCCGTACGTGTCGTTGATCCGCTTGAAATGATCGATGTCGAGCAAGGCGACGGCCAGAGGCTCGCCGTGGCGCTGCGCCCGCGCCAGCTCTTCCGCCAGCCGCGCGAGAAAATGGCGGCGGTTGGGCAATTGCGTCAGCTCGTCCGTGGTCGAGGCGCGGCGCAGCTCGGCGACGACCACATTCTTCGCCCGACTCGCCCGCATCGCGCTCAACAAGGCGCCCGCAGCGCCGGCGATCAGCAGGAAGCCGATCCCGAGCAGCACGAAGGCATGGCGCTGAAGCCGGTCGGCCGCGGCGCCGAACGATGCCGTCCGCTCGACGAGGAGGCCGCGCTCCGTCTCGCGCACCGCGGCCAGCGCCCGCCGCACCGAATCGAGATGATCGTCGGATTGGATCAGCAAAGGATAGACGTCGGGACCGGCCGATCCGCCGTCGGCACGAAGCTCGGGCTTGAGGCTTGCCAGATAGAGACCGAGCGCCTCGCGGAAGCGCCGCAGATGGACCCGCTGAAGCCTGTTGTCCCTGGTCAGCGTCATCAGGCGGCGCTCGGCGGCGGCGATCTCGCGCTGGCGGTCGGCGAGCGCCCGCGCATGCGCGACGTCGCGCGTCAGAAGATAGGAATGGTCGGCCGCGTCGGCGCGGTCGATTGCCGACTGGAGCGCGCCCACCGTCCGCAGCACGTCCACCGTGTGCATCTGCCAGGTCTCCGCGGACCGTCTTTGCTCGGCGGCGTTGCGGGTCGTGACCGCCATCGCGATGAGGACCGCGACGGTCGCCGCGATGCCGAGCGCGAACAGCCATTCCCACCGCCACGGGCGACGGGGCGCCGCGAATCGATCCTTCCAGTGCCGGACGAGCTTGCCAGGGTCCACGCCGACCTCCGGCCGCGCGCATCCCATAAGATCGTTAAAACATTGATTATTCCGGATCGGCCGATTCGGCCGGCGGAGATCGCTCAGGAACGCGCGTCGAGGCGGCGGCCGAGGCCGACGAAGAGATAGATGAGCAAGGGCACCAGCACCAGCGACAGCACGATCTTGGCCAGCATCTGGCCGAGCATGAGATCAAGGATCGGCCGCTCCCCGTAGAAGGAGATGGTGATGAACAGCAAAGTGTCGACGATCTGCGAGCAGACGCTGGCGACGATCGCCCGCAGCCAGAGCAGCCGGCCGCCTTCCTGCCCGGCCAGCTTCGAGAAGATGAGGACGTTGAGCGTCTGCGACGTGCCGTAGGCGATGAGGCCGGCGAGCATCATTCGCGCGCTTTGGCCGAGGATGATCGGGAAGGCCGCCTTGGCCGGCTCGTACATGCCGGGATCGGTCGGAAGCGCGAGGACGAGCCGGATCAGCGCCATCGAGACGATCAAAGGCACGAAGCCGATCCGCACCAGCCGGTCGGCGGTCGCGCGGCCGTGCAGCTCGGCGATCGTGCTCGCGAGCACGACGAGCAGGATGAAGCCGAAAATCCCCGCCTCGACGGCGAGCGGACCCAGGGCCACCTGCTTGGCGCCGAGCACGCCGGCGATGCAGACCATGCCGCCGTAGAAGATCGAATAGAGGAAGAGCGAGCGCGGAACGGCGGACGAAGGGTTGCTTTCCATGGTGGGTGCGTAACGGCTTTCCCGGCGCGCAAAAAGGGCTTTCCGTCGCCGCCTTTCCCGGCCATCAGACGGGCGTGACCGACACTCGACTGGACGTTCTCGCGATCGGCGACGCCGTGGTCGACGTGATCGCGACCGCCGACGATTCATTCCTGGAGGAAGAGGGGCTGGTCAAGGGATCGATGCGCGTGCTGGACGCGGCGGGCGCGACCCGGCTCTACGCCAGGATGAGCCAGGCGCGCGAGACGAGCGGCGGCTCGGCGGCGAACACGATGGCGGGCGTGGCGGCGATGGGCGGCCGGGCCGGCTTCGTCGGCCAGGTGGCGAAGGATCAGCTCGGCGAAATTTTCGCCCACGATATCGGAGCGCTCGGCGTCGAGTTCCTGACCCCGCCGATCGCGAACGGCGCGCCGACCGGCCGCTGCCTGATCCTCGTCACGCCCGACGCGCAGCGGACGATGAACACGTTTCGGGGCGCCGCCCATCAGCTTTCCGCCGACGCGCTGGATGCCGGGCAGATCAGGGATGCGGCGATCCTCTATCTCGAAGCCTATCTCTGGCGCTCCGAAGGCCCCCGCGCGGCGATGATGGAGGCGATCGCCATCGCGCGGGAGGCGGGGCGCAAGGTCGCCTTCACCCTTTCCGACATCGCCTGCATCGCGCCGCACCGGGCGGACCTGATGGCGATGATCGACGGCGGCCTGATCGACATCCTCTTCGCCAACGAAGCGGAGATAATGGCGCTGGCCGACGACCGGGACCGCGAGGCGGCGGTGGCGGCGATCCAGGAGAAAGTGCCTTTGCTCGTGGTCACTTGCGGCGCGCACGGCGCGCTGGCGGTAGAGCGCGGCCGGCGCGTCTCGGTGCCGATCGCGCGGATCGGCCGGGGCGTGGTCGACACGACCGGCGCCGGCGACCTGTTCGCCGCCGGTTTCCTCGTCGGGCTGACCGAAGGCCGGCCGCTCGAGGAGAGTCTCCGCCTCGGCGCGGTCGCCGCCGCCGAAGTGATCTCCCATTTCGGCGCCCGCCCGGAGGCCGATCTCAAGCAATTGATCGAGAACGTATGAAGCGCCTTGCAACAGCTCGGCACGGCACCGTGCCCCGCACGGTGCCGATCATGTCCAAGGCGGCATCCTCATGAAACGCCTCGCTGTTTATTGCGGCTCCAGCCTTGGGGCCGATCCCGCCTTCGCCGAGACCGCGCGGGTGACGGGCGAGGAGATGGCGCGGCGCGGGATCGGGCTCGTTTATGGCGGCGGTCGGCTCGGGCTGATGGGAATCGTCGCCGACGCGGTGCTCGGCGCCGGTGGCGAGGCTTATGGCGTGATCCCCCAGGCGCTGATCGACCTCGAGGTCGCCCATAACGGCCTCACCGAGATCCACATCGTCGCCGACATGCACGAGCGCAAGGCGAAGATGACCGAGCTGACCGATGCCTTCGTCGCGCTTCCCGGCGGCATCGGCACGTTCGACGAATTGTTCGAGGCCTGGACCTGGAACGCGCTCGGCTATCATGCCAAGCCCTTCTGCCTCCTCAATGTCTCCGGCTTCTGGGATGGCCTCCTCTCCTTTCTCGACCATGTGACGGAAAGCCGTTTCATGTCGCCGGCGCGGCGGGCCCAGCTGATGGTCGCGGGGGATATCGGAGAGGCGATCGGGACGCTGGACGCCGCGATCGCATCCGCCGAAAAGAAGATGGTCTGGTAGGGGAAGAGGGGCGGGGGGAATGATGGACAGATTGATGGGGATTGCCGGGATCGCCGTGATCCTGGGGCTGGCCTTCCTGCTCTCGTCGAACCGGCGCGCGATCCGCCTTCGCGTCGTCGCCGCCGCCTTCGCGCTCCAGGCGGGAATCGCGGTGCTCGTCCTCTATACGACCTGGGGGCAGGCGGGCATCCAGGTCCTTTCAGCCGGCGTCGCCAATCTGCTCGGCTATGCCGATAAAGGCACCGAATTCCTGTTCGGGCCAGCCGACAAGAACCCTCTCGGCCATACCTTCGCGCTCGGCGCGCTGCCGGTGATCATCTTCTTCGCCTCGATCGTTGCGATCCTTTACTATCTCGGAATCATGCAGAGGATCGTGCGCTGGGTGGGCGGCGCGATCGGCTGGATCACCGGCATCGGCCGCGTCGAATCCTTGAGCGCGGCGGCCAACATCTTCGTCGGCCAGAGCGAATCGCCGCTCGTCGTCCGCCCCTATCTCGCTGCTTTGCCGCCGTCGCAGATCTTCACGGTGATGACGGTCGGCATGGCCGGCGTGGCGGGGACGATCCTGCTCGCTTACGCCCAGTTGCTCGGCCAGCAGGCTCTGCCCTTCCTGCTCGCCGCCGCCTTCATGTCGGCGCCGGGCGGCATCCTGATGGCCAAGATCATCATGCCCGACGCGCCGCCGAAGGACGAGCTGCCGCTCGAAGGCGCCGCGCCCGAAGAGCAGAAGATCGATATCGCCGAGACGTTCGAGGAGGGCGAGAAGCCCGCCAACATCATCATGGCCGCCGCCCAGGGGGCGCAGACCGGTGTCCGCCTCGCCGTCGCGGTCGGCGCGATGGTGCTCGCCTTCGTCGCCCTGGTCGCGCTCGCCAACGGCCTGCTCGGCGGCATCGGCCATTGGTTCGGAATCGCGGATTTGAGCTTCCAGAAGATCGTCGGCACCATCTTCCGGCCGATCATGTTCCTGATCGGCATCCCCTGGAACGAGGCCGGGAGCGCGGGCGGCCTGTTCGGGACCAAGGTGGTGCTGAACGAGTTCGTCGCCTTCATCGATCTCGGGCAGATGCAAGGCCAGCTCAGCCCGCGCAGCGTCAAGATCGTGACCTTCGCTTTGTGCGGCTTCGCCAATTTCAGCTCGATCGCGATCCAGATGGCGGTGACCGGCAACCTCGCGCCCAACCAGCGCCCGGTCATCGCCAGGCTCGGCATCAGGGCCTTGATCGCCGGCTCGCTCGCCAATCTGATGAGCGCTGCCCTGGCGGGGCTGCTGCTCCCGGCCTGACGCCCGTCCGGAGTTGGCTTCGACCGCCCGCGCGACTAGATCAGGGCCATGGACACGCTCACCAAAACGCCCTCCGTCGCGTCGGTTTCGCTGACGGCCTCCGACACGAATCCCGAAGCTTTCGCGCGCGAGCTTGGCGAATCGTTCGAGCGCTACGGCTTCGCCATCGTCGCCGATCACGGCATTCCCGCCGAGCTGATCGGGCGCGCCGAGGAGAAAGCCAAAGCCTTTTTCGCGCTGCCGGACGCGGTGAAAAACCGCTACCATATCGCGGGCAGCGGCGGGGCGCGGGGCTATACGCCGTTCGGGATCGAAACGGCCAAGGGCGCGACCGCCTACGACCTCAAGGAATTCTGGCATGTCGGGCGGGAGCTGCCGCCGGGCCATCGCTATGCCGACTTGATGGCGCCGAACGTCTGGCCGGACGAGGTCCAGTCCTTCCACGACACCTTCCTCGAATTGTTCGCCGCCTTCGACCGCACCGGCCTGAGGATCTTGAAGGCGATCGCCCGTTATCTCGGCCTCGCGCCGGATTATTTCGAGGATAGTGTGCGGGACGGCAATTCGGTGCTGCGCCTGCTCCATTATCCGCCGATCCCGGGCGACGGGCCGAACGTCCGCGCCGGCGCGCATGAGGACATCAACACGATCACCTTGCTGCTCGGCGCCGAGGAAGCGGGCCTGCAATTGCTCGACCGCGACGGCAACTGGCTGCCGGTGACGCCCAGGCCGGGCGAGCTTGCGGTCAATATCGGCGACATGCTGCAGCGGCTGACCAACAACGTGCTTCGCTCGACCACGCACCGAGTGGTGAATCCGCCGCCCGAGCGGCGCGGAGTCTCGCGTTACTCGATGCCCTTCTTCCTGCACTTCCGGCCCGATTTCCTGATCGAGACGCTGCCGAGCTGCATCACGCCCGAGCGGCCGGACGCCTGTCCGGTGCCGATCACCGCCCACGATTATCTGATGGAGCGGCTTCGGGAGATCAAGCTGGCTTGAATTCCTCCCCGCTCGTGGGGAGGGAGACCGGCCGAAGGCTGGTGGAGGGCGAGTTGTGCCAGGTGCCGGGCCCCCTCCACCATGCTTCGCATGTGTTGGAGCGAGATCGTGTCCCCCGGACACGATCTTGGACTGCCGGGGGCAGCCCAAAGCTCCAACACCCTCCCCGTGCCGGGGAGGATTTTACTCCGCGTCCTTCAGATTGGCCGGGCCGAAGCCGTGGGGGAGGAGGGTTGAGATGCGGTCCACCCGCGTCTCGCTGCCCTCGCCATTGGCGGAGACGATCTCGATGTCGCGGCCGGAGAGCTGGGCCGCCTCGAGGATCGACTGGCGGCAGCCGCCGCACGAGGTGACGACCGTCTCGCCGGTGAGTGCGCCGGCCTCGACATGGCCGCCGCTCACCGCGATCCGGGCGATCCGGTCCAGCCCGAAGGCCTGCTGGGCCGCCGTCAGCGCGGCGATCTCGGCGCAGACGCCAAGCCGGTAGCAGGCATTCTCCATGTTGGCCCCGATCGCGACTTCGCCGTCGACCGATTCGATCGCGCAGCCGACGCTGAAGCCCGAATAAGGCGCGTAGGCGGCGAGCGCCGCCTGCCGGGCGCGGTCGACGAGGAGGTCGCGGCCGCTCACCGGAAGGGCGGCTCGTCGAAGCTGCGCAGCTTGCGCGAATGGAGCTGGACGCCTTCGCCCTTGAGGATCCGAAGCGTCTCGATGCCGATGCGCAGATGCTGGCTGATCGCCCGCTCGTAAAAGGCATTGGCCTGGCCGGGCAGCTTGATCTCGCCGTGGAGCGGCTTGTCGGAGACGCAGAGAAGGGTGCCGTAGGGAACCCGGAAGCGATAGCCCTGCGCCGCGACCGTCGCCGATTCCATGTCGATGGCGACCGCGCGCGACTGGTTGAAGCGGAGCGCCGACAATGTGTAGCGCAGCTCCCAATTGCGGTCGTCGGTGGTGACGACGGTGCCGGTGCGAAGCCTCCTTTTCAGCTCCTGCGGCGCTTCGCCGGTCACCTGCGCGGCGGCGTCGAACAGGGCCTGCTGGACCTCGGCGATGGCGGGAAGAGGGATCTCGGTCGGCAGCATTTCATCGAGCACATGGTCGTCGCGCAGATAGGCGTGGGCAAGGACATAGTCGCCGATCGTCTGGCTCGGGCGCAGGCCCCCGCAATGGCCGATCATCAGCCAGGCTTCCGGCCGCAGCACGGCGAGATGGTCGCAGACCGTCTTCGCATTGGATGGGCCGACGCCGATATTGACGAGGGTGATGCCGCCGCCCTCGGGCGCGACCAGATGGTAGGCCGGCATCTGGTGCCGCCGCCAGCCGCCCTCGGCGACCTTCGTCTCCGCGTCCGGCGTGTCGCGCGTGACATAGACGCCGCCGGCGGCCGAAAGCGCTTCATAGGGGCTGTCCGGGCGCCGCAGCTCGGCGGCGGCGAAGC
The DNA here is from genome assembly GCA_036273615.1 of Allosphingosinicella sp. Classification (GTDB taxonomy): domain Bacteria; phylum Pseudomonadota; class Alphaproteobacteria; order Sphingomonadales; family Sphingomonadaceae; genus Allosphingosinicella. The sequence goes on along the minus strand of DASUHH010000030.1, from coordinate 18,704 downwards.
GGACGAACTCGTCGACATAGCGGACGTAATTGGTGAAGAGGATGTAGCGCTGCGTATGTTCGGAGGGCGTGCCGGTATAGTGGCGCAGGCGCGCGAGGCTGAAGTCCACGCGCGGCCCGTCGAACAGGGCGAGCGGGCGCGCTTTGCGGCCCTCATGGACCCAGGCGCCGTCGGCGATCTCGTCGCCGATATGGGCGAGCTCGGTGGTCGGGAACCAGCGGCCGAGATCGGCTGCGAGCGCGCCGTCGAGCCGCAGATCGTCGCTTCCGTCGAGCACATAGGGATAGGGAATCTCGCTCGGCGAGCGGCCGGCCGAGACCTCGACCTCATAATCCTCGACGAGCAGTCGGAGCTGCTCCTCGAGATAGCGGCGGAAGAGGCGCGGCCGGGCGATGCTCGTCGCGTAGCGGCCGGGCCGGTTGAGCCGGCCGTAGGCGCGGGTCGGGAAGTCGGACGGCTGGTCGTGGCGATAGTCGATGCGCAGCTCGGGATAGGCGAAGAGGCCGCGGGTCCGGGCCTCCGGATCGGGCCGCTCGCCCCGGTCGAGATAATGCGCCAGCGCCGTTCGCAGGCAGGAAACGGAGGAGTCGTAAATCTCGCAAAGCGCGTCGAGCAGCGCCGGAATATCCTCGGATCGGGTCATCCGGCCACCGCATAGGCCAAGCCGCGGCGGGCGCAAAGTGGCCGAAAAGCAACGCCACGCGGTTTTCCGGAGGGCGGGCCTGTGGATAAGTTGCTGCGGTGCAAAAACGGTCTTGGTCGCCCGCGGCCGCTCGGCTATCCGGCACGGAGGAGCCGATTCCGGGTCCAGGGGCATTACTGGCATACCCAATTTCGCGGCGAGCGACACGCGAGGCTGCCGGCCCGACCCGGAAATGCAACATTGATCGTGCAAAGCGGCTCGTGACGCAATGCTAAGGGGTTGAGGGACAATGAAAAAATATATTCTTCTCGGCGCGGTGAGCGCGCTTGCGATTCCGTCTGCGGCCTTCGCCCAGACGTCGGGTCAGCAGCAGATGGACCAGCAGACGATCGTCGTCACCGGCAACCGCAATCCGGCGGTCGACGGCGTCCAGGTGCCGAAGACGACCAAGGCCAAGGAGGTGCTGACCAGCGAGTTCATCCAGCACCAGACACCCGGCCAGTCGATCGACGACGTCATCAACATGCTGCCGGGCGTCAGCTTCCAGAATAACGACCCCTACGGATCGTCGGGAGGCACTTTGACCATCCGCGGCTTCGACAATACCCGCATCTCGCAGACCTTCGACGGCCTGCCGCTCAACGATTCGGGCAATTACGCCCTCTTCTCCGGAGAGCAGCTCGATCCCGAGCTGATCAACCAGGTCAACGTCAACCTCGGCACGACCGACCTCGATTCGCCGACCGCTTCGGCCACGGGCAGCACGGTGAACTATACCTCGCGCAACCCGACCGACGATTTCCACGTCCGGCTGCAGAGCTCGGTCGGCTCCTACGATTATTTCCGGATGTTCGGCCTGATCGACACCGGCACCTTCACCTCGATCGGCACCAAGGCCTGGCTCGCGGCCAGCCACGAGGAGAATACGAATCCGTTCCAGCGTACGAGCAGCACCGACAAATACCAATATAACGGCAAGATCTATCAGCCGATCGGCAGCCACGGCGATTTCATCTGGCTCGGCATCAACTGGAACCACAATATCAACGGCAACTTCTCGTCGGTTCCGCTGCGGACCGACCTGACGCAGGACGACACCGTCAACACGAATCCGCGCGTCGTCGGCTCGGGCTCGGGCAACCGCTTCCCGCTGACCAAGGCGGAGCGCAATTATACGCTCGCCCCCTGTCAGGTTGCGCAGGGACATTTCGGCAAGGCCGATTCACCGAATACGTGTGGCACCGCCTTCGACTATAGCTTCAATCCGTCGGACAACGGCAATATCCGCATGAACTCGCGATTCACGCTTGCCGACAATCTGTTCCTGACGGTCGACGCCGGCTACCAATTCGTGAAGGCGAACGGAGGCAGCAGCGCGGTCCGCGGCAATGAGGGCTTCGCCAGCAGCAAGGGGACGGGAGGAAACACCCAGACGGCCACCGGCCTGGTCGGCTTCGTCGGAGGGCAGGCCTTCTTCGGCGGCGTCGACCTCAACGGCGACGGGGACACGCTCGACGGCGTCGAGGTCTATGCGCCGAGCCATACCGAGACCCATCGTCTCGATTTCGTGGCCGACCTCCTCTACAATATCGCGCCCGATCAGACGATCCGCATCAACTACAGCTACGATCGCGGCCGCCACCGGCAGACCGGCGAGGTCGGGCCGCTGGGGCCGGACGGTCACGCAATCTACGTCTATCCGATCGATCATCCGATGACCGACGCGAACGGCAATATCCTGGAGAAGCGGGACCGTCTCTCCTACGCCATCCTGCATCAGGTCTCGGGCGAATATCGCGGCGGCTTCTTCGACGACAAGCTGACCATCGACATCGGCGCCCGCGCGCCCTTCTTCACGCGCAACCTCAACAATTTCTGCGTGACCGAGTCGAACGGCACGTTCGTCGACTGCTTCAACGGGGATCCGGCGGCGCAGGCGGCGTTCCTCGCCGTGCATCCGGATTACACACCGCCGGAGCACCGCGAATTCCATTACAGCAAGCTGCTGCCCCAGGCCGGCCTGACCTTCGACTTCACCCGCAATATCGGCATCTTCGCCAATTATTCGCGGGGCCTGCAGGTGCCGAGCACCGACAGCCTCTATCAGTTCCTCGGCCTGCCGGCCGGAACGGCGACTCCGGTGCCGGAGATCACCGACAATTTCGACACCGGCATCCGCTACCGCAGCAGCAAGGTCCAGGCCCAGCTCACCGGCTGGTACACGATCTTCACGAACCGGCTGGCTTCGGCCTTCGATCCGATCCTCAACATCACCGTGTTCCGCAACCTCGGCACGGTGCACAAATACGGCCTGGATGCGAACGTCGCCTATCAGGTGACGCCGAATCTCTCGCTGATCGGCTTCGGCTCCTATCTGAAATCGAAGATCATCAACAACCTGCAGCAGGGCGAGTGCGTCGCGGCCGACGTGACCCAGCATACCAATGGCTGCACGACGGTCGGCCAGCCGATCTTCGCCCTGACCGCCGGCAAGCGCGAATCGGGCGCGCCGACCTACACGTTCGGCGGCCGCATCCAGGGCGATTTCGGGCCTGTCCAATTCGGCGTCCAGGCGAAGCGGACCGGACCTCGCTTCGTCAACGACCAGAACCTTCCGATCTTTCAGTGCACCACCTCCGCCCGCAATCTCGATTGCACCAACGGCGGCAGGGCGTTCATGGTCTATGGCGCGAAGGCTCCGGCCTACACGACCGTCGACCTCGACGCGCGGCTGTCGCTGAAATGGGCCGGGTTCAACGACCGCACCTATTTGCAGGTCAATGTCACCAATCTGTTCGACAAGCTCTATGTCGCCGGCTTCGGCGGCAGCACCTCGCAGTTCAGCGTTCCGTTCGCCTTCATCGGGGCGCCGCGGGCGATCTCGGGGACGCTCGTCGTCGGCTTCTGATCCGCCAGGTTGAAACGGAAGCGCCGTCGCGGCCAATGTCGCGGCGGCGCTTTCGCGTCAGCGATGGCGCCGATACCTGGGAGGGGGCGCCGCGGCGAAGGTCACGCTTGCGATCGGGCAGCGCATGCCCTGCGCCAGGATCGCGCCGTAGCGGTCGAGCTGGTCGTTCGCCGAGACGACGAAGCCGAGGGTGAGCGCATCGGCGAGGCGCGGACAGCGGTCGGACGTCCGCACATAATACCAGCGGCCGTCATAGCCTCGGATGTAGAGCGAATCGTCGCCGGCGGCCTTCCAGTCGAGGACGCCGCGGCTGTGCACGAAGGGGATGACGGTTTCCCGGCCCGGCGCCGGAGGCGGCGGCGCGGCGGCGGCGGCGGCGAGCAGGACCGGCAAGGCGAAGATCGGCATCGTACATCTCCCTCGGGGCGGGCGCTGGCCCGGTTTCAACGCGGCGCGGCCGCGGCTGGTTCAGCGCCGGGATTCAGCGCGGATGCGCAGCCCGCCGCGCCCGCCGCATCAGCCAGCGGGGCGCCGCGAGCAGGCGCGCGACCAGCTTTCCCTGCCCGTGCGCCTGCTCGCCCGAGCGCAGCTTGCGCCTGATCTCGTGCAGCTTGAAGCCGAGGCCCTTCTTGAGCCGCAAATGCGACAGATGGATGGCGGCGGTGCCGAGCATCAATTCGTCGAGCTCCCGGCTCCCGGCGCCCGCCATGGCGCCCATCGCGACCCGCGCCAGGTAACGGATTGCACGGTCGCCGCGAAGCTCGGCGCGCAGGGGATCGGGCAGCGGCAGAGCGAGCAGATCGTTCGCCAGCAGCAGAGCCTGGCCGCCGCTGCGGCCGCCGCCGAGCGCGACCGACCGGCGGTAGAGGCCTTCCGCCGCCTCGGGCGCGTGCGCGACGTAGGCGGCGACGTCGGCCAGCCATTTGAGCCGCGCCCAGGCATGGGTGGCGCCGTGGACGGCGAGATAGGCGAAGAGCTCGCTTTGGGCGAGGGTTGGGAGAGCGATGCCGCCGGGCAAGGCGACCGTCTGCCGCGGCGACGAAAGGCCGACCCCGTCCAGCATCCGGGGGCTGTCGACGAAGGCGGTGTGGAGCTCGAGCGTGACCGCTCCGTTCCGCCAGATGCTGTGCTTGGCCCGTTTCACCCAGGCCAGGATCTCGGCCCGGCTCGCGCCCTCGCGCGGCTGGATGCAGGAATAGCCCGCGCCCTCGACCGCGGCGATCGCCGCTTCGTAGCGCGCGGCATCGACGACCATGTCGATGTCGATCGCCCGCTTCAGCCCCAACGTGCCGTAGGCGAGCATGTTGAGGGTCACGCCCTTCAGGAACAGGAAGTCGACGCCGGCGTCGCGCAACAGCCGGTCGAGCCGCGCCGCCTCGGCCGCGAAGCGGAGATTTTCGCGGGCGATGGCCGCCGCCGCGGCGGCAAGCGCGTCGACGGCCGGGGCCGGCGGCGCGATCTCCGCCCGGCGCAGGCCGTCATGGACCAGCCCCTCCACACGGTGGCGGCGGGCGGTGCGGAGCAATGCGTCCCAATCGCCGATCGCCGCCGCCGCTTCGCGCACGGCCGCCTCGCGTCCCGGCGACGGCGGCCAGCGGCAGCAGGCGGCGGCAAGCGCGAATTCCGTCGGAAGGCGGGAAGGGGCACGGACGGTCACGACCGGTGAGCCTAGGATTCAAACCCGGTCCCGGCAACGAGCGTTTGCCGAGGGGGCGGCCACCCCTGTATCGGGCGGACATGGCCGCTTTCCGCCTGCCGCGTCTCCACCGCCTGACCGGGGCGGACTGGCTCCTGCTCGCCGAAGCGCTGCCGACGCTCGCCTGGGCGTCGCTCGCCATCGCCTTCCTGCCCTTCCGCCGGGTCGCCGCCGCCGCCTCGCTGCCGCGCCGGGAAAACGCCCGCCGCGAAGGGCCCGCGCCCCGCAAGATCGCCTGGGCGGTCGATGCCTGGGCGCGGCGGGTGCCCTGGCGGGCGGTCTGCTTCCAGCGCGGCCTCGCCGTCCACCGCATGCTGCGGCGGCGCGGCTATGCGTCGGTGCTTCATTATGGAGTGGCGCAGGATGCGCCCAAGGGGCTTTCGGCCCATGTCTGGATAAGCCTCGACGGCCAGGCGGTGATCGGCGGCGAGGAGGCGCACAAATTCGCCTGCCTTGCCGTTTTTCCTCCCGAAAAGAACAGTATAACAAAGACCTAGTCTCGCGTCGCGAAGCGCGGTAAAACCCGGCCGGGGGAAGGCTGCGGATTCGCACATGGTGATGGTCTTGAGAGCGCTGTCGTGCGCGCTCGCCTTGTGCGCGGGCAGCGCCGCTTTGTGCCAGGCGGCATCCCAGCCGCCGCGCGCGTCCGCGCCGCCGGGGCCGACCCTGCCGCCGCCCTCGACCGATCCGATGAAGATCGATCTTTCGACCGATCCGATCCTCCAGCTCGCCAGGGGGCAGGCGTCGGTGAGTCAGTTCCGCGCGCTCGTCGGCACCGCCGTCATCCATCACCCCGGAACGCTCGAGGCGGAAGCGGCGACCTCCGAGGCGCGCTCGGTGATGAGCGAGGCCAATGAGCGGCGGCTGCCGTCGATCGACCTCAACGTCGCCTCCAACCATTCGCTGTCGCGCCGCTTCGGCACCTTGACCGAGGACGTCATCGAGCGGTCGCAGCCGCGCGACCGCACCGACGTGACTCTCTCGGTGAGCCAGACGCTCTACGATTTCGGCGCCGGTGCCGACCGCGTCTCCGCCGCCGGCGCGCGCCTCCGCGCCGCCGGCGCCGATGCCGAGGCCAATGCCGACCAGATCGCGCTCGACAGCATCTCCGCCTGGTACGACGTCTTCGCCTATCGCGCCCTCGTCGCGCTCAGCGAATCCTTCGTGAAGAACCAGCGGGATCTTCGCGCCGCCGTCGAGGAACGGATCCGCCAGGGCGTCTCGGCGCCCGGCGACACGGCGCGCGTCGATTCCTATCTCGCCTCGGCCGAGACGCGCCTCGCCGAGTTCCGCCGCCAGCTCGCCAATGCCGAGGCGCGCTTCACCGAATTGATGGGGGCGCCGCCGCCGCCCAAGCTCGAACGGGCGCCGGTCGCGACCCTTCCGGCGATGAGCAAGGACGCGGCCTCGCTCGCGGCGATGAGCGCGCCCCAGCCGCGCGCCGCCCAGGCGCTTGCCGACGCCTCGCGGCAGGAAGCGCGGGCGACCCACGCCGACCGGCTGCCGCAGATCGGCGCCTCGGTCGACGCCAATCGCTACGGCATATTGGAGAATACGACCGACTACGACGTTCGCGGCCGCCTGACCCTTCGCGAGCATCTGTTCGGCGGCACCGAGGCGCGGATCGCCCAGGCCGAGGCGCGGGCGCGCTCCGCCGACGCCCATGCAACCCGCATCCGCGACGAGGCGGCGCGCGACGCCTCGATCGCCTGGTCCGACGTCCAGGCGCTGAAGGAGCAGCTCAGCGCCACCGAGGAGAGCTATATCGCCGCCCGCCGCTCGCGCGACGTGCTGGTCGAGCGCTTCGTCTACGAGCGCGGCAATCTGTTCGACGTCGTCGCCTCCGAAGATTCCTATTTCGAGACCGCCACCGCCTATATACGGACGCTGAGCGAGCTCGACGCGGCGCGCTACGTGCTGCTGTCCCGCACCGGCGGCCTGCTGCCGGCGCTCGGAATCGATCCGACGAGCATAGGGGGACGGCGTGACTGAGGCGATCGTTAAGGTGCCGCAGCCGCGTTTCGCGCCCTGGCTGATGGAGCCGATGCGGCGCAATCGCGGCACCTATGCCAAGGTCGCGCTCGCCGCGGTGATGATCAACGCCTTCGGCCTGGTGACGTCGCTCTTCACGATGACCATCTACGACCGGGTCGTTCCGAACAACGCGACCTCGTCGCTGGTGGCGCTTTCGATCGGCTTCGCGGTGATCGTCGTCTTCGACTTCATCCTGAAGCTGCTGCGCGCCTATTTCGTCGACATTGCCGGAGCCTCGATCGACCGCGACATCGGCGAGAGCCTGTTCGCCCGCCTGCTCAGCCTGCGGCTCGAATTGCGCAAGGGCTCGACCGGCGCGCTGACCGGCCTGATGCGCGAGCTCGAGGCGTTGCGCGACTTCTTCGCCTCGGCGACGATGACTGCGATCGTCGACCTGCCCTTCATCTTCCTGACCCTCTTCGTCGTCGCAATGATCGGCGGCCGGGTCGTCCTGGTGCCGCTCGCGGCCCTTCCGATCGTGATCGGCGTCGGCTGGCTCACCCATCCGGCGATGAGCCGCCTGGCCGCCCGTTCGATGGGCGAGGGGCTGCAGAAGCAGTCGGTGCTGGTCGAGACGGTCGGCGGCCTCGAAACGGTGAAGGCGACCGGCGCCGGAAGCCTGCTCGCGCGGCGCTGGGCCCAGGCGGTCGATCAGCATAGCGCGAGCTCGCTCCGCCAGCGCCTCGTCGCAAGCATCGGGATCACCGTCGCCACCTCGGCCGGCACCATCTCCTACGCCACGGTTGTGATCGTCGGAGTCGGGATGATCGCCAAGCAGGAGCTGACCATGGGTGGGCTCATCGCCTGCTCGATCCTCTCCAGCCGTGCGATCGCGCCGCTCGCCCAGATCTCGCAGCTGCTCAGCCGGATGACCTCGACCCGCACCGCCTACCGTCAGCTCAACGAGATGATGAGCCAGCCCGCCGAGGGCCCCTCGGGCGAGGGGCTGAAGCCGCGCGCGATCGGGGGCCGGATCGAGTTCCGCAACGTCGCCTTCCGCTATCCGCGCGCCGCCGAGAAGACGCTCGACGGCATCGGCTTCACCGTCGAGCCGGGCGAGCATGTCGCCCTGCTCGGCCCGGTCGGATCGGGCAAGTCGACCATATTGCGCCTCATCCTCGGCCTCTACCCGCCCGAGGAAGGGGTGGTGATGCTCGACGGCACCGACATCCGCCAGCTCGATCCGGTGACGCTTCGCCGTCATGTCGGGGTCGCGCTCCAGGAAAGCGTGCTGCTCACCGGCTCGATCCGCGAGAATATCGGCCTCGGCCGCGACGCGGTGGACGACGAGGAATTGCTTCGCGCCGCGACCCTTTCCGGAACGCACAGCTTCATCGGCCAGATCGCCAACGGTTACGATCTGCGCCTCGCCGATCGCGGCGAGGGCCTCTCGGGCGGGCAGCGCCAGTCGATCGCCCTCGCCCGCGCCTTGGCGGGGCGGCCGCCGATCCTGCTCTTCGACGAGCCGACCAGCGCGATGGACACGCAGACCGAGATGGCTTTGATCCAGCGCCTGCAGGAGGAGCTGGAGGGCCGCACCGTGATTCTCGTCACCCACCGGCCGCCCCTGCTCCAGCTCGTCTCGCGCATCCTGATCGTCGAGCGCGGGCGCATCGTCGCCGACGGCCCGCGCGACGAGGTGCTGAAGCGGCTCACCCGGCCGAAGGCGGCCTGAGCGCGTGGACGACGCCGCCCATATCGAGGATTATGCCGGCCGCATCCGCCCGGGCGCCGCCTCCAACCTGCTCCTGTGGGTGATCGGCGCCTTCTTCCTCGCCTTCTTCCTCTGGGCGTCGCTGACCAAGCTCGACCGGACGGTGAAGGGGCAGGGACGGGTGGTCGCAAGCTCGCACCTGCAGGTGATCTCGAACCTCGACGGCGGCGTCGTCCAGGCGATCCTGGTGCGCACCGGCCAGCAGGTCCGCGCTGGCCAGGAGATGATCCGGCTCGACAAGACCCAGAGCCGCTCCGAGCTGGGCAGCGGCGAGGCCTCGGTCAACGCGCTGGCCGCCAAGGTCGCGCGTCTTCAGGCCGAGGTCGCCGGACGGGACCCGGTCTATCCGCTCGCGGCCAATGCCGAAATCGCCAACCAGATCCGCGTGGAGCGCGCGCTCCACGCCGCCCGCCTGCAGGAGCTGGCGAGCCTGACCGAGGCGGGCAATGCCCGCATCGCCCAGGCGAACCACGCGGTGCAGGAGGCGGAAGCGACCTATCAGGGCAAGGTCACGATGCGGGATTCCAAGCAGCACGAGCTGCAGATGATCCGGCCTCTGGTGGAAAAGGGGCTCGAGCCGCGCCTGTCGCTGATGCAGGCGGAGAGCGACTATCAGGTGGCCGAGAGCGACGCTACGGCGGCCTCGGCGGCCCTGGCCCGCGCCCATGAGGCGGTCGGGGAGGCCCAGGCCCAGCTCGGCCACGACCGACAGGACTGGCGCGCCCAGGCCGCGACCGATCTCGCCGCCGCCCAGGCCGAGCGCGCGAGCCGCGGCAGCGCGCTTCCGGCGCTGGAGGAGAAAGTGGCGCGGACTCTGGTGCGCGCGCCGCTCGACGGGCGGGTCAACCGCGTCCTGGTGACGACGGTCGGCAGCGCCGTCCCGCCGGGCGCGCCGATGATCGAGATCGCTCCGACCGAAGAGGCCCTGCTCGTTGAGGTCCAGGTGAAGCCGAAGGACATCGCCTTCATCCGCATCGGCCAGCGCGCGCGGGTCAATATCACCGCCTACGATCCCTCGGTCTACGGCTCGCTCCAGGGCAAGGTCGTCGCCATCTCCCCCGACGCGACCGTCAACGAGAAGAATGGCGAGAGCTTCTATGTCGTCCAGGTCCGCACCGAGAGCAATGCGCTCAAGGACCGCGAAGGAAAGCCGCTGCCGATCGGCACCGGCATGGTCGCCGACGTCAGCCTGCTCGGCGACAAGCGCTCGATCCTCTCCTACATCCTGACTCCGCTCACACGCATCAGCGAGAATGCCGGGCGCGAATGAGCCTTGAATTCCCCACCGCCGCGGCCTTGGGCGTCGGCTTCCGCCCGGCGGAGGAGGCCGACCTTCCCTTCCTCGCCACGCTTTACGCCTCGACGCGCTGGGAGGAATTGGCGCCGACCGGCTGGCCGATCGAGGCGCAGCAAAGCTTCCTCGCCGATCAGTTCGCCCTCCAGCACCGCCATTATACCCAATATCATCCGGACGCGGCCCGGCTGGTGGTCGAGCGCGACGGGGCGCCGATCGGCCGAGTCTATCTCGACGAGAGCGACAGCCGCTTCAACCTGATCGACATCGCTTTGCTTCCGGAGCATCGCGGCGGCGGCATCGGCGGCGCGATCCTGAACGACCTGGTCCGGCACGCGCGGGAGACCGGGCGCGCGATCGATCTCTTCGTCGAGAAGAACAATCCGGTCCGCGGGCTCTACAAGCGGCTCGGCTTCGTCATGGCCGAGGATGCCGGCGTCTACGACCGGATGGAATGGCTGCCGCCACGCGACGCTTGAACGGGCTTCATTCGTGCCGGGATGGCGGAAATGCGACCGGCTCGACGCGTCTCGATCAGGTCTGGCTCGGGAAGATGCCCTGGAGCGCGATGCAGAAGTTCAAGGCGAGCACCGGCTGCCGATTCTCGTGCGCCTGGCTCCCGCCGACATTGCTCACCGACTGGGGCGCCATCGCGACCAGGGATGACGGGGCGGCAAACATGTCGACCTGGAAGTTCGATCCGGAGCTCGGCTTCCCGACCTGCGAGCCGAGCGAATTGCCCGACGACGGGGTGACGACGTTGCTGGTCGCCGCCGTGGTCGCATCGACCTGCATGAAATGGAGATGCTGCGGCATCGACTGCTGGTTGATCGTCACGCTTTCGGCGCCGGCCCTCTCGCCCAGCGTATGGCTGCCGCTGAAGCTCATCGGGATACGGCTGCGCAGATCGGGCAAGGCGAAATTCACCCGCCCGTCGCCGCCATAAGTGGTGCCGAGCAGCGAGAAGAGCGCCTGGTTCTGGTTGATCGGCAGGAGCTGGCCGTTGCACAAAGCCCAGCCCTTCGGCGCGAAGTTGAACGACATGATCTTGATTTCGGACAGGAACGGCTCGGACATGGTCGGACTCCCCTCGATCCTCGCTCAGCCGCGCGGCGGAAACACGCCCTGGAGGGCGATGCAGAAGTTGAGCGTCAGATACGGCATCAGATTGTTGTGCGGCAGGCCGTTTCCGGCGGGCGGAAGCTGCTGCGGCGCGAGCTGCATGTTCGGCTGCGGGCTTCCGGCGGTGCTGAACATCAAAGCGGAGGTGCTGGCCTGGAAATTGCCCTTGAAGCCCTTGGAGATCTGCGAGCCTTGCGCGGTCGCCACCGTCCCATTCGAGCTGTTCACGAAGAAGCCGTGCTGGTGGACCGGGATCTCGCTGACCAGCAGGGTGACGACCTCGGTGCCCGTCTCCTCGCCCAGATCGTAAAGGCTCAGGCCCTGGCCCTGTCCCGCCTGGACCGGGACGTTGCCCTGCATGTTCGGAAGCCCGAAGGTCGCCTTGCCGTCGCCGCCATAAGTGGTGCCGAGCAGCGAGAACAGGGCCGTATTCTGCGAAATCGGCAGAAGCTGCCCGGCGCAGAAGGCCCAGCCTTTCGGCGCGAAGTTGAACGGGAAGATGCGGATCTCGGCAACGAAGGGATTCGACATGGAATTTCTCCGAATCTGATGGACGGCGTCGTCGAGTCCGGCCTCAGGTCGGCGACGGGAACACCCCGAAGAGCGAGATGATGAAGTTGATCACGAGGAGCGGCTGGAGGTTCTCGTGCGGCTGGCTGCCGCCCACCGGCGTGATCGTGTTGTTGTTCAGCTGCACCTGGTTGGCCGAATCGTTCGGCCCGTAGGTGAAGATCTGGGTCTGGCCGGCCGGGCCCATATTGGCGAGGATCAGGCCGTTCGTCCCCACGCTGGCGGTGGCGTCGACGCCGGCCGCGAGCGGCGTGTGGGTATGCGACGGGATCTGGTTGGTGGTCAGCGTCACCTGCTCGACGCCGGCCGTCTCGCCGATGACATAGTTGCTGAGCCCGGCGCCGGTTCCCATGTGGAGCGGCACGCGGCTCGAGAGGTTCGGCAGGTTGAAGGTGTTCTGCCCGTCGCCGCCATAAGTGGTGCCGATGAGCTGGAAGAGGGTCTCGTTCTCCGAGATCGCCATGGTCTGGCCCTGGCAAAAGGCCCAGCCGGCCGGGGCGAAATTGCCCGCGAACATCCGAATCTCGCCGACATAAGGCTGACCCATTCGCCCCTCCCCTTGTGCGCCCGACTCGCATGTCCCCGCGGCCCGGGCGGGACCGCCAATGACGCCTTTAGGGCACGGCAACCCGCCGGCTGTCAAACCCTAAAGCCGAATCCATTGTAAATGAAGGAAATGACAGTCCCGCGACTGCGGATTCATCGGCGCCGCGGCTCGGCCGAGGTGTGCCGCAACACCAGAAGGGCGCGCAATTAGGGCGCAGAACCGGCTAGCAAGCGTTCCTTTTCTGTGCGAGACCATAAGCAACGCCGTGGCGATCGGGAATCGCCTGACGGCTCTTATTCGTGACTGCGGCGCGCTGCCGCGAGGGGGACAAAATGGCGACTCGGTCTTCGTCCGGCTTCCATGCTCCGGAACATTCTCTTTTCGCGAACGGCGGCACCGACGCGTCCGATGCCGGCACCGTCGCCACCGATGGCCTCGTCCTGGATCCGGGCGCGCAGACGGCCGGCGTCACTCCCGGCGCATCGGGCCTCGACGCCGACGTGGGAAGCCTCGCCACGGGCGCCGGCACCGGCTTCACGATGACGATCGGCGATGCCGCCTCCAATGCCTTCAGCCTCACCTCCGCCAATCTCGCGGCGGCCGGGCTCAATGCCGCGGATGCCGATTGGGGCAAGCTGCAGAACGGCCTTTCCGAGGTGTACATGGAGTCGCAGCTCGACGTCGCCGGTCTGACGGGCGCCGCGCGCACCGCCGCGCTGGACGGCTTCCACAGCGTCAACACCGCCGCCGACATCTATAACGGCATGGTGGCGATCGACGCGGTCGCGACCAATGGCGACGGCGCCGCCTTGCTCACCCAACTCGAGGGGCTCGGCCTCCAGTCCGGCGCCTCCTATGGGTCGATGGCCGGCGGCTTCATCCCGCTCGACGCGCTCGACAGCGTTTCCCACGCCAGCCTGCTCGCCTTCGCGCGGCCGGTCTATGCCGTGACCGAGGCCGGGCCGGGCGCCGGCTCGGTGGTCAGCCAGGACGTGCAGGCGATGCACGCCGACACGGTGCAGGCGGGCGGCCTGACCGGCGCCGGAATCACCATCGGCATCCTTTCCGACAGCTTCAACACCAGCGCGTCCGCCGACAAATATGCGAACGACGTCACCAGCGGCGACCTTCCGGCGGGAATCAACATCCTCGAAGACCATCCGAACGGCACCGACGAAGGCCGCGGCATGGCCCAGATCGCCTATGACGTCGCGCCCGGCGCCAATTTCGATTTCTACACCGCCGACACCAGCATGGCCGATTTCGCCCACGGCATCGTCACCCTGTCCGAGCGCGGCGACAAGGTCATCGCCGACGACGTCCGCTATTTCAGCGAGCCGATGTTCCAGGACGGAATCCTCGCCCAGGCGGAGGATACGGCTTACTCGAACGGCTCGATGGTCTTCTCCTCGGCGGGCAATTACGACCAGCGCGCCTATGACAGCGCCTTCCGCGATTCGGGCCAGACGTTCACCGACCCCAATAACGGCGTCACCTACGAGCTGCACGATTTCGATCCCGGCGCGGGCATCAGCACGTCGCAGTCGGTCACCCAGGCCGGCAATGTCGACTATATCCTGCAGTGGGACCAGCCATTCTTCTCGCTGGGCGGCGCCGGCGCGACCAGCGACCTCGCCTTGCTCTTCTTCTCCGGCGCGACCTTTCTCGGAGAGGCCGATTCGACCCATGTCGGCGGCGATCCGATCGAGATTGCCGGCTTCAACGGCAACGGCACCTTGTCGGTCGAGATCGGCGTGAAGCAGGGGACGCCGCTTCCAGGCGAGATCAAATATGCGATGATCGGGGGCGATTCGATCGTCAACACCTTCGCGACCGACAGCGCGACCATGTACGGCCACGCCAACGCCCAGCATGCGATCGCGGTCGGCGCCGCGGGCTATGACGACACGCCGGCCTTCGGCCAGACGCCGCCGCTCGGCGAATGGTTCACCTCGAAGGGCGGCCAGAACATATTGTTCGACGATCATGGCAACCGGCTCGGCACGCCCGAAGTGCGGCCGGGCGTCGCCTTTACGGCCGCCGACGGCGGCAACACCACCTTCTTCAGCAGCGACGACAGCGCCGACGCCGACACCAATCCCAATTTCTACGGCACGTCGGCGGCGGCGCCCAATGCTGCGGCGGTCGCGGCCGACCTGATGCAGGCCGAGCCGCACGCGACCCGCGCCCAGATCCTCACCGCGATGGAGAAGAGCGGGATCGACATCACCAGCATCGATTCCGACGTCAATGCGCACAGCCCCGGCGTGACCTCCGGCGCCGGCAACGACGCCTGGACCGGCACCGGGCTCATCCAGGCCGACCAGGCGCTGACCAACCTCGCCGCGATGACGGTGACCGGCCAGCTCTGGTTCCTGACCCAGGGCAGCACGGTCAATTCGCGCCTCCAGTACGTCAACAATGACGGAAGCACCGACACGGTGCTGGTCGACAATTCGCCGACCGCCGACCTCAAGACCTCCTTCCCGCAGGACGTGCAGGTCGATTGGGCGGCCGGAGTCTATTTCGTCGTCTCCAACGGCGGTCCGACCGGAAGCGGCGCCTCGGTCCTGATGGGCCATATCAACAGCAGCGCGGCGCCCGTCGTCGTCTATACCCCGCCCTCGACCGACGACGTCATCAACTCGCTCCAGGTCGATCCGATCACCCACCATCTCTATGTCGGCAAGGCCGATGCCGCCCTGACTCCGACGTCGACCGGCATCCTCGATTTCACCTACGCGCCGGGCGCCTCCTCGACGCCGCTGACCCTGACCCCGGTCGCGACGAACAACGGCTTCCTGGTCAAGGCGAGCCAGCAGGCCGCGATTCCGAACGATCCCACGTTCGGCGTGCCGGTCATGGACCCGCGCGCCTTCGCGCTTGACCATTCGACGCATACCCTGTTCTTCGTCAACGAGACGGACGGCGGCGCCTTCACCAACGAAATCTACAAGGTCGACGAGACGACAGGCGCCGTCACGAAATTGCTCCAGCAGACGCAATTCCCGGTGACGACGGACGGGTCGCCTTATCCGAACGGCTACATTACCGGTGTCGAGGTCGATCCGAGCACGGGTCTCGTCTATTTCACCACCCATTCGCAGCATCCATCCCCGGACGGCAGCTTCAA
Source organism: Allosphingosinicella sp. (assembly GCA_036273615.1). GTDB lineage: Bacteria > Pseudomonadota > Alphaproteobacteria > Sphingomonadales > Sphingomonadaceae > Allosphingosinicella. Next base: position 3,043 of record DASUHH010000030.1, on the reverse strand, counting down.
CGTCGCGACCGACCATATCTATTATATCGCCGAGACCGCGAGCGGCAGCACCGCCGCCACGGCGGTGACGCTGAGCGGCATGCCGGGCAGCACGGCCAATGTCTTCTATCCCGGCGAGATCACGATCGATCTGCAGAACCGGATGATCTATGTCGGCTCCGAGCAGACCGGCAACGGCACCGGCGCCGACGCCAGCTCGGCCGACGATTCGATCTTCGTCTTCCAGCTCAGCGCCGACGGCCATAGCGCGACCTACGTGCGGACGATCACGCCGTCGCCGGGCTTCACCGAGAATGCCGACAACATCTCGGACATGACGTTCGACGATATTCCAAAGCTGACCGGCCTCGCCGCCACGACGACCCATGCGGTCGAGCAGAGCGCCGCCGTCACCCTGCTCACGGGGTTGCCGACGATCACCGACATCGACGGCGATCACCTGTCGTCCGTGACGGTCCAGATCACCGGCGGCACGTTCAGCTCGAACGAGAACAGCACGGCCGACGACCATCTCTCGGTCATCGCCGGAGCGACGGCGGGGACGAACATCACCGCCAGCTACAATGCGGCGACCGAGACGCTGACGCTCAGCGGCTACGACACCTTCGCCCATTATGAAGCGGTGATGGCCGCCGTCCAATATTCGACGACCGGCGACAACCCGACCAATTACGGCAACAACATCGCCCGCACGATCACCTGGACGGCGAGCGATGGCGCGCTCGGCATTCCCGACGGACAGCAGAATCAGGGCACGACCACGATCAACATCGACGCGGTCGACGATGCGCCGGTCAATTCGGTCGGCGGCACGCTCGCCGCCACCGAGGATACCGCCATCCACGTCACCGGCGTGTCGATCAGCGACGTCGATGCCGATCCGCTGGTCGCGACGATGACCGTGACCCTCTCCGTCTCGCACGGCACGCTGAGCGCCACGGCGTTCGGCTCGGTCGTCATCGGCGGCAGCGGCACGGCCACCATGACGCTGACCGGCACGCAGAACGACATCAATGGCCTGATTGCCGGCAACCATCTGACCTACACGCCGGCGGCCAATTATAACGGCACCGACACGCTCCACATCGTCACCAGCGACGGCGGCGCCACCGGCTCCGGCGGCCCGCTCAGCGACACGGACGACAAGGCGATCACCGTCGCCGCGGTCAACGATCCGGTCACCGCCGCCGTGCCCGCCACCGCCACGCTGAACGAGGACAGCTCGACCGCCATCCCCGGCATGTCGATCAGCGATGTCGATACGGTGCTGGCGCCGAACGGCGTCTATGAGGTCACCATCTCGGCCACCCACGGCGTGATCACGCTGACCACGCTCACCGGCCTGACCTTCACCGCCGGCGACGGCACCGCCGACGGTTCGATGACCTTCCACGGCACGCTGGCCGACATCAATACCGCGCTTGCGACCGCAAGCTATGCCGGCAACGCCAATTATAACGGCTCGGACCAGGTCAGCCTGCACGTCACCGATACGTTCGGCGGAATCGTCGCGACCGGCTCCGGACCCGCGACCAGCGATACCGAGAATGTCGCCGTCACCGTCAATGCGGTGAACGATCCGGTGACGGCCGCCGTCCCGGGGCCGATCACGGTCAACGAAGACACGCCGGTGGCGGTCACCGGCGTCTCGATCAGCGATGTCGACGCCGTGCTGGCTCCGGCCGGAGTCTATGAGGTGACCGTGTCGGCGACCCACGGCGCGCTGACGATGACGACGCTCGCCGGCCTGACCTTCACCGCCGGCGACGGCACCGCCGACGCCACGATGACCTTCCACGGCACGCTGTCGGCAATAAACGCCGCGCTCGCGACGCTCGGCTATACCGGCGATTCCAATTACAATGGCAGCGACACGATCGACGTCCACGTCACCGACACGTTCGGCGGAATCGTCGCGACCGGCTCCGGCGCGGCGACCAGCGACGACCAGTCGATCGCGGTCACGGTGACGTCGGTGAACGACGCGCCGGTGACGGCCGACAACACAGTCACGACGGCCGAGGACAATGCCTACACGTTCCAGACCTCGGACTTCCCCTTCTCCGACCCGAGCGACAGCCCGGCGAACAGCCTCATGGCGGTCAAGATCGTCTCGCTTCCGGGCGCCGGCACGCTCACCGACAATGGCGTTGCGGTCAATGTCGGCGATCTGATCTCGGCGAGCGACATCGCCTCCGGCAAGCTGGTCTTCACGCCGGCCGCCAATGCCAATGGCAGCGGCTATGCGAGCTTCCAGTTCGCGGTCGAGGACGATGGCGGCACGTTGAATGGCGGCGTCGACCTCTCGGCGACGCATACGCTCACGGTGGACGTCACCGCGGTGAACGATGCGCCGGTAGCGAGCGTTCCGGGTGCGCAGTCGGGGACGCAGGACACGAACCTGGTGTTCGACGGCGGGCACGGCAATCTGATCAGCGTTTCGGATGTGGACGATGCGGGGGGCAATGAGACGGTGACGCTGACGGTCGGTCACGGCACGCTGACGCTGTCGACCGAGGCCGGCCTGACCGTGACCGGCGACGGCACCGGCAACGTGCAGCTGACCGGCACGATCGCCGACATCAACACGGCGCTGAACGGGCTCACCTATCTTGGCGACCTCAATTACCAGAGCACCGACACGCTGACCGTGAACGTCAACGACAATGGCAATACGGGGACCGGCGGCGCGCTCTTCGACCAGGAGACGGTGGCCATCACCCTGGCGCCCAACGGCTTCATCGACGGCAATGGCTCCGACAATGTGCTGAGCGGCACGCCCGGCGACGACTTCTTCCGGGTGCAGCAGGGCGGCAACGACACGCTGAGCGGCCTTGGCGGCAACGACGTCTTCTACTTTGGCGCGGCTTATTCGTCGGGCGACCAGGTGGATGGCGGCCCGGGCAGCGACATCGTCGCGATCCAGGGCAATTATCCGAGCCTGACCTTGGGGACGCACAGTCTCGACAATGTCGAGACCTTGTCGATCCTCACCCATACCGACGCGCGCTTCGGCGGCGACAGCCCGACCCCGTACAGCTAC
>DASUHH010000029.1:0-123244 GCA_036273615.1 Allosphingosinicella sp. | reverse complement strand
GCGGCCGCACTGGTGGCCGGCACCCCCGCCCCAGCCCCTCCCCACAAGGGGGAGGGGTTAAAAAGTGGCGGGGTCGACCTTCAATTTCAGTCCCGATGTTCCGCCGCGAACGCCGCCGCGGCGCCGAACAGGCCGGGTTCGGGATAGGTGATGATCTTGACCGGCATCTCGTCCATGCGGCGCTCGAAGCGGCCCTTGGCGACGAAGCGGCCGCGGAAGCCCGAGCGCGGCAGATGATCGACCAGCCGCCGGCCGAGGCCGCCGGCGATGACCACGCCCTCGGCCCCCTGGGCGAGGGCGATGTCGCCGGCGACGGCGCCGAGCGAGAGGCAGAAGCGGTCGAGCGCGGCGGCGGCGAGGCTGTCCTCGCCGGCCATGGCCGCGGTCCACAGGGCCCGCTCGTCGCGGATCGTCGTCGGCCGCCCCTCGATATCGGCGAGCGCTTCGTAGAGGTTGGACAGCCCCTGTCCGGAGGCGACACGCTCGACCGAGACGCGCCGGTAGCGCTTGCGAAGCTGCATCAGGATCCGGTCCTCGAGCGGATCGAGCGCCGCGAAATCGATATGGCCGCCCTCCGTCTCGATGACATGATAGCGTCCGTCCCGCTGCAGCAATTGGGCGACTCCGAGCCCGGTGCCGGGGCCGACGATGCTGATCACGCCTTCCTCGGGCAGCGGCTGGCCCGGGCCGCAGAGATGGCGGAAATGCGCGTCGCCGAGCTGGGCGACGGCATGGGCGATGGCGCCGAAATCGTTGACCAGCTTGAACCGCTCGACCTTCAATTGGCGGCTGAGCAACGCCGGCTGGATGATCCACGGATTGTTGGTGAGCTTCAGCACCTCGCCCTGGACCGGTCCGGCGATGGCGATTCCGGCCGCGGCGGGGAGCGGGCGGCCGAGCCCGGCGCCGAAGGCCTCCCAGGCGGTCTGCAGGCTGGCATGCTCGGCGGTCTTCTGCGTGACAGTCTCGCCGAGCGAGACGACGCGCCCGTCCGCCACTTCGGCGATGGCGAAGCGCGCATGCGTCCCGCCGATATCGACGGCGACGATCTCGCTCACGCCGGCCTCGCCATCGCGGCGCCAGCTGTCGGAATGGGGCAAAGTGTCACGGACGAGACGATCCACTCGCCTCTCCTAGCGGCGGCCCAGAAAATCGCAACGCGAAGCGTCATTTTCGCATCGTCTCGGCGTCGATTTCGCGTCTTTATTCGGCGGCGCGTTCGGCTTCGGCGGTGAATCCCCGAAGCGACAGCGACTGACCGCGCAGCGACAGCCAGGCGGCGAGCGCGAGACCGTAAAGGCCGAGGCCCGCGATCAGCGGCACCGGATCGATCGTGAGATGCAGCTTCAGGGGCGAAAGACGCGCGGCGAGGACGGCGGCGATGCCCAGGGCGGCGGCGACGAACGGGCCGGCATGGTGGCTGTGCGGCACGTCGAGATGGAAGCGCGTGCGCAGCACCACGCTCCGCATCGCCGCACGCACCGAATAAGCCGCGAGCACCGACAGGGCAGCGCCCGCGATCCCGAGCCGCGGCACGAGCAGGAGCGCGGCGACGATGCCGATCGCGATGCTGGCCAGGGTCAGCCACAGGCCGAGCTGGGGCTTCAGATAGACGAAGACGAGGTCGCCGACGCTGAAGGCCGCCTGGATCGCCTCGGCGGCGGCCAGGGCCAGCATCGGCCAGTAGGCCGCGTCGAAACCCTTGCCGAGCAGGTCGAGCAAAGGCCGGCCGGCGGCGAAGAGGGCGACGACGATCGGGAGCTGGATGACGAGGACGAGGCGGGTCGCCGAGGCAAGCGCCTCGCCCGAACCCTGCGAGCCGCGCGCCGAGAGGGTGCGGGCGACGAGCGGGATGAGCAGGCCGTCGAAGCTCTGGCGGACCTGGCGGATCGGCACCGCGATCTGCTTGGCCATGCCGTAAATGCCCGCCGATCCTTCGCCGAGCATCAGCCCGACGATCCAGAGGTCGATACGGGTATAGAGGGCGTTGAGCAGGTCGGTGGCGGTGTTGGCGCCGGCGAGATGCAGCGCGGGGACGAGGTCCGACCGGCGCGGCCGCCAGGAATGGAGGCGGAAGCCGCCGAAAATGCGCCGCGCCCCGGTCACCGCATAAGCGAGCGCGGCCAGGGTTCCGCACCAATAGCCGACGAGCAGGCCGGTCTCGCGAAGGCCGAGCACCCAGGCGGCGGTCGCGCCGATCAGCAGAGCGTAGGGCTCGACAAGGCTGCGGGCGACCACCTCGAAGCGGATCGCATGGTTCCAGCGGGTCGCGGCGAGGAAGAGGTCGAGCAGGGACTGGCCCGCGACCATCGGCGCGAGCGCCGCGACCGCGAAGGCGGCGCCCCCGGCCGAAATCGGGAAGAGCGACGCCGCGGCCGCGATCGCGCCGCCGACGATCGCGCTGGCGAGCATGACCAGCAGCATTGCGTCGAGCAGGACATGAGCGTGCGGCCGGTCGCCGCGCGCGCCGTCGAGCAACTGGAAGATCACTTTCTTCATGCCGAGGCTGCCGACGCTCACCGCCAGCTCGACCGCGGCGACGGCGAGGACATAGGCGCCGAACGCATCCTTGCCGAACAGCCGCCCGGCGACGAACAGGAAAATGAGGCGCGCCGCCAGCCGTCCGGCGAAGCCGGCGGCGGTCGCCTGGGCGCCGCGGACGATCAGCCGCCCGGCATCGATCGCGTTCGTCATCCTGGGGTCCGCGGGGGCATGAGAGGCGCTCTATCCTTCGCCCGGCGGGCGCGCGCAACATTTCCCTTGTCAGGCCGCGGCCGAGCGGCGACCAAGCGGCGCCATGCCGCCTCCCGGCCCCCCTCAGGACGCGCGTCCCGTGGCGGCGATCTTCCGCTCGCCGCTGTTCAACGCCTCGGAGACGTTCGTCCAGACCCATGCTTCGTCGCTGCGGCGCTACCGGCCGCTCGTCGTCGGGCTGGAGCGCAAGGGCAATGTCCTGCCCGAATTGGAGGCGCATCTGCTCGTCGCCACCGGCGCGGAGCGGGCGGCGCTGAAGCTGCTCGGCATGGCAGATGGGCTGGCAAGGCGGCTGCGGCCGTTCGCGCCAAGGCTGATCCACGCCCATTTCGGCACCGACGGGCTGCTCGCGCTCCCTCTCGCCGAGGCGCTCGGTCTGCCGCTGGCGACGACGCTCCACGGCTTCGAAATCAGCCGCTCGTTCGACGCGATGCTCCTTTCCGGCCGCCTCTCCTGGGCGCGCTACGCGATCCGCAAGCGCCGGTTGCAGCAGGGGGGCGACCTGTTCATCGCCGTGTCCGGGGCGATCCGGGCGAAGGCGCTGGCCCAGGGCTATCCGTCCGAGCGGACGGTCGTCCATCATAACGGCATCGACCTTGCCCGTTTCGCCGCGCCGGCGGGCGGGCGCGAAGCGGGGCTCGTCCTCCACGTCGGCCGGCTGGTCGAGAAGAAGGGAACGCGGCTCCTGCTCGACGCGCTCGCCGGGGTGCCGGAGGCAAGGCTCGTCATCGTCGGCGACGGGCCGCTCCGCCCGGCGCTGGAGCGGCACTCGGCCGCGCGGGATATTGCCGAACGCGTCCGCTTCCTCGGCGCGCAGCCGCCGGACGAGGTCGCCCGCTGGATGGGCCGCGCCGCCTTGCTCGCCGCGCCGAGCGTCACCGCGCGCGACGGCGACAGCGAGGGCCTGCCGACCGTGGCGATCGAGGCGGCGGCGGCGTCGCTGCCGGCCCTGGTCTCCGATCATAGCGGCCTGCCCGAGGCGGTCGTCGACGGGCGCAGCGGCTTCGTCGTTCCGGAAGGCGATGTGGGGGCGCTCGCCGCGCGGCTCGCCGAGATGGTCGCGGCGCCGGATCTCGCGGCCCGGATGGGCGCTGCGGCGCGCGCGGTCGCCGAGGACAGGTTCGACGCGGCGCGGCGGGCGGCGGCGCTGGAGCTTCTTTATGACGGGCTGGTCGAGGCGGGGCCGCGATGCGGCTGACCTATCCCTTGCTCTGGCCGCGGCTCGGGCGGCAGGCCGACCGCGAGCAGACCCTGAGCACCGTCGCCGCCCTTGCCCGGCGCGGCGCGGAAATGACCTTGCTGATGCCGCGGGGACGCGACGATCCCACGCTCTCGGCCGCCGATCTGCGCGCTTATTATGGGGTCGAGGGCGATTTCGCTTTGGTCCAGCGGCCCATGCGCTGGACCGGCGAGAGGATCGTGCCGCAGGCTCTCTGGTTCCGGCGCATCCTGCGCGATCCGGCGCTGCGGGGGAGCGACCTGCTCTATTCGCGAATCCCCGTCTCGCTCGGTGCCGGCGCCCTTTCGCCCATCCCCTTCGCCTTCGAACATTACCGGCCCTGGCCGGATCGCCTGCCGTGGCTGCGCCCTCTCTTCCGCCGCACGGCGCAAGCCCGGCACAATCTCGGTTACATCCTCCATTCGGATTATGCCGCCGGCAGCTTCCGCCGGCTGGGCGTCGCGCCGGAGAAGATCCTCGTCGCCCATAACGGCTTCGATCCGGGCCGGATGCGGCCGCCGCTCGACCGCGATGCGGCGCGGGCGGCGCTCGGCCTGCCGCACGACCGGACGATCGCCGTCTATGCCGGCCGGATCAGCCAGCGAAAGGGGCTCGACCGGCTGCTGGAGGCGGCGGCGCGGCGGCCGGAGATGCTGTTCCTCCTCGTCGGCTCGGAAGGCGAGGGGCCGGTCGAGGCGGCGGCGCGGGGGATGGACAATGTCCGCCTGATGCCGTGGCAGACGCCCGACACCTTGCCGCCTTTCCTGTTCGCCGCCGACATGCTGGTCATTCCGCCGTCGCGCGCGCCGCTCGATCGCTATGGCGATTGCGTTCTGCCGCTGAAGACCTTCGCCTATCTCGCCGCCGGCCGCGCGATCCTCGCGCCGCATAGCCCCGACACCGCCGAACTGCTCCGCGACGGCGATACCGCCTTGCTCGTGCCGCCCGACGACGTCGGTGCGGCCGCCGACGCCCTCGCCCGGCTTGCCGCCGACCCCGCATTGCGGGCGCGGCTCGGCGAGAATGCGGCGCGGCGCGCGGACGGGCTGAGCTGGGACGCGCGGGCGGCGCGGATCATCGCCTTCCTCGAGGACAGGAGCGACTCGGTCAGGCGCCGAGGCGCGCGACGATCATGAGGTCGGCGCGCCGCTGCAGGCGCTGCGACCAGAGAAGGAGCAGGTTGAGCGGCACCGCCTCGAACAGGAAGAACCAGAGAGGCGACCCGATCGCCATGCTGAGGCCGAGCGCGACCGTGCGCCAATTGGGGCCGAGCAGCATCTCGGTGCGGAGCGGCGCCCGCGCCGCCTGCCGACAGACGAGGCTCACTTCCTCCCGCATCTCGGGCCGGTCCTTCGTCTCCGCGATCAGCGCGTCGATCCGTTCGCCGAGCGGATCCGACGCGCTCGCCATCGCCACGTAAAGGCGGGCAAGCGGCTCGAACAAACGAGCGAAAGGCCCGGCCCGCTCGAGGCGGCCGTCGCCGGCCTCATAAGCGTTCTTCAGCCAGGGAATGCCGTAAACGCGCCACAAATAGATGCGACGCTGGCCTTCGGCATGGTTGGACTGAAGGATTCGGGAGACTCCGGACACGGTGGCGAGCACCCAGGCCCAGGCGCCGAGCCGATCGTCGAGAAGGGCCGCGAGCGCGACATAGAGGATGATGTGGCCGGTATAGTCGCAAATGCCGTCGACCAATTCGCCGATCGGCGAGGATTTGCCGGTGCGCCGGGCGAGCGCGCCGTCGGCGCCGTCGAAGACATGCCAGAGCGCGTGGATCGGAAAGCCGAGCAGCACCGAGACCGGCCAGGGCAGGCCGGTATAGAGGAACGCGGCGGCCACGATCAGCATCCAACCGGCGAAGGACACCATGTTCGGCGTCACCGGAGTCATTGCAAGCGCGTCGGCCAGCCGATCGGCAAGGGGATGGTAGATGCGCGCGTTCAGCCAATCCTCCAGCTCGGGAGGGTGGGTGTCGCGCTGCTCGGCGGGACGCGCGCGGGCGCGTTCTTCCCGTCGGGCCGTCGCTTCGAAGCTGGTCAAATGAATATTCCTCTCGTCTTGGGGCGTTCTCTCGTTCTAATGCGCCCTCAATGCAAAGCGAAAAGTCGCCTTTTGCCGCGGGAATGCCCATGATCGGGCTGTTTCTGCTGCGCTTCGAACGCCCAGAGCAGGCGGAACGGCGCATCGCCGGGGCCGCGATCGGCGCGCATCTTGCGGCTCTGGCGGACAAAGCGGGCGCGCACGACATCAGGATCGTGACCGCGAACGACGTGCCGCTGACGGCGAAGGCGTGGGACGATGTACGGCGCGCCTGCCCCAGCGCGCGCTTCGACGGTTATGAAGGCGCGCCGGCCATATCGGTCTCGGGCCGGATGCTGGTCGCGCCGGAAGCGCTCCGCGACTTCGCCGAATCGAACGCGGAGACCCTGATCTGGCGCGGACGGCCGATCGCGCGCAAGGCCGCCGCGCCCGGCTCGGGGACTCTCGTCCTCGAGGATGACGAGGCGGTGTCGTGCGACGACCGGAATGCCGCCGAGCGCTGGCTCATGAAGCGGACGTCGAAGCCCGGCGACGGAATCGTCTCCCGCCGGATCAACCGGCCGATCTCGCAGACCGTCTCGCGCTATCTCCTGCGCATCGACGGCATCCGCCCCTGGCACATGACGGTGGTGACGGCCCTGTTCGCAATGGCGATGATCATCGCTTTGGTGAGCAAGGGCTATGGCGCCCTCATCGCCGCCGGCCTGCTCTTCCACGCCGCCTCGGTGATCGACGGCGTCGACGGCGAGATCGCCCGCGCCTCCTATCGCAGCAGCGCCGCCGGCGCGACGCTCGACACGTCGGTCGACATGGCGACCAACGTCTCCTTCTATCTCGGCTTCACCCTGGCGATGGCGCGGCTCTACGGCTTCCGCGTCGCGACGCTCGGCGGAGTCACGCTCGGAATCGCCTTGCTCGGGCTTGGGATCATGGCCTGGCTGGCGCGGCGGACCGGCCAGCACGGCTTCGATTTCCTGAAGCGCTTCTATACGACCCGCTTCGCGACCGGCTTCCCCCGGGTGATCATCGACTCGTTCATCACGATCATGAGCCGTGACTTCTTCGCCTTCGCCTGGGCCTTGCTGATCCTGTTCCGGGCGCCTCTGGTCATCACTTACGGCCTCGCTTTCTTCTCATTGCTGTGGGTGGTGCTGATGCTCGTCGCCGCGCCCGCTCTGCTTCGCGAGAGCGGGGAGCCGGCCTCCGGACGGCTTGCGCTCGGCCGCGGCTCGTCCTGAGCCCAGGGTCCGGTCCCGTGCAGTGCCTGATCATCGCCGCCGGGCAGGGGACGCGCCTGCGCAGCCTCGCCCCGTCCAAGCCGCTCGCCGAGATCCGGGGCGTGCCCTTGATCGGCCATATCGTTCGCGCGGCGAAGGCGGGCGGCGCCACCTCCTTCCTGGTCGTCACCGGCTATGAGGCCGAGGGGGTCGAGGCCGCCCTCCCGTCGCTTTCATCGGCGATCGGAGCGCCGATCGAGCCGGTGCGCAATCCCGACTGGCCGAGGCCCAACGGCCTCTCCGTGCTCGCCGCCGCGCCGCGCCTCGCGGACGAATTCCTGTTGCTGATGGCCGACCATCTGTTCGATCCGGAGATCGTCCGCGGCCTGCTGGCGGGGCTCCGGCCGGAAGCAGCGCTGGCCCTCGCGGCCGACTACCGGCACGAGAATCCCGAGCTCGATCTCGACGATGCGACCAAATTGCTCGTCGGCGCGGACGGCCGCATCCAGCGGATCGGCAAGACCATTCCGGATTACAATGCGATCGACACCGGCATCTTCCATGCGACGCCCGGCCTGATCGATGCGCTCCGCCGCAGCCTCGACGAGGGCGGATCGGGATCGCTGTCGGAAGGCGTCCAGCGCCTCGCCGCGGACGGCGTCGCCTTCGTCCACGACATCGGCACCGGCTGGTGGCTCGACGTCGACGACGAGCCCGCCTTCCGCCGGGCCGAGCGCGCGCTGCCGGCGCAATTGTTGCGCGCGTAACTCCCTATTCCTCCCTGTCCGCGGAGCGGATGGGGAGGGGGACCACACGAAGTGCGGTGGAGGGGCATTACCGCCGAGCTTCGCCCCTCCACCGCGTTTCACGCGGTCCCCCTCCCCACGGCCTTCGGCCGTAGGGAGGATTAGGGCTATTCGTTGAACGGTTCGACCAGAATCCTCCGTCCGACCAGAAACGCGTCAGCCGCAAGCCGCAGCGGCGTCAGGTCGACATGGCTCTCATGCGAATCGATCAGCTCGGCGAATTCCTGGTAGATGGAGGGATATTCGCCCGGGCCCGGCGCCGCTTTCTCCTCACCGTTTCGCAGGATGCGGGCGCCGCCGTCGATCAGCCTGATCTCCTCGCCCTCCGCCGTCCTGACGGCGATCGTCCAGGTTTCTCCGCCCTTCTGCCGCCAGTCGAAGGCCGCGGTCACCGGGCCGTCGGCGGCGGGGCTCTCGAAGCGGAGATTGGCGGCGATCGGCGCCTGCTTGTTCTCGGGGAAGAGCAATTCCGCCTCGCGAACGAACAGGGCGCCGGGGAAGATTCGGGTGGCGATGGAGAGTGCGTTGATGCCGGGATCGAAGACTCCGAAGCCGCCCGGCTCCCACACCCAGGCCTGGCCCGGATGCCATTTGCGGACATCCTCCTTCCATTCGATCGCCATCGACGCGATTCGCTTCCCCTTCAGCAAGGCCGCCGCTTCGGGCACCGGTGGATTATGCTGGGCGTGCCAGGTCGTATAGAGCGTCACCGATTTCTGCGCCGCCAGCCGCGCCAGCTCGTCCACCTCGCTCAGCGACACGCCGGGCGGCTTTTCGAGCAAGGCGTGGAGCCCGGCCCCGATGCAATCGCGGGCGATGCCGTAGCGGACCGAAGGCGGCGTGCAGATCGCGACCGCGTCCAGATCCTTCACCTGCGCGAGCATGTCGGTGTGGCTCGGGAAATTGGGGAGGCCGGGAACGCCGTCGGTGCTTCGGCTGACGGTCGCCGCCAGCGCGAAGCGGGGATTGGCCGCGATCGACGGCTCGTGCTGGTCCTGCGCGATCTTGCCGTAGCCGACAATGCCGATGCGCAACGCGTCGCTCATCCTTTCACTCCTTCGACATAGAGGCGCGCTTTGGCGCCGGTCTCGGCCGCCGACTGGCCCGGCTTGTAGAGGCCCGAGCCGAGGCCGAAGCCGGCGGCGCCGGCCGCGATCCAGGGCCGCATCGTGTCCGGCTTGACGCCGCCGACGACGAGCAGGGGAACATCGCCGGGAAGCACGGCGCGCAAAGCCTTGAGCATATCCGGACTCGTGGCCTCGGCCGGAAAGAGCTTCAGCGAATGGGCGCCGGCCCGAAGCGCGTCGAACGCCTCGGAGGGCGTGTAGAAACCGGGCGAGGAGACCATGTTCGCAGCCGCCGTCGCTTCGATCACCGGCGCGAAGCTGTTCGGCGAGACGATGAGGCGGCCGCCGGCATCGCCCACCCGCGCAACCTCGGCCGCGTCGAGCACGGTGCCCGCGCCGACGAGGGCGCGGTCGCCGAGGCTCTTCGCCAATATCCCGATGCTTTCGAGCGGCTCGGGCGAGTTGAGCGGCACCTCGATGATTCGGATGCCGGCTTCAAGGATCGCCTCGCCCACCGCTTCCGCCTCGCCGGGCGTGACGCCGCGGAGGATCGCGACGAGCGGGCATTGGTCCAATCGCGTCTTCAGCTCGTCCTTCGGATTCATGACACCAGCTCCGCCAGGTGACGCACGCCGGCGAGAAAGGCGGCCTCGCCGTCTATCTCCCGCGCCTCGGCGCCGCAAATGCGGATCGCGGCGGCGAAGAGGCGCGTCAAGTCCGGCCGGCCGATCACCGCAACGCCCCCGGTTCCGTCGAGGCCGGTCTTGAGGTCGTATCCGATCAGCAGGCCGCTCGCATAAGGTGCCGAATCCTCGCGCCGCGCCTTGCCGAGCAGCACCCGAGCACGCACCGAAAAGAGCTCGGCGGTGAGATCGTCATGGCCTTGGCCGTGTCGGACTCCCGCCTCGAAGGCGGGGCCGGGCTCGATCGGGCCGCCGAGCAGGTCGGCGAGGATCGAATGCTCCTTGAGCAGGCTGAACAGCTCGCCGGTCATCAATGTCCGGAAGGCGGCGATGCGGCCGTCCTCGAGCGCGATCCATTTATTGTGGGTGCCGGGATGGCAGATGCGGGCGCCGGGCGCGACCAGCCCGTCGGCGGCGGCGCCGAGAATCTGCACCTCCTCGCCGCGCATCACGTCGGCGGCATCGTCGGAGACGAAGGAGACGCCCGGAACGATCGCCGCCCGCTTGGGCTCGGCCCAGACCAGCCGTTCGGCCAGGTCGGCGAGGCCGGCGGGCGCCGGGGCGTAGGGCGCCTCGTGCCAGCCGCGATTCGAGCCGATCATCCCGGCCATCAGCAAGGGGAGGTCGCCGAGCCGCTCGCGGATGCGCTCCACCGCCGCCGGAAAGCCGCCGGCGGGGATGGAGAGGATTCCGTTCTCATCCTCCATCCGGTCCTCGAGCCGGCCGCCCGGCCCGATCCGATAGGCGCGCCGGTTCGTCGTCCCCCAATCGACCGCGATGAAATTGTCAGCCCAGCGCATCCATCCTCTCGCCGTTCGTGCAACGCGCGGCGCCGCTTTTGGTCCCGCATCCGCGGCGGGCCTTCCGCGCCGCTCCGGTTCGGCGCTTTTGCTGCCGCGCTGTTTTTGCGAAAAGCCGGCACCCGCCTTAGGAAAAGCCAGGGAGGACCCGACGATGCCGTTCGCCGCCTTGCCGGCTTTCGCCCGCCGCGGCCCCGCGTGGATCGGAAGGACCGGCCTCTGCGTCGCGGCCTGCCTCGCTTCGGCCGCCGGCGGCGCGGGCGTGCGGGAATTGACGCCGGAGGTGCGCGCGCGGCTTTTCGCCCCCACGGCTTCGGTGAAGCTCGCCGCGCCCGCCGTCACGCTCCGGCTCGACGCGACCGATTCCAGCGGTCACTATAAATGCGCCTATCTGCGGGCCTATGTGAACGGACGCGGGCCCTTCGTCTTTCTGCTCGACACGGGCGCCTCTTATTCGGTCGTGAGCAGCCGCGTCGTCGCGGCGGCGCGAGCGCCGGTCGTGTTCGATCGCGGCGGCCATCGCGACATCGTCCGGATCGCGAGGATGACGATCGGCGGAGTCACCCTCGACGATCTGTGGGCGGTTCGCACCGACGACAATCCGGGGGTCGACGGGCTGCTCGGCTTTCCCGCCTTCGGCGCATCCGATCTGCTCTTCGATTTCAACGCGCGTCGCCTGACCATAAGCACCGCTCCGATCCCGCTGACGGGGGCGTTCGAGCTTCCCTATCTCGCGCCGTTCAACGTTCCGACCGTTCCGGTCGCGATCGGCGGACGGACGATCCAGACGCTGATCGACACCGGGGACGACGCTTTCGGGCTGGAGCTGCGCAGCGCCGAGCTGGCGGGCGCGACCTTCGTCCACCCGCCGATCGCGGCGGGAGACGTGCTCAACGGCGAGACGGTCCAGTCCACCTCGCTCACGACCTTGAAGGAGCCGGTCGTGCTCGGGCCGGTCCATGCCGATCGCGCGGTGGTCGGGATCAACGATTCCCTTCCCGTCGGGGATTTCGGCTACGACATGCTGCGCCAATTCCGCTTCGCGATCGATCCCGCGCGCGGAACGATCCGTTTCCAGCCGCTCTTCTCCGGAAGACGCTTCGAGATTCGCGGCGATCGGACGCCCGGATTCGGCATCGTGCTGCGGACGGGCAGGGTCAGCCGCGTCGTGCAAGGCTCCGCCGCGGAGCGTGCCGGCATGAAAGCCGGCGATCGGATCGTCGCGATAGACGGCCGTCCGCTCGGGGCATTCGGGCAGAAGCGCTGGGACGCGCTGCTCGGGCTCGGCCGGCCGCTGTCGGTGCGCTGGGAGCGCGGGAGTTCCCGATACGAGGCCGTCCTGCCCGTCGTCGAGTCGCGCTGACCCCCTTGTCGGGATCGGTCCTCACGCCGCCGCGGCGACGCGCGCTGCGTTTTGGTCCGTCGCGCACCTCTGGAACCGAATCCATGCCGCTGGCGTCGAAGTGCCTGCACCTTGACGATCAGCGCAGGTTCATCCGCGCGATCGTCTATCGGACGGTGCGCGCAGGAGCATCGGCTCCCGCGCGGGCGAGGGATGCAGTCAGGAGATTCCCCATGTTCCTGCTGGCACCGGCAATCGCGACGTCGATGAGCCTTATATGCCCCGGCGTCTGGACCGGCACGAGCACCAGCTCGGACCTGGTCTGGAATACCGATGGCGGCGGCTACGTAAATGCATTTGTCGATCATAAGAATGCGTCGGAGGCCGACGCGCGCGTCGAGCTTCACGGCAACGACGGATATGTCCGGATCACGTGGGGCAAGAAGAGCCAATCGTGGCCGCTCTCGGACGTGCATGTCGACGGCGGCGTCATCCAGGCGAGGATCCGCTTCAACTTTCTGGACCGGCCCCATGTGACGATCGACCCGTCCGCCGGACGGCTCCGGATCCGTGCCATGAACAGCGGCTTCCTCGGCGTGTGCCGCAATGCAGGCGCCCCGCCCGAGACGCTCGGCTCGCGCCGATAGCAAAGGCGGTTCGTCGGGGGCCTGTCGCCGGACCGCGGTTCGGCTAGAAGGCTCGGGGAGGATTCGTCGATGCTGTTCGCCGCCTTGCTGCTCGCGCTCGCCGCGCCGCCTCCTTCAGACGACGCGCCTTCGCCCTCGAGCCATGTGCAGGAGCTGCTCCGGCAGACCGACGGCTCGACCCGGGAACGGGCGTTCAAGGTCGGCAGCGTGCCGGAGGAATATCAGATCGTCCGCGCGCTCGGGCTGCGGCCGAAATCGCAGTCGCTCGTCTCGGACCACGGCCACATGTACGATCTGCTCACCGTCACCGATCCGAAGACCGGCGGCGAGCGCGCGCTCTGGTTCGACATCGATTCCTTCTACGGCAAGGAATTCTGACCGCCGGACCGTGTCGGATCGGCGGAGCCAGGCGCCGGCATCGGCATCCAAATCGGTGGCGGGGTGGCTCAGCGCCGGTTAATCCGAGCGGCCGATGATCGGATCTGCCCGTGCCGGCGCGTTTGCGCCGGCGCGTGCAGCCATCGTTTGGAGGCCGCCATGTTCCTTTTGGCTCCGGCAGTCGCGACGACCATGACCCTTCTATGCCCCGGCGTCTGGACGTTCGGGACCAGCGACAGCGCCTTTGTAAAGGGCCATTGGGTGTGGGTCGATTCAACGGCAGCCTCCGAGGGCGAGGTGCGCGTCGAGATCGAGGGCAATGCAGGACGCCTCCTGGACATGAGCGGCAAGAAGAGCAAATCGCGGCCGCTCTCCGATGTGCGTGTCGAAGGGAGCCAGGTTCAGGCGAAACTGCCCTCCTTTCTCTGGAGCCATCCCCGCGTCACCATCGACCTTTCCGCCGAACGCATCCGGATCAACGATACGGGCGGCTATTTCCTGGGCGTGTGCCGCACCGCGGGATCCGGCGATCCGTCCTGAGATTTCGCGCGCCGCTCCAGGGGTCCGGAGCCTGAAGTCTTCATTGTCGCGCTGCTTCTTGCGGAAAGCCGGTACCCGCTTTTCGCACAGCGCTCAGCGGCACATCCCGTCGAGCATTGCCATCTGCGTGTAGAGCGGCGGGATCGGGATGTTCCTGGCCCGCGCCTTGGCGACGAGGCCGACCGGCTCGGGCGGGCGCGACGGATCGACGTCGGAGGCATAGGCCGGGTCGCGTTCCGCCTCGGGCAAGGTGACGAAGCGGAAGCCGAGCGATCGATAGAGGGCGATCAGCCGCGGCAGCATATGGGCGTCGAACGCGCCGATATGCATCAGCAGCACATAGGGGATGTCCCGCCCGTAAATCGCCTTGGAGAGCGTGCGGAATCCGGCGGCATTCTCGCGCGCGGAATCGAGATAGGCCTGCTCCAGTTTCGCGACGGCGGCCTGGTCTCCCTTCGCCATGCAGCGGGCATAAGGCTCGTTCCAGGCATAGTCGCCGAAATCCATGGTCACCTGGGCGATATGATAGCCATGGGCGGCGAGATAGTGGCGGATCTCCAGCCGCTTCGCCGGATCGCTCCCTTCCTGGAGAAAGGGGAAGCGGAACCAGTGCCAGTCCGTTTCGCCGGCGATCCTTTGCAGCAACGGCTCGTCGCGGGCGATCCCCGCCTCGTAATCCTCCGCCGAAAGATCGTTGAGATTGGGATGCGACCAGGTGTGGCTGCCGAAGCGGAAGCCTGCTTTCCGCCAGAGCGGGAAGACGGCGTCGCTTCCCGGATTGGCCTCCGCGAAGCCGCCATTGACGAAGCCGTAGACGCCGGTCAGGCCTTCGTCCTTCAGCGCCGCGATCATCCGCTCGGCGACGCCGACCCGCGTCTCGCCGGCCGGGAGCGGGCCGTGCGCGGGCATGTCGTCCACCGTGATCGCGATCTCCGGCGCCGGCGCGGCGAAGGCGGGGCAGGTGAGGAGGGCGAGCAGGCTCCCAAGCAGGCCGGCAAGCAGCGGACGGATGGATCGTGTCATGCGCCGGTCTTGGCAGCCGTCCCGGCGGTCGGCAAGCGCCGGGCGCATGGCGGCGCGTGAAACTTTCTGCGCCGCAGGGTCATTTTCATTGCGTCCAGTGCGCAAGGCTCGTTAGCCGGCGCCGCAAGCGCGTGACCGAGGGAGGGTAATCATCGCCAATTTCATGTTCGCCACCGGGATCGAGAACAGCATCCCGACGATCAATGGCGGCCGCACCCGCGTCGACCAGATGGACGTGTGCGGCCATTACCGGCATTGGCGCACCGATTTCGACTGCGTCGAGGAGATCGGAATCCAGTATCTGCGCTACGGGCCGGCCCTCTACCGGACCTTCCTCGGCCCGGGCAAATATGATTGGGATTTCCCCGACCTCGCCTTTCCCGAGCTGAAGCGGCGCAACATCACGCCGATCGTCGACCTCTGCCATTTCGGCGTTCCGGACTGGATCGGGAATTTCCAGAATCCCGATTTCCCCCAGCTCTTCGCAACCTATGCCGGCGCCTTCGCCGAGCGCTTCCCCTGGGTGCAGCTCTACACGCCGGTCAACGAGATGTTCATCTGCGCGGTCTTCTCGGCCCGCTACGGCTGGTGGAACGAGCAGAAGACCGACGACCGCTCGTTCGTCACCGCCTTGAAGCATATCGTCAAGGCGAACGTCCTCGCCATGATCGAGATCCTGAAGCGGCGGCCCGACGCCATCTTCATCCAGTCCGAAAGCTCGGAATATTTCCACGCCGACAGCCCGGCCGCGATCGGCCCGGCCGAGGTGATGAACTCGATGCGCTTCCTCTCGCTCGATCTCAATTACGGCCGCCGCATCGACAGCGAGATGTACGAATATCTGATCGATCACGGCATGACGAAGGAGGAATATCATTTCTTCCTGAAGCACCGGCTGAAGCAGCACTGCATCCTCGGCAACGATTATTACATGACCAACGAGCATCGCGTCTTCGCCGACGGCCATACCGAAGCGTCGGGCGAGGTGTTCGGATATAGCGAGATCACCCGCCAATATTATAACCGCTACCGGCTGCCGGTGATGCACACCGAAACCAACCTCAAGGAGGGGCCGACCGGGCAGGAAGCGGTGCAATGGCTGTGGAAGGAATGGGCCAATGTGCTGAGGATCCGCAACGTCGGCATCCCGACCGTCGGCTTCACCTGGTATTCGCTGACCGATCAGGTCGACTGGGACACGGCGCTCCGCGAGCAGAACCACAATGTCAATCCGCTCGGTCTGTTCGACCTCGACCGCAACATCCGCAACGTCGGCAGGGAATATAAGAAACTGATCGCCGATTGGGGCGACGTGCTGCCCGCCTCGAGCCTCTGCCTCGCCGTTCCGATCGTGCCGCCCGCGCAATGGGATCGCCAGTTCGTGCGCGAGCAGCAGGCGGATGCCGCGCGGCGCCTCAAGGGCTTCGTCACCGAGGGCTCGGTTCCGGAAGCCGGTGCGTGAAGATCGCGCGCATCGAGACCTTCCTCGTGCCGCCGCGCTGGCTGTTCGTGCGGGTGGAATCGGACGAAGGTGCGATCGGCTGGGGCGAAGCGAGCCTCGAAGGCCAGGCCGAGGCCGTCGACGGCGCCTTCGCGGCGCTGCGCGACCGCTTCATCGGCAACGATCCCTTCCGGATCGAGGATCTTTGGCAGGTCGCCTATCGCGGCGGCTTCTATCGCGGCGGGCCGGTCCTGATGTCGGCCCTGTCCGGGCTCGACCAGGCCCTGTGGGATCTGAAGGGCCGCGCGCTGGCCCTCCCCGCCTGGCAGATGATCGGCGGCAAGGTGCGCGACCGAATCCGCGCTTATGCCTGGATCGGCGGGGACCGGCCGCACGAGATCGGCGAGGCCGCGCGCTCGCGCCGGAGCCAGGGCTTCTCGGCGGTCAAGATGAACGCCACCGCCGAGCTCGACTGGATCGGAACGCCCAAATTGTTCGACGAGGTGATCGAGCGGGTGAAGGCGGCGCAGGCGGAGGGGATGGACGTCGGCCTCGATTTCCACGGCCGCGTCCACCGGCCGATGGCGAAGCAGCTCGCCAAGGCGCTGGAGCCGCTCGGCCTGCTCTTCATCGAGGAGCCTCTGCTGTCGGAAAATCATGAAGGCCTCGCGCAGATCGCGCATCTCGTCGCCACTCCGATCGCGCTCGGCGAGCGGCTCTACTCGCGCTGGGACTTCAAGCCCTTCTTCGAGCGCGGCGCGGTCGACATCGTCCAGCCCGACCTCAGCCATGCCGGCGGACTCTCCGAATGCCGCCGGATCGCCGCCATGGCCGAAGCCTATGACGTCGCGGTGGCGCCGCACTGCCCGCTTGGCCCGCTCGCGCTCGCCGCCTGCCTCCAGCTCGCCGCGACCGCGCCCAACGTCGCCATCCAGGAGATGTCGCTCGGCATCCATTACAATGTCGGCCACGATCTGCTCGAATTCGTCACCGACAAGCAGGTGCTGACGCCGGTCGACGGCTATTTGCCGATCCCGGACGGGCCGGGCCTCGGAGTCGGGATCGACGAAGAGGCGGTGCGCGAAGCCGACAAGGATCGCCACCGCTGGCGCAACCCGGTGTGGCGGACCGCCGACGGCAGCTTCGCGGAATGGTGACGCGCTAATCCTCCCCTGCTTTTCGCAGGGGAGGGGGACCGCGCGTAGCGCGGCGGAGGGCCCGCACAGGGATGAAGCAAGACCGGCGCTCGCGCCGGCCCCCATCCTTGGGGTGGTCTCTCCCTCCCCCGGAAATCCGGGGGAGGACCCGGTGTCAGGCCACCACCCTCAAACGCCGGCGGCTGCGCTCGGGGACCGGGCAGAAGCCGAGCTCGTCCTGCAGCCGCGAGAGCTCGCGCTCGCGCGAGACGCGATAGGCCTCGGCATAGCGCGCGTCGCATTCGGCTTCCTCAGCCGTCTGAGGACGATAGAAGCTGACGCAGATGTGGCGGCCGAAAACGTCGTCGCCCCGCATCTTCACGTCCGGTTCGGCCGCTTCCGGGAGGCTCGAGCGAACCTCGATCAGCCGCTCGATCAGATCGTCGAGCGACGCGCAATCCTTGACCTCGATGAAATCCTTGATCCGCTTACTCATTACCCCACCCCTCCCGGACCTCTCCCGGGTGAAACCTAGCTTGCGCCGGAATCGCGGCGCAAGGCCAAATTGCATTTACCCACAGGAGAGTTTCACAAGGCTGAATCCGTTCGTATGGGAGCGTTCATGTCCGCTCCCGAATCCGGCCTCCTGACCCTCTCCTCCGGGTCCCTCATGCTTCAGCTTATGCCCCCCCTGGGCGGCAGCATCGCGCGCTTCGATTATCACAGTGCGGACGGCCGAAGAATAGGATGTTTGCGCGGAGTCGAAGGAAAATCGACGAACCCCCTCGATCAGGCCTGCTTCCCGCTCGTGCCGTTCGTGAACCGGGTTCGCGGCGGCCGCTTCGCATTCCGTGGGCGGGAGGTCGCGCTGCAGCCGAACCTGCGGGGCGACCCCAACCCCCTCCACGGCCAAGGCTGGCGCGCGGCGTGGGAAATTGCCTCGGCCGGCGCGGCGGAGGCGGAGCTGGTCTTCCGCCATGTGCCCGGCGAGTGGCCCTGGGCCTATGAGGCGCGCCAGCGTTTCGCGCTCGACCCCGAAGGGCTCGATGTCATTCTCTCCTGCACCAACGCGGCGGACGAGCCGATGCCCTGCGGCCTCGGACTCCATCCCTATTTCCCCTGCGACGCGCGGACTCGGATCGATGCGGAGGTCGGCTGCGCCTGGACGGTGGATTCGCAGGTGCTGCCGGTCGAGAAGGTGCCGGCGGAGGGGCGCTACGGCCTCCGCGACCGCCTCGTCTGCGGGCAGGGCCTGGACAATGGCTTCGGCAGCTGGACCGGCCAGGCCCGAATCGGGACTCCGGGCCTCCCCGTCCGGATCCTCCTCTCCTCGCCCGATGCCCGCTTCCTCCACATCTACTCGCCCTCGTCCGGCGGCTTCTTCGCCGCCGAGCCGGTCGGCCATGCCAATGCCGCGCTCAACGCGCCGGAGGAGGATTGGCCCGATCTCGGCCTGCTCGTGCTCGCGCCGGGCGAGACGATGTCGCTGACGATGCGGATCGCAGTGATTCCGGTTTGACGCCGCTCCGCCATTGCCTTTGGCGTCCGAGCCGCTAGCCACGCTCCCGATGGGTGAGGACAAGGGCGGCGCCCTTACTTGGTGGCAGACCTGGTGGGGCGCCGGCGCCATCGCCCTGCTCTGCGCATTGCCGCTCCTCTGGCCGTCGCTGCCGCCGCTCGTCGACCTGCCCGGCCATATGGCGGCGTTCCGGGTCGAGCTCGACGGCGCGCATTCACCCTCGCTCCAGCATTATTACAGCCTGCACTGGGCGGTGATCGGCAATCTCGGCCTCAACCTGCTCGTCATTCCGCTGTCGAAGCTGTTCGGGCTCGAGCTGGCGGTGAAATTGATCATGACCGCCGTGCCGCCGATGACCGCCGCCGGATTCCTGTGGACCGCGCGCGAGGCGCATGGCCGGATTCCGGCGACGGCGCTCTTCGCCATCCCCTTCACTTATTCCTATCCCTTCATCTTCGGTTTCGCGAACTTCGTCCTTTCCGAAGCCCTGTGCTTCCTCGCCTTCGGCCTGTGGCTGATGCTGGCGCGCAAGCAGCTCTGGCTGTTGCGCTCCTTGCTCTTCGTGCCGATCGGCGGCATCGTCTGGGCGGCGCATACGACCGGCTGGGGGACGCTCGGCATCCTCGCTTTCTCGGCCGAATGGATGCGTCGGCGCGACCATGGGATGGAATGGAAGCGGGCGGGTTTGCTTGCGGCGCTCCAATGCCTCTCGCTCTGCCTTCCGATCCTGCTGATGCTGATCTGGCGCTCGGGCGACGTCGCCGGAACGACCGGCGGCCTGCTCAACCTCCCCACCAAGGCGAACAACCTCTTCTACGCCCTGCGCGACCGCTGGTGGTGGCTCGATTTCGTCTCGATCCTGCTGGTGATCGCGTTGCTCGCCTACGCGGTCTTCGGCCGGGCGACCGCCTGGGCGCGGGGGCTGGCGGTCGCCGCGATCCTGCTCGGCCTCATCTACGTGCTGCTGCCGCAGCGCATCTTCGGCTCATCCTATGCCGACATGCGGCTCCTGCCCTACATGATCGCGACGGCCCTGCTCGCGATCCGGCCGTTGGATCATAAAAAGCTGCTCGCGGGGGTCGGCCTTGCGTTCGTCCTCCTCAGGATGGGAGCGGAGACCTGCAGCTTCCTCCTCTACGACCGAACCATCCAGAGCGAGCTTCCAGCGCTCGACCATGTGCCGCGGGGCGCGCGGCTGATCAGCTTCGTCGGCACTGCCTGCCGCAGCCGCTGGCCGATGACCCGGCTCGACCATCTGCCCGGCATGGCGGTGGTCCGGCGCGAGGCCTTCTCGAACGATCAATGGTCGGTCGCCGGGGCTCAGCTCGACCGCGCGGAATATCCCGGCGGGCCATTCTCGAAGGATCCCTCGCAGATCGTGAGCTTCGAGCGCTGCCCGACCCGCTGGCCGTCGCTCGATTCCTCGCTCCGCCTCTTCCCGCGCGCGGCCTTCGACTATCTCTGGCTGATCAATCCGCCGGCCTACGACCATAAACTGGTGCAGGGGATGGTGCCGGTCTGGAGCAACGGCCGCTCGACCCTCTACCGGATCGTCGACCATCGCCAGCCGGTCAGCCGATCGACAGATACTTTGCCCGCCGCGACGACCTGAGCGAATCGCCCGATTCGCGCGACAAAGCGTCCAGCTCCTCCTCGATCGCGCGGCCGATCGTCGCGATCGTCCCGCCCGGATCGCGATGGGCGCCGCCGACCGGCTCGGGCAATATCCGGTCGATCACGCCGAGCCGTTCGAGGTCCTGCGCGGTCATCTTCATTGCCTCGGCCGCCTCCGCCGCTTTCTCGGCGGTGCGCCACAGGATCGATGCGCAGCCCTCGGGCGAGATCACCGAATAGACGGCATGCTCCAGCATCAGCACGCGGTTGGCGGCGGCGATTGCGATGGCGCCGCCCGATCCGCCCTCGCCGACGATCGCCGCGACCATGGGCACGCGGAGCGCGAGACATTCCTCGGTCGAGCGGGCGATCGCCTCGGCCTGGCCGCGTTCCTCGGCCTGGACTCCGGGAAAGGCGCCGGCCGTATCGACCAGGGTGACGACGGGTAGGCCGAAGCGGTCGGCGAGCTGCATCAGCCGCACCGCCTTGCGATAGCCTTCGGGCTTGGCCATTCCGAAATTATGCCTGAGGCGGCTTGCCGTGTCGTCGCCTTTCTCATGGCCGATCAGCATGATTCGCCGGCCGCCGAGCCGGCCGAGGCCGCCGACGATCGCCGCATCCTCGCCGAAGGCGCGGTCGCCGGCGAGCGGCATGAAATCCTCGACCAGGGCGGCGACATAATCCTTGAAATGCGGCCGGTCGGGATGGCGCGCGACCTGGGTCTTCTGCCAGGGCGTCAGGCGGCCATAAGTGTCGCGCAGCATCCGGTCGGACTTGGCTTGGAGCCGCTCGATCTCCGCGTCGATGTTGAGCTCGCTGCCCTCGGCGGTCTCGCGCAATTCCTCGATGCGCGATTCGAGCTCGGCGATCGATTTTTCGAAGTCGAGGAAGGCGGCCATCAGCGAGCGCGGGTTAGGCGGGACGCCGCCTCGCGTCAACGCGGCCCGGATCGGCGAGCGGGTGGCGGCTGTTGACCAGGTCGATCAGGCGGCGGCTGTCGACATGGGTGTAGATCTGGGTCGTCGCGATGTCGGCATGGCCGAGCAGCAATTGGAGCGCGCGCAGGTCCGCCCCGCCTTCGAGCAGATGGGTCGCGAAGGCGTGGCGCAGGACGTGGGGGCTGATCCGCTCGGGCGGGATTCCGGCGGCGGCGGCGAGCTCGCGGATGAGCTGGTAGAGGCGGACGCGGCTCAGATGCTTCTTTCCCGACGGGAAGAGCCACAGCGAATCGCGCGGTACGAATGCCGCCCATTCGGCGATTGCGGCGCGGGCGCGGTCGGAGATCGGCACCAGCCTTTCCTTCGCGCCCTTGCCGCGAAGGATCAGGAAGGGCTGGTCGGGCCGAAGCGCGTGGCGCGGGAGCGAGACCAGTTCGGTCGCGCGCAGGCCCGAGCCGTAGAGCAGTTCGACCAGGGCCGAGAGGCGGAGCGCCGCCGGCCCCGGATCCCCGCTCTTGCGCCGCTCGATCTCGGCGAAAAGGGCATCCACCGCCTGATGGTCCAGCACCTTGGGAAGCGGCCGTCCGCCGGCGGGTCGCGGCAAGGCGGCGGAGGGATCGTCGGCGCGCAGGCCTTCGTCGAGCAGGAAGCCGTAGAAGCGGCGCAAGGAAGCGGCCTTGCGCGCGACGGTGGCGCGCTTCAGCGGCAGCCAGGCTTCGGAGAGGCGCTTCAGCTCCACCTTGCCGGCGGCGGAGAGGCGGCCTCCGAGCAGCTCCGAGGCGCCGCGAAGATCGCGCTCGTAAGCGAGCAGGGTGTTGGCCGCCGCGCCCGCCTCGGCCGCCATCATCTCGAGGAAAGCCGGGATGAGCCGCCCGTCCTCGCGAGCGTCGCTCACAAGCGGCTCATCGCCTCGGCGGCGATCATCCGCGCTTCATATTCATGGCCGACGGCCCGAAGCGCGGAGACGATCTGGTAGAGATGCTCGGGCGGAACGCCGCGCCAGTCGGGCGTCTGCATTCCGACGCCGGCGAGGAGGACGACGGTGCCGGCCTCGTCGTTGCGCGCCGCCGCCTCGATCATCGCCTCCCAGCGGGTGGTCGGGGTCGGGTTGACGCCGTAGCGGCTCGGGTCCTGCAGGCGGCCGAGCCCGGCGAGCGCGGCGACCAGCAACTTGCCTTTCTCCCCGTCGCTGCGCTTGACGAAGTCGCGCACCCGGCCGTCGCCGAGATCGACGCCCGGCCGGGCCGAGCCCACGGCGAGGATCGACCAGGCGCGGTCGTCGCCGAGCGAGTCGACGACCGGCCCCCAGCGCGCCGCCGGCTGGTCGAGCCCGGCGGTCATCATCGAGGCGATGAGGTCGGCGACGCGGTCACCATAGCTTTTGGACGGCGGGATTCGGGCCGCGGCGGTGGCGGTGAGGATCAGCCGGGCGTGGCGGTCGACCGGGTTCTTCGCATCGTCCCAGAGGCCGTGCATCGCATCGACCCGCGATCCGAAATCGCCGACGAAGGCGTTGCGCAGGCGGCCGCCGACCGTGCCCTCGATGTCGGACGGATCGGTCGTATCGGCGAGGCTGCTGTACATCTCGACCAGGGACGCGCTCGAAAAGACGCCGAGCGAGGCGGCGACCTGGGCCGCCTCGACGCGCTGGTCGAGCGGGATCATCGGCGCCCTTGCCTCCCAGGCCCAGACCTGGGCGCCGACGCCGTTCATCAGGGAATCGGGGATCCTGAGGCCGGTCGCGCTTGCGATTCCGAAGCGCCAGCTGTTGATCGAATCGACTCCGTCCCACTGGATGGCGACGGCGCGGCGGGTGTTGGCGCCGGCGCCGATCACTTTCTCTGCGAGCATCAGGTCGATGCCGCCGGCGCCGCTCTGCCCGCGCGCCTGGTCGATCAGCTCGCTCGCCCGCGCCGAATCGCCGTGGAGCGCCGCGCACATCGCGTCGGCGAGCGGCCAGACCGGCTCGTCCGAGACGGCGCGGCCCGGGTCGACGAGCGGGCACAAAGCGGCGGGATCGGCGGTCGCCAGCGCCGTCTGGACCGCGACCGTGAACATGCGGGGCGTATATTGGTCGACGTCGATCGACTGGACGAGGAGGCGCGCCGCATCGGCCTCGCCCATGCGCAGCAGCAGCCAGGCCCGTTCCGCCACCCAGTCGACCGGATTCATGTTCGCCGGCGCCGGGATCTGCGAGAGCAGGGCCCGGCGCAGCAGCATCGATTCCCAGCGCGAGGGCAGAGGCGCGTCGAGCCGCCGCATCAGGCCGGCCAGGAACACGCCATTGGCATTGCCGAACTCGCTCTGGCCGAGGCCCCAATTGGCCGGGGTCAGCGGGCCGACGATGTTGGTCGGGCGGCGGGCGAAATCGGGAATCTCGATCGCCGGCGGCGGCTGGTTCTCGGCATCGGCCTGGGCATCGCTCGCACTGCTATTCTCGACCGGCTCGTCGCTTTCGACGACCGAGGAGAGCCCAGGCTCCGCCTGGGCGGACGCTGCGGCGGCCGGCGGTGCGGCCGCCGGAGTCGCGGGCGCGGCCGGCGTCGCCGCCGGCGCCGCGGGCCGCGGCGCTTTCTCCCGCGGCGGAGTCTGCTCGCCGAAGCCCGGCGGCAGCAGCGACTGCGGCGCCTTCTCGCGCTGGCCGAAGGCCGGGCCGAGGACCGGAATCGCGGCCGCCAGCGCCGCGCCGCCGGCGAGCAGGAGGATCCTAGTGCGCCAGCGCTTCATTGGTGACGTCCTGCTCGATCCGCTGCTGCGGGACCTCGGTATTGCGGGTGCTGAGCCAGACCAGGAAGGCGATCAGCAGGACGGCCAGGATGAGGATGATGAGCGGAGCCCGCGACGTGCGGCGCCCGGGGGGTGGGGAGATACGCATGGCGCGCCTTTTGCCCCACGACTTGGGCCTATGTATAGCCCCCGCGCATGGACCAGACGCACGTCCCGCCCGATCGCGGCCCCGATCGCAGCCCCGACCGCAGCATCGTCCTCGTCGGCCTGATGGGCGCCGGCAAGACGACGGTCGGCCGGCGGCTGGCGAGACGGCTCGGACTGCCGTTCGTCGATTCCGACGAGGAGATCGAAAAAGCGGCCGACCAGAAGATCGCCGAGATTTTCGAGCGGTTCGGCGAGGCGAGCTTCCGCGACGGCGAAAGGCGGGTGATGCGGCGGCTGATCGACGGCGCTCCGAAGGTGATCGCGACCGGCGGCGGCGCCTTCGTCGACCCCGAGACCCGCACCCTGATCCTCGATCGCTGCATCGCCATCTGGCTGAAGGCGGAGCCCGAGACGCTGGCGGCACGGGTGGCGCGGCGGAACGACCGGCCGCTGCTGAAGGGCAAGGACGCGCTCGCGACCTTGCGCGGCCTCGGCGAGGCACGGAACCCCTCTTATGCCGAAGCGCATCTCCATGTCCCAAGCCGCGGCGGGCCGCACGAAAAGACGGTGCAAAGGATCGTCGATGCGCTGGCGGGATGGCGGCCGTCATGAGGATCGTCGAAGTCCGGCTTGGCGATCGCAGCTACGACGTCCGAATCGCGCAGGGGCTGCTCGGCCGCGCCGGCGAGGCGCTCGCCCCCTATGCGCGCGGCGGGCGGCTGGTCGTCGTCTCGGACGAGCAGGTCTGGGCGGCGCAGGGCGAGCGATTGCGCGGTTGCGGCCTCGAGATCGTGCCGATCGTCGTTCCGGCGGGGGAGGGGAGCAAGAGCTGGGCGCAGCTCGCCGCGCTCGGCGAGAAGCTGATCGCGCTTGGGGTTGAGCGGAACGATCATATCGTCGCCTTCGGCGGGGGCATGGTCGGCGATCTGACCGGCTTCGCCGCCGCCATCCTCAAGCGCGGCTGCGGATTCGTGCAGGTGCCGACGACCCTGCTTGCCCAGGTCGATTCGTCGGTCGGCGGCAAGACGGCGATCAACGCCGCCGGCGGCAAGAACATGATCGGCGCCTTCCACCAGCCCGCCGCGGTGCTGATCGACCCGGCGACGCTCGATACATTGCCCGCCCGCGAGGTTCGCGCCGGCTATGCGGAGGTGGTGAAATACGGGCTGATCGGCGACGCCACCTTCTTCGCCTGGTGCGAGGCGAACGGCGCCGCCCTGCTGGCCGGCGATGCCGAGGCTCGTGCGCATGCGATCGAGGCGAGCGTCCGCGCCAAGGCCGCGATCGTCGCCGAGGACGAACGCGAGACGAAAGGCCGGCGCGCCTTGCTCAATCTCGGCCATACGTTCGGCCACGCCGTCGAGGCGGAGGGCGGCTTCTCCACCTATCTGCATGGGGAAGCGGTGGCCTTGGGCATGGCGCTCGCCTTCCGCTTCTCGGCCGGGCGCGGCCTTTGTCCGCCGGGCGAGGCCGATCGCGCGATCCGCCACCTGGACGCCGCCGGCCTGCCGACGCGGCTCGATGTCGGAACGCCGGAGAGCCTCGTCGCCCATGTCAGGGACGACAAGAAAGCGAGCGGCGGCCGCGTCCCCTTCATCCTCGTCCGCGGCATCGGCAAGGCGTTCGTCGACCGCTCCGTCGCGCTCGACGAGGTGGAGGCTTTCCTGGCGCGGGAGCTCAGCGCGCCGGCGGGCAGCGGTTCCAGCCGGGCCCCCTGACGAACCGCCCGGGCGTTGCGCCGGTATGGGCGCCGTCGCGGACCACCTCGGTGCCGTTGACGAACACCTCCTTCATGCCGGTCGCGAAGACCTGCGGCTTCTCATAGGTCGCATGGTCCTGGATCGTCTTCGGATCGAAGACCGCGATATCGGCAAAATAGCCGGGCCTCAGCATGCCGCGGTCCCTGATGCCGAGATTGCGCGTCGGCAGCGCCGCCAGCCGCCGCACCGCCTCCTGCAGCGTCACCAGATGCTCGTCGCGGACATAATGGCCGAGCACGCGGGCGAAATTGCCGTAGGCGCGGGGATGGGAGGCGGAGAGCAGGAACGCGCCTTCGGGCGCCTGCGCCGCCTCGTCCGAGCCGAAGCTCATCCAGGGCAATTGCACCTCGCGCCGGACATTGGCCTCGTCCATGATGAAATAAGCGACGCCGACGCGGCTGCCGTCCTCGATGACGAGGTCGATCGCGGTCTCGTCCGGGCTCTTGCCGCGCATCTTCGCGATCTCGGCGAGGGTCTTGCCGGTCAACGGCTTGAGCGCCGGATTTTTGAAGGAGAGCATCAAGACCTTGTCGGGGTGGCGGACGACCAGATCGGCGAATTCGGATTTCCTATCCGCGCGCATTTCGGAAAGGATTCGCGCGCGCAC
Source organism: Allosphingosinicella sp. (assembly GCA_036273615.1). Classification (GTDB taxonomy): domain Bacteria; phylum Pseudomonadota; class Alphaproteobacteria; order Sphingomonadales; family Sphingomonadaceae; genus Allosphingosinicella. Next base: position 96,839 of record DASUHH010000029.1, on the reverse strand, counting down.
CTCCGGCTGCTTCATCCGCGCGATCCAGGCCTCCAGCCCGCCATCCTGCGACCAGGTGGGGATCGCGGCGTCGAGCCCGGTCGCGCCGGCGGTGTAGGTATACATGTCGGCGGTGATCCGCTGGCCGTGCGCCCGCGCCGCATTCACGCGCGCCACCGCGGCGTCCAACTTGCCCCAATTTGCGCTGCCCGATTGCTTGAAATGGTAGATTTCGGCCGGCGCGCCCGATTGCCTGGAAATCTGGACCAGCTCGTCGATCGCCTCGAGCAGGGTCGGGCCTTCGTTGCGCATGTGCGAGATGTACATGCCGCCGCATCTTGCCGCCTCGGTGACGAGCGCGGTCAGCTCCGGAGTCTTCGCGAAGGTGGCCGGCGCGTAGATGAGCGAGGAGCCGACGCCCATCGCGCCCTCGTTCATCGCTTGCCTCACGAGTGCCCGCATCCGCGCGAGCTGGGCCGGGGTCGGCTGGACGTCGCCCTCGCCGAGCTCGTGGACACGCACCGTGGTCGCGCCGACGAAGCTCGCCAGGTTGGGCGAGACGCCCTTCTTCTGCATGAAATCAAGATATTGGCCGAGCGTGGTCCAGCGTATCGGATATTTGATGTCGCTCTGCCGCTCGACCGCGTGGCGCTTCATCTCTTCGTTGAGAGGGCCCATCGAATCGCCCTCGCCCATTACTTCGAGCGTGACGCCCTGGAGGATGTCGCTTTCGCCGCGGCCGTCGGCGATCAGGGATTCGTTCGCCCAGCTCAGCATGTTGACGAAGCCGGGCGCGACGGCGAGGCCGCGGGCCGAAATCTCGTGCCGGCCGCGTCCCGCCAGATGCGGCGCGACGGCGACGATTCGGTCGCCCTTGATCGCGACGTCGCCGACGAAGGGTCGGCCGCCGCTGCCGTCGTAGATGGTGCCGCCGCGCAGGATCGTGTCGTAGCGCGGCGCCGGGGCGGCGCTGCCGGCAAAGACCAGAGCGGCGGCGGCGATCAGGATCTCGAGACGCATCGGCTCTCCCCTTTTCTGGGGGAGAGCCTAGCGCGTCCGCGACGGTTTGTCGTCCCGGCGGTTATCCGCCGTGGCGCATCCTCACGCCCTGGTCGCGGAGGCGGGCGGCACCTTCGCGCAGCTTGCGGGCGCCGTCGTGCAGCTTCGGGATTGCGGCGACCAATTCGGCGTCGGTCACCGTGCGGCCCTGGCGTGCGGCCTGGGCGATCTGCTCGGCGCGATATTGGGGCGAGCGCAGCTTCTCGGCCGTCTCGTCCATCTGGCGCGCGCCGGTTTCCATGCCGCGGGCGCCTGCCTCCATGCCCACGGAGCCTTCGGCGAGGCCGCGCAGGGCTTCCCGCCGGGCCTGCTCGCCGATGCGGCGGATCTCGGCCATCCGCTCCGGCGTCAGCTCGTGCATGGCGGCGATCCGAGCCTGCTCGCCGGCGCGGCGGATCTCGGCCATCCGCTCGGGCGTCAGCTCGCGCATGGCGGCGATCCGAGCCTGGTCGCCGGCGCGGCGGATCTCGGCCATCCGCTCCGGCGTCAGCTCGCGCCGTACTTCCTCGCCGGCTCGGGCCGCTTCGCGCAAGGCCTCCTGGTTGGCGGCGAGCGACTCGCGGACGGCCCGGTTCACCTCTTCGGAGAGCTGCTGGCCGTCGACGCCCGTCCAGTCGCCATGCCGTGCCCGTGGCGGGGCCGGCGGGACCGGAGGCGCCGGCGGAGCGATCGCGGCCATTGCCATCGGCGCTGGCGGTGCCGGGGGCGCAGGCGGTGCGTCGGGCGCTGCTGGAGGCTCAGGGGCCGCCGGCGCATCGGCTTCGTCGGAACCCACGGTGGGGGCGGCCGGCGGCGCCATGGCGGCATCCGGCTGCGCAGGTTGCATCGGTTGAATCGGCTGCGGCGCGGCCTGCGCATAGACGGTCGCGACCACCGGCTTCAGCGCCGCGATCGGCGCCGCGACCAGGGCGCAGAGGATCATCGCCATCCGCACGTGGCGCGGCTCGGGCGCTCCGACGCGAAGGCGGCGGGCGAGGATCGTCTTGACCCGGCGGCCGAGGCTCTTGTCGGCCATGGCGGTCACCGGGAGCCGCGGCGCGCTCGTCTGGCGGGCACAGCTCAGCAGGGTCTGGGCATAGGTTTCAGGCTCGACCGAGGCGAGTGCGCGCGCATCCGCCGCCTCCTCGGCCTCGGCGATCAGCCGCCGTTCGAGCAGCCAGAGCAGGGGGTTGAACCAGAAGGCGGCGACGGCGAGCCGCGCCAGGATCAGCATCGCCCAGTCGCGGCGGACGATATGGGCGATTTCGTGGGCGAGCACCGCGTCCGCCTCGCACGGCGTGCGGGCGGTGTCGCGGTCGAGCAGGATGACGGGCCGGTGCCAGCCCCAGCTCACCGGCGACGACGCATCGCCGACGAGCAGCCGCACCGGACCATCATGGTCGGCGGCCGCGCGGGCGCGGTCGAGCGCCTCGGACCATTGCGCCGAGTCCGGCGGGGTCGCGCTCCGCGTCCAGCGGCGCAGTGTGAAAAGGCCGGCGAGCAGCCGCAGCACGATCATCGCGGCGCCGCCGAGCCACAGCCATTCGAGGATCGGCGTCGGATCGTCCCAGGCGCCGGAGGCGGGCAGGTCGGCCGGAGCCGACATTGCGAGAAGGCCGGGGTCGACCGGCGGCAGCGTCACCGGCAAAGCGGGCGCGCTTTCCCGCACCGTCTCGGTGACGATCGGCAAGGCGGGCAGGAGCAGGGCGATCAGCGGCAGAGCGAGGATCACCGCCACCGCCGTGCGAAGGATCGCCGAGCGCTCGCCGGCCGGCCGGAAGCGAAGGGCCGCCGCGACGGCGAGCGCCGCGCCGCTGATCAGGGCCGATTTCCACGCCATTTCCACCAGAAAGTCGAAATTCATGATCCGCGCTCCCGTGCTTCGTCGATCGCCCGCTGGAGCCTGTCCAGCTCCGCGGGGTCGAGATTCCTGGACAATCCGAGCAGGGCCGTCGCCGCGGAGGCGGCCGACCCGTTGAAGAAGGTCTTCACCAATTGCTGGAGCGCCGATTCCCGCACCTTCGCGGGCTGCGGCACGCTCTCATAGACGTAGCGCTGGTCGACGAGCCGGTGGCGAAGCAGGCCGCGCTTCTCGAGCCGGGCGAGCAGGGTCCGCACCGCCGAATGGCTCGGCGGATCGTCCATCGCGACGCGCACCTCGACCGCGCTTGCGCGGCCGGCGCTCGCAACGATCTCGAAGATTTCGCGCTCGCGGCGCGGCAGGCCCTCGATCATCCGACTCGCCATCCTCTTCTGCTACACCTGTAGCATGCCACAAATGTGGCAGAGGACAAGCCCGTTCGTCGACAGATACCGCCGTTTCGTCGATGAAACGGCAGGCTTTCCCGATTTGCCCCTATTTGCGCGGCTTGCGGAAGCGGTAGACCACGCGGTCGGTCTTGCCGCGGATCGACGGATCGAAGACGCTCTTCTCATGGTCGTCGGCGGGATTGCGGAGCAGGTTCGACTCCGCTTCCAGCACGAAGCCGGCGCGCTTGAAATCGGCCTTGATCGTCTCCGGATCGATGCGGTGGAGCTTGTCGACCATTGCGCGCGTGTCGCCGCCCGGATTGGCGACATGGTCGATCACGGCGACGATCCCGCCCGGCTTCATCGACGAATAGAGGGTCGCGAGGATCGCGTTCGGATCCATGCGCGGCAGTCCGTAGCGGGCATTCTCCCAATAGAAATCGTGATAATTGAGGTGGATCATCGCGAAATCGAAGGCGCCGGCCGGAAGCGCGATCGCGTTGGCGGGCGTGGCGGCGAAGCCGACATTGGGCTGGCGCTGCTTCAGCTCCGCCCAGACCGTGCGGGCCTTGTCGTTGACGAAATTGGCCGGATCCCAGGCGAAGACGCCGCCGGCCGGCCCGACCGCGCGGCCCATGATCTCGCTATAATAGCCCGCGCCCGCGAACAGATCGAGCGCCATGTCGCCTCGCTTCAGCCCTTCGAATTGCAGCACCTCGACCGGTCGGCGGCTCTCGTCGAGCTTGACCTGGTCGGCGGGCCGGCCCGGCGCCGACACGGCGGCTTCAATGTCGGCTTTTGCCGTCGGGGCGGCATGATGCGCGGGTCCCGGCCTGGCGGCCGCGGGCGCGAACGCCGCCGCGGCGGCCAGCAGAAAGGCGAAGCCCAAGGTCGATTGGCGCATGACGGTCTCCCCTCGATCGTTTCGGCTCCAATAGCTCAGGCGGGGCGCCTGTACCAGTGTCGCCCAATCTTGTCAGAAAGCCGACACAGAGCGACACAAACCGTTGTAGCTTAGTGACATAGAGCAAATTTTTGAGACAGGACGGGGCGCCTCCCTTGCGCGGAAGACGGTCATGGCGTTTGGCACGGCCCTGATCCGTTGGGGGCGGCGGGTCTCTGAAAAGGGATAGGACATATGAAAAAACTCGGCCTCCTGGGCTCCAGTGCCATTGGCTCTGCGGCCTTTATCGGTTTGACGATCGCCGCCGCCGCACCGGCTTACGCGCAGGCGACTGACCAGACCCAGAATTCGCAGCAGCAGGCGCAGCCCGGCTCGCAGCCCGGCAACACGCCCCAGACGAATCAGGTCAACCCGCAGAGCGAGGTCGAGACCCAGACCGGCCAGGTGCCCGAGGCGGGCAACGAGGCCGCGATCACGGTCACCGGCACGCGCATCCGTCGCCCGAACCTGACCTCGCCGGTTCCGATCACGTCGGTCACCGCCGAGGAGCTTCCCAACCAGGGCCAGGCGAGCATCGGCGACGCATTGAACCAGCTCCCATCGCTTCGCTCGACCTTCAGCCAGCAGAATTCGGGCCAGTTCATCGGCACCGCCGGCGAGAACTTCCTCGACCTTCGCGGCCTCGGCACCACCCGCACCCTGGTGCTGGTCAACGGCCGCCGCCACGTCACCTCGTCGGTCGGCGACTTCATCGTCGACATCAACACGATCCCGCAGGATCTGATCGAGCGGATCGACGTCGTGACCGGCGGCGAGGCCGCGGTCTACGGCTCCGATGCCGTCGCGGGCGTCGTCAACTTCATCCTCAAGCGCAATTTCGACGGCGTCCGCATGCGCGTCCAGGATGGCGTCTCACAGCGCGGCGACCGCCCGGTCCAGGTCGCGACCCTGACCGCCGGCCGCAATTTCGCCGACGGCCGCGGCAATATCGCGGTCTCGCTCGAATATACGAGCGCAGCGCCGCTCTACACCGATCAGCGCGACGCTTTGACCGGCGCCTTCAGCGGCCGCTGCCAGTTCCAGCTCGTCGAGAATACGATCGGCGAGCCGCAGGCCGGCGACGGCATCCCGGACGACCAGTTCCTGTGCGGCATCAAGAATGCGACCATCTCGGACGGCGGCACGGTCGGCCAGATCGACGCGCAGGGCGACTTCCTGCGCTTCGACAAGTCCGGCAACCTGTTCATCGACACTCCGACCCAATCGTTCCGGCCTGTCGGCTCGGGCAACCAGCAGGGCGGCCAGGGCTCGACGCTCGAGAATACGGGGCAGCTGGCGGTCGGCCAGAAGCGTTATGTCGCGAACCTGCTCGCCCATTTCGACATCAGCAACGCGTTCAAGCCGTTCGTCGAGGCCACCTTCGTCCACCAGAAGGTGCTGCAGGAGGGTCAGCCGACCTTCTTCCAGGGCTTCGGCATAAGCTGCTCCAATGCGTTCCTGAACAGCCAGGCGTTGGCCACGTTGCAGTCGTTCGGCCTTTGCGGGTCGCCGGGAGACACCTTCCCGCTATCGCGCTTCAACGTCGACTTCGGCGGCCGGGCCGAGATCGACAAGCGCGATACGTTCCGCGTCGTTGCTGGTGTCGAAGGCGATTTCCTCGATACCTGGCATTACGAGGTCTCGGCCAATTACGGCCGGTTCCAGTCGACCAATGCCGAAACGCACGACCTAAAGCTGACCGACGTCAACGGCAATCCGGACGGCTTCCTGCTCGCGGTCGACGCGGTGCGCAACGCGCAGGGCCAGATCGTCTGCGGGGTCAACCAGATCACCGTCACCCGGCCGGACTGCGTGCCGATCAACATACTCGGCCAGGGACAGCCAAGCCAGGCGGCCCTCAACTTCGTCAACACGACCTCCTTCGTGTGGTCGCACGCGACGGAGCTGGACCTCATGGCCTATGTCAGCGGCGACACCGCCAAGTTCCTGAACCTGCCGGGCGGGCCGGTCGGCTTCTCTGTCGGCGCCGAATATCGGCGCGAGACGGCGACGGACCATGCCGATCCGCTGAGCGCGGCGAGCGGCACCTTCTTCAATGCTTTCCTTCCCTTCCGGCCGCCGACATTCGACGTGAAGGAGATCTATGGCGAGCTCAACATCCCGATCATCAAGGACGTCCCGCTCATCCACGAGCTGACGATTTCCGGCGCGGCCCGCTATTCCGACTACAATACGTCGGCGGGCAATACCTGGGCGTGGAATTTGAACGGAGTCTATGCGCCGACGTCCGACCTGCGCCTGCGCGCCAATTATTCCCGCTCGGTGCGGGTGCCGACGCTCAACGACCTCTACTCGCCGAACAGCGTCAATTTCGGCTTCGTCGCCGATCCGTGCGACCAGGCCAACATCAATGCGGGGAGCCCGACGCGTGCGGCCAATTGCGCGGCGCTCGGAGTCCCGACGACGGTGCTTGCGGGGTCGCCTTGCATCACCGCGGCGACGCCGGTCGGCAGCCCCTTCGTCAACTGCGTCGCCCGTTCGCAGACGATCGAGTTCCAGCAGGGGGGCAACCCGAATCTGAAGGCGGAGGTGGGCAAGTCGCTGACCATCGGCGGCGTGCTGACCCCCCGCTTCCTTCCGGGCTTCAGCCTGACGGTCGACTATTTCGACATCAAGGTGAACAATCTGATCGCGACGCTCGATGCGCAGACCATCCTCAACCAGTGCGTCGATTCGGCGACCATCAACAACCAGTTCTGCCCGCTGATCCACGCGCGCGATCAGTTCGGGCTGCTGGCGACGCCGTTCGCCTTGCTGTCGAGCGGCATCAACTTCGCCAAGCAGACGGCGCGGGGCGTCGACTTCGATCTGGCCTACCGGCGGAACTTCTCCAATGGCGGCCGGCTCAACCTGCGCGGCGTGATGACCTGGATGCTCGAGCGGAACGATTTCACCGATCCGACCAATCCGGGCATCGCCTTCCACCAGCTCTACAATCTGGGCGACCCGGAATTCCGGGCGAACCTGCAGGTCGGCTACGGCCAGGGCCCGTGGGACATCAACGTGATCGAGCAGTGGATCGGACGCACGACGATCACCTCCTGGGAGAATACCCACAGCTTCCAGGGCCGTCCGCCGGCGAATCCGGATGCGACCTCGGTCATCTGGTATCCGAACGTCTTCTACACCGACGTCCGGGCGTCCTTTAAGGTCAACAGCCACTTCCGCTTCTACCTGGGCGTGGACAATCTGTTCGACCGCATGCCGCCCTACAATACGCTCGGCACCTCGAGCACCGGCATCGGGGGCATCAGCGAATGGTCCGACATCGGCCGCTACTTCTACGGAGGCGCGCAGGTCGACTTCTAAGGGTGAATCGGGAGCCGCTCCTTCGGGAGCGGCTCCTTTCTCCCGGCCGCCGATGCGTCTGTGACCGAGCAGGTCGGCGGTGTCACATATTGTTGCAGAAGCGCTACAGTGCGTCGTTAACTGACAACGACGCCCGGCCGCGCCCTTGCGAAGTTCATCCAAATCGGGTCATTCCCCGAGTTGAGGTCGTGCGGATGCGCGCGATCGAACAACAGGGGATGAGGAATGACGAAATTTCGCCTTCTCGGCGCGAGCGCGCTCGGCTCCGTCGCGTTTATCGGTTTGACCTTTGCCGCGCCGGCTTATGCGCAGGCGTCCGATCAGCCGACCCAGAATTCGCAGCAGCAGGCGCAGCCCGGCTCGCAGCCCGGCAACACGCCCCAAGCGGCCCAGGCGGCCGAAGCGAGCAGCAATGAGAATGCGATCACGGTCACCGGCACGCGCATCCGCCGTCCGAACCTGAGCTCGCCGGTTCCGATCACCTCGGTCACCGCCGAGGAGCTTCCCAACCAGGGCCAGGCGAGCATCGGCGACGCGCTCAATCAGCTGCCGTCGCTTCGCTCGACCTTCAGCCAGCAGAATTCGGGCCAGTTCATCGGCACCGCCGGCGAGAACTTCCTCGATCTTCGCGGCCTCGGCACGTCCCGTACCCTGGTGCTGGTCAACGGCCGCCGCCACGTCACCGCATCGGTCGGCGACTTCATCGTCGACGTCAACACGATCCCGCAGGATCTGATCGAGCGGATCGACATCGTGACCGGCGGCGAGGCCGCGATCTACGGCTCCGACGCCGTGGCCGGCGTCGTCAACTTCATCCTCAAGCGCAATTTCGACGGCTTCCGCATGCGCGTCCAGGATGGCGTCTCACAGCGCGGCGACCGCCCGGTCGAGGTTGCGACCCTGACCGCCGGACGCAATTTCGCCGATGGCCGCGGCAATATCGCAGTCTCGCTCGAATATACGAAAGCCGCGCCTCTCTACACGAATCAGCGCGACGCTCAGACCGGCGCCTATAGCGGCCGCTGTCAGTTCCAGGCCGTCGAGAACACGATCGGCGAGCCCAAGGCCGGCGACGGCATTCCGGACGCCGAGTTCCTGTGCGGCATCCACAATGCGACCATCTCCGATGGCGGCACGATCGGCCAGATCAATGCGGCCGGCGACTTCCTGCGCTTCGACAAATCCGGCAACCTCGTCATCGATCACCCCACCCAGTCGTTCAGGCCGATCGGCTCGGGCAACCAGCAGGGCGGCACCGGTTCGACGCTGGAGAATACCGGTCAGCTGGCGGTCGGCCAGTCGCGTTATGTCGCGAACCTGCTCGCCCATTTCGACGTCAGCAACGCATTCAAGCCGTTCGTCGAAGCCACCTTCGTCCACCAGCGCGTGCTTCAGGAAGGCCAGCCGAGCTTCTGGCAGGGCAGCATTCCCGGCTTCTTCGGCGGCGGCAGCAATTTCCGCTGCTCGAATCCGTTCCTGAATTCCCAGGCGCTCAGCACATTGCAGTCGTTCGGCCTCTGCGCGAATCCGGCGACGGGCACCTTCAACATGTCGCGCTTCAACACGGACTTCGGCGGCCGCGCCGAGATCGACAAGCGCGACACGTTCCGCATCGTCAGCGGCGTCGAAGGCGACTTCCTCGATACCTGGCACTACGAGATCTCGGCCAATTACGGCCGGTTCGAGTCGGACAATATCGAGACCCACGACCTCAAATTGTTCGACCTCAACGGCAATCCGGACGGCTTCCTGCTTGCGATCGATGCCGTGCGCAACGCAGCCGGCCAGATCGTCTGCCGCGTCAATCAGGTCACGGTCACCCGGCCGGACTGCGTTCCGATCGACGTGTTCGGCCAGGGTAAGCCCAGCCAGGCGGCGCTCGCCTTCGTCAACACGACGTCGCACCTCTGGGGCCATGCGGCCGAGCTCGACCTCACCGCTTATGTCAGCGGCGATACGTCGAAGTTCCTGAACCTGCCGGGCGGGCCGGTCGGCTTCTCGGTCGGCGCCGAATATCGGCGCGAAACGGCGCAGCAGCATGCCGATCCGTTGAGCGCCGCCAGCGGCACCTTCTTCAACGCGTTCAAGGGTTTCTACCCGCCGGCGTTCGACGTGAAGGAGATCTATGGCGAGATCAACATCCCGATCGTCAAGGACGTGCCGCTCATCCACGAGCTGACCCTCTCGGGCGCGGCCCGCTATTCCGACTATAATACGTCGGCGGGCAACACCTGGGCGTGGAATTTGAACGCAGTCTATGCGCCGACGTCGGACCTTCGCTTCCGGGCGAACTATTCCCGCTCGGTGCGCGTGCCGACTCTCGGCGACCTCTTCTCGCCGGCGAGCGTCAATTTCGGCTTCGTCGCCGATCCGTGCGATCAGGCCAACATCAATGCCGGCAGCCCGACGCGTGCGGCCAATTGCGCGGCGCTCGGCGTTCCGACGACGATCCCGGCGGGCTCGCCCTGCATCGATGCAAGCCACCCGGCCGGCAGTCCCTTCATCAACTGCGTCGCCCGTGCACAGACGATCCAGTTCCTGTCGGGTGGCAACCCGAACCTGAAGGCGGAGGTTGGCAAGTCGCTGACCATCGGCGGCGTGGTGACCCCGCGCTTCCTTCCGGGCTTCAGCCTGACGGTCGACTATTTCGACATCAAGGTGAACAACCTGATCGCCGTTCTCGGCGCGCAGACGATCCTCAACCAGTGCGTCGATTTCCCGACGATCAACAACCAATATTGCCAGTTGATCAATCCGCGCGATGCGAACGGCCTGTTCCCGTCGCCGGCCCTGCTGTCGAGCGGCATCAACTACGCCAAGCAGACGGCGCGCGGCGTCGACTTCGACGTCGCCTACCGGCGGAACTTCTCCAACGGCGGCCGGTTCAACTTGCGCGGCGTGCTGACCTGGATGCTCGAGCGGAACAATTTCACCGATCCGACCAATCCGACCATCGCCTCCCACCAACTCTATAATCTGGGCGATCCGGAATTCCGGGCCGACCTCAACGTCGGTTACGGTCAGGGCCCGTGGGACATCACCGTGACCGAGCAGTGGATCGGTCGTCAGACGATCACCTCCTGGGAGAATACCCACAGCTTCCAGGGCCGTCCGCCGGCCAATCCGGATGCGACCTCGGTCATCTGGTATCCGAACGTCTTCTACACCGACGTCCGGGCGTCCATTAAGGTCAACAGTCACTTCCGCTTCTATCTGGGCGTGGACAATCTGTTCGACCGGCTGCCTCCGTACAACGTGCTCGGCACCGCGAACGCCAGCCCGTTCTCGGATATCGGCCGCTATTTCTACGGCGGTGCGCAGGTCGACTTCTGATCGACACTTCTCCGCACACTTTCGGGGCCGCTCTTCGGAGCGGCCCCTTTTTTATGCAGGGACAGATTCCCGCCGCCACAGGCGGCCGTCATAGGCAAAACAGGCGGGGGCTCCAGGCACGAAGCCGCTTCCGCGCCATCCATGGATGGTCAGCGCGACCGTGTCGGGCCGCTCTATCTCGATCCAGTTGAAGCTCTGCCGCTCGTCGCCGCGCACGCGGGTCGAGGTCGCGGTTCCCGCCTGGATGACGAGCTCCGGCCCCGCCGTCTCGACCATGTCGCGCGCGGAACGGGAATAAGCGCGGTGATAATGGCCGGCGAGGAGGAGGTGGACTCCGGCCTCGCCGACCGCCTTCAGCGCCTCGCCGCGCCGCCCTACCGTCCGCGCCAAGCCCTCGCTCTCGCCGATCGGCATGGCGAAGAGCGGATGGTGGGTGACGAGGATTCGGGCCTTTCCCGCGGCCACGCCGCGGAAGCGGTCGCGGATCAGCGCCATCTGCGCATGGCTGATCCGACCGTCCTTGAAGGTCAGCGAGCGCGCGGTGTTGATGCCGAGCACAGCAATCTCGCCATTCTCGAACCAGGGGCAAAGCGCCTTGTCGATATAATGCCGGTAGCGGTGGAGCGGCCGCGCGAAGCGGCGGGCGATGTCGTAGAGCGGGATGTCGTGATTGCCCGGCACGCCGAGCACGGACAGGCCCGCTTGCTCGAGCCGGTCGAGGAATTCGCACGCCATTCGATATTGCCTGACCCGCGCGCGCTGCGTGAAGTCGCCGCTGACGACGACGAGATCGGGCTTCAGGTCCGGCAGCAAAGTTTCGAGCGCGGCGACGATCGCCGGATCGTGCGCCCCGAAATGGACGTCGGAAAGATGGGCGATTCGGGCCATCGGCAATATTGAACGAGCGGCCGGAACCCCGGTTTCAAACCCAAAAGCGTTCGTGGCGCCGGCCGAGCGTCGTCAGCAATTCATATTGCGACAGGCCGGATGCCGCGGCGGCGCTCGGAAGATCGTCGTCGAACGCCACCCAATCGCCCTCGCCAAGATCGGGCGCCGCGTCGACGATGATCGCGGTCAGATCCATCGACACCCGCCCCGCCACCGGCAGGACCGCCTCGCCGGCGAAGGCCCGGCCTGAATTGGAGAAGCCGCGCAGATAACCGTCGGCATAGCCGATATTGAGGATGGCGAGCTCGACCGGCCGGTCGGCGGTGAAGGTGGCGCCGTAGCCGATTGTCCCGCCCGGCGCGACCCGGCGGCGCTGGAGGATCTGCGCCTCGACCCGTGCGACCGGCCGGATGCCGCCGGCCGCCTCCCGCCGCGGCACGCCGCCATAAAGAGCAAGGCCGGGGCGGGTCAGATCGAAGGCGTAGTCCGGCCCGAGGCAGATTCCCGCGCTGTTGGCGAGGCTGAGCCGCCGGTGCGGCACCTTGGTCGAGATCTCCATCAGCGCCCGGCGCTGGCGATCGTTCATCGCGGCATCCTCGTCGCCGCAGGCGAGGTGGCTCATCAGGGTCGCGACGGCGAGGCCGTCGATCAGACCGGCTCCGGCATCCTCGGGCGCCAGCCCGAGCCGGTTGATGCCGGTGTCGATCATCACGTCGCACGGCCGCTTTTGCCCGGCCTCCCGCCAGCGGCGCACCTGGTCCGGCGTGTTGAGCACCGGCCGCGCCCGCGACGCGGCGGCCGCCTCCATATCCTCGTCGCGAACGCCGTGGAGGACCGATACGGACGAATCGCCGACGGCCTGTTCGATCTCTCGAGCTTCGGCCCAGGTCGCGACGAAGAAGTCGCGGCAGCCGGCGGCGGCGAGGCGGCCTGTCACCTCGACGGCGCCGAGGCCGTAGCCGTTCGCCTTGACCGCCGCGCCGCAGGCGGCCGCGCCGCCCCGCGCCCTCAGCCAGCGCCAGTTGGCGGCAAGCGCCTCGCCATCGAGGCGAAGGCGGAGGGGCGAGGGCGGAAGGGTCACCGGCGCGGCGATAACCTCGGCGCGTTTTTTATGCCAGTTCCTTGCCCGCGGTTTCCGGGAGCCAGAAGAGGGTGACGACGAACGCCATGGCGACGACGGCGATCGTGTACCAGATGCCCGCGAAGGGATCGCCGGTACGGGCGACGATATACTGGCTGATGAAGGGCAGGAATCCGCCGAAATAGCCGGTGCCGATATGGTAGGGCACCGAGAGCGAGGTGTAGCGGACCCGCGCGGGAAACAATTCGACGAGCAGGGCCGCGACCGGCCCGTAGGTCATGCCCGAGAGCATGCCGATGATGACGATCGCAAGCACGATCTGCCAGGCGCGCGACGGCGGCGGAACGATCTTCTGGAGCGGATAGCCGGCGGCCTTGAGCGCAGCGTCGAGCGCTTTCGGGTCGGAGGCATCGACCCTGGCGCTGCCGATCGTGACGACCGGCGCGCTGCCTTGCGGACCCTCGGCCTTGCGATAGCCGACGCCCTTCTTCGAGAGCGCGTCCAGCACCTTGCCGCAGGCGGTCGGCTGCACCTTGGCGAAGGGATCGAAGCGGCAATCGCTTCCGGTGACGACGACCGGGCTGCGCTGCATCGCCGCCGAAAGCTCCGGATTGGCCGCGGCGGCCATCCAGTGGAAGAGCGGGAACATCAGGATGATGGTCAGCGCATAGCCGATCACGATCGGCTTCTTGCGCCCGACCTTGTCCGACAGCCAGCCGAACAGGACGAACCAGAAGATGCTTGCGGCGGCGGCGATGCCGATCATCAGCCGCGCCGAATTGTCCTCGATATGGAGTGCGTTCTGGAGGAAATAGAGGCCCTGGAACTGGGCCGTGTACCAGATCACGGTCAGGCCCGCGGCGATTCCGAACAGGGCGACGAGGATCAATTTCCACTTCGCCCAGCTGTCGAAGCTCTCCTTCAATGGATTGCGCGCGGTCTCGCCCGCTTCCTTCATCGCGCGGAAGACCGGGCTCTCGCGAAGCTTCAGCCGCACCCAGAGCGAGACGGCGAGAAGGAGGAGCGAGAAGAGGAAGGGGATGCGCCAGCCCCACGCCTCCCATTGGTGCGGATCGACGAAGCGGTTCGAGACCAGGACGACGGCGACCGAGAGCAGGAAGCCGCCGATCACGCTCGCCTGGATGAAGCCGGTATAGAAGCCGCGCTTGCCGGGCGGCGCATGCTCGGCGACGTAGATGGCGGCGCCGCCATATTCGCCGCCGAGCGCAAGCCCCTGGAGCAGGCGGAAGAAGACGAGCAGGGCTGGCGCGGCGACGCCAAGGGTGGCGAAAGGCGGGATCAGGCCGACCGCGGTGGTGGCGAGGCCCATCAGGCTGATGGTGATCAGGAAGGTATATTTCCGTCCCAGCCTGTCGCCGAGCCAGCCGAACAGGATCGCGCCGAGCGGCCGCACCCCGAAGCCGGCGCCGAAGGTGGCGAAGGTCCAAAGCAGCCCGGCGGTGGGGTTGGCCGACGGGAAGAAGAGCCTGGCGATGACGGTCGCCACCGTCCCGTAGACGAAGAAATCATACCATTCGAAGATGGTGCCGAGCGAGGAGGCGAAGATGACGAGCCGGTCGCGCCTCGCATCGATGACGAGATCGTTCGCCGTTGCCGTCGCCAAGCCTGCCTCCCCTTTTCCGCCGATCTTAGGGGCGCCTCTCGGTCTCGTCGAGGGCGGCCCGCGCCGCTTCCCAGTTGCGGCCGTCGAAGGTGCGGACATGGATCGTCAGCGCGCCCGGATCGTCGAGCGCGTTGAGGTTCACGCTCCAGGCGGCGGGGTGGGAGCGCGGCTGGTAGAAGCTCTTCACGCCGCAGGTCCGGCAGAAGAGATGCTCGGCCGCGCCGGTGCCGAAGCGGTAGGAGGTCAGCGCCTCGCGCCCCGAGACGAGCGTGAAATCCTCATGCGGCACGAGGAGATGGCGAAAGCCGGTCATTGCGCAGATCGAGCAATTGCAGTCGAGAATCTCGACCGAATCGGGCACCCCCGCCTCGAAGCGGACGGCGCGGCAATGGCAGCCGCCTGCGATCTTCACGGCACGAGTCTCGCGATGTCTATTCCGCGGCTTCGGCGGCGGGGCCTTCGACGAACAGGCTGGCCGGCGGGGCCAAAGCGGGCCTCGCGGCTTCCGCCCGCGCGCCGAGCGAGCCGTCGCCTGCGGCCCTGCGCCGCTTGAACCGGCCCTCGACGTCCGCGCCGCCGCTGATGCTCAGCGTCTCGTAGAGGATGTCGCCGGTGATTCGGGCGCTCGGGTCGAGCGTCACGGTCGCGGCTTCGACCGCTCCATCCACAAGTCCGCCGAGTCGCGCCTCGCCAGCGACGATATTGCCGCGGACCTCGCCGCTTTCGCCGAGCGTCAGCGTGCCGCAGCACACGTCGCCCTGGATCTTGCCGTCGACATGGAGATCGCCCTCGGTGGCGATATTGCCGGTGATCGTCATCTCGGGGCCGACGAAGGAGAAGCGCGCGCCTCTGGAAGAGCTGACCGGTCCCGACTCATTCTGGCGAGAAAACATACCCAAGACTCCCTTCGCGGGCGGCCATCATGGGCATTTAGGCGATTCCGATCAAGCGGCCCTTCGATACGGGGCTTCGACGGGCTCAGCCCCTACTCAGGATGAGCGAAGAGATTCTAACCCGCTCATCCTGAGTGGCC
This sequence comes from Allosphingosinicella sp., assembly GCA_036273615.1. Lineage (GTDB taxonomy): Bacteria > Pseudomonadota > Alphaproteobacteria > Sphingomonadales > Sphingomonadaceae > Allosphingosinicella. Next base: position 81,340 of record DASUHH010000029.1, on the reverse strand, counting down.
GTTGAGCTTGGCGAAACGGCGTATCGAAGGACGCCTCAGGCCGAAAGCAGCTTCAGCGGATTCTCGATCAGCGCCTTCAGATCCTGCATGAAATTGGCGGCGTCCCAGCCGTCGACGACGCGATGGTCGCAGGAGAGGCTGAGGTTCATCCGCTTGCGGATCTCGATCCTGCCGCCGACCGCGACCGGCTTCTCCTCGACCTTGTTGACCGCGACGATCGCCACCTCGGGCCGGTTGATCACCGGCGTCGAGGTGATTCCGCCCATCGGCCCAAGGCTGGAGATGGTGATGGTCGAGCCCGAAAGCTCGTCCCGCGCCGCCTTGCCGCTGCGCGCGGCCTCGGAAAGGCGGAGGATCTCGGCGGCGATCTCCCATGGGCCGAGGCTGTCGGCGTCGCGGATCACCGGCACCATCAGCCCGTTGGGGGTCTGCGTCGCCATTCCCATATGGACGGCGCCGGAGCGGGTGATGACCTGGGCGTCGTCGTCATAAATGGCGTTGATCTGCGGATAATCGGCGAGCGTCCGAGCCATCGCGATGATGAGGAACGGAAGCATGGTGAGCTTTGGCCTGCTCCCCCGGTCGGCGTTCATCATCGCCCGCGTCTGCTCGAGCGCGGTCACGTCATACTCCTCGACCAAGGTAAAATGCGGGATTCGGCGCTTCGCCTCCTGCATGTTCTCGGCGATGCGGCGGCGGAGGCCCACCACCTTCACCTGCTCGTTCTGCCGCTTCGCCCGGCGCGCGTGCGAGACCGAGCCGCCATTGTAGAGAAGATAGGCGTCGAGATCGGAATGACGGACGCGGTCGCTCGCCGTCTTCACGCGCGAAAGGTCGATGCCGAGATCGCGCGCGCGCTGGCGAACGGCTGGGGAGGCGAGAACCCTGCCCGACGCCGGCTCGGGCTCGGCGGAGGCCTCCGCGCCGCGCCTGTCGCCCTGGCGGCGCTCGCTCTCGCGGCGGCCGGGGCCGGCGCGCTCTTCGCCGCGCCGATCCTCGCCGTCGCGCCGTTCCTCCTGCCGGCGTTCGCCCGAGCGGCGATCCTCGCGGGTACCTGGCACCGCCGCTTCCAGTTCCGTCCGTTCCTCGACCGGCCCGTCGGTCAAGGCGACCTCGTCCTCGCGCTTGCCTTTCGGCTCGGGCGCATCGGGCGCGGCGGGGGTCGTGGCGGGCGTCTTGTCCTCCGCAGGCGCCGCGCCCTCGGTCTCGAACACGACGAGGATCGAGCCGATCGGCACCTGGTCGCCGACCTCGCCCGCCAGCTCCAGCACCTTGCCGGCGACCGGGCTCTCCATCTCGACCGTCGCCTTGTCGGTCATCATGTCGGCGAGCTGCTGGTCCTCCGCGACCGTGTCGCCGACCTTGACGTGCCAGGCGACGATCTCCGCCTCGGCTATGCCTTCGCCGATGTCTGGCAGCTTGAATTCGTAGCGCGCCATCGGTGTCAGTCCTCCAAAGCCTTTCTGATCGCCGTGCCGATGCGGATCGGCCCGGGAAAATAAGCCCATTCGAGCGAATGGGGATAGGGCGTGTCGAAGCCGGTCGCCCGCTGCACCGGCGCTTCCAGATGATAGAAGCAGCGTTCCTGGACGAGCGCCGACAGCTCCGCGCCGAAGCCGGCGGTCCGGGTCGCCTCGTGGACGACGACGCAGCGGCCGGTCTTCCGCACCGATTGCTCGATCGTCTCGATGTCGACGGGGACGATGGTGCGCAGATCGATCAGTTCGGCGTCGATCCTCTCGGCCTCGATCGTCGCAAGCGCGACATGGACCATCGTGCCGTAAGCGAGGATGGTGACCGCCTCGCCCTCGCGCACGATTGCCGCCTTGCCGAGCGGGATCGCATAATGGCCTTCCGGAACCTCGGCCTTGGGATGCTTCGCCCAGGGCGTTACCGGCCGGTCGAAGAAGCCGTCGAACGGGCCGTTATAGATGCGCTTGGGTTCGAAGAAGAGGACCGGATCCTCATCCTCGATCGCTGCGATCAGCAGGCCCTTGGCGTCATAGGGATTGGACGGAATCACCGTCTTCACCCCGGCGACATGGGCGAACAGTCCCTCGGGCGACTGGCTGTGCGTCTGGCCGCCGAAGATGCCGCCGCCGTAGGGCGAGCGGATGGTCAGCGGCAAGGTGAACTCGCCGGCCGTGCGATAGCGCATGCGCGCCGCTTCCGAGACGATCTGGTCGAAGGCGGGGTAGATGTAATCGGCGAACTGGATCTCGGCGACGGGGCGCAGGCCGTAGGCGGCCATTCCGATCGCGGTCGCGACGATTCCATTCTCCGAGATCGGCGCGTCGAAGGTGCGCGTCCGTCCATATTTGCGCTGCAGCCCCTCGGTCACCCGGAAGACGCCGCCGAAGAAGCCGATATCCTCGCCGAGCGCGACGACGTTCGAATCGCGTTCCATCATCACGTCATGGGCGCTGTTCAGCGCCTGGATCATGTTCATGACGGTCATTTGCGCTTCGCCTCGAGCTCGGCGACCATCTGCGCCTGCTGCTCCTTTATGTGCCAGGGCATCTCGGCATAGACGTCCTCGAACATGGTGCGGACGTCCTGCGGGAAATCGATGGTCGAGGTGACGAGGGTGCCGAGCTTCTCCGCCTCCTTCTGCGCCGAGCGGACGGTGTCGGCGAGCTCCGCCTCGAGCGCGGCCTGCCGCTCCTCGTCCCATAAGCCGATGCGGATGAGATGCTGCTTCAGCCGCTCGATCGGATCGCCGAGCGGCCATTTCGCCCCCGCGCCCTGCGGCCGGTAGACGGAGGGGTCGTCGGAGGTCGAATGGCCCTCGACGCGATAGGTGAACATCTCGATCAGGGTCGGGCCGAGATTGGCGCGGGCGCGGTCCGCCGCCCAGCGCGTCGCCGCATAGACGGCGAGCGCATCGTTTCCGTCGACCCTGAGGCCGGCGATCCCGTAGCCGACCGCGCGCGCGGCGAAGGTGGTGAGCTCCGCCCCGGCGATGCCCGAGAAGCTGGAGATCGCCCATTGATTGTTGACGACGTTGAGGATGACCGGCGCGCGATAGACTCCGGCGAAGGTGCAGGCGGCGTGGAAATCGCCCTCGGCGGTCGAGCCGTCGCCGACATAAGCGGCGGCGATTCGGCTGTCGCCCTTGATCGCCGATGCCATCGCCCAGCCGACGGCCTGCGGAACCTGGGTCGCGAGATTGCCCGAGATGGTGAAGAAACCATGCGCCTTTGACGAATACATGATCGGGAGCTGGCGGCCCGCGAGCGGGTCGCCGCGGTTCGAATAGACCTGGCACATCATCGTCACGAGCGGGTAATCGCGCGCGACGAGGATGCCCTGCTGGCGATAGGTCGGAAAGCACATGTCGTCGCTGGAAAGGGCATGGGCGCCGGCCACCGCAACCGCCTCCTCGCCCGTCGACTTCATGTAGAAGCTGGTCTTGCCCTGCCTCTGGGCGCGGTACATGCGGTCGTCGTAGATACGGACCAGCATCATGTCGCGAAGGATCCGGCGCAGGCTGTCGGGATCGAGCTTCGGGTCCCACGGGCCGACCGCCTCGCCCTTCTCGTCGAGCACCCGAACCAGGGTGGTGACGAGGTCGTGCGTCTCCGCCGCCGGCGCGTGCGGATCGGGGCGGCGGACGCTGCCCGCGGGCGGAATCACAATGTCGGAAAAGTCCACCGCGTCGCCGGGCCGCGCATTCGGCTCCGGAACGTGGAGAGAGAGCGCCGGCCGGTTGGGGCGCTCGGGTCCTTTGGTCATCCTCTACCCTGTCTTTGAGGCCTTGGCGGCCCCTAGTCCATTTTCGGGGCGGTTGCACCCCCGGGGCAGAAGACGGGAATGTGCGCCAGGTTCCGGCCAATCGAGTTCGATCTCCATATTTCCGCCTCTCCCATCAAGGGGAGGGGAGCGGGGGTGCCGCGCACACGCACCTAGATGTCGATGCAGGCGGCGAGCGATTCGAGCTTGCGGATCCGTTCCTTGAGGTCGGCCAGCTCGATCCGCTCGGCCATTCCGCCGGTCCGCGTCTCGGAGGCCTGGCCGCGGGCGCCGAGCTCGAGCCGTTTCAGCTCGAGCCAGCCCTGCCAGCCGCGCAGGCTCGCCGCCAGGAAGATGGCAAGGCCCGTCAGCGCCAGCCCGGCCACCGCGATTTCGCTCCATTGCTGTGTCATCCTCGCGTCTCCCTTGTCTTTTTTCGCCTCAGCGCAGGCTCTCGATCTCGCGGGCGAGGCTGTTATTCTGGCTCGTCATATAGGTCTCGACCTCGGCCAGCCGCCGGTCGAGGTCGCTGGTCGAACGGCGCAGATCGAAGGCCGACGGCGAGGCCGGCTCGGACCGGTCGAAACGATCCGCCGCCTTTGGCTTGCCGATCAGGGCCAGAGCGAAATAGCCGATCACCGTCCAGGGAAAGGCGCCGATCAGGGTCGCCACGACGAAGGCAACCCGAATCAGGGTGGCGTCCCAGCCGGTCATGTCGGCAATGCCGGCGCAGACCCCCATGAACTTGCCATTGGCCTTGTCGAGCGCGAACTTTCTTCCCCTTTTCATTTGATCCTCCTCAATGTGTCGGTGTTGTCCGCGACTGAGCCGATCGGCGCGTCGCCGGCGATTTCCTTCCAGTGCGGATTTTCCGCGGTGACGATGCGCTCGACGGTGCGAACGCGGTCGTCGAGCCGGCGGGCGAGCTCGTAAAGCTCGTCCATCAAAGCCTCGTCTTCGCGGGTGAGGCTGCCATTCTTCTTCCATTGGGTGATGGAATTGAAGATGATCCATGGCAGCGCCACGAAGATCATGAAGATGGCGAGCAGGAAGGTGGAGGCGTGCATTGGTTACGACTCCAGCTTCGTGTTGAGCTTCGCCTTCAGCGCTTCGAGCGCGGCCTCGACCTTCTCCTCGTTGCGAAGCTCGGCAATCTCTTCCTCGAGCGTCTTGGGCGGGGCGCCGAGCAGCAGCGCATCGGCGCGCGCCTCGGCGAGGTCGGCGTGGCGCTCGAGGATGGCGAAGCGCGAGAAGGCTTCGTCCACCTTGGGGCCGGCATAGGCTTCGCGCATCCGCGCCCGCTGGCTGGCGCTCTCCAGCCGCGACTGGATCGCATTCTGCCGCGTGCGCGCCTCGCGCAGCTTGCCCTGCAGCCTGGCGATGTCGGCCTCGGACGCGCGAAGCGCATCGTCGAGGACCTCGATCTCGGCCTTCAGCTCCTCGGCGGTGTCGGCGACCTTCTGCTTCTCGACGAGCGCCGCCTTGGCGAGATCCTCGCGATCCTTGCTGAGCGCGAGCTCGGCTTTCTCCAGCCAGCTCTCCTGGAGCTTCTCCAGGCGCGTGATCTGCCCCCGCATCTCCTTCTGGTCCGCGATCGTGCGAGCCGCCGAGGCCCGGACCTCGACCAGGGTCTCCTCCATCTCGAGGATGATCATCCGGATCATCTTCGCCGGATCCTCGGCCTTGTCCAAAAGGTCCGCGAAATTGGAGGCGATGATGTCGCGGGTCCGGGAGAAGATGCCGACCGCGAATCCCGCCTGGAGCGGCCGGGGCGGGCGAGGCGGCATCGAAGGCCGCTTCGGCCCGCCCGGCCGGGGCGGGATCGGCGCCAGCCGGACGAGATCGTCGCGGCCGACATGGATGGTCTCGGCCATCACCGGGTCAGGCCTTGGTCGAAGCGGCCGGAGCGGCCTGGTGGACATGGACCGGACCGACGGCGGCGGTGACCGCGGTGGTGGTCAGCACGATCGAGAACAGAGCGGCGATCGCCCCGTTGCGGATGGTGTCGAACTTGAACATCGTCTTGGCTCCCATGAACTTCTGCCCCGCTTCGTCGCGGTCGCATCCATGATTACAAAGGGCGTGCCAAGTTCAGGAAATAGCGGAAAACTGCGGAAAATGAGATCAGCCAGGGTTGGAAGGCCGATTGCATCGTTCCCAAGATTTGGGAACTTGCACCAATTCTCGGTTCAGTCGTTCCGGGCCCGCGCGACGACTCGGTCGATCGTGGCGCGGCGGTAAGCGGGAGGCCGCGTCCCGTCGAGGATCTTGGCCCCGGCCATGAAGACGGCGCCGCTGCAGGCGGTGAAGAGCAATCGGCCGCCGACGCCGGGATAGAGAAGAAGATATTCCGTCCCGCGAGTCATCGCGCCGAGCGCGATCGCGTAGATGACGGCCCAGGCCTCGAAGCGGTTCTTGATGACGAAAAGTCTTAACGCCTTCTTCAGCATGTTCGTTGAACAGCAAGAACGGGGCCAGTCGTGGAAAACCGCCATTTTTTACGTGCAGCGGCCGGAACATGTAAACCTTTCCGACGTCATTCGTCCCTGAGCGCGATCCAGGTCGGCGCATGGTCGCTCGTGCCCTCGCGCGCCCTCATCGCGCGATCGACCCCCGCTTTTTCGAGCCTTTTCGCCGCCTTCGGATTGAGCAGGAGATGGTCGATGCGGATTCCGGCATTGCGGGCGAAGGCGTTCCGCCAATAATCCCAGAAGGTGTAGATGCGTTCGTCCGGATGGAGGGTGCGGATCGCATCGGTCCAGCCCTGGCCGAGCAGGCGCCGATATTGGTCCTGCGGCTCCGGCTGCATCAGCGCGTCCTCCGCCCAGCGCTCGGGCTTGTAGACGTCGAGGTCGGTCGGGATGATATTATAGTCGCCGGCGATCACGACCGGCCCGTCGAGCCCGTGCAGCCTCTTCGCATGGACGATCAGCCGCTCGTTCCAGCCCAGCTTGTAATCGAATTTCGGCCCGGGCTGCGGATTGCCGTTCGGCGCGTAGAGGCAGCCGACCAGCAGGCCGTTTATCGCCGCCTCGATATAGCGCGACTGGCTGTCCGCGGGGTCGCCGGGGAGGCCCTTGTGGGTCTCGACCGGATCGCTGCCGCGGGCGAGGATGGCGACTCCGTTCCAGCGCTGCTGGCCGTGCCAGATCGCGCCATAGCCGGCCCTGGCGATCGGCTTTTCCGGGAATTTTTCCTGCGGCGCCTTCAATTCCTGGAGACAGACAATGTCGGGCCGGGCGCTTTCCAGCCAGTCGAGGAGCAAGGGCAGCCGGCCGTTGATGCCGTTGACGTTCCAGGTCGCGATCCGCATTCCGTCGGAACGCCGCCGTCCCTTCCTTGCTCCCCGGCGAAAGCCGGGGTCCAGTCGGAGTCGGATCCGGACCCCGGCTTGCGCCGGGGAACGGCCGGCGGCTTTCTTCCTCCACTCGTCGCGTGCCGTCTCGCAAAGCGGGCGGAAAGGCCCTATTTCGCAGGGGCTTGGATCGTGGGCGAATCATGGCGACGGCAGCGAAACCCGACGAACGACTCTACGACACGGCCGCGATCATGGGCGGCCTCTACGGCGATGGAATCATCGCGCTGAAGGGCGCCTTCCCGAAGCCCTGGGTCGAGAGGATGCGGGCCGAGGTGATGGCTTTGTTCGACGAGGCGCGCGCGCTTCCCGGCGGTGCGCTGCCGCGCGGGCCCGAACGCTATTATGTCGAGATCCATCCCGAGCGGATCGGCGGCTTCGTCGATATCGCCACCCACCCCTGGTTCGTCGCGGTCTGCGAGGCGGTGCTCGGGCCCGATTACCGGATCGTCGAAATCGGCTTCGACATCCCCTTTCCGGGCGCGGCCGACCAGCCCTGGCACCGCGATTTCCCGGCCCCCGAGGCCACCCTCAAGGGCCGCCGCCTCGATTCGCTCGCCTTCAACCTGACCTGCGTCGACACCATAACCGAAATGGGCCCGTTCGAGATCGCGCCCGGCACGCAATGGGACGATCTGACCGGCTTCCCAAGGGAGATGTTCCCGCCGAAGGCGCTCTGGCACCGCTACATCGCCCGCGCCCAGCCGAAGCTGCCGCAAATGGGCGACATCTCCGCCCGCTCGGCGCTCACCATCCATCGCGGCACCGCCAATCGCTCCAACCAGGCGCGGCCGGTGCTCGTCGTCGGCGTCGATGCGCCCGACGCGACCAATGCCGATCATCACGATCTCCAGGTCACGCGCGCCTGGCTGGACCGGGTCCCGGCGCGGGTGCGCGACCATCTCACCTATCGGATTACCGAGAAACTGGAGCCGGTGATCCAGCACCATGTCATCGAGGGGCTGCTGAAGCCCGATTATTGAGCGGCTTTCGCCGGGGAAACCTCCCTTCGATCCCCGGGGCGGCGCCTAAAGATCGGGCAGGCTCTGGCTCGCCTCCCCCCAGCCCTGGAGCGCGCGGCTGGAGCCGCGTTCCACCAATAGGTCGGCGTCGCGCAGGGTGAAGTGGCCGCCCGATTCATAATCGTCCAGCTCATCCCAGGAGATTGGCGCCGCGACCGGCGCGCCGGGGCGGGCACGGGTCGAATAAGGCATGATCGCGGTCGCGCCGCGCTGGTTGCGGAGATAGTCGAGGAACATCCGTCCCTTGCGCGCGGCCTTGGCGAGGTTGGCGGTGAAGCGGTCGGGCTCGGCGGTGGCCAAGGCGATGCAGAAGCGCATCGCGAAATCCTTGACCTGTGGCCATTTCGCCTCCGGCCTCAGCGGCACGACGACGTGCAGCCCCTTGCCGCCGGTCAGCAGTGGAAAGGTCTGGAGGCCCATGTCGGCCAAATGGCGCTTCAGGTCCCGCGCCGCCTTCTTCACCGCGTCGAAGCCGAGCCCCTCGTCGGGATCGATGTCGAAGACGAGCCGGTCCGGCTTCTCGACGTCGGCGATGCGGCTGCCCCAGCCGTGGAATTCGATCGCCCCCATCTGGACGCAGGCGAGCAGCCCCGACTGGTCGGCGATATAGAGATAATCCTCGGTCTCGCCTTTCTTCTCCGCGATCGGGATGCGGCGGACGTGCGGGCCGAACGTTCCGGCATCGTGCTTCTGGAAGAAGCATTTCTTCGCCCGCCCCTGCGGGCATCGGACCAGGGTCAGCGGCCGGTCCGCGACCCAGGGCAGCATGAGCGGGGCGACGGCGCGGAAATAGGCGGCAAGCTCGCTCTTGCTGATGTTCGCGTCGGGGAAGACGACCCGGTCGGGATTGCTGATCCTGACGTCGTCGCCGGCGGCCGCGACCGGCTGCGGTTTCTCCGCGACCACCTCCGAGGCCTTCTTGTCGCCGCGCAGGCCGAGGAAGCTGGCATGGCGGACGACGGCGTCGGCGGTGAATTCGGCGAAGGCGATCTCCGCCACCAGCTCGGGCTTCACCCAATGAGCCCCGCGCGCCTCGGCCCGCGGGACGGGGGCGGCCGGCTTGGCGATCGCCAATTTGTCCAGCCGAGCGCGCAGATCGTGCTGGACCTGCATCGAGAAGCCGGTTCCGACCTTGCCGGCATAACGAAGCTTGCCGTCCTCGTTGAGCCCGAGGAGGAGCGCCCGGAAGCCGCGGCCCTTCTTGTCGCTCTCCGACCAGCCGATGATGACGAATTCCTGGCGGCGGGTGCATTTGACCTTGAGCCAGTTCTTCGTGCGGTCGCCGCGATAGGGGGCGTCGGCTTTCTTCGAGATGATCCCTTCCTGGCCGGCCTCGCACATCGCGGCGAACAGCTTCTCGCCCTGGCCGACGATATGCTCGGCATAGAGGAGGGCCGGCGGCCTGCCGTCGCCGACCAGGGCGGCGAGCCGGGCCTTGCGCTCGACATTGGGGAGCCGGGTCAGATTCTCGCCGTCCATCTCCAGCGCGTCGAACAGGAACAGGGTGAGGCCGTTTCCACCTTCGCCGATCGCCTGCTGGAGCGCCGAGAAACTGGTATTGCCTTTGTCGCTCAGGCTGACGATCTCGCCGTCGAGCAGGGCCGAGCCCACCTCCAGCGTCCGCGCCGCCGCGACGATCCCGGGGAACTTGTCCGACCAGTCGAGGCCGGAGCGGGTGTAGATCTTGGCCTTGCCGCCCGCGATCGCCAGCTCGCAGCGATAGCCGTCATATTTCATCTCGTGGATCCAGCCCGAGCCGACGGGGACATGGTCGACGAGGGTCGCCTTTTGAGGAGGGCGGAAGGCTGGCATTTTTCCTCCCCGGGACGGGGAGGGGGACCGCGCGGAGCGCGGTGGAGGGGGTTCAGCACTTGGCACGGCCCCCCCTCCACCAGCTTTCAGCTGGTCCCCCTCCCCATCCTGGGGAGGAGTTTTCCACAATTTCAGCTCCTTCGCCTTCTTTCCCGTCGCGATCTCCTGCATCGTGCGGCCGGTCTTGACGCTGGTGAGGTAACGCTCGGTCAGCGCCAGGCTCGATCCCGCCTGTTCGTCATTCACCTTGCGCAGGATCCAGTTCTCCGCCCGGTCGCCGGGCTTCGGCTTGAGGCGGAACATGATCCACTCGCCCTTCATCCGGTGGCCGTCGAGGGTGAAGTGGAGATGGCCCTCCTCGATCGTCTTGCGCGGGTCCTTGCGCGGGTCGGGCGTCCAGGTGCCCCAATCCCACAGCATCACCGTGCCGCCGCCATATTCGCCCTTCGGGATGAGGCCCTCGAAGGTGGAATAGCTCATCGGATGGTCTTCGGTGCGGACCGCGAGGCGCTTGTCGTCCGGATTGAGGCTTGGGCCGCGAGTCACCGCCCAGCTCTTCATCACTCCGTCCATCTCGAGCCGAAGGTCGTAATGGAGCCGGGTCGCGTCGTGCTTCTGGACCATGAATAAAGCCGGCGCGTGGCGGCCCTTGGCGGACCCGACCTTGCCCGGCGGCTCCGCCGTCTTCGCGAAATCCCGCTTGCGATTATAGGTGGCGAGCGGGTCGGCCGCCTTGTGGGCCATTGATCAGGCCCGCTTGCGCGCCGGGGCCGATTTCGGTGTCGCCTTTTTCGGCGCCGCCTTCTTTTTCGCGGCGGGTTTCTTGGCGGCGCTCTTGCGCGCGGGCGCCGCTTTCTCGCTGCCCCCGGGCCGGTCGATCGATCGCTTCAGCGCGGCCATCAGGTCGATCACGTTGGAGCCGCGCGCCGGCGCCGGCTCCTCCTCGGCCCGGATCGTCTTGCCCTTGCGCTTCCGGTCGATCAGGTCCTTGAGCGCCTCGATATAGCGGTCGTGATATTTGGAGGCGTCGAACTTCGCCGTCTTGCGGTCGATCAATGTCTCGGCGAGGTCGAGCAGATCCTCGTCCGCCTTGGCATCGGAAATGTCGCGGAAATAATTCTGAACCTTGTTGACCTCGTCGGCATAGCGCAGCGTCTCGAGGACGATGCCGCGCCCGCAGGGCTTGACGCTCACCAGATATTCGCGGCCTCTGAGCGCAAGCTGGCCGATCCCCATCTTGCGTGTCCGCCGAAGCGCCTCGCGAAGCACGATGAACGCCTCCTCGGCGAGATCGTCGGCCGGGACGACGAAATAGGGCTTCTCGAAATAGAGGACGTCGACCTCGTCATAATCGACGAACTGGGTGAGCTCGAGCGTCCTTTTGCTCTCGAGCTTGACCGCCTCCAATTCCTCGTCGGTCATGGTGACGTAGGTGCCCTTCTCGACCTGATAGCCCTTGACGATGTCCTCGGGATCGACCGGCCCGACGCCGGGCACCACTTTCTCATATTTGATCCGCTGGCCGGTCGGCTCGTAAATCTGGTTGAAGGCGATCTGCGCGCCGCTCCTGGTGGCGGAAAAGATCTCGACCGGGATCGAGACCAAGGCAAGCCTGATCTGTCCCTTCCAATAGGCGCGTGCGGCCATGTCGCTTCAGCTCCGGAAAACTCGATTCGTCTCCGATTCAATCCGCGGAGAGGGGAGGGGTTCCGGCGCTAGACGGGAATCTCCGTCGTGTACTTGACCTGCCGCAAAGCGAAATTGGACGCGGCGTTGGCGACCGAGGGATGGGCGAGGACGCCGCGCATGATGAAGCGGTCGTAATCGGCGACGTCCTTGACCGCGATTCGAAGCAGATAATCCCACTCGCCCGACATCGCGTAGCATTCGACGATCTCTTCGCGCGAGCGGATGAACTGCTCGAAATCCGTCCGCGCCTCGACGCTCTGCCGGGTCATCCGCACCTGGCAGAGGACGTTGACGGCGCGGCCGAGCGCCTCGGCGCTGGCGAGGCGCACCGTCTGCCCAAGCACGCCCGCCTGCTCCAGCGCCCGGATTCGGCGCCAGACCGAGGCGGCGGAGGCGCCGACCTTCTCCGCGAGCGCCCCGTGGCTGAGGCTGGCGTCGCGCTGCAGCTCGCGGATGATCTTGCGGTCGATCGCATCCATGCGATCAATCTATTTCATGAAACCCATTGTTTACGCAATCCTGTTTCAAATCGACGGGCGTTCGCGGCAAAGCTGAGACGCCTTTTGAGCGCGGATGGGTTATGGAATAGAGCGCGGCGAACCGTTGCCGACAGGAGAAAAAAGTGGCGAGCAATGTCGCGATCGCGAACGAACCGATGCTGTTCGACCGGCTCGACGAGCAGAAGCCGGACGCATTGCTCCAGCTCATCGCGCTCTGCAATGCCGATCCCCGGCCCGAGAAGATCGACGTCGGCGTCGGCGTCTATCGCGACCCGGCCGGCAACACGCCGATCCTTCGCTCGGTCAAGAAGGCCGAGCGGATATTGTGGGAGACGCAGGAGACCAAATCCTATCTCGGCTCGCAGGGCGATTCGCGCTTCGTCGATCTGATCCGCCCGATCGTCTTCGGCGAGGCGATGGCGGCGGACGCGCGGATCGTCGGCCTGCAGACGCCGGGCGGGTGCGGCGCGCTGCGGCTCGGCGCCGAGCTGATCCGCAAGGCCAATCCCGAGGCGCGCATCCATGTCGGCGAACCGACCTGGCCCAATCACGCGCCCTTGATCGCGAGCAGCGGCGTCGAGATGGTCGCTTATCCTTATTATGATTGCGAGGCGCGGCGCCTGCTGTTCGACCGCATGGCGGCCGCGCTGGAGGAAGCGAGCCCGGGCGATCTCGTCCTGCTCCACGGCTGCTGCCACAATCCGACCGGCGCCGACCTCGATCCCGACCAGTGGCGCACCGTCGCCGACATCGTTTCGCGGCGCGGGCTGATCCCGTTCGTCGACCTTGCCTATCAGGGGCTCGGCAATGGCCTCGAAGCCGATGCGGCGGGGACTCGCCTGGTCGTCGAGGCGGCCGACCAGGCCTTGATCGCGCAGAGCTGCGACAAGAATTTCGGAGTCTATCGCGAGCGGACCGGCAGCCTCTTCGTCAAGGGATCGAGCGCGCGGGTCGCCGAGATCGCGTTCGGCAACCTGCTCCAGCTCGCCCGCACCATGTGGTCGATGCCGCCCGACCATGGCGCGGCGGTCGCCCGGATCGTGCTCGACGATCCCGAGCTTCGCGCCGACTGGCATGCCGAGCTCGACGAGATGTGCGCCCGCATCCGCTTCCTGCGCGATCGGCTCGCCGCCTGCGACCCGCGCCTCTCCTATCTCAGCGGCCAGAACGGCATGTTCTCGATCCTTCCGATCGGACCCGAACAGGTGCTCGCTTTGCGCGAGGAGAAGGCGATCTACATGGCGGGCTCGGGCCGCTTCAACGTGGTCGGCCTCTCCGACGACAATGTCGACCGCTTCGCCGCCGCGGTCGTGGAGCAGATGGATGGCTGAGCCGGTCCTGGCCGGGACCCGCGCCCGCGCCAACATTCCCGATCCCGATTTCGACTGGCGGCGGATCGCGTATCTCGTCCAGGTCAGCCGGGCGATGGACCGGCTGGAGGAGGAACGGCTCGTCCCGGAGCGGAAGGTCCTCTATCAGTTCAGCGCGCGCGGCCACGATCTGGCGCAGATCCTGCTCGGCAGCCGCCTCACCCACCGGCACGACGCGACCTGCGGCTATTATCGCTCGCGGCCTCTGCTCCTCTCGCTGGGCGTGCCGATCGAGGATGCGCTCGGCTCCGGCATGGGCCGCGCGGGCGGCTATTCGGACGGGCGCGATATCGGCGTCGTCTTCAATTATCCGAACCCGAACGGGGCGCCGGCTTTGCCGATGTCGGGCGGCGTCGGCGCGCAATATACGCCGACCGCCGGCTGGGCGCAGGCGATCGACTATTATCGCACCGTGCTCGGCGACCGCGCCTATGACGCGGCGATCGCGGTGGTGCTCGGCGGCGACGCTTCCTGCGCGACCGGCGGCTTCTGGTCGGCGCTGACCATCGCGACGACCCAGAAGCTGCCGATGCTCTTCTATGTCGAGGACAATGGCTACGGAATCTCGGTCCCCTCCTCCTATCAGACGCCGGGCGGCGACATCGCGCGGAACCTCGCCAGCTTCTCCGGCCTCAACATCTTCTCCGGCGACGGCACCGAGCCGGCCGAGGCCGCCGCCTTGCTGAACAAGGCGGTGGCGCATGTCCGGGCGGGCAAGGGGCCGGCTTTGCTCCGCCTCACCGTGCCGCGCCTCGAAGGGCACAGCTTCCAGGACACCCAGACCTACAAGTCCGAGGAGATCCTCCGGGAGGAATGGGCGCGCGATCCTCTGCCCAAGCTCAGATCATACCTCGTCGGTTCGCTGATGGACGAGGGCGAATGGGACCGGATCGAAGCCGAGGCCCGGGCGGCGGTAGAGGCGGCGCGGACGATCGCCGAGGCGCGCGGCGTTTCCGATCCGGCGCGGGTGCTCGATCACGTCTTCTACGACGGCGAGATGCAGAAGATGGGCGGCCAATGGACGAAGGGCTATCACGCGCCGCCCGGCCATGAGGAACCCAGGCCCGAGGGGCAGCGGATCAACATGGTGACCGCCATCCGCCGCACGCTCGACAAGGAGCTGGAGCTGAACGACCGAATCATATTGTTCGGCGAGGATGTCGGGCCCAAGGGCGGAGTCCATGCCGTGACCCTGGGCCTTCAGGAGAAATATGGGCCCAGGCGCGTCTTCGACACCAGCCTCAACGAGGAAGGGATTGTCGGCCGCGCCGTCGGCATGGCGCTCGCCGGCCTGATGCCGGTGCCGGAGATCCAGTTCCGCAAATATGCCGAGCCGGCGACCGAGCAGATCAATGATTGCGGGACGATGCGCTGGCGCACCAACAACCGCTTCGCCGCGCCGATCGTGCTCCGAATCCCCGGCGGCTTCTTCAAATGCGGCGATCCCTGGCACAGCCAGACCAATGAGGTGCAGTTCGTCCACAATCCCGGCTGGCAGGTCGCGGTGCCCTCCAATGCGGAAGATGCTGTCGGCCTGCTGCGTACCGCCTTGCGCGGCAACGACCCGGTGATCTTCTTCGAGCATCGCGCGATGCTCGACGATGCCTGGGCGCGGCGGCCTTATCCCGGCGACGATTATGTCCTTCCATTCGGCCGCGCGAAAAAGGTGCGGCAGGGCGACGAGATCAGCATCGTCAGCTGGGGCGCGATGGTGCCGCGCTGCGAGGCGGCGGCGGAGGGCGTTTCGGCGGATGTCATCGACCTGCGCACTTTGATGCCTTGGGACAAAGAGGCGGTGCTGGACTCCGTCCGCCGCACGCGCCGCTGCCTGATCGTCCACGAGGATCTGCGGACCGGCGGCTTCGGTGCGGAGATCGCGGCCGTCGTGGCGGACGAGGCCTTCCTCGACCTCGACGCGCCGGTGGCGCGGGTGACGATGCCCGACATTCCGAGCCCCCATAATCCGGTCCTGCTCGACTGGGCGGTGCCGAGCGTCGAGGCGATCCGGGCGAAGATCGACGAACTGGTGGGATTCTGACCATGATCGATGTCGTGGTTCCGGCCGAGCAGGAAGGCACCCAGGCCGTCGTCCGCGCCTGGCTCAAGCAGGTGGGGGATCGGGTCGAGGAGAACGATCCGCTCGTCGAGCTCGAGACCGACAAGGTGGCGATGGAGGTGCCGGCGCCGGCGGCCGGCGTGCTTCGCGAGATCCTGCTCGATACGGATGCGAAGGCGGAGCCCGGGGCGATCCTCGGGCGCATCGCGCTCGCCATTGAAGTCGAATCGGATTCCGTTCGTCCCGAGCGAAGTCGAGGGGCGCGGATACAGACTCATCACGGGCACCCCTCGACTACGCTCGGGACGAGCGAGGTAGGGCGTTCTGCACTGAGTTCGGAATTGCGGCTGTCGCCGGCCGTGAAGCGCGCACTGCTCCAGCATGGCCTCGATCCTTCGCAAATCCAGGGCACCGGCCGCGATGGGCGGATCACGCGCGCCGATGTCGACCACGCGGTCGAGGCTGCAAGCCGGGCGCGGCAGGAGCCTCCCGCCACCGCCCAGCCGCGCACCGCGCAGCCGTCCGATGGCTCGATCCGCTCGCACGACGTCCCGCACGACCGCATGCGGCTGAAGATCGCCGGGAACATGCTCGATTCGGTGACTCGGGCGCCGCACGTCACCGCCATGTTCGAGGCCGATTTCAGCGCGATCATGCGTCATCGCGATCGGCACAAGGACGCCTTCGCCAGGAAGGGCGCGAAGCTCAGCTACACCGCCTATATCGTCGCCGCGGCGGCGGAGGCGATGAAGGTCGCGCCGGCGATCAACAGCCGCTGGCACGAGGACCGGCTCGAAATTTTCGACGATATCAACATCGGAATCGGCACCGCCCTCGGCGAGAAAGGGCTGATCGTCCCTGTCCTGCGCAAGGTGCAGACGCTGAATTTGAAGGGCATCGCCGCGGGGCTCGACGAGTTGATCGAGAAGGCGCGGCGCGAGCAACTGACCGCCCGCGACGTCTCGGGCGGCACCTTCACCATCTCCAACCACGGCGTCTCGGGCTCGCTCTTCGCCGCGCCGATCATCATCAACCAGCCGCAATCGGCGATCCTCGGCGTCGGCAAGTTGGAGAAGCGCGTCGTCGTTCGCGAGGTGGACGGCGCCGACACGATCCAGATCCGCCCGATGGCCTATGTCTCGCTCACCATCGACCATCGCGTCGTCGACGGCCATCAGACCAATGGCTGGCTCACCCGCTTCGTCGAAACGCTGGAGAGCTGGCCGGCGGAGTGAGGATGTCCGCAAAAAGTGAGCGCTAACAAAAGCGGTATGCATCCGTAACCAAATGCGCCATTCTCCGCGCGGGGAGGCACGGCATGACGGCACGAATGGTTTGCGTCATCGACGGCGACAATGTCGCGTTCGCGATGGTAGGGGAGGGGTCCGAGCTGAGACCGACCTCGGTTCGCCAGTTCCGGACGAGCGACTTTCCGACGTTCACCGACGCGCTGCAAAGCTACACGCGCGCCAACCAGATCGAGACCGGCGAGCTTCCGCTCGGCCTCGCCGTGGCCGGCGTCGCGCGCGGCGACATCATCAGCCTCGCCAATTGCCGCTGGTATATTTCGGTGAGCGGAATCCGCGCCTTTCTCGGCCACGAGCCGTTGATCCTCAACGATTTCGCGGCGACCGCCTGGTCGCTCGCGGCGCTCGATCCGCGTCAGATGAAGGCGGTGGGGCCGGTGCTGCCGCGGCCGGTCGCGCCGGGCCGTACCTTCGTCGTCATCGGCACCGGGCCGGGACTCGGAATGGCGACCCTGATCATCCGCGACGGCGGCGGCGCGGTCGTGCTCGAAAGCGAGGGCGGCCATGGCAGCTTCGCCCCGCAATCCGAGCGCGAGGACAAATTGCTCGCCTATCTGCGCCGGAAGTGCGCCGGTCACGTCTCGTACGAAAGGCTGGTGTCCAATGCCGGCCTCCAGAACATCTACGCCTGGCTGACCGAGGAAGCGGGACGGGGCGGAACGCCGCCGGCGGCGGACCAGATCATCGCGGCGGCGCTGCGTGGCGATGCCATGGCCAAGGAGACGACGGAAATCTTCGCGTCGGCTCTGGGCTCCTTCGCCGGAAATGGCGTGCTGACGGCGGGCGCCTGGGACGGCGTTCTGCTGGTCAGCCCGGTCCTGCGCCAGATGCTGCCGTTGCTCGAAGGCCCCGCCTATCGCCACGGCTTCGTCGCCAAGGGCCGGATGCGCAAGGCGCTGGAGAAGGTGCCGACCAGCTTCGCCGACAGCGAGAATACGAGCCTGGCCGGCGCCGCCGCGGCCCTCGCGGCGCGCGAACGGCAGAACTGAGCGTTCTTTTTACCGCAACGGGTCGGCTGTGGATTGTCCGCAACAGCGGCAAATTCTGCGACGGCCTGCGCCAACCAATGTTTGCATTTACCGCTCAGATGCTTATCGTGCGGCATCCACTCTTTTGTCGAGACGTGCCATGAGAATGATTGCTTTCGCCATACTCGCAGTCGCTATGGCCGCTCCGGCCGTCGCCGGCGATTCCAAGCAGAATGCGGCGCCGAAGAAGCCGCACCTCATCTGCAAGCGCGACATGCATGCGACCGGCACGCGCATGTCGCCGCTCGTCTGCAAGACCGCCGATCAATGGGACGCGATGAACGAAGCCGGCGACGGAAAGCTCGGCACCATGGCGCACAGCCAGACCCAGGGATCCGGAGCTTCGCCGCTCGCGGGCAACTGACATCCGCTGAGGGCATTCCCCTCCCGCGAACGGCTCGGGCTCTGTCTGAAACGGACGCCATGTCCGAGCGCCTCGCCGGCACAATCTCGCACGCAGGTGAAGGAAGAGATCCAATAGGCTGCTTGGCCGTTCCCGCTCTCCGGCGAAAGCTGGAGTCCAGCGGCGCGGTTTTCGATCCGGACCCGCCGTTCGCGGAGGAGGAGGGGAGCCCCTACCGCCGCCCCGGCGCAATCAGCTTGATCTCGAACAGCTTGGGCCAGTTCTTGCCGGTGACGAACAGCCGGTCGCGCGCCGAATCATAGGCGATGCCGTTGAGCACGCTGTCCTCGTCCGGCGGCGCCTGCTCGGCGACGAGCTGGGTGAGGTCGATCCAGCCGGTGACATGCCCCGTCTTGGGGTCGATCCGGGCGATTCGCGGCGTCATCCAGACATTGGCGAAAATCTCGCCCTTCACCCATTCGAGCTCGTTCAGCCGCGCGACCGGCCGGCCCTGGTCGGTGACATTGATCCGGCGCCGTTCGGCCATGGTCTCGGGATCGAGGAAGCGGAGCTGCGCCGTGCCGTCGCTCATGATGATGTCGGTGCCGTTCCGGGTCAGCGCCCAGCCTTCGCCCGGATAATGGAACTCGCCGAGCTTTGCGAAATCCGAGCGGCGCCAGCGGAAGCCGACGCCTCCCTGCCAGGTGAGGCTTCTTATCTCCGGCCCCCAATTGACGATGCCCTCGCCGAAATAGCGACGGTCGACCGGGACCGAGCGAAGCACCTTGCCGTCCTCAAGATCTTCCTCGCGGATCTCGGACTGGCCGTTGAGGCCCGTGCTCTCGTAGAGATGGCCGTCCAGGTAGAAGAGGCCTTCGGTGAAGGCCCGGATGTCGTGCGGATAGCTATGGACGATCCTGTAGCCGTAGACGGGCGGCCTGGCCGGCGGCGACGCGGCACAGCCGAACAGGGCGGCGAGCGGGAGCAGGAGAAGAGGCGTCGGCCTCATCACGGCACGTTCATCGTCAGGAGGTCGTAGGAGGCCACGATTTCTTCCTTCTGGTTGAAGACGAAGACGGCCCAGCGCACTTCGCCCATCTCAGCGTTGCGCACGGACTTGGATTTGACCGTCAGCTCCACCCGCATCGAATCGTCCGGATAGAGCGGCGTCAGGAAACGGAGATTCTCGAGCCCGTAATTGGCGAGCACCGGTCCCGGCGCCGGATCGACGAACAGGCCGGCGGCAAAGGAGAGGATGAGATAGCCGTGGGCGACGCGGCCGTCGAAGATCGGGTTCGCCTTCGCCGCTTCCTCGTCCATATGAGCATAGAAAGTGTCGCCGGTGAAATCGGCGAAATGCTCGATATCGCCGAGCGTGACGACGCGGCTGCCGGTCTTGAGGGTATCGCCGATCTCCAGCTCCGAGATGCGCTTGCGGAAGGGGTGGATCTCGCCCTCGACCTTCGGCGCGCCGGGCAGCCATTGCCCGATGACGCTCGACAGGACGGCCGGCCCGCCCTGAATCGCGGTGCGCTGCATATAATGGGTGACGCCGCGCACGCCGCCCATCTCCTCGCCGCCGCCGGCGCGGCCTGGGCCGCCATGGACGAGGACTGGCAAGGGCGAGCCATGGCCGGTCGATTCCTTGGCGGAGGTGCGATCGAGGATCAGCATGCGGCCATGATAGGCGCCGCCGCCGAGAACGAATTCCTCGGCCACCTTGTCGTCGAAGGTGAAGAGCGACAGAGCGAGGCTGCCCATGCCGCGATTGGCGAGCGCGATCGCGTCGCCCAGATCGCGATAGGGCATGATCGTCGACACCGGGCCGAACGCCTCGACGTCGTGCACCGCGTCGCTGCTCCAGGGATCGTCGGCGCGGAGCAGGATCGGCGCCATGAAGGCGCCGTTCCCGGCCACCGGCGGCGCGTCCGGATCGCCGGCGACGATCCGCGCCGATTTCGCAAGCTCCGCCACCGCGGCGCGGACGCTGGCGAGCTGCGCGCGGCTGGCGAGCGCGCCCATCGTCACGCCTTCCTCGCGCGGATCGCCGATCCGCACCCTGGCGAGCCGCTGGCGCAAGGCCTCCTCGACCGCGTCGAGCTGGCCGGCCGGCGCCATGGCGCGGCGGATGGCGGTGCATTTCTGCCCCGCCTTGACCGTCATTTCGCGCGCCACTTCCTTGACGAACAGGTCGAATTCGGGCGTCCCCGGCGCCGCATCGGGGCCGAGGATCGAGGCGTTGAGGCTGTCGCGCTCGGCGATGAAGCGGACGCTTTCGCGCGCGATCACCGGGTGCGTTTGCAGCTTCATCGCGGTCTGGGCGGAGCCGGTGAAGCTGACGACGTCCTGCAGCGTCAGATGGTCGAACAGGTCGCCGACCCCGCCCATGATGAGCTGAAGCGCGCCTGGCGGCAGGATGTTCGCCTCGATCATGATCCGGAACGCCGCTTCGGCCAGATAGCCCGTCGCCGAGGCGGGCTTCACGATCGCGGGCACGCCGGCGAGCAGGGTCGGCCCCAATTTCTCCAGCATGCCCCAGACCGGGAAGTTGAAGGCGTTGATATGGACCGCGACGCCCTGGAGCGGGGTGAAGACGTGCTGGCCGACGAAGGTGCCGCCGCGCGACAATGGCTCCATCGGGCCGTCGATCAGGATACGCGAATTGGGAAGCTCGCGCCGGCCCTTGGACGAGAAGGAGAAGAGGGTGCCGGCGCCGCCTTCGATGTCGATCCAGCCGTCGGTGCGGGTCGCGCCGGTATCGTAGGAGAGGGCGTACAATAATTCCTTGCGCGCCATCATCGCATTGGCGAGGTCCTTCAGCATCCAGGCGCGCTCGTGAAAGGTCATCCGCCGAAGCGCCGGCCCGCCGACCCGTCGCGCATGGTCGAGCATCGCCCTGAAATCGAGGCCCTGGCTGCCGGTCACGGCGATCGTCTCGCCGGTGATCGCGCTCCGCACCTCGGCGAGGCCGCCCGAAGCGGCGTGCCACTGGTCCTGCGCGTAATTGAGGAGGGTGGGGGTCTTCATCGCGGCCTCCTGTAGCGGTCCGACGCTCGACACGGAAGGCAGCGCGATCCTAGAGGGGGATATGGACCAGACCGCCGCCCCCACTTTGTCGCTCGCCGACATAAGCGAAACCCGCGAGATGATCGCGCCCTATGTCGCCCGAACCCCCGTCCACGACTGGCGCGGGCGCGAGATCGAGGCGCTGCTCGCGCCCGGAACGCGGGTCAATCTCAAGCTCGAACTGTTCCAGCAGAGCGGGACGTTCAAGGCGCGCGGCGCCATCTCGAAGATGCTTCGGCTGAGCCCCCGCGAGCTCGCCCTCGGCGTGACCGCGGTGAGCGCCGGCAACCATGCCATCGCCACCGCTTATGCCGCCGCCGCGCTCGGCACCACCGCCAAGGTGGTGATGATGGGATCGGCCAATCCTGCCCGGGTCGCCGCCTGCCGCGCGCTCGGCGCCGAGGTGGTGACCGCGCCGGACGGCCGCACCGCCTTCGAGATGGTCGAGGCGATCGCGCGCGACGAGGGCCGCTCGTTCATCCACCCGTTCGAAGGCCCCTATACCGCGCTCGGCACGGCGACCCTCGGCATGGAATGGCTGGAGCAGGTGCCGGACCTTGAGGCGGTGATCGTCGCCATCGGCGGCGGCGGCCTGTGCGGCGGCGCCTCGGCCGCGATCAAGCTGCTGAAGCCTGATTGCCTGGTCTTCGGGGTCGAGCCGACCGGCTCCGACACGATGACCCGCAGCTTCGCGGAAGGGAGGCCGATCGACCATGCCGAGGTGCGGACGATCGCCGACAGCCTCGCCCCGCCTTTCGCTCTGCCCTACAGCTTCGGGCTCTGCCGGCGGAATGTCGACGGCATCGTCCTGGTCGACGACGACCAGATGCGCGCCGCAATGACCCTGCTCTTCCGCGAGATGAAGCTCGCCGTCGAGCCCGCCGCCGCGGCGGCGACCGCCGCCGCGGTCGGGCCGCTGAGGAAGAGGCTGGCCGGGAAGAAGGTGGGCGTGCTGGTCTGCGGCTCGAACATCGATCTCGACACGTTCGAGCGCCATGTGAGGCAGGTGCCCACCTAACCTCTCCCCTCAAGGGACAGGGGCTCTCAGCGCCCGGTGAAGTTGGGCTCCCTTTTCTCCATGAACGCCGCGACGCCTTCGCGATAATCGTCGCCATAGCCGAGCTCGCGCATCGCATCGCGCTGGAGATCGAGTTCTTCGTCGAGCGAATGGGCCCAGCTTTCGCGGATCATCTTCTTGATCCGGGCGAGGCCGCGCGTCGGCGCCGCCGCGAATTTTTCCGCCAGCGCGTCCACCTCGGCGTCGAGCGCTTCGTCCTCCACCGCCTTCCAGATCAGGCCCCACTCGGCCGCCTGCGCCGCCGGCAAAGGCCCGGCGGTGAGGGCGAGGCCGAGCGCGCGGGCCTGGCCGACGAGGCGCGGCAGGACCCAGGTGCCGCCGCTGTCGGGGATGAGGCCGATCGAGGCGAAGGACTGGATGAATTTGGCGGATTTCGCCGCGATGACGATGTCGCAGGCGAGCGCGATGTTCGCGCCCGCCCCCGCGGCCACGCCGTTCACGCGGGCGATCACCGGAAAGGGCAGGGACGTGATCCGCCGCACCAGCGGATTGTATCTCTTCTCCACCGACTCGCCGAGATCCACCGCCTCGCCCGGCGCGACCGCGCGGTCGTTCAGATCCTGCCCGGCGCAGAAGCCGCGGCCGGCGCCGGTGATGACGAGCACCCGAACGCCCTCCAGCCCGGACAGCGCGTCCGCCACCTCCTCGTGCATCTCGACGGTGAAGCTGTTGAGGCGATCCGGCCGGTTCAAGGTCAGCCGGGCGATGCCGCCGTCGAGCGAGAAAAGGATCGTCGAATAGGACATGCAGTGCCTCTACCACCCCCTCTCCCCTTGTGGGAGAGGGCTGGGGTGAGGGGGGCGGCGCCTTGGGCGCCGCGCGCTCCGGAGGAGCGCACGCCTCGTCCAACTCCGCTCCAGGCTCCTTCGTCGCCAAGGCTTCGTATCCTTCTCCCACAAGGGGAGAAGGGGTGCTAGGGCGCCCGCCGTGACCGACTCGGACGAATTGGCCCATCGCGTCGCCCGGGCGATGCTGGCGGCGGAGGGCACCGGCCCCGCCTGGGGCATCGAGATCGAGGAAGCGCGGGAGGGCTATGCCCGCATCCGCATGGCGGTGCGGCCGGACATGCTGAACGGCCATGGCATTGCCCATGGCGGAATGATCTTCGCCCTCGCCGACACCGCTTTCGCTTATGCCTGCAACGGCCGCAACGTCCGCACGGTCGCCGCCCAGGCCTCGATAATCTTCCTCGATGCGGCGCGGGAGGGGGACGTGCTGATCGCCGAGGCGACGGAGCAGGCGCTTGCCGGCCGTTCGGGCGTTTACACAGTGTCGGTGAAGGCGGCGGACGGCCGCGCCGTCGCCTCGTTCCAGGGTTTCTCGCGCAGCGTCGGCGGGCCCGTCATCGGAGAGACAGAATGACCGAAGCCTTCATTTGCGATGCCATCCGCACGCCGATCGGCCGCTATGGCGGCGCCCTTGCGCATGTGCGGGCGGACGATCTCGCCGCGATTCCGATCCGGGCCCTGATCGAGCGCAATCCAAGCGTGGACTGGAACGAAGTGGACGACGTGATCCTCGGTTGCGCGAACCAGGCGGGCGAGGACAATCGCAACCTCGCGCGGATGGCGGGGCTGCTTGCCGGCCTGCCCGATACGTCGGGTGGGGTGACGCTCAACCGGCTTTGCGGCTCGGGCATGGACGCGGTGGCGATGGCGGCCCGGGTGGTCCGCGGCAGCGAGGCGGAGATGCTGATCGCCGGCGGCTCGGAAAGCATGAGCCGCGCGCCCTTCGTCATGGCCAAGGCGACCAGCGCTTTCGACCGCAACGCCGAGATGTACGACACGACGATCGGCTGGCGCTTCGTCAACCCGAAGATGAAGAATGTCTATGGCGACGACACCATGCCCTCGACCGCCGAAAATGTGGCCGAGGAATTCCAGGTGACGCGCGAGGACCAGGATGAATTCGCGGTCCGCAGCCAGGAAAAAGCGAGCCGGGCTCAAGACAATGGCCGGCTCGCCGCCGAGATCGTCCCCGTCGCCATCCCGCAGCGCAAGGGCGATCCGATCGTCGTCGACCGCGACGAGCATCCGCGCAAGACGAGTGTCGAGGCGCTGGCGAAGCTGCGGCCGATCGTTCGGCCGGACGGCACCGTCACCGCCGGCAATGCCTCCGGCGTCAATGACGGCGCCGCGGCGATGATCGTCGCCTCGGAGGAAGCGGCGAAGCGCAACGGTCTGACGCCGCGCGCCCGAATCGTCGGTGCCGCCGTGGCCGGGGTGCCGCCGCGGATCATGGGCATCGGCCCGGCGCCCGCCTCGGAGAAATTGCTGAAGCGGCTCGGCCTCTCGATCGGCGAGATGGACGTGATCGAGATCAACGAGGCCTTCGCCGCCCAGGCCTTGCCGGTGCTGCGCCGGCTCGGCCTTCCCGACGATGCCGGGCACGTGAACCCCAATGGCGGCGCGATTGCGCTCGGCCATCCGCTCGGCATGTCCGGCACCCGCCTCGCCCTCACCGCGACCGAGGAGCTCCAGCGAACCGGCGGCCGCCATGCGCTGTGCGCCATGTGCATCGGCGTCGGCCAGGGCATCGCGATGGTGCTCGAGCGGGTCTAAATCCTCCCCGGGGGGCCATGCGAAGCATGGTGGAGGGGCTCAGTACCACCCACCGGCCCCCCTCCACCGCACTTCGTGCGGTCCCCCTCCCCGTTCCGGGGAGGATAGAGTCTAAGCCCGGTCGATTCGTCCCGCATAGCAGCCGCGCCGGGCATAATGGGCGTGGATATAGGCGACGGCGGGATCGGCGAGGAAGCGCTCGATCAGCGCTTCCGCCTCACCGCCATCGACGAGATCGCCGTCCACCATCATCCCCGCCGCATCGAAGGCGCGGAGCGACAATGGCCGCACGCGCATCGCCGGCGGGATGTCGTCGACGAGGTCGGTCGGCGCGATCTCGCGTTCGCGCACGAAGATGGCGTGGCTGGCGCGATAGGGGCTGTCCGCCGGCTGGTGAACGAAGTTGACGAGCAGCAGCGTCTCGCCGGGCTCGGCGTCGCTGATCTCGATCCGGTCGGGAAAGCCCGGCTTCGCGTCCGCGCGGTAGCGGCGGGCGCCGTGGCGGGCGAGCGCCCCGTCGGAGAGGCCGAAGAGCGGGCGGAAGGGTTCGGGCGAAAGGCCGGTCACTCGGAACATGGGGATCTCCGTTTCTGCGCTCGGCCCTTCGTGCCGCTTCGCGCACGAGGCCGCACTCCGCCGCTTGCGGCCGAACTCGAAGCTTGGCGAAAGGCGCCCGCGACCCCATTTCGGTTGGTGCGTTATTTGCCGCGAAAGGACCGCTTTGCTAGGGCGACCGGCGGAGACAGACATGTATACGACCGAGCTTCAGAAGACGAAGACCCTGGCCTCGACCGAGGATCCGGAGAAGCTCGCCGCCTTTGAGGCGCGGGTCGCCGCCGACGATTATATCGAGCCCAAGGATTGGATGCCGGAGGCCTATCGCCGCACCCTCACCCGCCAGATCTCGCAGCACGCCCATAGCGAGATCGTCGGCATGCTTCCCGAAGGCAATTGGATCGGCCGCGCGCCGTCGCTGCGGCGCAAGGCGATCCTGCTCGCCAAGGTGCAGGACGAGGCCGGGCACGGCCTCTATCTCTATTCGGCCGCCGAGACGCTCGGCACCAGCCGCGAGGAGATGATCGAGGCGCTCCATTCGGGCAGGGCCAAGTACAGCACCATCTTCAACTATCCGACCCTGACCTGGGCCGATATCGGCGCGATCGGCTGGCTGGTCGACGGCGCCGCGATCATGAACCAGGTGCCGCTCCAGCGTACCTCCTACGGCCCTTATGCCCGGGCGATGGTCCGGGTCTGCAAGGAGGAGAGCTTCCACCAGCGTCAGGGTTATGAGATCATGATGGCGATGGCCGCCGGCACCGCCGATCAGAAGAGGATGGCGCAGGACGCCCTCAACCGCTGGTGGTGGCCGTCGCTGATGATGTTCGGGCCGCCCGACGCCGACAGCCCCAACACCGCCCAGTCGATGCGCTGGCGGATCAAGCGCGAGACCAATGACGAGCTCCGCCAGAAGTTCGTCGATATCACCGTCCCGCAGGCGGACCATCTCGGCCTCAAAGTCCCCGATCCCGCGGTGAAGTGGAACGAGGAGCACGGCCATTACGATTTCGGCGCGGTGGACTGGGAGGAATTCCACGCCGTGGTCCGCGGCGAAGGCCCGGTGGCGAAGGAGCGGATGAAGGCCCGCCGCGATGCGTGGGAGAATGGCGCCTGGGTCCGCGAGGCCGCCGCCGCTTATGCGGAGAAGCACAGTCGCAAGCAGGAGGCGGCATGATCCATAACCGTCACCCCAGCGAAGGCTGGGGTCCCAGGACGAGAAGTGGCTCCGGTGCGGACCCCCACCGGGACCCCAGCCTTCGCTGGGGTGACATGGCATGAAGGACTGGCCGCTCTGGGAGGTGTTCGTGCGCTCGCGCGGCGGGCTGTCGCACCGCCATGTCGGATCGGTCCACGCGCCCGACGCGGAGATCGCGCTGCGCCACGCCCGCGATACCTATACGCGGCGGATGGAGGGAGTGAGCCTCTGGGTGGTGCCCTCGGCGCAGATCACCGCCTCCGATCCCGCCGAGGATGCGGCGATGTTCGATCCCGCCGCCGACAAGGTCTATCGCCACCCGACCTTCTACAGCATACCGGACGACGTGAAGCATATCTGATGGCGTCGCTGCCCCCGATCGACACCCCCTCCGGCGAGACCGGCGCCGGCGCTTTCGACGCGCCGGCGCGCGACGAGAATGGCGCCTTGTTCGACTTTCTGCTGCGGCTCGGCGACGACAGCCTGATCCTCGGCCAGCGGCTCGGCGAATATTGCGGCCATGCGCCGTCGGTCGAGGTCGATCTCAGCCTCGCCAATATCGCGCTCGACCTGATCGGGCAGGCAACCTTCTTCCTGAACTATGCCGGCGAAGTCGAAGGCAAAGGTCGGGACGGCGACGCGCTCGCCTTCCGCCGCGACGTGCTCGACTTCCGCAACTGCCTGCTGGTCGAGCAGCCGAACGGCGATTTCGCGCAGACGATGGCGCGGCAATTCCTCTTCTCGACGTGGCAGAAGCTGCTCTTCGGCCATCTCGCCGGCTCGGCCGACGCGACGATCGCCGCGATCGCGGAGAAAGCGCTGAAGGAGGTCACCTATCACCAGGAGCTGGCGCGCGAATGGGTGATCCGGCTCGGCGACGGCACCGAGGAGAGCCGCCGGCGCATGGCCGAGGGCCTCGACTGGATGGGGCGGTTCGTGCCTGAGCTGTTCGAGATGGACGATCTCGCCGTCTTCATGGCCGAGCGCGGGATCGGCGCCGACCTCGCCGCCTTCCGCGCCGATTATGACGCGCAGGCGCAAAAGGCGCTCGCCGAAGCGACGCTGGAGCCTTTGGCCGAGCAGCGCCCGATCCTCGGCGGCCGCCGCGGCCACCATAGCGAGCATCTCGGCCATTTGCTGGCGGTGATGCAATTCCTCCCGCGCACCTATCCCGGGGCGGTGTGGTGAGGGCTTCCGCACAGCTCGAAGAGGAGAGGGTTTGGCGCATACTCAAGGATGTTCCCGATCCCGAGATTCCGGTGCTCTCGGTGGTCGATCTCGGGATTGTTCGCTCGGTGAAGGCGGACCGGGTGGTGATCACGCCCACTTACACCGGCTGCCCTGCGACCCAGGTGATCGAACGCGACATCCGCGCCGCGCTGGACGCGGCCGGCTATCGCGACATCCGCATCGAGACGATCCTCTCTCCGCCCTGGACCACCGACTGGATCAGCCCCGAAGGCCAGGAGAAGCTCCGCGCCTACGGCATTGCGCCGCCGACCCGGCGCGCCGTCGAATGCCCGCAATGCGGCTCGACCGATTGCGAGGAGGTGAGCCGCTTCGGATCGACGCCCTGCAAGGCGCTCTGGCGCTGCCGCGCGTGCGGGGAGCCGTTCGACCTGTTCAAATGTCACTGATCCCCGGATGAGCGTCGGCTTTCACAGGCTCGAAGTGGCGGAGGTGGTGTCGGAGACGGCGGAGGCCAGCTCGATCCGCTTCCATGTTCCCGAGGAATTGCGCGAGACCTTCCGCTTCCGGCCCGGCCAGCATCTCACCTTGCGCGCCGAGATCGGCGGCGAGGAGATCAGGCGCAATTATTCGCTCTGCGTCGCGCCGTCGGACGGCGAGGTGAAGGTGACGGTGAAGCGGATCGCCGGCGGAATCTTCTCCAACTGGGCGAACGAGATGCTGCGCCCCGGCGCGATGCTCGACGTCATGGCGCCGCACGGCAGCTTCACCTGGGATTTCGATCCGGCCGCGTCCAACCATTATGTCGCCTTCGCCGGCGGCTCGGGCATCACGCCGGTCATCTCTTTGATCAAGGCGGCGATGATCGAGGAGCCCAGGAGCCTTTTCACCCTCCTTTACGGCAATCGCGACAGCCAGTCGGTGATCTTTCTCGAGGAATTGGCGCGGCTCAAGAACCGCTATATCGACCGGCTCGAGATCCACCATTTCCTCGCCGAGGAGATGGAGGATATCCTCCTGTTCAACGGCATGCTCGACCGCGCCAAATGCGGCGAGATATTGGAGCATCTGGTCGATCCGGCCGAGGCCGCAGCCTTCTTCATCTGCGGCCCCGAGCCGATGATGGACGCCGCCGAGGCCGCCTTGCTCGATGCCGGCGTGCCCAGGGACAGGATCCATTTCGAGCGCTTCACCGCCGGCCGCCCCTCGGCGACGCAGGCGGCGCAGATGCAGGCGCTCCAGCAGGAGGCCGAGGGGCTGACGATGCTGGTCACGCTCGACGGGCGCAAAAGGCGGATCCCGTTCGACGCGGCGGCCGGCAACATCCTCGACAGCGCGCGGCTGGCCGGGCTGCCGGCGCCTTATGCCTGCAAGGCCGGAGTCTGCGCGACCTGCCGGGCGAGGGTGGTCTCGGGCGAGGCCGAGATGGCGGTCCATTACGGCCTCACCGACGAGGAGGTGGCGGCGGGCTATATCCTCACCTGCCAGTCCGTGCCGAAAGGCGAGGGGCTGGAGGTGGATTATGATGCTTAGGTCAAGCGAACCAAGCCCCTAACCCACCCATCCTGCACCGGTTCGACAAGCTCAGAGTTTATCCTGAGCGCCTGCCTTGCAGGCAGTCGAAGGGGCTACTCAGGATGAGCAGCCTTTATCAGGGAGCCGGCGTTACCGCCGCGCGCCGCGGCCGCCGCCGGAGGCTGCGAAAGCGCCCGAGCGGTCCAGCACTTCGTCATAATCGATGACGGCGTGGACGACGCTCTGCATCGCGTGCATCCGCTGCGGCAGGGGCGCCGAGGTCCGGCGGATCATCACCGCGATCGCGTAGGAATGGCCGTCCGGGCCGGTGATCACGCCGATATCGTTATAGCCCGCCTCGACCGCGCCGAGAATCTGGCCGGTGCCGGTCTTGTGGGACAGGGTCCAGCCGGGCTCGAGCCCGCCCTTCAGCCGCTGCGGGCCGGTTTTCGTATGCGACATGATGCCGAGCAGGCGCTGGGTCGAGGCCGGCGAGAGCAATTCCCCTCGCTTCAGCCGCGACAGGGCATCGACGACGCCGAGCGGCTGCGCGCCGTCCATCGGATTGGCGATATAGCGCTCGAAGGCGGTCCGGCGGCTCGACAGCGGAAGGGCGTCGCGCGCCTTGAAGAAGCCGCCATTATAGGCATAGCTCTGCTTCCAGGTGAGGCCGGCGATCGCGCTCTGGAGAAGCCGCTCGCCCGGGCCGAAGCGGATTCCGCTGATCCCCTTCTCGCGAAGGAAGGCGCGCACCGCCTCGGGGCCGCCGGCGCGCCACAGGACCGCGTCGTTGCACGTATTGTCGCTCTGCTGGAGCGCGCGCGTCATCAGCTCGCCGAGCGTGGTCGAATAGCCATTCTCGCCGATCTCGGCCGCGATCGGCTGGTGGAAGAGCGTGATGTCGGACTTGTGGAGCGTGACCGGCGCGTCGAAGCTGAGCGCGTCATGATCGATCTTGTTGAACGCGGTCAGCGCGACCCAGAATTTGCTGACGCTCTGCTGCGGGAAATAGGTGTCGCCGTCGAAGGCGGTGGTCCAGCCGGTCTGCACGTCCTCGACCGCGATTCCGATATCGCCGTTGAAGCCCTGGCCGATCGAGCGGATCTCGGCTTCGAGCGCGCGATGCGCCGTCGTCTCGCCGAGGCCATAGTCGCGCGGGGTGTAGGTGCCGTTCTGGGCAAGCCGGCGCGCGGCCGCCTTGGCATGGACCGCCGAAGGCTGGGGCATCATCGCAAGCGCGAAAACAACCGCCGGCATCCACGCGATCCGCGCGACATTCGCAAGCCCACGCACCTTGACCCCGCTCGACACGATACGCCTCCCTAAGCCCTTCAGCCCACAGGGATTCACCATAAGAATCATCTGGTTTATGTCAGCTTAAAGTCCGGCAAGATCGGTGAGCCGTGCTGCCGATGCGGCCGGGCGAATCCGAAGCCGGGCCCCCATCACGAAAGGCGTCACAAAAAGGCGCGCAGCGTCAGCCAGGCTTCGCGCTTCGCGTCGAACGGCAGGGTGTAGGCAGGGCTGCTCGAGGGGAGAGGGATCAATGCCGGCCGCGCGATGCCGCCGAGCTGCTTCATGCCGAGCGCGGCGGATCTGCCGCCGTTGAACCCGATCGCGCGCAGATCGGGCAATCGCGCGACCAGCTCCGGCAGCGGGTTGGGCCGGTGATCGCGAATGGCGCCGTCGAGGCTGCCGCGGCGGGTGGCCGCGCCGACCGTGTCCCAAAGTCCGACGCCGGCCGCGAGCAGGGCCCGAAGCCTCTCCTCATAAGCGAGCGGCACCAGGTCGCGGCCGATCACCGCGCTCATCAGCCCCCAGAAATGGTTGCGCGGATTGCCATAATATTGGCGGCGGGCGAGCGATTCCTCGCCGGGCAGGCTGCCGAGCAGCAGCAACCGCGTCCGTTCGTCGACGATTGGCGGGAAGGAGCGCTTGATCTCCTCCGGCTCTGGCGTTGAGCGGACCTTCGGCATCGCAACCTTCCGTTCCTGTCGCAACGCGGCAGCGAGGATTCGGACTCGCCGTTTAGCGAAATCGCAAGAGCCGCGCGGCTAAGACAGCACGTTCGCAACCGACACCGAGCCGCTTTTGCCCTTTCCCGAGCCAAGGCCGCACCAAGAAGCGCGCTCCGCCGAAGACAGCGGAGACGAATTGCTCGCCTTGACCTCGATCCGGGGCATCGCCGCCTGGTGGGTGGTGCTCTTCCATCTGCGGCTGCTGCTGGCGCCCTGGCTTCCCGCTTCGGTCGTCGATGCGCTCGCCCACGGCAATCTCGCGGTCGATCTGTTCTTCATCCTCTCGGGCTTCGTCATCGCGCTCAATTATGGCGAGCGGCTTGCCGGCGACTGGCGCGCGGCCGGCGATTTCCTGTTCCGGCGCTTCGCGCGAATCTATCCGCTGCATCTGCTGATCCTGTGCGGTTTCGGCGCCTATGCCGGCGCCGCCATCCTGTTCGGTTCGGCGACCCTGGAGGGACAGCATCCGGGCTATTTCATCGCCTCCCTCTTCCTGGTCCAGAATTGGGGCTTCTTCGACGAACTCAGGTGGAACGTCCCCGCCTGGTCGATCTCGACCGAGATGTTCGCTTACCTCCTTTTCCCGATCCTGATCCGCCTGGTCCCACCGATCAGACGATTGCCATGGCTCCTCGCATTCCTGGTGGTGACGCTCGGCCTCGCCGTGCCCGCTTTCTTCGCGCTCACCGGCAATAATTTCCCCGACGCGGTGCCGCAGACCGGCCTCTTCCGCTGCGTCGTCCAGTTCGCGATGGGGATGCTGCTCCACGCGCTGTGGCGCTGCCTGCGCGGCCGCGCGCCGGCATTTCCGCTGCTCGGCGCGGCCGTCCTGCTCGGCCTCGCCTACGCATTGCTCGGCCTGCCGGTCGTGTCGCTGGCCTGGGCGGCTCTGGTGCTTGGGCTGGCGCTGACGAAGAAAGGGCCGCTCGACGCGCCTTTCCTCGTCTGGCTCGGCCGGATCAGCTACGCGACCTATCTTTGCCACTATCTGTTGCTGACCGTGTTCAAATTCCTGTTCGTGACCCAAAGCCGGCCCGTCTCGCCTGCCTTGCTGGCGCTCTATCTGGCCGGCCTTCTCGCCGCCTCGGCCCTGCTCTATCATGCATTCGAGCGGCCGGCGCAGAAGGCGTTGCTCGGCTGGTGGAAGGGCCGTCGCCGGCAAGCTCGCGCCCTCGCCGCGGCGGAATAGGGCCGGTCAGGGACGGTAGAGCAGCGGCGCCGCACGCATCATCTCGATCATGCAGGCCGTCACCCAGATGCCCAGCAGGACCGGGAACAGGCTTTGGAGGCGATCTTTCGTCGCCGACGGCGCAAGGCCGCTGATCGCGGGTGCGATCGCGAACAAGGCGGGCACGAAATAGCGGCCCTGCACGCCACCGATGATCGTCGGCACCGGCCCCCTGCATGCGACGTATAATGCGAGGAAGGTGATCAGAACGACCGCCGCCGCGCCGCCCGCCAAAGAGAGCCTGACGAGGCGATCCAGCCTTGCGGGCGCCCGCGCATCGTTGCGGATCGCGACGATCAGCAGTGGAATCACGCAGACATAGGCCCACAAAGGCAGCGGATGGGGGAGGTGCCCGTTCGGCCCGTCCCCCCAGCCGAATTCGCCGACGAGGCTCATGAAATAATAAGTGCCCCGGTCGGCCAGGCTATGGCCGACCAGCCCCGGCCATCCGGTCGCGAACGCGGCCAGGCGCGGGCCGAGCGGTCCGCTGTCCACGCCGCACCTGAGGTCGACCACCTGGCCGACGATGGCGAGCATCCACAGAGCCGCCGCCGCGACTCCGGCGCCGAGCAGAAGGAGGCCCAGCCATTGCCGGTTGCGGACCGCCTGGACCGCCGGCGTGAAGGCGAGCGCGGCGATCGGCGGCCGCACCGAGGCGGCGACGAACAAGGCGGCCGCCATGAGGCCGTTATGGGCAAGGGGCTTCAGCCGCGTCGCCTGCCGCAGGCCCATGGCAATGACGATCAAAGCAAGCCCGTGGAGGATCGGGTCCGCCGCGTTGGACGCGAATTGAAGGAGCGTCCGGGGCAGCAGCAGCAGGACGAGCACCAGCGAATGGCCGAAGGGGAGAAGCCGCAGGCCGAGCGCGACGAGCAAGATGGCGACGAGGCCGTTGGCGAGCCTGGCCCAAAGCACCGACTCCCCGACGGTGGCGCCGGTCAGGCGCCCTAGCTCCAGCGCGAGCGCCTGCGGGGCGTAGAGCGCCGGAAAATAGTTCATCGCGCCGGGCAGCTCGCTGAAGCTCTCCACGCCGCTCCAGCGCAGTTGCGGAGCCGACCGGAAGGCCGCCACCTCGGCCTGCGGCAATGGCCTCCTGGACAGGATGGCGACCGGCCTCTGGGCCGACACATAATCGGCTAGCCCGGTATCGATCATCGCGCCCGTGGAGCGGCCTGGCGGAGTCACGGCCTGCAGCGGGTGGTGGATCAGGGTGTAGGCCCGCTTGACGTGATCGTAATCGTCCGGGGCATGGAAGTTGATGAAGGCGAGGCTGAGGATCAAGGTCGCCGGGAGGACCAGCGCCAGATAGAGGAGAGCGGGGCTGAGACGGCGCCGGATCTCATTCATTGCGCTGCCGCGCCTCGATGATGGCGAGCTCGCGCGTGAGGGTCGTTATCACCGCCGATTGCGCCCGCATCCGGAAATGCAGATTGGCGAGCAGCAGCAGGCTTGCGACGGTCCAGATGTAGAGGATCAGATCGGCGCCGCGGCCGATGCCGAGCAGGTCGGCGGCCCGCTGCGCCCAGCTCGGCCACAGCACGAGCGCGATACCGAGCAGGCTAATAAGCGGCATGGCGAAGCCGATTGCGGGCGAGATCCTGCGCTGCCGCCAGCCGTAAAGGGCGAAGAAGGCAAGCGCGAGGATCAGGGGAATCCTGATCATCGGTGCAGCCTGCTCGACCAGAGATCCCACAGGATGCTCAGCGACGACAGGGCATTCTGCCCCTTGGCGAGCGTATAGTCGGTATAGACGATTTTGACCGGCGCTTCGACGACCTTGAGGTCGGACGAAGCGAGCCAGTCCAGAAGCTCGGAGGCGTGCGCCATCCGGTTCTGGCGGATGCGCAATTGCGCGGCGGCGCGCCGGCTGAGCAGCCGCAGGCCATTATGAGCATCGGTCAGCTTCAGCCCGGTCGTCAGGCGCGTATAGAGGGTGGCCGCGCGCAGCAGCCAACGCCGGCTGGCCGGCATGTCGACCGTGCCGCCCAGGAAGCGGCTCCCAAGCACCACGTCCGCGCCGGTTTCCTCCCGCCGGCGGAGCAGCGCGCCGATATCCTCGGGCCGATGCTGCCCGTCCGCGTCGAAGGTGACGATCGTCGAGGCGCCGTTCAGGAGGGCGTAGCGGATTCCGGTCCCGAGCGCCGCGCCCTGCCCGAGATTGACGCAGTGACGGACGACCTTGGCGCCGGCCCGCTCCGCTTCACGGCCGGTCTCGTCGGTCGACCCGTCGTCGACCACGACGACGTTGGGCAGCCAGGGCCCGAGGCTCCGGACCGTCCGCGCGATCATTGCGCTCTCGTTAAAGCCTGGGACGACGACCCAGACGGAGTCGAGATCGTCGCATGCGGGCACCTCTATTCGTTCGTGCAGCATCGGCGGCCCCTCCGGCGATCATCTGCCGCGGGAATGGTTAAGAAGGTTTTAATCGGTGCCGAAGCGACGAAGAGGATACGGCCCGGCGACGCCGCGCTTCGCCGCCTCAGAACGAATAGAAAGCGGCGCCGATCGCGGCCAGAGCGGCGAAATTGGCGGCCAGCATCGCGATGATCGCGAACCGCGCCGGCGTGCCGCTCGCCGCCGGCCGGCGCCGGATGAAGACCAAACAGAAGAGCGGAAGGAGGGGGAGGAAATAGCGGCCCTGAATGCCCTCGACGACCGGCGCGCCGAGCGGCGTCGAGACGAGATAGAGGGCGGCGGCGATGCCGAGGACCGCAATCAGCCAGATCAGGCCCGCCCAGAGCCGCCAGCCCCGCGTCAGCGTCTCCGCCGCCGCCTCGCCGTGGCGGAAGGCGAAGGCGAAGGCGGCGAGCGCGAGGAAGGCGGCGCTCGTCACCGGGCCCACCGTCACCCAGCCGAAGGTGAAGGTCGAGAAGAAGATCGGCAGCGAACGGTGGACGAAGGCGTTGCCGAGCGCCGCCGGAAAGGCGAAAGGATGCGCCGCGAGGAAGGCGAGCTGGGCGGTGGGATCGGCCAAACCGGACCCCGGCGGCACGACAATTCCGGCGTTGGAATGGAGCCACAAGGCCGAAAGCGCCGCCCCCCCAAGGCCGATCAGGACGGGCCAGCCAAGCCAGGGCAAAGGCCGCGCCGAACGCGGCAGCGGCAACAAAGCGAGGCCGACCAGCGGCAGGTAGACGATCTTCGACAGGCCGACGATCGCGGCGAACAAGGCGAGCAGGAGCAGCGCCCTTCGAGTCCAGCGTCCTTCGAAGCGCGCCCGAACGCCAAGCGCGATCAGGATCGCCGAGCTGCCGATGATAAGTCCGTCCTGGCCCAGGGAAGCGGCGGCGCAGGCGGTCATCGGCGTCAGGGCGGCCAGCAGCAGGAACAGCCGTCCGACCGGAAGGATATTGAGCGCCAGCAGGAAAAGACCCAAGGTGAGGGCGGCGTTGAGCAGGCGCCCCAGGCGCACGATATTTTCGACCGAAAGTCCGAGCACCTCGCCCGTCCGAACCGCCACGATCTGCGGACCATAGCCAGCGGGGCTGTAGAGGACGCCGCCGGGGAAGTTGGCGAAGACCCTGGGCTGCGCGTGCGCGACCGGCGTGCTTCGGGCGAAGAGGGAGGCGAGCGGGCGCTTCGGAACCGGCCTGATCGCGTTGGGAGCGATCGAGCCGAGCTCCGCGGCCGCGGCGGCGGGCAGACCCGTCGGGAGCATTCCGCCGGCTTCGCCGCCGCGCCGCTCGCCATGGAGCTGGAAATGGGCGAGCTGCCAGGCGCGGAAAAGATGCTGGTGCTCGTCGGTGGTCTGGAAGGGCGGCGTGATCAGGGCGTAAGCGAGATAGAGCAGGCCGCCGGCGATGAGGAGGATGCGGCGAAGCGCGGGCAGGTCCGTCCGGAAGCTTGGACCGGCCCCGTCCAGCGAAGCGGCATCGCCGCCCGGCACGATCGTCACGCGGCGGCGAGCAGCCGTTCGGCGCGGTCGCGCCGCGGCCGCCGCGCTTCGAGATAGGCGTAGAAGCTCAACTGGTGAAACGGCGTCGGGAAGCGGCTGATCGAGACGTCCTCGAACAGATAGCGGACCAGGGCCTCGATCTCGCGCGCCTTGTTGACATGCTCGTGGCGCATGACGACGCCATAATCGAGCCGGGTGCGCAGATAATAGCCAAGGCCGGTCGCGCCCCGCCAGCCGAGCCACCAGAGGAAACCGCCCTCGCTCGGAATGCCGGCCTGGAAGGTGCCGTCCTCCCCCAGCAGCAGGGCGGAACGGGCGACGTCGCGCGGCAGGTCGGTCAGATGCTCCAGCACCGCGATCGAGACGATGCGGGCGTAGCGCATCCCCTCCGGCACGTCCTGGACGCTGTCATAATGGGCTCGGATGCGCGCGAAGCCCGGCTTGTCGGCGAACAGGGCGTGGAACGGCTCGACGATGTCGTAGGGCGCGTCGCCGGTCTCGAACGGCAGATGGTTGAGCGTTCCGGCGCCCAATTCCAGCACCGGCCCGCCGCCCTGCGCGGCGACCTTGCGGTGCATCCATTGCTCGAGCCTCTGGGCGGCGCCGTCGGCGACCGATCCGCCCTCGCGATTCAATTTGTACTGCTCGGCGAAGACCGCTTCGTGCGCCGGCGTCAGCGGCGGGCGGGTGCGCGGATAGCTTGCCAGCAGCGCCTCGATCGCCATTCCGTCATGCCCCCTTCGCCGCCCTTCTTGTGCCGGCTAGCACGCAACTTCTCAAGAAGCCGTTGCCGGCCTCGGGAAGCGGACATGAAGGGGGAAAGTGGAGGCCCGAGCCGGAATCGAACCGGCGTGCAAGGATTTGCAGTCCTCTGCGTAACCACTCCGCCATCGGGCCGAGGCGGCGGAAATGCGAGGCCGGGCAGGGAATGTCAACCGCGCGCCAATTCGGATCGGGGTGCCGCTCCCGGCTTGTGCTATGATCCGTCCTCGACGCCGAGTCGCCTGTGCGGGGGACGGGACGATGGCCGATTACGTTCTTTATTGCCTGGACGGTTCGAAGCTCGTGCGATGCGAGCGCTTCGCCGCCGCGTCCGACGAGGCCGCGGTGCGGGAATCGCTGTGGAGGCAGGGCAGCCAGGCCGCCGAATTGTGGCGCGGTCCAAAGAAGGTGCGGACGTTCGGCAAGGAACCGGTCGCGCCCTAATTTCTGTCCGCCCGCGGACGCGGATTGTCCGAAAACGGACGTTGCCTCGGCCTTTTCCGCCTGCCGCCTGCCCGAAGAGCGTGGCACGGCTCTTGCTCCCGTTTCATCGCGGACTATCTGCTTGGCCTCCCCAAGCCTTGCCGATAAAAGCCGCGGGACCCTTCTTGGTGTATTGCATCAGTAAGACAGTTGTGCGATTGAGGCCGTGATGACCGAGCAGAATTACGAGCAGATGCGCCGCGCGATGATCGCGAGCCAGTTGCGCACGACCGGGACCAACGATCCCCGAGTCCTTGCCGCGATGGGCGCTGTGGCGCGCGAAGATTTCGTGCCCGGTGACCGGGTGGCCATGGCTTATACCGACGCGCTCGTTCCGCTTAAGCCCGGCCGCGACCTCAACCCGCCGATGGTGCTCGGCCGGCTTCTCACCCAGGCCGCGCCACGCGATGGGGAGCGAGCCCTGCTGGTCGGTGCCGCCACCGGCTATGCGGCGGCGGTGCTTGCGCGGCTGGTCGGAACGCTTGTGGCGGTGGAAGAGGATAAGGGGCTCGCCGCGGAAGCGAAGAAGGCGCTCGTCGGAAGCACGGTGACGTTGGTCGAAGGACCGCTCGCCAAGGGCTGGCCGAAAGCGGCACCCTACGAT
Source organism: Allosphingosinicella sp. (assembly GCA_036273615.1). Classification (GTDB taxonomy): domain Bacteria; phylum Pseudomonadota; class Alphaproteobacteria; order Sphingomonadales; family Sphingomonadaceae; genus Allosphingosinicella. The sequence goes on along the minus strand of DASUHH010000029.1, from coordinate 42,975 downwards.
CTCATCCTGATCGACGGGGCGGTCGAGTTCGTGCCCGATGCCTTGATCGGGCAGCTTCGCGACGGCGGCCGGCTCGCCGCCGGCCTCGTCGAGCAGGGCGTGACCCGGCTCGCCATCGGCCGCAAGGCCGGGGACGGCTTTGCGATGACGGCGTTCGCGGACGCGGCGGCTTCGGTGCTTCCGGGTTTCGTCCGGCCGAAGGCGTTTACATTCTGATTGGGCACATTCTCATTCGGGGCAGTTCGAGCAGGGTTTTGAGGATCGGAGCGGGGTCGATGCGCGGTGGGTTGCTGAATGGGATCGGGGTGGCGGCCCTGCTTGCCGGCGGTGGCGCCGCCGGCGCCGAGACTTTGCGTGACGCGCTCGTCCAGACCTACAAGAGCAATCCGACGCTGAACGCCGAGCGGGCGAACGTCCGCACGCTCGACGAAGGGGTGGCGATCGCCAAGGCCCAGGGCCGGCCGCAGCTCATCGGCAATGTCGGCCTCAACCAGAATGTGCTGAGCACCAACACGACCGGCGGCCGCACCTTGAGCGCCGGCGTCGGCGTCTCTTACCCACTGTTCAACGGCGGCCGGGTCCGCAATTCCGTCCGCGCCGCCAACGAGCGCGTCGCCGCGGGCCGCGAGACTCTTCGCGGGACCGAGGGCGACGTCTTCGTCCAGGCGGTCACCGCTTACATGGACGTGATCCGCGACCGCACCGTCGTCACCTTGAACGAGAATGAGGTGAAGGTCCTCGAGACCAATTTGCAGGCGACCCGCGACCAGTTCGAGGTCGGCGACCTCACCCGCACCGACGTTGCCCAGTCGGAGGCGCGGCTCGCGCTCGCCCGCTCGAACCTCGCCGCGGCGCAGGGGCGGCTGCGCGGGAGCGAGGAGACCTATCGCGAGGTGATCGGAGCCCTTCCCGGCGACCTCGATCCGCCCGATCCGCTGCCGCCGCTGCCGACGACGCCCGACCAGGCGGTCGACACCGCGCTCGACCGCAATCCCGATCTCGCCTCGGTCAACGCCCAGATCCGCGCCGCGGGGCTCGACGTCTCGGTCGCCCGGGCGGGGCGGCTGCCGACCCTCTCGGCGAGCAGCAGCGCCTCCTACAATAATTTCCTGGGCACCGCGAACCAGCAGTTCGGCGCCCCCGCCGGCGTCAATCTGCCGCAGACCCAGACCGTCGCCGTGGTCGGGGTCACGGCGAGCATCCCGCTCTACCAGGGCGGGCTGACCGGCGCGCAGGTGCGGCAGGCCCAGTCGATCCAGAGCCAGCTGCTCGAGCAGGGCGTGCAGATCGAACGGCAGGTCGTCGCCAATGTCCGCGCCGCCTTCGCTTCCTATCAGGCCGCCCAGCAGGCGATCGCCGCCAACCAGGTCGCGGTCTCGGCCGACACGCTTGCGCTGGAGGGCGCGCGGGCCGAGCAGTCGGTCGGCACCCGCACCGTGCTCGACGTGCTCAATGCCGAGCAGGAATTGCTCAACAGCCAGGTCGCGCTCGTCACCGCCCGCCACGACGCCTATGTCGCCGGCTTCTCCCTGCTCAACGCAATGGGCGAAGCGCAGGCGCAGGACCTCAATCTCGACGGCGGCGCGCTCTACAATCCGGTCGCCAATTACCGGCGGGTGGCGCGCAATCTCAGCGATTGGGCGCAGGATCCGACGCCTCGCGCGGTCTCGACCCGAACCGCGCCGGCAGGCACGCCGGCACCGGGCGAGCGGCCCGAAACCGGCGTGACAGCCCCGCCGCGTTAGGCGATAAGGCCCAGCGATGGGCGAGCCGAGCCAGGAACCCTCGATGGAAGAGATTCTCGCTTCCATCAAACGCGTCATCGCCGAGGACGGGCGCGCCGCCGTGCGCCCGGCCCGCGGCACGCGCCCCGCCGAGGCGCCGCCGCCGGAAGAGGACGTGCTGGAGCTGCGCGATCCGATCGGCGAGCCGGCCCCGTCGCTCGTCTCCGACAATGCCGCCGCCGCAAGCCGGCAGTCGCTCGCCGCCCTGTCCGCGATTCGGGAACGCGGCGAGCCGGCATTCGGCGGCCTCTCGTCGGCCGGCGACGGTCCGCTCGAGGCGGTGGTGCGCGAGATGCTGAAGCCGATTCTCAAGGACTGGCTCGACGCGCATCTGCCCGAGATCGTCGAGCAGCTCGTCGCCCGCGAGGTCGCCCGCATCACCGGCCGCGGCGGCTGACCGCGAGCACGCGCCGGATGGATGGGCATTTTGAGGGAAAGTCCCTATATGGGGACCATGGCAAAGCAGTCGACTGAGCGCACGATCATCGAGGTGAACGGCACGCCCGAGACTGGCAAGCCGGGCAAGCCGCGTTATCGGATCGTCCAGCGGAACGGAGAAACGGTGAAGCTTCGGGTGGTGGATGCCGACAGCCCCCGCTTCGCCGCCGATTTCCAGGCCGCCTTCGCCGCCAACGTCCGCCGTGCCCGCCGCGAAAACCGCGCCGTGGACGGCGATTGATCGGCAAGGGAGAGACGCCGCCGCGCCTCTGGATCGTCGCGGGGCCGAACGGCTGCGGCAAGAGCACGGCTTATGGCCGAAGCGACGTCGCCGAATTCGACGGCTCCGTCTGGATCGTCAATCCGGATCTGCTGACCCGTCGGCTCCAGGCCGGCGAAGGCCTCGACTCGCAGGACGCCAATCTCGCCGCGGTGAAGCGAATCGAGACCTGGCTCGATGCCTCGATCGGAGTGCATCAGACGATCGGGGTCGAGACCGTCCTGTCGACGCCGAAATACCGCAAGCTCGTGCTCAAGGCGAAAGAGCGCGGCTTCGACGTCCGTCTCATCTATGTCTATGTCGATACGGTCGAGCGGCAGCTGGAACGAATCCGTCTGCGCGTCGCCAAGGGCGGTCACGACGTTCCACCCGAAAAGGTCGCGGCCCGCCGGACCCGGTCGTTCGAGCAATTTTCCTGGTTCTTCTGGGCGGCGGATCAGGCGTGGGTCTTCGACAATTCGGGCGCGGAACCGAAGCTTGTCGCCGGCAAGAGCAGCGAGGACCGTGCCTGGCTGAGCGCCTCCCTCCTCCCAGGGCTGCGGGAGGCATTGGTCGGGAACGACCTCTGACACGGAATGCCCGCTTCACAAGCGGCCGAACCTGCCGCTAAGCGAATCCTGCGATGACCGAGCTCCCCAAGACCTTCGACCCCGCCGAGATCGAGGCGCGCTGGTATGCGCGCTGGGAGAATGAGGGGATGTTCAGACCGGACCGGCCGGAGGCGGAGCCGTTCACCATCGTCATCCCGCCGCCCAACGTCACCGGCTCGCTCCATATCGGCCACGCGCTCGACATCACGCTGCAGGACGTGCTGGTCCGGCATGCCCGGCTGCAGGGGAAGGATGCGCTCTGGGTGGTCGGCACCGACCATGCCGGGATCGCGACCCAGATGGTGGTCGAGCGGACGATCGCCGGCCAGGGGCTGACGCGCCAGGAGCTCGGGCGCGAGAGATTCCTCGACATCGTCTGGGACTGGAAGGCGACCTCGGGCGGGGCGATCACCCGCCAGCTCCGCCGGCTCGGCGCCTCGTGCGACTGGGCGAACGAGCGCTTCACCATGGATCCGGGCTTCTCCGCCGCGGTCGTCAAGGTGTTCGTCCAGCTCTACCGCGAAGGCCTGCTCTACCGCGACAAGCGCCTGGTCAATTGGGACCCGAAATTCGGCACCGCAATCTCGGACCTCGAGGTCGAGACCAAGGAGGTGCAGGGCAAGTTCTGGCACCTCAAATATAAGTTCGAGGATGGCAGCGGCGTCATCCATGTCGCCACCACCCGGCCGGAGACGATGCTCGCCGACATGGCGGTTGCGGTCCACCCGTCGGACGCGCGCTATGCGGCGCAGGTGGGCAGGAAGATCCGCCACCCGATCACCGGGCGGCTGATCCCGCTCATCACCGACGAGCATGCCGATCCCGAGCTCGGCTCGGGCGCGGTCAAGATCACGCCCGGCCACGATTTCAACGATTTCGAGGTCGGAAGGCGCGCCGGATGGAAGGCGACGGACATGCTCAACATGTTCGATGCGGGGGCGCGGGTGGTCCAGGTGCAGGACGGGCTGATCCCGCAGGAGCTGGTCGGCCTCGACCGGTTCGAGGCGCGCAAGGCGGTGGTCGAGCGGCTGGAGGCGGAGGGCCTGCTCGAGCGGGTCGAGGACCGGGCGATCCAGATTCCCTATGGCGATCGCTCCGGCGTGGTCATCGAGCCGTGGCTGACCGACCAATGGTATGTCGATGCCGCGACCCTCGCCAGGCCGGCGATCGAGGCGGTGCGCTCGGGCGACATCAAGGTCGTGCCCAGGACGTGGGAGAAGACCTGGTTCAACTGGCTGGAGAATATCCAGCCCTGGTGCGTCTCACGCCAGCTCTGGTGGGGCCACCAGATCCCCGCCTGGTATGACGAGAAGGGCAAGGCCTATGTCGCCGAGACCGAGGAAGAGGCGCAGGCCGAGGCCGGCGCCGGCGTTGCTCTGCGCCGCGATCCGGACGTGCTCGACACCTGGTTCTCATCGGCGCTCTGGCCGTTCGCGACGCTCGGCTGGCCCGAGCAGAATGAGATGCTAAGGCGCCATTATCCGAACGACGTCCTCATCTCGGGCTTCGACATCATCTTCTTCTGGGATGCCCGGATGGCGATGCAGGGCTTCCATTTCATGGGCGGGAAGCCGTGGAAGACGCTCTACCTCCACGGCCTGGTCCGCGACTCGTCGGGCCAGAAGATGTCGAAGTCGAAGGGCAATACGGTCGACCCGCTCTTCCTCGTCGACCGCTACGGCGCCGATGCCCTGCGCTTCACCCTCGCCGCGATGGAGAGCCAGGGCCGCGACATCAAATTGGATGAGAAGAGGGTGGAGGGCTATCGCAACTTCGCGACCAAGCTCTGGAACGCCGCCCGCTTCTGTGAGGCGAACGGCATCGGCGCGTCGTCGTCGCTGGAGCCGCCGGCGGCGACCCTGCCGGTCAACAAATGGATCCTTGGCGAGACGGTGAAGACGGTCCAGGCGCTCGACCTCAGCCTCGCCGAATTCCGCTACGACGAGAGCGCAAACGCGATCTACCATTTCGTCTGGGATACGTTCTGCGACTGGTATCTGGAGCTGATCAAAGGCGCCATCGACGCGGAAACCCGCGCCGTCGCCGCCTGGGTGCTCGACCAGATCCTGGTCATGCTCCACCCGTTCATGCCGTTTGTGACCGAGGAATTGTGGAGCGCGAACGAGCGGTCCAACCCGCTCATCCTCGCACGATGGCCGATGCCCGACGCGCGAGCGCTCGATCCGGAGGCCGGGCAGGAGATCGAATGGGTGATCCGGCTGGTGAGCGGCATTCGCGGCGCCCGATCCGAATTGAACGTGCTGCCAGGAGCGCGGCTGCCGCTCCACGCGCGCGATGCGGCGCCGGAGACGCAGGCCCGGCTGGCGCGCAACCGCGCCGCGATCGAGCGGGTTGCGCGCGTCGCGATTGCCGAGGGCGAGGCCTCGGGCGGCTCGGCGCAAATCGTCGTCGACGAGGCGACCTATGTCCTGCCGCTCGAAGGCGTGATCGACGTCGCCGCCGAGCGGGACCGGCTCCTCAAAGCCGCCGAAGCGGCCGAGAAGGAACGGGATTCGCTCGCCGCGCGTCTCGCCAATCCAAGCTTCGTCGAGCGCGCCAAGCCGGAGGCGGTCGAGAAGGCGCGGGCGGACCATGCGGAACGGGCCGCCGAGGCCGAGCGCTACCGGGCTGCACTGGGACGCCTCGGCTAAGCGTCAACCTCGCTCGTCCCGGGCGAAGTCGAGGGGCGTATGCTCTGAGTCCGTGCCCGCGCCCCTCGACTGCGCTCGGGACGAACGGCTAGGTTGTCGCTAAGGGGGTTTCATGGCCGACCAATCACCAGCACGAAGCGGCTCTCCCGGCGGCCCTTCCGCGGGCCGCGCAGGGCAGCGCGACCTCACGTCCGGGCCGATCGCGCGCACGCTGCTGGCCTTCGCGCTGCCGACGCTCGGCTCATCGATCCTTCAGTCGCTGAACGGCTCGGTCAACGCCATCTGGGTCGGGCGCTTCCTCGGGACGGACGCGCTGGCGGCGACGTCGAACGCGAACATCCTCATGTTCCTGCTGATGGCCTTCGTCTTCGGCTTCGGCATGGCCTCGACCATCCTCATCGGCCAGGCGTTCGGCCGCCGCGACATAGACGCCGCGCGGCGGACGCTCGGCACCGCCATCGGCTCCTTCAGCGTCATTTCCTTTCTCATCGGCCTCATCGGATGGATCTTCGCGCCCGCCCTGCTCCACCTGCTGGCGACGCCGGGCGGGGCCTATCCGTTCGCCCTCGCTTATCTGCGCGTCATCTTCATCGCGATGCCGTCGATGATGATCCTGGTCATGCTGATGATGACCTTGCGCGGCGGCGGCGACGCGATGACTCCGCTCTGGTTCATTGCCCTGGCGGTGGTCCTCGACAGCGGCCTCAACCCGGTCTTCATCCTCGGCCTCGGCCCGGCGCCGCGACTCGGCATCGCCGGCTCCGCGACGGCGACGGTGATCGCCAATTATACGGCTTTGATCGCGCTGCTCATCTACATCTATGTCCGCGACCTTCCCTTGCGCCTGCGGGGACGGGAATGGCGCTACCTGCTCCCGGATCGCGCCTTGATGAAGATCATCGTCGTCAAGGGCCTACCCATGGGCCTGCAGATGATCGTCGTTTCCTCCTCGGCTCTGGCCCTGCTCGGCCTCGTCAACCGCGAGGGCGTGAACACCACCGCCGCCTTCGGAGTCGCAATGCAGCTGTGGACCTATGTCCAGATGCCGGCCATGGCCTTCGGCGCGGCGGTGAGCGCCATGGTCGCGCAGAATATCGGCGCCGGCAGATGGGACCGGGTGAGCCGGATCACGCGCTCCGGAATCATCTATGCGGTTCTGGTCACCAGCGTTCTGGTTCTTGCTCTGGCGGTGGCGGACCGGCCGGCGCTCGCCCTGTTCCTCGGCGGCCACAGCCCGGCTCTGCCGATCGCGCGGCACATCCAGATCCTCGCCACCTGGAACTTCGTGCTGTTCGGAGTGACCCTCGTCCTGTTCGGCACGGTGCGGGCGAACGGCGCCGTGGTCGGGCCGCTCGTCATCCTCGCCATCGGCCTTTATCCGGTTCGGCTCGGCTTCGCCTTCGGCGCCTATCACTGGCTGAAGGCGGACGCCCTGTGGCTGAGCTTCCCGATCGGCTCCATCTCGAACCTGGTGCTCGCCATCGCTTTCTATCTCCATGGCGGCTGGCGGAAAGCGCGGATGCAGGTCGGCGGCGCCCCGGCGCCGCCGCTCGACGAGGAGGAAGCCGTCGAGGAAGCACTCGCCGACGCCGAGCCGGGCGGGCGGTTCAACCCGGCGGGCTGAGGCTATGTTGTCGACGCGGTCTCTCTTCCTTCTCCCCTTGTGGGATCGAGGCGGCAGGGCCGTCCCCCGGACGGCCCTGGCATTCGCCGCCTCGATGGTGGCCTGCAAGGCCGGATGAGGGGTGTGCGGCTTTGCCGCGCGCCGGACTTCGTCCGGCACCCCCGCCCATGTGGCGCCGCTAAGGTTCGTCCGGGGGACGAACCAGGCGCCACATCCTCCCCACAAGGGGGAGGGGTTTGAAAGATAGTCGATGCAGCCTAGAGCCTGAGACGATGAGCCTCGCCCGATTTCCCGCCGCGCGCCTGCGCCGCACCCGCGCCACCGCCTGGAGCCGGGCGATGGTCGCGGAGACGGTCCTCACGCCCGCCGACCTGATCTGGCCTTTGTTCATCGCCGAAGGCGAGGGCGGGCAGGAGCCGGTCGCAAGCCTTCCCGGCGTCTCGCGCTGGTCGGTCGACCGGATCGCCGAGCGGGCGCGGGAGGCGGTCGATCTCGGCATTCCCTGCCTCGCCTTGTTCCCCAACACGCCGCGCGAGCTCCGGACCGACGATGCGCGCGAGGCGCTCGATCCCGGCAATCTCATCTGCCGCGCGATAAGCGAGATCAAGGACAAGGTGCCCGACATCGGCATCCTCACCGACGTCGCGCTCGATCCCTATACCAGCCACGGCCATGACGGGATTGTCGACGCGGCGGGCTACGTCCTCAACGACGTCACCTCGGAGATCCTCGTCCGCCAGGCATTGGTCCAGGCCGAGGCCGGCGCGGACATCGTCGCCCCCTCCGACATGATGGACGGCCGCGTCGGCGCGATCCGCCAGGCGCTCGAGCGGGAAGGCCGGGTCAACGTCCAGATCATGGCCTATGCCGCCAAATATGCGAGCGCATTCTACGGCCCGTTCCGCGACGCGGTCGGCTCGCGCGGCCTGCTCAAGGGCGACAAGAAGACCTACCAGATGGATCCGGCCAATGGCGAGGAAGCGCTTCGCGAGGTCGCGCTCGACCTCGAAGAGGGTGCCGACAGCGTCATGGTGAAGCCGGGCCTTCCCTATCTCGACATCGTCCGACGGGTGAAGGAGAGGTTCGAGGTGCCGGTCTTCGCCTATCAGGTGTCGGGCGAATATGCGATGATCGAGGCCGCCGCGGCGGTCGGCGCGGGTGAGCGCGAGGCCCTCGTCCTCGAGACCCTGATGGCGTTCAAGCGCGCCGGCTGCTCGGGCGTGCTCACCTATCACGCGCCGCTGGCGGCGAGGCTCCTCGCCCGGTGAGCGCGGCGCGCGCGGCCCCGGCGGAGCGCTTCGCCCGGCCGCTCTTCCTCGCCACCATCGTCACCGGCTCCTTCCTTCTCTTTCTGACCCAGCCGATGGTCGCGCGCATGGCGCTGCCCCGGCTCGGCGGCGCGCCGGCGGTCTGGAACAGCGCGATGCTGGTCTTCCAGGCGCTCCTGCTCGGCGGCTATGCCTATGCCCATCTGATCGCCCGGGCGAAGCCGCGCGTGCAGGCGGGCGTGCACCTCATCCTGTTCGCGGTCGCGGCCTTGTGGCTGCCGATCGGCCTCACCGCCTGGACCTTGCCCGCCGATGCCTTGCCGTCGCTCTGGACCCCCTGGTTCCTGATCGCCTCGGTAGGGCCGCTCTTCTTCATCGTCTCGGCCCAGGCGCCGCTGATGCAAAGCTGGTACGCGATGGAGGCGAAGCGCGGCGAGCCCTGGGCGCTCTACGCCGCCTCCAATGTCGGCAGCTTCGCCGGCCTGCTTTCCTATCCGCTGCTGTTCGAGCCCCTGCTGTCGCTTCGGGCGCAGAGCCTGGTCTGGAGCCTCGGCTATGCCCTGCTGGTGCTGCTCGTCGCCGCCTGCGCGCTCACCATCCCGCGCGACCGGATCGAGGAAGCGCCGGCGCGCGAGGGTCCGCCGCCGACATTGCGCCATATCCTGCGCTGGATCGCGCTCGCCGCCGTGCCGTCGGGGCTGATGCTGTCGACGACCACCCATCTCACCACCGACATCGTCGCCGTGCCCTTGCTCTGGGTGGTTCCGCTCGGCCTCTACCTGTTGAGCTTCGTGGTCGCCTTCGCCGATCGCCGCGCGCCGGCCGATTTCGTGACCGCGCTGGCGCCGCTCATCCTGCTGATCGGCGGCGGCTTCGCTTTCTCCGAAGGCTCGAACACGCCTCTGTTCAGCGCAAGCATCGGCCTCGTCCTGCTCTTCACGGTCGCGGTCGCGCTCCACACCGCCCTCTACCGGCTGCGGCCGGCGGCGGGCCGCTCGACCTTCTTCTATCTCGCAATGGCCTTCGGCGGCATGCTCGGCGGCGCCTTCTGCGCGATCCTGGCGCCGCTTCTGTTCGACTGGGCCTATGAGCATCCACTGCTGCTGCTCGCCGCCGCCTTGCTCGTGCCGCAAGTCTCCTTCGTGCCCTGGGCGGACCGGCTCCCGCTTTGGTCGCTCTGGCTGCTCGCATCGCTGGCCCTGATCCTCTCCTTCTTCGTCAATGCCGAGAATAAGGGCTGGACGATCGGCGGATGGGCCCTGACCGGGAGCATCGCGATCTCGATCGTCGCGCTCCATTTCGTCGGCCGGCGGCTGCTCTTCATGCTCGGTCTCGCCGCCCTGATGATGAGCTATGGCGGCTGGTCCAAGCTGTCGCAGAGCGTCCACGGCCTTCGCGCCCGCTCCTATTTCGGCATCTATACGGTCTACGACATCGCCGATCCGCTGTCGCGGATCCTGACCAACGGCACCACCCTCCACGGCGTCCAGAATCTCGATCCTGTCGAGGAGCTGGTGCCGACATCCTATTATGCGCGCCGCTCCGGCGTCGGCCACGCCCTCGCCTCGGCCCCGGTCCTTTACGGGCCAAGGGCGCGGATCGGAATCGTCGGCCTCGGCGCCGGCACCCTCTCCTGCTATTTCCTGCCCGGCCAGGATTGGCGGATCTTCGAGATCGACCCGGTCGTCGTCCGCATCGCCAGGACCCGCTTCACCTTCCTCCCGAGCTGCGCGCCCAATGCCAGGATCGTGATCGGCGACGCCCGCCTCAGCCTCTCGCGCCTGCCGTCCGGATCGCTCGACATCCTCGCCCTCGACGCTTTCTCGTCCGACGCGATCCCGATGCACCTCCTCACGCGCGAGGCGCTCGGCGTCTATGCGCGGGTGCTTGTCCCCGACGGCCTGCTCCTCGTCCATATCTCGAACCGCTATCTGGACCTCGAGCCGGTGCTCGCCGCCGCGCGGAAGGACGGCTGGACCGGCGCGGTCCTTTATTATGAGCCCGACCCGGCGGTGCGGGTCCACAACCTCTCCGCCTCGATCTGGGTGGCGATGGCGCGCGATCCCAGGGCGCTGCAGCGGCTGGAGGAGGCGAGCGGCCCCGATTCGATCCTGTGGCGGCCGCTCAGGGCGCGGCCCGGCTTTGCCGGCTGGACCGACGACCATGCCAGCATCCTGCCCTTGCTCCAGAACTGGCGGAACTGGGTGCCCCCCTCGGCTCAGGGACGATGAACATGGACGGACCGACCCTCATCCCGTTCGGCGGCAAGGCGCCGCGCATCGACGAAAGCGCCTTCATCGCCCCGGGCGCGAAATTGATCGGCGACATCGAGATCGGGCCGGACGCGAGCATCTGGTACAATGTCGTCCTTCGCGGCGACGTGAACCGGATCCGCATCGGCGCCCGCACCAACATCCAGGACGGGAGCGTGCTCCACGTCGATTCGCCCGGGCCCGGCGGCGAGGCCGGCCATCCGACGATCATCGGCGAGGAGGTGCTGATCGGTCATCTCGCCATGGTCCATGGCTGCCGCCTCCACGACCGATCCTTCGTCGGTCTCGGCGCGATCGTGATGGACGGTTGCGAGATCGAGAGCGGCGCCATGCTCGCCGCCGGCGCGATGCTCACCCCCGGCCGCCGCATCCCCGCCGGCCAGCTCTGGGCCGGCCGCCCCGCCAAATATCTGCGCGACCTCACGCCCGAGGAGCAGGCGGCGAACCTCGCCGGCGTCTTCCATTATGTCGCGCTGGCAAGGCGGCATCGCGCGGCGCTCGACGCCGCAAACCGACTTTAGGGTGAAGTGCCTTAGAATGTCGAATATACTGGACATTATATACATGACGTACCGTCCAGAATCTGATACCGAGCCGGAGACAGGCCGGCGCTTTACCAGTGCAGACATCTTGGAGGCCCTTCAGGCCTCGGGGCCGGACGCCTGCATAATTGAGCAGGAGGCGGGCTGCTACGTCATAGACGGCCATTTTGATCTGGAGGCGGCCATGAGGATGCTTTGCGAAAAGCTAGGTAGGCGTCCTGCTTGACGGAACGAAGCCGCTCCAACGTTTCCGCGGTCGCATCAAAGTGAACATACTCCCCGGCGTTTGTGAATGTCATGCGCCTGCCGGAGACGCCGCCGTGCATTACCGGTCCTCGTTCGCCACGCATGGCATCTAGGGCACCCGGGCTGAACATCTTATCTGCAAAGTGGCCGATGAAATCTCGGATCAGCTTCCATTCCGGGAACTCGGCATGAAAGCGATCATAGGCGTCTTGAATGGCCTTAGAATCGACCTTTTTTGCGAGGGTTGGCGCGTGCTTCAGCTGATCCCTGATCGAGCAGAGTGTGGACCGAAAATGGTAGACGCTGAAGGCCGCGCTTTCGATTGGGATTCTCAGCCATGCGTACCGACGCGCTCGCTCGCTTAATTGTTCGAACGGGTTTTGGATCGCGAGCGCCTCATTCCAGAACGCTTCGATGTGATCCATGAGGCTTAGCGCGGAACGGAAGTTGCCTTCGTGAAACTGCAGCATGTGGAGTTGGGTCGTAATGTGACGAGCATATTCACGCTCCTCCTCCGGCTGCACCCAATTGATATTCGGCATCCAATCTGTGGTATATGCCTCTCTCATGACCCACCCCTCCGACCTCGATGAGCAACGCCGCGACGATCTGCTCCGCAAGGCGCTCCACACCCCACCGATCAGCAACGAGGAGATCGTGAAGCGGTTGAAGGAGTCGCGCAAGACGGTGGAGCGCTAACTATCGTAACGCTTCCGGCGCTCGCCGATCAGCTTGCGTGGCTTGGGATCAGGCAGTGAGTCCACTAGGTTGCCGGTAGGTGAGGCGTTTCCCGCGCGCACCTTTGATTGCCTCTGCGGTGCGCTCCGCGTCGTTGAAGCCGTTCGCCGCGCGGAAGGTGTAGCGGAAATCAAATTCGGCGAGGTAGCGGTGCAAGTGCTTCTTGGCGCAATGCTGGTAGATGCCCCGCATCCCCCGCTTGAAGATGCCGAAGAAGCCCTCGATCGTGTTGGTGTGGATCGTCGGGTTGGACAGGTTCACATACTCGCCAACGCTGTGGTCAACGCGATGATGGGCGCGGAACTCGCGGCCGATCCGGCTGTAAACGTGCGCCTGATCCGTCATTAGCTGCGCTTCGCGGCGAACGTTCGTGTAGATGATCGGCGCGATGGCGTCGGCCGTGAGGTTGTTGATGACAACGGACTTGGCGCGGCCAGTCTCGCGGTCAACGAGGGAGAGAACCTTCATCTTGTGATGGGCGGAGCGGCCCTTGGGAACGCCCGGCTCGCGGCCGATGAAAGTCTCGTCCACCTCGACGATGCCGCCCTCGTTGCCGAACGGCGTCTCGTCATCGGAGGCCATCGCTTCGCGGATGCGGTGCGCCATGAACCAAGCGGACTTGTACGTGATGCCGAGCGAGCGGTGGAGCTGATGGGCAGAGATGCCCTTCTTCGATCCGTTGACGAGCGCGAACGCCAGAAGCCATTTGTTGAGCGGGATTTTGCTGTCCTCCATCACGGTTCCGACCGTGACGGTGAACGGCTTTTCGCAGTTACGGCACTTATAGACGCCCGGGCGCGTTGACTTGCCCTGCAGCTTCATCACCCGCTCGTCCTTCGCACCGCAGTGCGGGCAGATCGGGCCGAACGGCCACATGATCCGCTCCATATGCTCGCGGGCCTTGTTGGCGTCGGTGTAGAGTGGATCGGTAAGGCTGGTCATGGCGGCTTCCTCTTGAAGCCATCCCTACGCCTTCACCGTCAGTACGTCAAGTATATAATGTCGAATATACTTTACTCCGTGACAAACTTCTCTTACACCGCGCCCAACTGCCGAGGGAGGCCAGGATGATGGTGCGCGAAATGACCGCGGTGATCAGTTTCATCACGCTGGTGCTCGTCTATGGCGCGTACGGTCTCTGGCTGATGGCGGGGCCGCACAGTGCGGGCGAGACGCTGGGCGTGCTGATCGCCGGCATCGTCCTCACCGCCATCGTCACCACCATCGTCGCGATCGTCGTCGCCGTCCCCTGGGGGATCCATGCGGCCCTGCGCGGCCGCCGGAACGAGGCGGCGGACGAGCGCGACCGCCAGATCGCGCGGATGAGCATGCGCAACGCCTATTTGGTGGTGCTCGTCCTGATCTGGGTGGTGCCCTTCCTCGCGCTTGCCGGGGCGGCGGTCCTGGCCGCCAATGTCGCTTTGCTGACCATGGGCGTCGCGGAGATCGTGAATTACGGCTCGCGCCTTTATTATTATCGCTGGGGAGCCTGACCTTGGCGCGGTCGGGGACGAAGGTGACCAACCGCATCCGCGCGCTCCGGTTCAGCCATGGGGAAATGACCCAGCAGGATCTGGCGGACCGGATCGGCCTCACGCGCCAGACCGTCATCGCGATCGAGCAAGGGCGCTATTCGCCGACCCTGGAAGCCGCCTTCCGCATCGCGCGGGTCTTCGGCGAGTCGTTGGAAAATGTCTTCAGCTACGAACCGATGCCCTGAAGAAGGCGATGCGAGCGGTGCGGGTCATGGCGGTCTCCCTGTCGGAGGGAACGCGAATAAAGGAACCGGCCGAGCTTACGTCCCCGCAACGAATCGCGCAATTATCGGCAGGCACGCCAGCCCCAGGCGCCGCGGCCCGCCTCGTCGAGGTGGAGATGGTCGTGATGCGCCGCATTGTAATCGGGCGAGAGAATTGTGGCGAACAGCCTGCACGCGCCGTCGCGCACCTGGTGGAGGAAACGGCCCTTGGGCCCCGGATCGCGCCAGTCCGCGGCGACGCTGATCTTCCGCCCGTCCTCCAGCCGGAAGCCGGCGACGTCGAGCGCATTGGCATGGGCATGCTCGCTCCACGGCTCGTCGGCGCGCCCGTACATGTGCCGGCAATTATAGCTTCCGAAATGGTCGATCTCGACGACGCGGCGGCCGAAGCGGGCGAGCGCGGCGGGCTGGACGACATGCCATTCCCAGAGCGCGAGCCCGGCGGCGAGGCGGCAGCTCGTGCTTGGGCCCGCGGGGTGGAAGGCGATATCGGCCGCGCCGTCGGGCAGAAGGCGGACGGCATCGTCCATGCCGCATTCCTCGCCCTCTTTCCGCGGCGGCAGGGCGGCGAAGCGGATGCCGGCGTCGATCAGGAGGGCGCGGCAGCCATTGCCGTGCAGCGCGGCAAGCTTGCGGCCGGTGAAGAGCCCGACCGGCTGGCCGAGGTTGAGCGGCGTCCAGGGCACGTCCTCGGGATGGCTGCGGCCATAGCCCCAGGCGAGGAAGGCGAAAAAGGCCAGCAGGACGAGCAGGACGAGGCGGCGGACCCGGCGGAGGAGAGGGGAGCGGCGGCCGGGCATCGGCGGCTAGCGGCGAAGCGCCGTCTCAAGCGGCTCGGCGGTGACCGGATAGCCGAGCCCTTCGGGGATGCAGAGCCAGCGCCCGCCCTCTCTTTCCTCGACCCAGGGCGTGATCCGCTGAACCTTATGACGCGCGGCATCGGCGCGCGCCTCGTCGAACGAGGCGAAGCGCGCCAGCCGTTCGAGATTGCGGCGGGTCGGGAAGATGGCATGGCCGCGGCCGGCGTCGATCTCGGCGAGGATGCCGGCGGCGCTCGCCCAGAAGGTCCGCACCGCCTCGGCTTCGTGGGCGCTCGCCTCGACGGCATCCGGAGGCGCTTCGGCGAGATAGAAGAGGGCGTCGAAGCGCCGCGTCTCGCGGAAATTGGGGCACCAGCGGGCGAAGGGCGTGAGGGCATCGAGCGCCGGCGCCAGGCCGGCTTGGGCGAGCAAGGCGGCGAAGGGCCGTTCGGCGGCAATGCCCGCGCGCAGCGAAGCGGCGGTCTCGGGATCGGGCGTCGGGATGAGGGCCGGCGCGATCCCGGTCTCCTCGATCGTCTCACGGATGGCGGCGATGCGGGCAGCGCCGTCGGCCAGGTCGGGCGCAAGCGCGGCGGCGCTTTCATGATCGTCCGGGTCGATCCGGCCGCCGGGAAAGACGAGCGCGCCGGCGGCGAAGGCCATGGTCCGCGTCCGCTCGAGCATCAGGATTTCGGGCGGGCCGGAACCTGCCGGCCGCATCAGGATCAAAGTGGCGGCGGGAATCGGCGGCGGGAGGTCTTCCGGCATGGAGCAAGCGTTAGGCGTTCGGCGAAAGGGGCGGAAGTGGACGCGTTGACCGCTTTTCGTGCACGCCCCATGCTCGTCCGCGCATGATCTTCCCGAACGAGCCCCAGACGGCGCGCGACGTCAGCGGCCATTATGACGAGCTCGACCGCGCCTATCGCGACATCTGGGGCGAGCATGTCCATCACGGCTATTGGGTGAGCGGCCGCGAGAGCCCGACCGAGGCGGCCGAGGCCCTGGTGCGGCTCGTCGCCGACCGGCTGGAGGCCGCGCCCGGCCAGGTCCTGTGCGACATAGGCTGCGGCTATGGCGCGACCGCCGGCTGGCTCGCGCAGAATCGCCAGGCGCGGGTGACTGGCTTCACCATTTCCGAAGCGCAGGCGCGGATCGCGGCGGCGCGGGCGGAGAGGGTGCCGGGCCTCACCATCTTCTGCTGCGACTGGCTCGACAATGGCCTGCCCGATGCCGGCTTCGACGGCGCCTGTGCGATCGAGAGCTCCGAGCATATGGTCGACAAGCCGCGTTTCTTTGCGGAGGCGGCGCGGGTGCTTCGGCCCGGCGGCCGGCTGGTCGTCTGCGCCTGGCTGGCGACCGAGCAGCCGACACGGTGGGAGGTCCGCCACCTGCTCGAGCCGATCTGCCGCGAGGGGCGGCTGCCGTCCATGGGCAGCCGCGGCGACTATGAGGCGATGGCGGCCGGGGCGGGCTTTTCGCTGCTTCGCTACGACGACGTCAGCCGGAACGTGGCGCGGACCTGGGCGATCTGCCTGCGGCGGACGATCGCGCGTCTGTTCGTCGACCGCGACCTGCGCCGGCTGGTGCTGAGCCGGACCACCCGCAACCGGAGCTTCCTCCTCAGCCTCCCCCGCCTGCTCCGGGCGCTGCGCGGCGGCGCCATGCGCTACGGCGTTTTCGTGTGGGAGAAGCGGGCGGCATGATGTTGCCCGGCGAAAGTCGGGGCCCCAGAAAGACCGCTCATGCCGCTGGCCCCGGCTTGCGCCGGGGAACAGGAAAGACCGTCAGCCGGTCAAAATTAACGCGCCCGCGTCCAGCGGCGGGATTCGCAGATGAAGAGGATGCAGCCGGAGACCTTGAGCGAACCGTCGGGGCTGAGCTCCAGATAGGATTTATAGCTCTTGCCGCTCTTCGGATCGTAGGCGCGGCCGCCTTTCCACGATCCGCCGGAGCCCTCGAAGCCAGAGAGGACGCGAAGGCCCAGGATCGGCCGGTGCCGAAGGCTCTGGTCGGGATTGTGGATGTCCGTCTTCGGCGCATCCGGGTTGAGCACCTTCGCGATCGTGCCGCACAATTTGCTGCCGCACGATTCGATCCGAACCAGACCGGTATGGTCGTCGTTGAGCCAGAGGCCCCGGATCGATCCGGGGGCTGCCGTCGCGGCGGCGCTCGCCGCCAGCAGTGGCAACAGGGCGATCAGGAATGGACGCATAAGGGACCCTTCTTGACGGGCGTGCCTCGGGCTCGGCGGATCGAATTGCCGGAACCGGACGGACTCAGGCACCATCCAAGTCCATGCTATGAGGCCGCACACGGATGGAAAGACTTAGATGGCCGATCTCGCGATTCGTTCCCGAGAGGACGAGCAGATGGACGCGGCGGACCTCGATCCCGCCGTCTACGAAGAGGTGATGCACGGCCTCGCCCGGATCAACGCATTCACCTTCACCGCCCATCCGACCCTCGCTTTCCTCCGCCGCGCGATCGGCTCGGCGAAGCGCTTCCGGCTGATGGATGTCGGCTTCGGCGACGGCGACATCTTGCGCGCCGTCGCCCGCTGGGCGCGCCGGCGCGGGATCGAGGCGGAGCTGGTCGGAGTCGACCTCAACGAGAAGAGCCTTCGCGCCGCCAATGCCGCGACCCCGCCGGACCTTGGGATCGACTTCCGGATCGGCGACTATCGCGACCAGGCGGGGCCGTTCGACTTCATCATCAGCAGCCAGACCACCCATCATATGACCGACGAGCAATTGCTCACCTTCATCCGGCACATGGAGACTGAGACCCGGATGGGGTGGCTGATCTGCGACCTCCACCGCCACGGCTTCGCTTATTGGGGATTCCCGATCCTCGCCCGCCTGCTCATGGTCCACCGCATCGTGCGCGAGGACGGCACGCTCTCGATCGCCCGTTCCTTCCGCCGGCACGACTGGCGGGAGATATTGGCCGAGGCCGGAATCCCGCTCGACCAGGTCCGCATCGTCCGCCGCTTCGCCTTCCGCCTGTGCGTCGAGCGGGTGAAATAAAATCCCCCCTCGGAATCGAGGGGAGGATTTGAGCGTTATTCCGGCCGCCGTCCTACGATCACGAACAGCCCCCCCTCGCCGCCGAGCGAGTGCATCCAGCCGAGCTGGGCCATCACCGTCTCCGGCGCCCATTCGTCCTCGACCGGCGCGAACAGGTCGTCGGGCTCGTGGCCGATCAGCGTGGTCGGATAGGTGGAGACATAGTCGATGCCGTTCTCGGCGAACCATCGCCGGACTTCGGCGACGCTGTGGCTATGCTCTTCCGGATGCTTATACTGGTCGCGGAGCCAGGCCTCGCGCCGCGCCGGCTCGGAATTGCGCTCGCGAAGCACCGGATCGAACGGAATCCAGCGATAGTCGGTGAGCCGCGCAACGATCCGCCGAAGCCGCAGCGGGATGCGCGCGTAGAGATTGTAGAGGCCGATCACGATCGTGCCGCCCGGCCGCACCATTTTGGCGATGGAGCGGAACGAGGCGCGCGGATCGGGCGTGTGGTGGAGGACGCCGGAGCAATAGACGACGTCGAACGCGCCCGGCCGCAGCGGCAGGTTCGTAAGATCGCATTCGACGAAGCGCACCCGATCGACGCCCCATCGCCGCGCGGCCGAGGCGCCGAGGCCGAGCGCGCCGCGCGAGAGGTCGCAGCCGATCACGATCCGGTCGGCGCGGGCGAGATAGAGGCTCATCTGGCCGGTGCCGCAGCCGATCTCGACGATCCGCGCATCGCCCGGGATCGCGGAATCGAGCAGTCGCGCGAAGGCGCTCCGCTCCGCTCGGGTCCGAAGCCAGGTCAGGCTGTCGTTCGGCGGATAGCCGGGAAAGGGCGCCTCGTTGTAGAATTGACGCACCTTTTCGGTCTGCCCTTCGACCGGCAGGCGAAGCTGGGGGATGCCGTCCGGCGCCGGCCAGCGCCGGCCGCAGCCGGTGCAGCCGAGCCCTTCCGCGAGCGCGCCGCCGCAGGCCGGGCAGGCGAGCAGGCCGATAATATCGTCCGCCGGCCCCTCCTCGCCGCGGCCGGCCGTCTCCACCTCGGTCGCGACCGTGCCCATGCGGACTTTCCGCCTAGAAGATCGAATAGATGAACGGCGCCAGCGCCTCGACCCCCGCCGCGAGCACGAGCAGGAATCCGGTGAGGCAGAGGAAGATGGCGAGCGGCATGATCAATTTCTTCTCCGATCCGCCCCGCCACAGGCCCCGGGCGAGATCGCCGGTCGAGCCGAACGCGCTCCCAAGCACCACCAATTGCCGCCTCAGCCTGCCCTTCTTGCGGATCATACCAGCTCCTCTGCCTGCGCCGCGGCGGCGGCCGCGCGCGCGCGTTTCCTGACTCTTGTGTTGCCGACGATCAGCAGGTCGACGCCGCTGCGGCGGAAGGTCGAATAGCCTTCCTGCGCGGTGCAG
Organism: Allosphingosinicella sp.; assembly: GCA_036273615.1. Classification (GTDB taxonomy): domain Bacteria; phylum Pseudomonadota; class Alphaproteobacteria; order Sphingomonadales; family Sphingomonadaceae; genus Allosphingosinicella. The sequence continues at coordinate 23,555 of DASUHH010000029.1, read as the reverse complement.
ACGATCGGCTCGCCGGCGAGATTGAACGAGGTGTTGAGCAACACGGGGATTCCCGACGCGCGGCCATAGGCCTTGAGCAGGTCGTAGAGCCGCGGCGCGAAGCCGCGCTCGATCGTCTGCAGCCGCGCGGTGCCGTCGACATGGGTGATGGCGGCGAGCCGGTCCCGCCATTCCGGCCGTACCGGGAAGACGCCCGACATGAAGCGGGCGAGGCGGCAGCCGCCGGGCGGAAGCTCGAAATAGGTCTCGGCATCCTCGGCCGGGACGATCGGGGCGAAGGGGCGGAACTCCTCGCGATATTTGATGTCGCGATTCAATCGGTCGCGGGTCGCGGAATCGTGCGGCGCGGCGAGCAGGCTTCGATGGCCGAGCGCGCGCGGACCGAACTCGCAGCGCCCCTCCATCCAGCCGACGATTCGGCCCGAGCTGAGATCGGCGACCGTCTCCTCGATCAACCTTTCGTCCTCGATCGTCTCGACCGGGAAACGATCCTCCCCGGCGATTCGGGCGAGCGCCTGGTCGTCCGGCACCGGGCCCCAGAAGGGATGGTCGGGGAAATCCCGGTCCGGATTGCCGAAATGGATTCGGTCGGCGAACAGGGCCGCGCCGAGAGCGCAGCCGGCATCGCCCGGCGCCGGCGGCACGAACAGTCGCTCGAAGCCCGATTCGCGAAGGATCCGGGCATTGGCGACCCCGTTCAAGGCGACTCCGCCGCCGAGGCAGAGGTCCGGCAGCCGGGTACGCTCGTGGAGATCGCGGGTGAGGTCGACGAGGATGTCCTCCAGCACCAACTGGACGCTGGCGGCGCAGTCGGCGAAGCGCTTGCCCTCGGCGGTCGCGAGGTCGATCGGCTCGTAGCGGTTGCGCGGCGGGCCGAACAATTGGACGAACCTGTCGGAGAAGGAGCGCTTGGCACTGCTGTGGAACTCGAAATAATCGAGGTCGAGCCGGAAGGCGCCGTCGGCGGTGCGCGGGATCAGCCGCCGCACCTGGTCGGCCATGTTGGGCTCACCATAGGAAGCGAGGCCCATCACCTTATATTCGCCCTCGTTGACCGCGAAGCCGAGATAGGCGGTGAAGGTCGAATAGAGCATGCCGAGCGAGTGGGGGAAGCGGATCTCGCGGTCGATGTTGATCGATGTGCCGCCGGGCCCACGCTCGCCGGTGCCGACGGTCAGCGTCGCCCATTCGCCGACGCCGTCGGCGGTGAGGATCGCCGCCCGATCGGTCGGCATGGTGAGGAAGGCGGCCGCCGCGTGCGACTGGTGGTGCTCGGTGAACAGGATCTTCCTGCCCGAAACGCCGAGGCGCGAGCTGATCACGCCGCGCACCCAGGCCTTCTCGCCGAGCATGTTCTTCATCGCATGCGGAAAGGACCGCCAGGAGCGCGGGAAGGTGCGCAGCGCCGTGGTCAGCACCCGCTCGAACTTCAGCATCGGCCGCTCGTAGAAGACGATGGCGTCGAGATCGTCGGGCTCGAGCCCCGCTTCGTCGAGGCAATATTCGACGGCGGCGAGAGGGAAGGTGGCGTCGTTCTTGCGCCGCGACAGCCGTTCCTCCTGCACCGCGGCGACGGGCAGGCCGTCGATCAGCAGGGCCGCTGCGGAATCGTGGTAGAAAGCGGAAAGGCCGAGGATCTTCATCAATATTGCGCCTTCAGGTCGCCGGATTTGGGCGCGACCGAGCGCCAGCCCTCGGTCTCGCGCTTCGCCGCCCGCTTCGCGCCCCAGGCGAAGGGCGGCAGCAGGATGAAATATTGGAGGGTCAGGATGACGGCGCCCATCACGCCGGCGATCGCGACCGCAAGTCGGAGATAGCCTTTCCAGAGCCGGCCGAAGCGTGCCTTCCAGAGCAGCCAGCCCTGCTTCCTGGGCGACACCCGCGCGAGCTCGTGGCGCGTATAGGTCATGTGGAATTCCTCGTCCTTGAGGATGGTGGCGAAGACGATCCGCGTTTCCCGGTCGTCGCCCACCGCCTCGCGATAGGTGACGAAGCCGCGCGCCGCGGCGGCTTCCGACAGATGGAGGAAGGCGAGGAGCGGCCCGTCGCCGCCCGCTTCGACGCTGACGTCGTCCAGACCGCGCTCGCCGGGCGCGAGCCAGTCCGGCTGCCAGGCGGGCTCGCCCTCCTGTCGGTGGGCGCGGAGCAATTCGGTGCCGCGGCGGCGGAAGATCTCGGCGTGGCGCTGCTCGTCCTGCGCGTGGCGCAGGTAGAGGCGGCGCAATTTGGGATCGGCCGTCAGCTCGGCGGCGCGGGCGAGATCGCGGCCGCCATCGGCCTCGACCTCGGCGAATCGCAGCAGCCGGTGGCCGCGACGGACAGGATCGCGCCACACCCAGCGCTGGATCGGGTTGAGCAATGATCCCATCGTGCTAATTCCCCCCGGTTGGAGCATCATGGCGGGCGAAAGGTGCCCGGTCTAGGGGGCGCATATCGACCGGCTTTCGAAAGCGGGAATCGCGAACGCGGCCGTCGCTGCCGCCGGTCTCGCGCTCATCCTGGTTGCGGTTGCGGCCGGCCCGAACTGGGCCGAAGCCCATTTCCTGCCTGCCTGGGCCTGGGGATGGGACGTCCAGCTTCGCATCCTGTTGGTGCTCCGGATCGTCGCGGGCCTGGTTGGGCTGCTGCTGATCCTGGTCGTGCGCCCGCGCCTTGCCCGGGGCATCGAAGCGGGGAAGGGACGCGAAATCCTCTTCGGCGCGATCGGCGGCCTCGTCGCCGTCATCGCCGCCTTCGCCGCGACCGAAGGCGTGCTGAGGACCCAGACCTGGCATTCGGTCCAAGAACGGTCCGACCGCGCCGAGCCGATGCGGGTGCGCGATCCGATCCTCGGCTGGCGCTTCCGCCCCAACCATGAAGGGACCGTCCATATGGGCGGCCGGATCGTCCGCTACGCGACCGAGAGCCACGGCTATCGGGCGCGGTCGGTGGGACAGGATGTGGATTTCCGGCGTCCGGCCGTGGTCTTCGGCGGCGAATCGATCGTCTATGGCTACGGCCTCGAATGGGACGAGACGATCCCGGCGCAGTTCGAGCGGCTGACCGGGATTCCGGCGGTCAATATCGCCGTCAACGCTTATTCGACCGACCAGAGCCTGATGCGGCTGCGCCAGGAATTGCCGCGCTTCGCGCATCCGCTGGCGGTGGTGATGCCGTTCGTCCCGGTGCTGCTCGACCGCAACCTCGACCGCGACCGGCCGCATCTCGACCCGGCCCTGAACTGGCATCCGGGCGAGCGGCCGCCGCTGCGGATCGTCGAGATCGCGCGGCGCCCCTTGCGCTACCGCAGCGCAAGCGCGATCCGCGACGGCGTCGCCATGACCCAGGCGGCCCTGCGCCAGGTCATCGCCCTCGCCCGCGCCCGCGGCGCCGAACCCGTGATCCTCGTCCCCCAGCACAAGCCCGAGACGCCCCGCGAGACCACAGTCCGGCACATGGTCCTCGACGCCGGCCACATCCCCTATCTCCTGGTCTGGCTCCCGGGCGACTGGCGTGTCCCCGGCGACCGCCATCCGGACGCCCGCGCCGACCGCGCGATGGCGGCGGCGATCGCGGGCGTGCTGGAAAAGAGGCCGGGATTCAGGGAGCGGGTGAAGCGAGGTTCATAGCCCCCCTTCGCTCTTCGAGCTACGGCGGACAGCCTACGCCGACAAACCTGCCGGCTTGCCGGCCGAAGCCGCGCCAGCGGCGTAATTTTCAGGCCGCCCTATCCCCCGGATAGGGCTACGAAGTGCCGGGGGCACTTCGTACCTGAAAATGGTGGAGCTGAGGGGAATCGAACCCCTGACCTCTGCAGTGCGATTGCAGCGCTCTCCCATCTGAGCTACAGCCCCGCGCCTTTTCGAAGGCCGCTCCATGGGCGGGAGCGGCGACCCGAGAGGCGCCCAGATAGCGGGGCGTGCGCGCTTTCGCAACGCCGCATATCCGCCTCCTTCTCTCCTCCTTTCGCTTCGGCGGGCGCGGCCAACGGATCGGCTTGCAGCCCGGAACGGGGCCGCCGCCCGCCTCGTTTTCGCCCCGGGACGCGAGGGTTTGCGTCCGGCGCTTTAGAGGAGAGCAAGATGGCCAATTATGACGACCGCTACGGCGGCGACCGATGGCGCGACCGGGACCGGGCAAGCTGGAACCGCGACCGCGACTATGGGCGGAGCGATTATCGCTATCGCGGCAGCGACGATCGCGGCTTCTTCGATCGGGCGGGCGACGAGGTCCGCTCCTGGTTCGGCGACGAGGAGGCGCAGCGCCGGCGCGAGGAGGACGAGCGCCGCTGGGCGCACGAGCACAATATGGCCGGGCGGCGCGACAATGATTATGTCGGGTCCGGCTGGGGCAACCAGGGCGGCGAAAGCTGGAACCGCGCACGGCCGGGCGAGCGGAACGAGCGCTTCAGCAGCCGTGGCGGCGGGGCGGGGACGGGCTACGGCTCGGGCCATGGCGTTCCGGAGCCCGAATATTGGGGCGGCACCGGCTTCAGCGGCGACTATCAGGGCGGCCGTCGCTTCGACCGGATCGATTCCGGCTCGACCGGCACCCACGGCGCCCATCCGATGTCGGCGCCTTCCGGCGGCATGACCGGCAGCTACGGCAGCCGGAGCTACGGCTCGGGCGAAGCGTCGCGTTATGCTGGGCTGCGCGACTATGGCGGCGGCGATTACGACCGCGGCCACGATCCGCATTATGCCGAATGGCGGCGGCGCCAGATCGACGATCTCGACCGCGACTATGACGAATATCGCCGCGAGCATCAGTCGAAGTTCGAGCAGGATTTCGGAATCTGGCGCTCGAAGCGCCAGGGCCAGCGCCAGTCGCTCGGCAAGGTGGACGAGCATATGGAGGTGGTCGGATCCGACGGCAGCCATGTCGGCACGGTCGACAAGGTGCGGGGCGACCGCATCATCCTCACCAAGTCCGATCCGGATTCGGGCGGCATCCACCATTCGATCCCCTGCTCCTGGGTCGAGAGCGTCGACGGCAAGGTGATGCTGAACCGCAGCGCCGACGAGGCCAGGGACGCCTGGCGGAACGAGGAGCGCAGCCGCGCTTTGTTCGAGCGCGGCGGCAGCGACGCGGGCGAGGGACCGCACAACCTCAACCGCAGCTTCTCCGGCACCTATAGCGACCGCGGCGAATAGAGGCGGCCGCCGAAGAGGGCCCGGCTTCCGCGCGGAGGCCGGGCCCTTTTTCCATGGTCCACGGGATCGCTTCGCTCCGACCGCAATGGCGCCTATGCTCATCGTCAATGCGAGGTCCGCAGCGACGCGGCAATCCACGCACGGAGGGGACATATGACCGACCGTAACCTTGCCTGGCATCTGAAGACGCGGCCGACGGGCCTGCCGACGATGGACAATTTCGAGCTGAAGGAATCGCCGCTGCCGGCGCTGGAGGACGGCTGGATCCGGGTCGAGAACAAATGGCTCTCGGTCGACCCCTATATGCGCGGCCGGATGAACGACGTGAAAAGCTATGTGCCGCCTTTCCAGGTCGGCGCGCCGATGGAAGGCGGGGCGGTCGGCACGGTGGTCGAGAGCCGCTCGCCCCATTTCCGGGAGGGCGAGACCGTCTTCCACATGATGGGCTGGCGCGAGGGTGCGGCCGGGCCGGCGGAGAAGTTCAACAAGGTGCCGCCGATTCCGGTCGCGGACGATCAATGGCTCGGCAATCTCGGCCTCACCGGCGCAACCGCTTATTTCGGCCTGCTCAAGGTGGCGGAGGCGAAGGAAGGGGAAACGGTCTTCGTCTCGGCGGCGGCGGGCGCGGTCGGATCGGCGGTGGTGCAGATCGCCAAGGCCAGGGGGATGAAGGTGATCGGATCGGCCGGCGGAGCGGAGAAGGTCGCCTGGGTGCGGGAACTCGGCGCCGACGCGGCGATCGATTACAAGGCGGAGCCGATCGTCCAGGCGCTGATGCGCGAGGCGCCCGAGGGAATCGACGTCTATTTCGACAATGTCGGCGGCGACCATCTCGACGCCGCTTTCGCAGCCGCCCGCCAGAATGCCCGCTTCGCCATCTGCGGCATGATCGAAAGCTATAATGGGGGCGAATCCCACGGCTTCCGCTACATGATGCGCGTGATCGCCGCGCGCATCCGCATGCAGGGCTTCATCTACACCGATTATCTGTCCGGCATGGGCGATTTCTATCGCGATATGGGCGGCTGGGTGGCTTCCGGCCAGGTCAGGAGCCGCGAGACGATCCGCGACGGCATCGAGGCGGCGCCGGAGGCGTTCCTCGACCTGTTCAAGGGGGCGAATATCGGGAAGATGCTGGTGCGGTTGTAGCAATGTGGGTCAAACCAATGCCTTCGCGCGCTTGCCGATGCGATGCAGATCCTCGACGAACTTCGCATATTCCCTTTCGCGGTCGTCGCGGACGCGGAGCAGGAAGCTGGGATGGACGGTCACCCACGCTTCGCCGCCGTCGGGCATCGGGTGCGGCTTGCCGCGCAGGCTGGAGATGGTGACCACCCGCTCGAAGACCGAGCGGGCGGCGGTGGCGCCCAGCGCGACGATCAGGCGCGGCCGGATCAGATTGCGCTCCTGCTCGAGCCACCGGCGGCAGGCCATGATCTCGCCGCCGTCGGGCTTCTGGTGGATGCGGCGCTTGCCGCGGCGCTCGAACTTGAAATGCTTGACCGCGTTGGTGACGTAGGTCGCGGTCCGGTCGACGCCCGCATCGCCCAATGCCTGGTCGAGGATGCGGCCGGCGGGCCCGACGAACGGCTTGCCGGCGAGATCCTCCTGGTCTCCGGGCTGCTCGCCGACGAACATGATCTTCGCGTCGAGCGGGCCTTCGCCGAACACGGTCTGGGTCGCGCATTCGTAGAGAGGGCAACGAGTGCAGCCCTTCGCCTCGTCGCGCGCCGCCTCCCAGGCCTTGCGCAGGTTGCCGCCGACGGCATGGGCGGCACGCGTCTCCTCGGTCGATCCGGTCCGCACCTTTTCCTCCTACGCCCACAAACCCATTGGTGGCGCCGGCGTTTCATCGGCGAACCTGCTCCGCCCCGTAACGGCTCTTCAAGCCAGGCGAAGCGCCGCCGCGCCGGCGGCGATCGCGAAGGCGGCGGCGACCCGCGCCGGGCCGATCCTTTCCTTGAGGACAAGGCCCGAGATCGCGGTCCCGAACAGGATCGCGGTCTCGCGCAGGGCGGCGACCGTCGCGATCGGCGCGATGGTCATCGCCCACAAAGCAAGGCCATAGGATGCGGCCGTGCCGGCGCCCCCGACGAATGCAAGCCGCCAATGGGCCGCGGCATAAGCGAAGAATAGCCGCCTTTTCGCCGCCGCCGCCCAAAGGCCGAGCGCTGCGCCGATCAGCAGGAAGAGCCAGCCCGCATAGGCCGCCGGCGCGCCGGAAAGCCGCACGCCCTGTCCGTCGATCAAAGTGTAGCCGGCGATGAGACCGGCGTTGAGCAAGGCCGGCGGAAGGCCCTTGCCGGATTGCCGGCGCGCCATGGCGGCCATGCCGAGCACGCCCGCGCAGACCAGCGCGATGCCGATCCAGGCGAAGAGCGCCAGCCGCTCGCCAAGGATGGAAAAGGACAGGATGGCGACGAGCAAGGGCGCCGTGCCGCGCATCAGCGGGTAGACGAGGCTCATGTCGGCGACGCGATAAATGCGCGCGATCAGCACGAAATAGACGATCTGGACGCAGGTGGACGCCGCGATGAACGGCCAGCTCGCGCGCGCCGGCGGCGGCAGGAAGGGAAGGATCGCGGCGGCGATCAGCGACGCGGTGACGGCGATCGACACCGTCGTCAGCAACGTGTCGCGCCCGCTCTTCACGATCGCGTTCCAGAGCGCGTGAAGCATCGCGGAGAAGAGGACGATGCTGAATGCGGCGGCGGCCATGGCATGAAGCTATACGCAATCGGGGCGCCTGTCCCCAGGCGCCCCGACCCTGCGAAGGGCTCCGGGCCTAGAAGCCGATCCGCGCCGTCCGCTCCGGCTTGGCCCGCGCCTCCGCCTCGAGCAGGGCGAGTATCTCCGCCGCCGACGGCGCCTCGCGGAAGCGGAGCTGGCGCTTCACGACCGCGAAGTCGCCGGGCGTGAGGCCGCCAAGCGCCGCCAGCCCCGCCGCCGGCGCCGTGCCGAAGAAGAGGCGCCAGGCGCGCTCCGCCTTCCCGGCGGAAAGCGGCTTCAGCGCGATCTTGAAGACGAAACGCCGGAGCGCCGCCGGATCGAGCCGCCGGGCGAAGTTGGTCGCCGCGACGAACGGCAGCGGATGCGAGTCCATCCAGGTGAGCAATTCGTTGACCTGCGTGATCTCCCACGAATGCTGCGCGTCGCCGCGATCGAGGAGGAGCGAATCCGCCTCGTCGAACAACAGCACCGCGCTCTCCTCGCGGGCCTCGGCAAAGGCATCGGCGATGTTCGCCTCGGTCTCACCCACCCATTTGGACAGCAGGTCCGACGTGCGCTTCACGCTCAGCGGCCGGTCGAGCCGCGCCGCCAGATGCGCCGCGAGCGCCGTCTTGCCCGTTCCCGGCGGACCGGTGAGGAGCAGGGAGAAATCGGCCGGGGCGCCGGGCGCCGACAGCCGCTCGACCAAAGCGCCGATGTCCCGGTCCGCTTCGCAGAGCGAGAGGTCGAGCGCGCCGCCGCCCGTCACCGGCGGAAGCGCGCGCTGGCCGCGCAGGCCGAGGATCAGCGAGCGCCCGGCGGCTTCCGCATCCTCCGGCCCGCCCCCGGCGAGGGCGGCGGTGCGCAGGGCGAGGCGGGCGATGCTCGCCGCCTCCGGCGCGCGGGCGGCGAGGGGGAGCAGGCCGCCGCCGTCGCCGGCGGCGCCCTCCGCCTCGGCCATGCGCGCGACGATCCGCGCCCGTGCCCTGGGCGCAGGATGGTCCATCCTGAGGATGAAGCTCATCCGGCGCAGGTGCGCGGGATCGATCGCGTCCGCCGCGTTCGACGTCCAGATCGTCGGCACCGCATTGTCCTCGAACAGGCGGTTGACGAAGATTTTCGAGCCGGCGCGCCAGTCGCCGCCGGCGGTCGCCTGCGCATCGGTGAACAGATCCTCCATCTCGTCGAACAGGATCAGGCTGTCGTTGCGGCGGGCGAGCACGCGCTGCGCCCGCTTCAGTGCCTGGAGACGCTCGTTCCGGCTCGGCTCGTCCTCCTCCACGGCCTCGCCCACGGCGAACAAGGCGGCGCCGGCGGCCGCGGCGAGGGTGCGGGCGAGCTCGGTCTTGCCGGTTCCCGGCGGCCCGTGGATGAGGATGTTGACGCCCCTGGCCCGATCGCGCAGCGCGCCGGCGAGGAGCCGCGTGAGCAGGTCGACGCTGCCGGCCTGCTCGGCGAAATCTTCGGGGACGAGCGCGGCGGTCTGCCGGATGCCGGCCATGGCCTCGATCAGCTGCTCCTCGTCGGCCAGCTCCTTGTCGAGGATCTCGCCGAACCGCCAGCAGACGAAGAGATTGACGCCGGGATGCCGGCCGCCGGCCGTCGCCGCGACGAGCCCGAGCGCGACCGGGCCGGAGGCGCGCAGCCGCATGGCCGCCTCGCCGGGCGCCGCGCCCGCGACGCGCGCCGCGAGCAAGGCGATATTCTCGCCCGCCTCGAGCAGCCGCTGGCGCAGCGGCGCGAGCCGCCGCGACCGGTCGAGCGCGACCGCGGTCCGCAGCAAGGCGGCTTCGAACGCGTCGAGCTCGAGCAGGCGCGCGACAGCCTCGACGCAGGCGAACAGGGGCGCCGGCGTTTCTCCGGTGTCGATCGCGCGCGCGAGCGCGGGAAGGTCGCGCCAGCCCGGCCTCTTGCCGCCTTTCAGGTGCGGCCAGAGCCATAAACGCTCTTCCTTCGCCCATGCGAGCGCGGCCCGCGCGGTACGGGTCGTGCCGCCATTGGTTTCGCGCAGCAGCAACAGGAGCTGCTGCGCCAGAAGCTTCTCGCCCATGACAAATCCATCGGCCGGCGCGATGCGCTGGCTCTCGTTGAAGGTGGAATTTTCGATTGTCGTCGTGCCGGGTCCGGACCCGGCCGAGCGCGCGTCAGCGCTTGGGCGGAATCCGGACGGAGGCGGGATTGCTTATCCCATCATACTCGCGATGCTGCATCGCTGTCTCCGTCGTGTTGCGGCACAAAGCCGCAGGGACGGCGCCGATAGGAACGGATGCGATTCGAGTCAAGGGAGCGGGTCGGCGGGTTCGGCCCTGGTCAGCTTTTTGCCGAGCACCAGCTTGAACAGGATGAAGGCGATCAGGCCGACCCCTGCGCTGGCGACGTGGAGCAGCCAGAAGGTCGTCGTCGGCAGCGACGAATAGAGGCCGCCGACCCAGCCGACGACCGCGTTCGCGGCGGCGAAGGCGAGATAATAAAGACCGATAACGGTCGCGTTGATCGCCTTCGGCGCGACCTTCGAGAATAAGGCGAGGCTGATCGGAAGGATGTGGGCGAAGCCGATGCTGTTCAGCAGGTGGAACATCAATGGCCAGAACAGGCCGATCTTGCCGCCGGTCGCACTCTGCGTCAGCGCGGCGGTGAACAGGCACATGCCTCCGGCCATGGTGAACAGGCTGCCGATGATCATCTTGCTGAGCTCGTCCGGCTCGCGCCGCCGGATGCTCCACCATTTCCAGAAAGCGGCGACCGCGACCAGCATCGAAAAGCTCAAAGTGGCGTCGATGGTGATCAGCCAGCTGCTCGGCATGGTGAAGTGGAGCCAGCTGTGCGGTATGAACCTGAGGAAGCTGAGGAAGCCCAGGTTGACGCCCAGATCGAACTTCTGGTCGCCCCAGACGAGATAGGCGTTGAAGATCTCCTGGTTCGTCAGGATTGCGATCGCGAGCACCGGGATCAGCAGCAGCAGCGCGATCAATGGCGGCCAATCCTGCCGCGTCAGCTTCTCGCGTTCCGCCCGTGGCACCCGCCCCCGATTGTCCTCAGGCGCCAGATAGCGTTGGCCGGAGAGATAGATGATGAGGCCGACCACCATCATCACGCCGGCCGCTCCGAAGCCATAATGCCAGCCGACCTTCTGGCCGAGCGTGCCGGAAACGAGAGGCCCGGCAATGACGCTGACGTTGATCGCAATGTAGAAGATCTGGAAGGCCATTGCCCGGCGCAAATCTGTCGGGCCGTAGAGCGCGCCGACCTGGCTAGCGATATTGCCCTTGAAGCAGCCCACGCCAAGGACCAGGCTGAACAGAGCGAGCAGGAAGGTCTGGTCGAACGCCATCAGGAAATGGCCGAGCGACATCAGGATGGCACCAAGCGCAACGGTAAGGCGCCGCCCGATCAACCAGTCGGCGACGAGGCCGCCGAGGATCGGCGTCAGATAGACGAGGGAAGTATAGCTGCCGAAGATGGCGGAAGCGAGCGGCTGACCGTTGAGGCTGGGATAGAAGGTTTGGTGGAACCAGCCGAAGCCGACGATTCTATCGACATGGCCGGGAAGCAGCAGCTGGTGGACCATGTAGAGGACCAGCAGGGTCTGCATCGAATAATAAGAGAAACGCTCGCACGCCTCGGTGAAGGAGAGATAACCGAGACCCTTGGGATGACCGAGGAAGGCGGTGTCGGTTCGGGCTTGGATATCGAGCCTGGGCGTGGCGTCGGCGATGGTCATGCTTCCTCCAAAGTGGCTGGCACATGGCCGTCGGCTGCTTCGAGCAGGGACATAGGCACTCCATCCTGAGGCGTCGGCCTCTCAATTTCCATTGGCGTCCCGCATCTTAACCGCGGCTGTCACCCTGGCGGCCCCTGCGGCAACGGACAGTCGGCGGCAAGCCTCGCGGGCCAGCCTCAGAAAGACGCCGACTTTCTGCACCGGCACGACGTCGCCCACCCGGCAGCTCAACTGGCCCGTCGGCACATCGTCCCTCCCGATGGAACCGTCGTCGCTGCGCAGCGAAAGGACGGCGAAGGCGTCGATGTGCGTCACGCGGAAGTCGATGGAGGTGATCCGTGCCTGCCTGGGCGCCCCGTCTTCCGGCGGCTGCTCGGGAATCCGGCGCACGAGGAGGCCTGCACCGATAATCAGGCAGAAGAAGCCGAACATGATCGCGCCCCGTGGCGCCCTGAACGACATGCCCCCTCATTGGCAGGCGGAGCCTGCCGGGGCAACGAGCGGCGGCCGCTCCCGTCGGCCGCGGCTCACCCAGCGTGATTCTAGCCCATGGCGGCGCCGAGCGCCTCGGCCAGGGTTCCGGGATTGCCGTCGGCGGGGCGGTCGTCGGCGTCCCGAAGGTGCTTCATGTGCAAGGCCGCCAGCTCGAGATGGGCGCGGGCGGCGGCGAAATTGTCGGTGCGATAGCCGTAATCGAGCTCCGCGCGGGCGCGGTCGATATGATAGTTCCGGTCTTCCGTCGGCATGGTCGAAATTCCTTGCGTCGGCCTGACCCCTGTCGCAGCCCGTCTACCTTTTTTGTGTTGCCGGAGATTGTCGGGCGTGCGTCCGCGCGCGCGGTCGTCCCGTCTTTGCCACCGTCCGCCGAAAGGATAGGGTGAAGCTGTCGAGAGGATGGACGATGCGCCGATTGCTGCTCGCTGTTTTGCTGCTGGCCGCGGCGCCGCTTCGCGCCGCGCCGGCGGACGATTTCCACCGCCTGCTCGCCGACCATTATCAATGGCTCCTGCGCGAAAATCCGGTCCAGGCGACCGCGCTCGGAATCCACACCTATGACGACCAATTGTCCGATCCGAGCCTCGCCGCCGACGATCGCCGCGCCGCCCAGGCCGCCGCCTTCCTCGCCCGGCTCGAGAAGATCCCGGCCGCCGCGCTGTCGCCCGCGGACCGCACCAATCGCGCGATCCTGAAGCGCGCGCTGGAGGGCGTGGTCGAGGGCAATCGCTTTCCGCAGCGGACGATGCTGTTCACAACCTATTCGGGCTGGCACCAGGAATTCGCCGATCTCGCCAACAACGTGCCGCTGCGGACGAAGGCCGATTTCGATTCCTATCTCGCCCGCCTCGCCGCTTACCCGAAGCTGAACGACGCGGCGCTGGCGGTGACGGCGGAGGCGGTGCGCGGCGGCTACGTCCTCCCCTGCTCGGTGCTCGGCGGCTACGACAAGACCATCTCCGGCGTGATCGCCGGGAATCCCGCCGAATCGCGCTTCTACGAGCCCTTCACCCATCCGCGCCCGGCGGCGATCGGCGAGGCGGACTGGACGGCGATGCAGGCGCGGGCGCGGACCTTGATCGTGAACGTGCTCAACCCGGCTTATGCCAAACATCTCGCTTTCTACCGCAATATCTATCTGCCCCACTGCGCCAAGTCGGACAGCGTCTCGGCAGAGCCGGGCGGCCGCGCCTGGTACGCGTTCCGGGTCCGGCAGGAGACGACGACCGACCTCAGCCCCGAGCAGATCCACGCCATCGGCCTCAGCGAGATCGCGCGGATCACCGCCGAGATGGACCAGGTGGCGCACCAGGCGGGCTTCGCGACCCGCGCCGACTTCATCCACGAGCTCAAGACCGACCCTGTTTATTATGCGAAGAGTCCGAACGAGCTGATGGCCGCGGCGGCCCTGATGGCGAAGACGATCGACGGCAAGATGCCGGCCTATTTCGGCAAGCTGCCGCGGCTCAGCTACGGCATCCGCGCCATTCCGGCCGAGACCGCGGAAGGGACGACCACGGCTTATTATGCGCCCGGCTCACCCGCAGCGGGGATCGCCGGGACCTATTATGTGAACACGTCGAAGCTCGACCAGAGGCCGTTCTGGGAGCTGCCGGCGCTGACCGCGCACGAGGCGGTGCCCGGCCATCACAACCAGATCGCGCTCCAGCAGGAGCTCGATCTGCCGCCCTTCCGCCGCTATTTCAGCTTCTACACCGCCTTCACCGAGGGCTGGGGCCTTTATGCCGAGAGCCTCGGCGAGGAGATGGGCCTCTACGACACGCCGGCCAGGAAGATGGGCGAGCTTTCCTACCAGGCGTGGCGGGCGGCGCGGCTGGTCGTCGACACCGGAATCCACGCCATGGGCTGGGACAAGGCGCGCGCCGTCGCCTACATGCGCGCGAACACGGCCTTGAGCGACGCCAATATCGACGCCGAGGTCAACCGCTACATCAGCTGGCCCGGCCAGGCGCTCGCCTACAAATTGGGCCAACTGAAGATCAGCGAGTTGCGCGCCCGCGCGGAGCGGGCGCTGGGGCCCGGATTCGACCTCCGCCGCTTCCACGACGCGGTGCTGAGCCAGGGCTCGGTTCCGCTCGACGTGCTCGAAGCGCAGATCGACACGTGGATCGCGGCGGAGAAGAAGCGCTGAGCCATATCGTCGCCCCGGCGCGTTTTTGCCCAGAGGCCGATCCGCGGACTGCAAATCTTCCGTGCCTCATTTTCCCTGAGGCCCGAGCCTTTGCTGGGGCGGCGCGGAATTACGGCCCCGGCGGCGGCGCTGCCGCCGCATCCTGCCGGCGTTCGGCGCGGGCGGCGGCGATCATCTGGTTGAGGCAGCCGGTATAGCCGGCGGGGCCGCTCGGCGAGCAGCTGTTGATGCCGCTGCGGCCGACATATTCGAGGCTCTTGGCACGGTCCGCCCAGCTCGTGCTGTTGGGATCGGTGCCCGGAGCGTCGCGCAATTGCTTCGGGATTCGGTAGCGCTCCGTATCGGGTCTGCGGGCGCAGATGGTGATCTCCTCGTCGCTCGTGCTGCGCGGGCAGGGCTCGTTGCCGTAGACGACAAGGTGCCGGATCCTTTGCTGTGCGGCGGCCGGCGCGGCGGATCCCGCGGCGAGCGCGGCGGCGGCGATGGCCAAAGGCAAGGCGGCTTTCATGGCGGCCTCCTTTCTCTCATCCGAAAGAAGGCCGGTTCCGCGCCTTTGTTCCCTATTGCGGGGCCGGGGGCGGCGGCGGGGGCATCCCCGGGTCCGGCTGCTTGCTGCCCTCGCTCGCCTCGGTGCTGATCGTCGTATTCCGTTGCTCGCGGGCCTGCTCGATCAGGCGGACCATGTTGACGTCGGTCTGGCCGCGCTCCGCCTTCGCCTGGCTGATGAACTGGGTGAGGCAGCCCGAGACTCCGCCCGGCCCGCTCGGAGAGCAGCTGTCGATGCCGGAGCGGCCGACATATTCGAGGCTCTCGGCCCGGTTCGCCCAGGCCTGGTTGTGGGGATCGTTCGGGTCGCCGCGCAGATTGGGCGGGATCCGGTAGCGCTCGCTCTCCGGCTTGCGGGCGCAGACGACGATCTCGTCGCCCTGGCCGCGCGGGCAGGGATCGCTGCCGTAGATGATGAGGGCGTTGACCTTTTCCTGGTTCGCGGGGCCGGCCGGCGGCGCGGCGAAGGCGGCCGACGGCACGCAGGCGGCCGCGGCGAGCAGGGGAAGGAGGCGCTTCATCGGATCAGATCCTTTTCGACAAGGCGATGGCGAGGCGGCAGCCGGCGCGGATCAGCCCCGACAGGACCGAATAGCCGATCGTATCTTCCGCGCCCGCGGCGATGGCGGTGTCGCGATGCTCGATTTCCTCGGCCTGGAACTCGGCGATGGCGGCGGCGAGTTCGGGCTCGTTGCCGCCGAGCGCGCGGCGCTGCTCGCTATAATGGCGATCGATCTCGGTCTCGACCGCGGCGGTGCAGGCCATGGCGGCATTCGGCCCCATCAAGGCGGTCGCCGCGCCCAGCGCATGGCCGGCGACGTTCCAGAAGGGCTGGAGCAGGGTCGGCCGGACGCCGCGCGCCACCATCATCTCGTCGAACCTCTCGAGGTGCCGTTCCTCCTGCGCCTGCATGCGCGAGATCAGGCGCGCGGCGGGATGGCGGTTGCCGAGCACGGCGAGCTGGCCGCGATAGATGCGCGCCGCGCCATATTCGCCGGCCTGGTCGACGCGGATCATCGCGCCGATGTCCGGCCGTTCGTCGCCGGGGCGCCAGCGCGGGGGCCGGGAGGGAGCGGCTTCGGCGTTCATGAGGCCATCAAGGTGCGGGCCCGGGGGCGGCGGAAGGTCAGCCACAGGATCAGGCATCCGAACCCGATCGAGAGGATTGCGTTCCATGCCGCCAGCGACAGGCCGAGGAAGCGCCATTGCACCTGGTCGCAGCGGATCAGCGGCGCCTTCATGATCGCATCGATCAGCGCGTCCGGCGTGGCGGCGGCGGTGACGGTGGTCGTGCAGGCGGTGAGGCCCTTGAAGATATGGGCCTCCACCCCGGCATGATAGACGCCGATCCCCCCGCTCGTCAGGATGGCGAGCGCGGCGAGGACGAGGAAGGCCCGGTCGAGCGGACGCCGCCCGGCGACCGCGATCGCGACCAGGGCAAGCGCCGCCGCGACGAGATGGGCGTAACGCTGCCACCAGCACATCTCGCAGGGGAAGAGGCCGCCCCAGATCTGGAACGACCAGGCGCCGGCGAGCAGGGCCGCCGGCACCAGCAGCGCCAGCGCCCGGGCGAGGTTGAGGTTGGACATTCCCCCCTTCAGGCTCACTTCAGATGGCCGCCGCCCCGCGAGCCGGCCGACGCGACGACCGCGCTCCTGCCGAGCCGCGCCAGCGTCTGCACCGCATAATTGAGCTGGAAGTCGTCGACGCCCTTCTTCTTCAGCTCGTCGGCGGTGGCGGAGAAGCGCGGATCGGGCTTGCCGTCATCCTCGATCACGTCATTGCCGATCCCGGCCTCGTTGATCAGGTGACGGCGCAGATCCGCCTCGCGAAGCCTCGGCCGGCTCTTGTAATCGGGGTCGGAGAGCTGCGGCACCTCGATGTCCGGCGCGATTCCGCCTTCCTGCACCGACCGGCCCGACGGCAGGTAATAACGCGCCGTGGTGAGGCGGAGCGCCGTATTCTGGGTCAGCGGCAGCAGGGTCTGGACCGAGCCCTTGCCGAAGCTGCGCTCGCCCATGACGATCGCGCGATGCTGGTCCTGCAGCGCGCCGGCGACGATCTCGGCCGCCGATGCGGTGCCGGCATCGACCAGGATGATCACCGGCGCGCCGCCCGTCGCGTCGCCGGGCTTGGCATAATAACGGTCGATGTCGGTCTTCTCGCGGCCGCGCTGGCTGACGATCTCGCCGCGCTGGAGGAAGACGTCGGAAAGGCCGACCGCCTGGTCGAGCAGTCCCCCCGGATTGTCGCGCAGGTCGAGGACATAGCCGATCGGCTCGTGGCCCAATGTCTTGCGGATGGCGGCGATGGCGGCGAGCGTCTCGTCGGTCGTCGTCCGGCTGAACGTGTTGACGTTGAGGATTCCGACATCGTCCTTCACCTTCCACTTCACCGCCGGAAGGTTGATGACCGAACGGGTCAGGCTCACCTCTATCGGCGCGTCGCGGCCGACGCGAAGGATGGTGAGCTTGATCGTCGAGCCGGGCGCACCGCGCATCTCGTCGACCGCCTCGTCGAGCGTTCCGCCATAGATGAGCTTGCCGTTGATATGGGTGATGTAGTCGCCAGCCTTGATGCCCGCCTTGTAGGCCGGGCTGTCCTCGATCGGAGTCACCACCTTCACCGCGCCGTCTTCCATGGTGACGTTGAGGCCGAGACCGCCATATTCGCCCTCGGTGGTGGTCATCAGCTGCTGATAGCCCTTCTCGTCCAGATAGGAGCTGTGCGGATCGAGGCTGTTGAGCATGCCGTCGATCGCGCCGCGGATCAGGGTCTTGTCGTCGACCTTGTCGACATAATCGGCGCGGACGCGCTCGAACACCGCCATGAACTGGTCGAGCTCGCGATAGGTGCTGACGTCGACCGCCGCGAAGGCGCTGCTCACGGCTGGAACGATCGCCACCGTCGTGACGAGGGCGAGGGAACGGAGGAGATTGTGTGCCATGGAGAATCCTGAATGTCGGGCTTGGCGGCGAGCTTACCCCCTTTTCTAGCCCGGGAAAAGCAACCGCAGGTGAACAAGCGGGACGGTCAGCCGATCAGGCCGGTGATCGGCACCGGCTCGCCATCGTGGCGCAGCTCGACCGAGACTCGGGAGGGTTCGGCCCCGGTGCGGCCGAGCGGACCGCCGCGGGCGACGTGGTCGCCGGCCTTGACGGCGAGGGCGCCGAGATGCGTGATCGCGGTCAGCCAGCCATGGCCATGGTCGATGACGACGATGTCGCCATAGGAGCGGAACGGGCCGGCATAAGCGATCCGGCCGGGATCGGGCGCAATCACCGGCCGGTCGGGCGCGACCTCGAAGACGAGGCCGCGGGCGTGGACGCCGGCATCCGATATCTCGCCGGTGCCGGTGACCAGCCGGCCCTCGACCGGGAGCAGATAGAGGCGGCGCGGCGGCGCCTGGGGCGGGTTGACCGGGCGCGGCACCGGGCCGGACAGGGTGGAGAGGCTGGCGCGGAGCTCGGCCTGGAACTGATGTGTGTCCTCCAGCGCGGCGAGGTCGCGGGCCCGTTCGCCGAGGGCAAGGGCGCGCTCGCCCTCATTCGCGGCCGATTCGGCGAGGGTCGCTGAGCGGGCGCGCTGCTTTTCCTCCAATTGGGCAAGGGCGATTCGGCGCTGGCGCAGGTCGCGCTGGCTCGCCTGCAGCGCGGCGACGGCGATGTCGGCGTCGCGGCGGAGGGCATTGCCGCGCGCGACCTCGGCGCGAAGGCCGGCGGTTCGCGCGCGGATCTCCGGCAACGCCGAGGCGAGCAAAGCGCGGACATGGACGACGTCGTCGAGCGAGCCCGGCTGGACGAGGGCAAGCGCCGGCGGCCGGCGCGCCATGGTCTGCAGGGCGGCGGTGAGGCGGATGAGCGGCGCCTGCTTCTCGGCGAGCCGCGCGCGCTGGTCGCGGCGAAGGTCCTCGATCAGCCTTATGCGCGCTTCGGCGGCGGTGATGTCGGCCTCGGCCGCCTCGATCCGGGCGGCGAGCGCGGCGGCCTCGGCGCTGGCGCGGTCGGCCTCGGTCTTCGCCTGGGCGGCCTGCTGCTCGAGCTGTCCCGAACGCTGCCGCGCTTCCTGGGCCTGCTGGCGGGCGGCGACCAGGGATTTGGCGTCGGACGGCCCGCCGCCCTCCTGCGCCAGCGCCAAGCCGCCCGCGAGAGCGAGCGCGGCAAGCAAGGCGAGGAAAGCGAGCCGGCGCATCGTTAAAATATGATCAGGCCGGTTGAACAGTCCGCCCTGTCCCCCGGGCAGGGCTGCGCAATGCCGGGCATTGCGCACCTGCTCATCGCTCTTGCCTCGATGCGCGCTCTCAAGCACGTCCTCCTGACAGGATCATGCTTCAACCTTCGCGATGATAGGGGTGGTTGGCAAGGATGGAGGTGGCGCGCCAGAGCTGCTCGGCGAGCATCGCGCGGGCGAGGAGATGCGGCCAGGTCGCACGGCCGAAGGCGAGGAGCAGGTCGGCCGACGCCCGTTCGGCCTCGCCGAAGCCGTCGGCGCCGCCGATCAGGAACCGCGCCTCGCGCACCCCGGCGTCGCGCCAGCGCTCGAGCCGGCGGGCGAGATCGAGGCTTGGGAGCGGCTCGCCTTTCTCGTCGAGGAGGATGGTGACGTTCCTGTCCGCAGCAGGCGGGATTCGGCCGCCGCTCTCGGGCAATTCGGTCATTCTCGCCGGCCAGGAGAGGCGCTTCAGGTAGCGATCGACCAGCGCCGCCTCGGGCCCCCGCCCGATCTTCCCCCGCGCGATGATGTGGAGGAGCATGTCACGCCTTCCGCTTCATTGCCCTGTTCGTCGTCCCGGCGAAAACCGGGACCCGAGCGCCGGCGGGACCGCGTGCGCAAACCGTCCTGCGAACCTTCGCCGAGATCGCGGCTTTCGCCGGGCTGACGGACGGCGGCCCGGTTTCGCTCAGTGCGCCGTCGCCGCGGCGCTGCCTTCGAAGCCCCACATCCGTTCCAGATTGTAGAAGCTGCGCACCTCCGGCCGGAAGATGTGGACGATGACGTCGTCGGCGTCGATCAGCACCCAGTCGGCGACCGGCAGCCCTTCGATGCGGACGGCACGGCCCAGATCCTGCTTGATCCGCTCCGACAATTTCTGCGCCATCGACGCGACCTGCCGGGTCGAGCGCCCGGAGGCGATCACCATATGGTCGGCGATGTTCGACTTGCCCTGAAGCGGAATCGTGACGACGTCCTGGGCCTGATCGTCGTCGAGGGACCGGAGCACGAGATCGTGCAGGGCTTCGGCCTTTTCGATCGCTCCGCGGTCGCGCGGAGCCGGTGCGTTGGCTGGCAATGTGCCTCCTTAGGTCACGAGCCGCCGCGTCACGCCGTCGCGTTGGGCTCGGGGGTTGAACGAATGACGGTCATTCAGGTGCCAGTCGGGCTCGGCGGCGCGGATGCGCGTGGCGGAGGTCGGATCGAGCGGCAGTCGAAGCAACACGAGTGCCGGCAGTCTCCACTCCGTCCAGTGCCGGGCCTGGCCTGCGGGCCGGACGAAGCGCCGCAGCCAGCCCATCGCGACAGCCGCGTGGGCTTCCCCTTCATATCCCGGACGTGAAACGACCGCAATCGGAAGAGTTTGCACGATTTCGCGCCAGCGCCGCCAGCGGTGGAGCTGGACGAGATTGTCGGCCCCCATCAGCCAGACGAAGCGGCGGCGGGGATGGAGGCGCTTCAGCGCCAGCAGCGTATCGGCCGTATAGACCGTGCCGAGCCGGCGCTCGACCGCAGTGACCCGGATCGGCAGGCCGCGCGCCATGCGACGGGCGGACGCGAGCCGGGCGGCGAGCGGCGCCATGCCGCGCTCCGGCTTCAGCGGATTGCCGGGCGAGACCAGCCACCAGAGCTCGTCCAGCCCGAGCGCCCGGATCGCCGCCGCGCTGATCCGCCGGTGCCCGCGATGCGCCGGATTGAAGGAGCCGCCGAGAAGGCCGGTGCGTATCATCGCCCGTTCCTTACCGTCCGGGCCTGGCTTGTCGAAGCCTCAAATCCTCCCCGGAACGGGGAGGGGACCGCGCGTCGCGTGGTGGAGGGGGCTGAGCGCCTGGCACGACCCCCCCCACCAGCCTTCGGCTGGTCCCCCTCCCCGCGGGCGGGAAGGACAGCTCCGCCGAACGTAACAACGCCCCGCAAATGCTCTCGACGCCGCCCTTGCGCTTCGCCATGATCGCCTCATGGTGGGCGGGGGTATCGAAGGGGTCGGCGACGCGCTGACCGGGGGCGTGATCGCCCGGCAGTTCGAGCCGGGCGCGGGCGAGGCGCATGACGGGGATCATGGCGGCGCCTGCCTCAATTGCGGCGCCGAGCTGACCGGCCCTTACTGCCATCGTTGCGGACAGCCGGCGCATATCCATCGCAGCCTCGCCGCTTTCTGGCACGACCTTGCCCATGGCGTGCTCCATTTCGAGGGCAAGATCTGGCGGACCCTGCCATTGCTCGCCTGGCGGCCGGGCGATCTGACCCGCCGCTATATCGAGGGCGAAAGGGCGCGCTTCGTCTCGCCGATGGCGCTCTTCCTCTTCTCGGTCTTCCTGATGTTCGCCATGTTCAACTTCGTCGGCGGTCCCTTCACCGCCGGCGAATGGAATGCCGACGGGATCACCACCACCCCGCTGACGATCGAGCAGAAGATCGATCGCGTGCAGGGGGAACGGGCGAAGGCGGTCGCGGCGGGCCAGGGCATCGCCTCGCTCAACCTCACCATCCAGGCCCTGCACGACCAGGCGGCGCGGCAGGCGGCGAGGAAGGCAAGCGGGACCGCGGCCGGCGTGGAGAGCGACGACGGCCAGAGCTGGTTCGAGCGGGCCTATCATCATGCGAAGGAGAATCCGCAGCTCCTCGCCTACAAGGTGCAGACCAACGCCTACAAATTTTCGTGGATGCTGATCCCGATCTCGGTGCCCTTCGTCTGGCTCCTTTTTCTCCACCGCCGCCGCTACCGGGCGTTCCGGGCCTACGACCATACGGTCTTCGTCACTTATTCGCTCGCCTTCATGACCCTGCTGCTGGTCGTCCTGTCGCTGCTCCATGCCGCCTTCGTGCCGGCGGCGCTTGCCGGCCTGGCCTTCATCCTGATCCCGCCGGTCCATATCTGCCGGCAGCTCCACGGCGCCTATGCCTTGTCCTGGTTCAGCGCCTTGTGGCGCACATTGGTCCTGGTCGTCTTCGCCGGTTTCGACCTCCTGCTCTTCCTGCTCCTGCTCGTCGCGCTCGGCGTGATGCACTGAGAAAGTGGGGCCGGTCTGCTCCTGGAACGAGTGGGATCCGCTCGAGGAAGTGATCGTCGGCACCGCGTGGGGCGCCGCCCAGATCGGCTATGAGCCGTCCCTCTCCTCTTATTTTCCGCCGGGCAGCCCCGAGCGGAGCCAAGGCGGCGGGCCAATTCCCGAGGCTCTGGTCGACGAGGCGGAACGGCAGCTCGACGCCTTCGCAGCCCTGCTCGCCGAACGCGGCATCAAAGTCCATCGTCCCGATCCGGTCGATCATTCCGCCCCGTTCCGCACGCCCGATTGGCAAGCCTCGGCCGGCCGCGCCGCGGCCTGCCCGCGCGACCTCTTGCTGGTCGTCGGCGACACGATCGTCGAGGCGCCGATGGCGCAGCGCGCCCGCTTCTTCGAATATCGCGCCTATCGGCGCCTGCTCCGCGATGCGTTCGATGCCGGAGCGAAATGGATCGCCGCGCCCAAGCCGCTCATGGCCGACACCCTCTATGTCGAAGGCGAAGCGCGGCTGAGCGAGGCCGAGCCCGCCTTCGACGCCGCCTGCTTCGCCCGCTTCGGCCGCGACCTGTTCTGGCAGCCCGACATGGTCAGCAATGCGGCGGGCGCGGAATGGGTGCGCCGCACGCTCGGCCCGGATTTCCGGCTGCACGAGATCCGCTTCCAGGAAAAGACGCCGATGCATATCGACACCAGCCTGGTCCCGGTTCGGCCGGGGCTGGCGCTCGTCAACCCGGAGCGGCCGTGCACCGACGGCGGCCTCGATCTCTTCCGCCGCAACGGCTGGCAAATGGTGTTCGCGCCGCCGTCGGTCCGCAGCGGCAAGCTGCGTGCCGGCGGCGTCAGCAGCTGGATCTCGATGAACATCCTGATGCTCGATCCCAGGACGGCAATGGTCGAGGCGGCGGAACAGCCGACGATCGACCTGCTGGAAAGCCTCGGCTGCACGGTGATTCCCTGCGCCTTCGACCGGGTCTACGGCTTCGGCGGCAGCTTCCACTGCTGCACCTGCGACCTGCGTCGCGACGGCCGATTGGATTCCTGCTTCCCGTCGCTCGACTGAACGTCACCGACGGCAGGGATATTTGCGCACGAGGAGGGCGAGCAGGGCGTCCTTGACCTGGGTGCGGGCGCGGCGGTCCGGCGGCATCGCCCGGAAATAGGCGATGACCTCATTGCTGTCGGTCTGCGCTTTGCCGCCGGGCGGGCAGGCGAGCGGCGGCTTGCGCGCCGCCTTCGCCGCACGCCCTTCGGCGGCGATCTCGCGGATCGCGGCCTCGCTCTCAGTCTTCACGTCGCGATAGTCGCTCGAGAGGAGGGCGAGCATGCCCTTCTTCTGAAGCGCGTCGACCTTGGCGAGGAAGGTGGCGACGTCCATCGCCTGCGCGGCCGTCGCCGGAAGCGCGATCAGCAAGGCGGCGGCGGCGAAGCGGATTCTCATCGCGCGCTCTAGGAGCCTGTCTGAGTAATTTGCTGGACGGCGGGCGCTAGGGCTGATTCTGTGGGCGGATGAGCAAGACGTTTCGGCGATGGGATGTGGATCAGGGTTGGCTGTTGCCGCCATCGGTTCACGAGTTCGTTCCGGC